>JBNARI010000055.1:0-1838 GCA_049718765.1 Bacillota bacterium | reverse complement strand
TTTCTGGAGGAAGAGATCCAAAGCTTGGAGAAAGAACTCAACTGGCGAGCCAAGCTTATTCCAGGCGTTGAGCTACTGCTCGGCATCCCCGGCATTAACGTGCTGGCTGCCCTCACCATTCTGGCCGAAATTGGCGACATCAAGCGTTTTGCATCGGCGAAGAAACTGGCCAGTTACGCCGGATTGGTGCCTGCGGTTTACCAGTCAGGGAAAACACGATACACCGGGCATATTACCAAGGCTGGAAGGAGCATGCTACGCTGGATAATGATCCAAGTTGCGCTTCAAGTGGTGAGGCACCCTGGTCTCCTTCACGCGTTGTACTTGCGGCTTAGAGGCCGCAAAGGTCATAAAGTTGCGATTGTAGCGGCCGCCAGAAAGCTCCTCTGCATCATATGGAGCATGTTGTGGAACAAGAAAGAGTATCATCACCTTCGGGATGACTTAAGACGCCGCAAGATCCGTCTTATGCAAGCGCGAGCTTCACGCTACGAGATTGACCGAGCCTTCTCATCAAGAATTGAGATTTACAATTTTCCAGAGCATTATCAAGTCGATGTAGCACCCAAAGAGCCCAGATTAGCCTGTGCCGGTGTTGCGCTGTCATCATAGGTGACAAAACGCAAGCGCCTTCCGCCTCCCCCATGGGTCGTATGGTCTCTTCCACAAGCAACTGCTCAAGCTTGCGTGTCAAGACAGCCGTTTGCACTGCCGGGTAAGGTATTGCGCGCCGTTGCATACGTCGCTCCTTGAGCTGAGTCCTGCGGAAATCTGCATCACGATATGGCTCGCCTCGTGTCAACAATGTCCAGATGAGAGTAAGAAGTTTCCTGGCAGCAGCTACTATGGCCACCTTGTAGCCCTTCTTCGCGCGAAGGCGAACGAAGAATGCCTGGATCGGACCGGGTACTTGTACTGCCCGGTGTGTCACCTGTATCAGGACCCAACGCAATACGCTCCTGCCTTCTTTGGTGATATGACCTGTGTAGTATTGCTTACCCGATGCATAAACCCGAGGCACGAGCCCTGCATAGCTTGCCAGCTTCTTCGGAGAAGAAAACCGCTGTATGTCACCAATTTCGGCCAGAATGGTCATGATGCTCACCACGTCCAAACCAGGAACACTAAGCAGTAGCTTCACTTCCGGCCGTGCTTTGGCCTGTACGCACAGCTCCCCCTCCAAAGCCTGGAGCTCCTTGTCCAAGGTGTCAATGGAATTCAGGGCTGATTGAAGGACTATTGCTTCGCCTTCAGGCAGAATGAGGCTGCTTAAGAACTGACGGCCACGCCGGCCGAAAAGATCACTCACCGGGCTGCTTATTCCGTTTCGCACCAGCACTGCGTGGACCATGTTCTTCAGGCTAGTTCTCAATTGCACCAGACTGGTGCGGTACTCGAGCAACGCCCGAAGCCGCCGCTGCTGTGGACTCGGTACCCAGACCTCGGGGATGAAGTCTGCAGCCAACAGGCGGACAAGTACTTCAGCATCCAGCTTGTCAGTCTTGATGCGTGCCTCGGCAATGGCCCTCGTGCGCAAGGGGTTTGCCAGCAGGACTTTGCCCACGTGCGGCGAAATCAGATCGTGGATCCATAGAGCGTTTCCCGTGGCTTCCATAACCAGGTGCACATCTGGGCCGAGCTGGCTTGCAAACTGCTCGAGGCCTTCGCGTGTTGTATGCACGCGAAAGTGTTTGATCTTACCACTGGCTAGGAGCTCGGACCCTTCGCAATAACGATGGTGTACGTCCAGAGCGATATAGCGCATGTGTGCATACCTCCTCGGGATCACGGGTGCGGCCAAGGCTGTGCGACACTCACCTATCCGAGCTCATGGCTCA
>JBNARI010000054.1:0-3161 GCA_049718765.1 Bacillota bacterium | reverse complement strand
GATTTATGCACCAAAGCCGCAGCAAACTATCATTGTGTCAAATGGATACTGCCCAACGGCACCGAGCTCAGCCGCAGCGACCGAGGCGAGCGAAGCGAGCCGAGGGAGCAGTCGGCTGGAGCGAGATGTTGGGCGGTCAAACCGCACCATCTCACCGTGCTACCATCTCGTAAACCGTCTGGACCCAATCAAGCATTTCCTTCAGTTCCACGCCGGTTGCGAGCTGTTTCCCCTTACCTCCAAGGTAAAAACGCATAAGCTGGCCGTCTTTGCCCTGAAACTCCAACTCAGCGGTTGAGAATGTGTCTATCCACTTATAAAGTTGATCAAGTTGCTCTGTTGTCAGCCACATCCGGGGATAGGGGGAGATGCCCCCATCGCACTCGTTTGCCATAACCCTGCCGTAAATCTCAACCTGAATCAGGTTACAAGGATTATCCCCTTCTCGGTTCAGAGCTATTGCCGCCCCCCATGATGCCCCACTGCGCCCATACAGGAGTTCTCGATACACAATAGAAGCCCACTCTGCAATGGCACGCTGTTCGGAGGGCTCAGATGTTTTCATCCCATGCCCCAAGAAATTGATCCGCCCGGCAAGAGTGTCGGCCTGGAAAGGTCTATAAGTACTCAAAAAGTGGCGAAGATCTTCAGGCCTTTCCATATCGGACAAAATCATCCCTGTAGAGAGGGGGCCAGAGCAGGAACCAAACTGTGCCCGACCTTGCTCATCAAGGGTCACCGTATGGCACCCATCAGCTTCCTCCCCTTCCCAAACAAGCACCAACTCTGAAGATGAAGGGAGCACGTTTTCTCCAGCTCTCTCCGAAACCTTCACCCTGGTTATTGACGATCGGCAACCTGTTAGCATAAAACACCCGAGTAAAAACGCCAGTAACAAGGCTTTCTTCCTTCTGCTCATCCTTGGTCCTCCCTCCCTTTTAATTTAAATCACGGCCTATTATAAAAACAGTGATCAGAGCCACCGTCCCCACAAACCTTGCCTTTGGAGGTCAAGCAACTATATTCCCCACCAGTAGGACAACTCCCTGTAGTACTGTAGAACCGCATTGGGCCTTGATTGCTGGCTCCGTTGGCACCACCACTGCTGCAATGCACCGAAGCGCTGCAAGCATCTCCCTGATATGACCCACTGGGGCAATAGCCCATCGTCGGATCTGGAGCATACCCATTGTAAACATCGTAACGGACGTGTCTGGAAGTTGGACCAGGACTCCTGCCGCAATTGTAGACAAACTGATAAGCCTGGGTGATTACACACTCGTACTTACAGGTTAAGAAATTACCACAACTATTGTTGTTAACGTAGACACACCCAGGAAGGGTTCCCATAAAAACCCGGGTACGTACGGTCCAGCCGACGGCTCGCTTCCCACCCTCCGATTCCCCACCAGCCTCACATTCAATCACATTGGCAAGAAGCTCATAGCCCTGGCACCCTATTCCGCGTGGAGCGATCTGGTCATCAAATACAATGCCCTCTTGCACTTTGCTACCAGAAATGCGGTATCGGGATGGAGCGGCATCGAGAGCGCTGGCTTCAATATACTGCAGATACTCACCCCTGGCTTCTGGCATCCTTCCCAACCTCTCCAAAGCTACACCTTTTAAGAAATGAAGATATTCAATGTGTTCATCGGGAGGAATAATTTGCAAGACCCTTTCCTCCTGACCCTGGTCAAGAAGCCATTCAGCATAATACGCTATGGCGTCCACGTTGCCTTCTGGCTGAAGTTCAATGGCCTTTTTATACCAAGCCTCGGCGCGGGGATCACCCAAAAGACCTAAACCGCGCGCATAATCGAGGGAGGTCAAATACTTCCTATCCCCAACGTCCAGGGCTTCTCTGAACAGCTGGTCCATGGAGCCACGGTCTCCAAGTTGTGCCAGCCCCACGGCAATTTGATAAGTATATCGAACTTTGCCAAACTTCATCCCAATCCGTGCTGCCCGCAGAAACTCATCTATGGCCAATCGCAAATCCTCCTCAGCGCCGCTATCTTTATACCGTTGCCACATTGCATAGCCCAAACCTGCATGGGCATGACGACTCTCGGGAAATCTTTGAATTGCTTGTTCAAAGAGCGCTATAGCATCCCCTATCCGGCGATAACGTAGCAACTCTTGCCCTTCCAGATACAGGCGTAGGACCTCTACAGGTTCGTTAGGGTCTGGGTATTCTTCCGTGTGAGCCAGGTACGTGTCGGTGATAAACATTTGTACCTCTGGCGATGAAGCTTCAGGCCTCCTGGAGCCCAAGCCCATTGCTACACCAAGCGAGGGGGCCGAGATAGAGCTTGCAAAAGCGATAGAACTCTCTGCTTTACTCAAGCACGAGTTCCGCAAGAAGGCATCTTTAACTGACGCCTGAGCCGAATTTAACTTTGCGTTTCCCCCTATGACAAGGAGCAATGCCATAACAGCAGATGTGAGTAACAGTTTCGCTTTCATCTTGCACCTCCTCGTTTTTGGCGGTTGCCCTTCGCGGGCAAGATAAAGTGCTCATTTAGCCGCCCAACGAGATGCGGATGAGCCGCAGCGCCGAAGGCGGCATCGGCTGAGCGGCGGGTTGGGCCCCCCGCGGCCCTCCCGGCCAACCCGCTCGCTCCAGCGCCTCTTCCCCTTCCAGTCGCTGCCTGCCCTCCCGCGGGTCACTTAGCAAAACCGAGCCCCCTACACTGCGTTTCTCTCATTCTGAATCACCTTCGCTCAGACAGCAATTCTTTGGCCCCATTCAAAATGAGAGTTGTTAATGAGGGAAGCAGGAACAAGAAAAAAGCGATCAATACTCCCAACCACCCAAGGTGTTCCATCCTCCAGTTATTCCATCCAACCAAAATACTGATAGCAGAAGCCAGAAACGCACAGAAGAGGTTCATCAATTTCCCCTTCCCAAAGCTTGAAAGGATAAAAAAGAACCCCCAAAGGATTATCAGAAGTAGTATAATGTCTCCAGCAACCCACTCAAAATGGTACGGTACTTTGAGCAGCATCACATCGTTATGAGCGAGCAACAATGTGAAATAGCTTCCGAAAACCAGAACGATGATGGCACCGTAGACGCGCGCTGCGACTTTGAGAAACTTGAAGGTGAGATTTTCCATTTTCGTTTCCTCCAAAATCCCGGTTGATTGACAAATCGC
>JBNARI010000053.1:0-4724 GCA_049718765.1 Bacillota bacterium | reverse complement strand
CCTTGCCACGACTGGAAGGCGGACTGGCATGCGCTACATGAGGAAGGGACGTTCTCTGACTGGGTTGCTCAGCCGGCCCTCACCGTACAGGGTCCCCAGCAGGCGTAGATGGCACCCCTGAAAGACCGAGTTTAACAGTACTCCCACACCGAAACCCTTTGATTCCGAACGTGACTTGCCGAAAACACCTCCCGTCCAATCGAGTTTGGCAACAGCCCCCAGCGAATTTGAGACTTGACCGGAGGGAAGCCGGTGGAGAGAATAGCAGTTCTGCCGCACCATTACCAGAACAGATCTGTCAAACTTGGGAAAGCTGGCTTTCTTTCCACTGGGCCTGCGAGAAACATAGGATCTCTTAGCGGACAGCGCTTTGAGCATGGCGCACTGGAGCGTACCTCGGTTGAGGTGGAACAGCTACATGACTGCCGGTAGGTTTCACGGTTCAGGTGTGCGCGGCTGGTGGTGTTCACGGCTTCGGCCTGCTCCGGGAACCAGGAGCACGCCTGGCGGTAGGTCTCAAGCATGCGGGTCATCTTCTCCAGTTTGCCCTTATTGGGGGGCAGGAGCTTGATTTTGAGAGTTACCGTCTGCATTCAACATCTCCTCCGGATTGCTTAAATCATAGCCCGACCGAGAGAAGAAACCAGGCCGCCATTGATCCCCCGATTCAAAAGCGGGGCATTCTGGCGGGATATTTGTAAAAGTCTTGTCGTATTCTGCACGGAGGATGCGCCGAGAGGTCAAAACGTAAGTTGAATGGATGGCTTCGAGGAGGTTATACTTTGTGTAAACAGAAGAACGAAGGGAGCAGTCATGGATGAAAACGCATGTACGGAAGTGGGGAAACAGCCTGGGGATACGAATTCCCAGGCTGGTGGCTCAGGAAGTCGGCCTTACCGAAGGTGTAGAAGTTGACTTTCAAGTGCATGGTGATGCAATCATTATTCGCCCAAAACGTTATACTTTGGAGTCACTCTTGGTCCAGGTAACGCCTGAAAACCTGCATGGAGAGATAAGCACTGGTCGGCCAATGGGGCGTGAAGTATGGTAAGCGAAATGAAGGATTATGTTCCTGACCGCGGGGATGTTGTGTGGCTTCAGTTTGTACCGCAAGCCGGTCATGAGCAATCAGGCACAAGGTCGGTGCTGGTGATATCGCCGAAATCCTATAATGGCAAAGTTGGACTGGCCCTGTTTTGTCCCATAACGTCGAAGGTTAAAGGTTATCCGTTTGAGGTGCTGTTGCCCGCCGGGTTGAAAATTTCCGGTGCTGTTCTTGCTGACCAAATCAAGAGCCTGGACTGGAAGGCACGCCAGGCTCAATACATTTGCACAGTCCCCGGAGAGGTCGTGACCGAAGTGATTGGCAAAATACAGGCTTTACTGGCATGAGCCCCCGCGCTGGTGAACCTAGGTCTGGGTGTGGTATCTAGGCTTGTGGCCGGGCATGCGTCTGAGCGGGTGGCTTCTGTATTGCACGGGTAGGGGTGCAACAACGGGCCCCAGTTACCGTTAATGATAAGCTCAGCCAGAGTGCGAGAGCCGCTGCAGTTATGAGTCGGGATGAGCTTGGGAGAGGAGCCGTGATAACCGGCTGAAAGTCGAGAAGGCACCATGACAACCAGGATCATGCTTCCAGGAACTTCATTCCAAACATTGCTGCAATAACCATAACAAGCAAAAAGCACAAAACTTGCTACCTGGCTGTTTCCTGCCCATGATCTCGATAAATCGCCTTCTCTCTTGCAGTGTTTGCCCCTTTAAGCAGAGTCGACTTTCAAAGTAGACCAGCCAACAGGGTTTAGCAACAGCCCCTTGGGAATTTGCAAAAAGGTTGGAATCACTCGGGTACAAGGTGGAACTCAAGAATCAGGAGGCTGGATGACAGCATGGGTACGATCTTCGTGGGGAACGGCTCCCCGGGAAATACGGCACCAGAGCGACACTAGGAAGAAGGAGCGCGTGACACAATAGTGATATAATAGAGGCACAGAAAAAGCCTACGAAGGGAAGTGGAGAAGCCATGCGGTTCCTCACCGTGCGCGATCTGCGGCTGCGCGGAAGGGAAATCTGGAGAGCCCTCCGCGCGGGCGAAGAAGCAGTCCTCACATACAACGGAAGCCCGGTGGCGCTCCTCGTCGGCGTGCAGGAGGCCCGGCTGGAAGAAACGATCCGCCTGATACGGCAGGCCCGGGCCCAGGCGGCTGTCTCGCGGATGCGTGAGCGCGCCCGCGATCTGGGGTTGGACAAAATGAGCGACGAAGACGTCGCAGCCGAAATCCGGGCGGCAAGGCGCGCGCGAAGGTCATGAAAATCGTCCTAGACACCAATGTGCTCGTCTCGGCACTCCTCGCCCCCCACGGCCCTGCAGCGCGCATCCTGGACGCGGTTCTCACCGGACGGTTGGATCTCGTGTTCGACGACCGCATTTTGCACGAATACGAGGAAGTGCTGCGCAGGGAGCGGTTCGGGTTTGCGGCGGAGGACGTGAAGGCGCTCCTGGATTTCACCCGCTCCGAAGGCCAGGCGGTTGTTGCACCGCCTCTAAAGGTCGCGCTGCCGGATCTTGATGATCTGATGTTTGTAGAGGTTGCCGTGGCAGGCGGAGCTGATGCCATCGTGACAGGCAACAAAAAACATTTTCCGGCGGGCTGCTATGGCGGGGTCCCTGTCATGTCGCCGGCGGAAGTTCTTTCCTTGCTTTGACGGTAACGGCTGGCTAGAAACATGAAAATAAAGCCGAAGGGGCGGCTACTACGTATGCATGCTTCTTTCCCACCGGAGGTGTGGAGTGGTCAAAGCGTGGCGGGCACCTTCTCCATCGGCGGTGCAGATTCCCGTGGACTTGTTGCCAAACTCAGCTTACACCAGTACGAAGATGGACTGTCTTCGACAGTCTGTGGGTGAAGTGGTCACGGGGGAACACACTCTTGAAGCAAAAAAGCAAAGAAAAATTCTTTAATCTGCTGTTTCCTGCCCATGATCTCGATGAATCGCCTTCTCTCTCGCAGTGTTTGCCCCTTTAACCAGAGTCGACTTTCAAAGTAGACCAGCCAACGGGGTTTAGCAACAGCCCCAATGTGAAGCTAGCTTTCGGTGGGGATCTCCAGGAGGAGGGTGAATTCCGTGATGGTTCTTGGGGACCTGGTTACTTTCTTGCGGCTGGTTCTTGCTGCGGTCCTTGGTGGTCTAGTGGGAATCGAGAGAGAAGCCATGAACCGGCCTGCTGGGTTCCGCACACACATTCTGGTGTGTGTAGGGTCTGCACTGATAATGATGGTCTCGAATGAGATGACACTGGCATTTCGGGGGATTGCCCAGGCTGACCCCGGGCGTATTGCCGCTCAAGTAGTGAGCGGGATAGGCTTTTTGGGAGCTGGGACGATCCTCAGGGAGGGCGGCACGGTTCACGGGCTGACCACAGCCGCCAGTCTGTGGGTGATGGCTGCTGTGGGTCTTGCCGTGGGAGCAGGGATGTACAAGGCTGCCGTGGCAACCACGTCTGTCGTTGTGGGTACCCTGCTTCTCCAGAGAAGAATGCAGCACATGGCTGCCAAGAAGTGTTTTCGCACGATAACGGTGGAATCGGCAGACAGGCCTGGGCTCCTCGGAAGGCTTGGAATGGTTCTGGGTGCTCATGGCATTAACATAACCAACGTTCAGATGGAGTACATCAATGGAAACCGGTTCATCAGAATAATTTTCCACGTGACCATTCCCAGAGATCTCCAGATGGCTGATGTTTTGCCGGAGATAATGGCTATCGAAGGAATCAGGTCCGCGGAAGCTGATTGATAGCCCTTTGCCTCAAAGTGGAGTGCTGAGTTCTCCGATGTGGACTTTCTTTTGGTCTGAGGGGCCTGGCCCCGTTGAAGAAGCGAGGAGGGAGTGGCTATGTTTCCGTATGTCAGTGTGAGTTAGCCCACGAACAACGAGTAGGGCTAAGGCCGTATGTGTGAGGGGCAAGGTTCTCTGCTGGCAACTCAGCCGTGCAGTCACTGAGAACTTTCTATGAAGTCCCTTTCTGCCGTTCTGTACCCGCGCGCCGTGCTATAATCGAGGTGCCCATGCCATGAAGCCTCAGGTAGAGGATTAAGAGTCAAGAGCTGGTTCCCTCTCATGCTGACCTGTGCCGGTAGTGCAAGTGGTTGTGTGTCGCGCTTCTACCAGAGTACTTGCGCGCAAGTTTTAACGGCCACCAGGCTAGGAGGCAACCTGCACAGGAGGCGGTCGAGATGAAGCTGCTGCTCATCGCTCCAGCCGGACGGGCCTTGCGGCAGATGAAACAGGGACTGCTGAGGTTTTCCACCCTGAACTTCGCACTCACCTTGCCCAGGCTGGCGGCTCTATGCCCACCTGATGTGGAAGTGCGGATTGTCGACGACCAGCTGGAGGAAATACCGCACGATGCTCCCGTGGATTTGGTTGGGCTTACCGCAGAGACACCCCATGCTCCGAGAGCTTACGAAATAGCTGTCCGGTTTCGGGAACGCGGGATACCCACAGTGATGGGCGGTGCGCACGCCACCCTGATGCCGGAGGAAGCCCTGAACCACGTGGATGCAGTAGGTGTGGGCGAGTGTGAGGAGATCTTTGGGCAAATCGTAGAAGATGCCAGGCAAAGCAAGCTTTGCCGCACGTACCGGGCGCCACAGAAGCCTTCCCTTTCACACTTGCCTCCCCCACGCCTTGATCTCTTGAAGGGTGGTCGCTACCTGCCTGTG
>JBNARI010000052.1:0-4739 GCA_049718765.1 Bacillota bacterium | reverse complement strand
GGTAGGCGGGCTAACTCCCCCTCCCAGTATGCGCCCGAGGGCGGGGGCCCGAGGGACGGAAAAACGCCGGGAAGCAGCCCTAGAGCCGAAGGCCCGAACTGGGGAGATGTGGGCCTCCCCGCCTTATGGGGGGTACCGGGCTGGCCAGACAGTGAAGGAGGTAGCCGTCGGCGATGAAGGTTTTCAGCCTGAGCCTGCCCAGCGAGTACCTGGGTACAAAGCTAAGGTTGTTTAGCTTTGTATAGAGAAATGGCCTCCGAAAAGCCGTCCCCTAAGCTTCCTGAATCAACCTGGCACAGCCAAGCAAACCGGCATATGGCCTCTTCCCGCCAAACGACTTGACAACTCAATCCAGCTGCGTAACATTAATAAGTGGTTGCTTATATAATCAAAGCCTATTAAGAATCAAGGTGAAAACCTAATGCAGCCTCCCGAACATGCCATTCGTGCCTTGCGGGCCCTCGGCCAAGAAACCAGGTACAAGATGTTAAAGCTCTTGTGTTCCCGGAGCCTTACCGTGGATGAGCTGTGTCGTGCACTCCAAGTAAGCCAACCTGCTATCTCCCAGCACTTGAAGGTACTGAAGGATGCTGGCCTGGTTAGGATCCGTAGAAAGGGGCGAACTTCCATGTGCCATGTGGACAGGTCCCTATTGATGGGACTTGTCGACCACTTACGGGAAATGTTCGATTGCAGAGTGCCTGATGAGAGCCCAGGCTGAGCCCAGCGTTCATCTCGCCTACTGAATCAGGGCCTGAGTCACGCATAGTCCGTGCAAAAAGGAGGTCGATACACATGGCGTTCGAATACGCAAAGGCTATGCTAGGTGAAGCAGTGCTCAAACAAGGTCTCAGGTACCTTGCTGACAATCCCGAGACAAATCTCATCAAGCTGCTCAAGTGGGGAGAAACCATAGCTCGGGAGGAAGTTCACAAGCAGTACATCCAACGTTGGCTGGAGCTGTTCGAAGACGAGAACAACAACTGGCGGAGGTTCATTGTGAGAGTTCTGAAGCAGGCCCATCCAAACGTGATCAACAAGCTGGGGGTGAACTTCTTCATAAACGCTGGCGTGCTGGCCCCAGCGGCCAGGGAACGGGCAGAGAAGAAACATGGCGTTCACATTCCATGGGCAATGCTAATCGACCCAACCGGACGCTGCAATTTGGCGTGCAAAGGCTGCTGGGCTGCAGAGTACGATCGAACCCTGGACATGGACTATTCCACTCTTGATCGTGTCATCACTGAAGCAGAAGAGCTCGGCATCAGGTTCATAGTCGTCTCTGGCGGAGAGCCATTGGTAAGAATGCACGAACTGCTGAACGGCACGTTGATAGATTCCGAAGCGGCACGCCAATTTGCGGAGGCGGGTAACGTCACCTTTGCAATAAGCCTGGAAGGCTTCGAGGAACAGACTGATGCTCGACGTGGAAACGGCGTTTTTGCAAAAGTTATGCGTGCCATGGACAACCTTAAAGAGGCCGGCGTAGTCTTCGGCTTTTCTGCGACCTACACTAGGAATAACACCGAAGTAGTGGGAAGCGAGAGGTTCATAGACCTCATGGTAGAAAAGGGATGTGCCTTTGGCTGGCTGTTCACTTACGTACCCGTGGGTGGACAAGCAGACATAGCCTACATGGCAACCCCTGAACAACGGAAATGGATGTACGAACAGGTTCGGAAGTGGCGCCAAGAAAAACCCATCTTTGTGGCAGATTTCTGGAACGATGGCGCGGCTGTCGGGGGATGCATTGCTGGTGGCCGAAGTTACTTCCACATCAATGCCATGGGGGATGTGGAACCGTGTGCCTTTATACACTACGCCAACGTAAATATTAAGAATACAAGTCTAGTCGACGCACTCAAGTGTGCTCTGTTTAGAGCTTACCAAGCTAGACAGCCGTTCAATTTGAACCACATGCGACCATGCCCGCTCATCGACAATCCGAAAGCGCTCGAAGAAATAGTGGCAGAGTCAGGTGCTTATCCCACGCAGAGGAACCGAATTAGTGCCTCACAGCTTTGCCAGCCTTTGTACGGCTACGCCGAAGCCTGGGGCAAGATTGCAGACAGAATATGGCAAGAACAGGCACCTGCAGCCACTTGACGTCAATGCAAAGGTAGCTCCACATCAGCGGCCGGGTATCCTAGCCCGGCCGATCGTTTTGCTTAACCCCTTTACCGGGCAGCAAACGCCAAATTCCCCCAAGATTTCCCGTGGGGAAGGAAGTTTCAGCGAGACGGCTACAAGCAAAGTCTTCGATGACAATCCTCGATCGAGGAAACAACGATCCTGCCCGGAACAGTGTCTCAGCAAGAACGTTGACTGCTTTGGCTCTTCCACCAGGCCTCACGATTAAGATCCCTGCACGTGAGCACAAGCTATGATGGCTATGACAATGACGCTATCAGGCTTGCTGGCGTTGTAGCACGCCCTTGCAAGATCTCACTTGCAGTCAGGCAAGCAAGTTTGCCGTGACTAGCCTAGCGGGAAGCTCCTTCAAGCTTTGGTGCGGGGACTGAACCAAAACGTAACCCCATGTGCCGCACATGGCGCCAACCCCACGAAACACAGAGCGATGCTCCTCGCATGTCCCTGCAGCGACGATCCTTGCGCGCCCCCTGCGGTATAAATCGAGCTGCACGTAGAAGCAACTCTCAGCATCGAACCCCAGGGCGTTGCCACGATTGAACGTAAGTGCTGGAGCCTTTCTTCTGGTAGTCTCAAGTGAACAAGACGGTATGGTTACCAGACAAAAGGTTCGCTCAAGGCACTACGCGCAGTGCGCGACGGGTATGAGGCTGTTGCTCATCGCTCCAGCAGTACAAGTCCTCCGGCACATAAAACGCAGATTCTTACGCTGCCACGGCTGGCAGCACTGTGCCAGCCCGACGTGAAAGTTCAGATAGTCGATGACCAACTCCAGCCAGTGCCATATGATGAGCCCCCAGATTTGGTGGGACTGACGGCAGAGACTCCGCATGCTCCAGCGCCTACGAAATTGCGGCTAGGTTCCGTGAGCGGGATATATTGACTTGACCGTTATGAGTGGAGCCCACGTCAATCTGATGCCAGAACAAGCGCTGAACCATGCTGATGCGGTGGCCATTGGAGAATCCAAGCACACGTTTCCCAACATCATTATTGAGGATCCCAGGCTCAGTAGGTTGGGTTGCACCGTATCTACCAGGCACCGCAGAAACTCTTACCCGGACGAACTGTTGTACTGATTCTGGGCAATGGCAGGTATTTATGGAACAACGCGCGTTTCCCAGGTCCAATAGCAACTGCGGGACTTGGGGGTTATCTTGCATTCTGATCGTCGATGGGAATATGCACATACTAAGCCCGGGCTAAGCCAGCAGCCTACCTCAACGAGGAATAGTGCGGGAGGTTATCGCTCAGGACTGCTCTGTTGATTGCGGCCAATTAAACCAAAGCTCTTGAAACCAGGTTTGTCGCCGATTTCCTGCTTATCCCCAGCCAGCCCAGGTAGGTTGGCTCTAGCTACTAACCACTACCCCTGTACATCAGGCCTCTCACCGCACAGGAAGCACTAAGCATATGGAAGAGGGCCACCGAAAGCGTACCTGGTGGCCCCCGTGCTTTCTGAACGTGGCAGCACGACTATACCTTGACTCTTAACCCGATAGTGACCACCAACCAGCCGAAGAACAGAAGAGCAGCAACAGCCATGCCCCATGCTATCTTCTTAGTCTCTACGGACCGCCGAACCAGTTCCTCCGTGTTGCCTTCTGCTACCGCCTTGGTTATAAACTCCTCTGCAGGGCTCAGAGCAACGGCCTGGTCATAGAACTGCAGCATTCTTGTCGAGGGACGAGTTAGCTTGCTCACTATTACAAAGGCAGCGGCGGAGAATCCGAGCCCCCAGTAAATTGGGTTAACGCTGGGGAGTATCTTGAAAACACTAGCAGTTAAGTAGGCGACCGGTCCGGCCACTATGCTGGCCAGCGCACCTTCCTTGGTAGCCCAGCGGAACCAGAAGCCGCCAAAAATGGGTACCGTCCAACCAGACACGATGATACCGTTTGCGTACGTCGAAACCCACCAAAGTCCCCCAGGCCCACGCAAAGCTAACAAGGCAGCGATCACAACTCCGACAAGCTGGGAAAGCCTTGCCACTATAAGCTCCGTTTTCTCAGAAGCCTCGGGGTTGATGGCGCTCTTGTAAATGTCACGGGACAGCCCAAAACCCACGCAGAGAAGGATTGAGTCAATAGTCGATATGACAGCGCCCAGAATGCCGCCTGCTGCTATTCCCGCAACCAAAGGAGGTGTGAACTTCATTAGACCCTGCACAAACACTTGCTCCGCAGGGTTGACATTTGGCAGCAGCAGCCGCAATGAAGGAATGCCAAGACTGAGTATTGTCATTGGAATAGCAATGTAGAAGAATACAGAGATTGGCGTTGCTCTGATAAGTGTCAAGTCGTCCTTGGCACAAAAGCCCCTGGCTGCAAAAAATGGAGATACCTGAGGAAATATTAGCCAGATGAGAAACGTCACTGCACCCACGGACAGAGACGTGTTTGCGATGCCACGTATGGACCAAAAGCCAGGATACATTTTGGGGAGTGTTTCGGTAATGGCAGTGATGCCTCCAGCCGCAACCAAGAAATACGGAATCGCTATAAGGATCAGCAGCGTGGTAATGTGCATATTCCACTCTGAACTGGCCACGAAATCCGAAATGAACTGGCCACCCAATCCAATTTGAA
>JBNARI010000051.1:0-6301 GCA_049718765.1 Bacillota bacterium | reverse complement strand
CACTTGAGTCAACGGCAGGTGGGCTTGTTTTTATCTTGGTGCTGGTGGGCAAGCACAGTCCTTCTTTTTGTTGAAAGATAAGAGGGCAGGCGAGAGCGTTTTCTTGCTGGACAAGATGCTAGGTCTTGAAGGGCGTGAGCGGCTGAGTCCGGGTGTTAGGGCGATAGGTTTGGAGCTGGCGACGGAGATGCCGTTTGTGCGAGCGGCGGAAGTCATGGGACGGATGGTGACGTCTGTTAGCGGGATGGTTCTGGAACTCCGCGCACGGCGTGGCGTAGGAAGGCACAGGCTCTTCCTTGAGGAATTCCTGGCGGCAGCGGAAGTTGGCGGCGTTCCATAAGGCGGCGCAGCGGTCTCCCGGGGTATCGAGGATTCTAGCCTGTCCTTTGGAAAGGAGCATTCGGACGACGTTGCAGCGCTTCATGGTAGCACGTTTTGGTTTGCGCTGGAAGAAAAAACTGTCGCGCCTTCCCCCCCATGCGTGAAGGCAGGGGCCTCCGGCGCGGAAAGGATAGTGATTCGTATCCGTCAGGCCGGGACTCTACCTACAGCTTCCTGCAAATTCCACGAAAAATCGCCGGGAGATATAATTCCCGGCGATTACGCCACCAGTGCAGAACCTATTGTGCCGCAGTTGCCTGTTCTTGCCAGATCTTGTCTGCGATCTTGCCCCATGCTTCGGCGTAGCCATACAGCGGTTGGCACAGCTGGGAGGCGGTGATACCGTTCTTCTGGGTTGGGTAAGCACCTGACTCTGCTACGATTTCTTCCAGCGCTTTCGGGTTGTCGATGAGCGGGCATGGCCTCATGTGGTTCTTATTGAATGGTTGTCTGGCCTGGTATGCCTGGAACAAAGGGCATTTGAGTGCATCAACCAGGCCGGTATTCCTGATGTTCACGTTGGCATAATGTATGAAGGCGCACGGTTCCACATCGCCCATTGCGTTGATGTGGAAATAATTGCGCCCGCCAGCAATGCACCCTCCAACGGCAGCACCGTCGTTCCAGAAGTCCGCTACGAAAATGGGTTTTTCCCGGCGCCATCTTTGCACCTGTTCATACATCCACCTGCGCTGCTCTGGCGTGGCCATGTACCTGACATCTGCTTCTCCGCCAACAGGCACATACGTAAACAGCCAGCCGAAAGCGCATCCTTTGTCCACCACAAGGTCTATGAACTGGTCGCTTCCAATAGCTTCAGTGTTGTCTCTTGCGTAGGTTGCTGAGAAACCGAAGACTGCTCCTGCTTCCCTGAGGTTGTCCATGGCACGCATTACTTTTTGGAATATGCCTTTGCCCCGCCGGGCGTCGGTTTGTTGCTCGAAGCCTTCCAGGCTGATTGCAAATGTGATGTTGCCTGCTTCCGCAAATTGCTTTGCGGCGCTGGAGTCGATGAGCGTCCCGTTGGTGAACACGTGGAACACCGATTCGTCGTGCTTCCGAGCCAGTTCCAAAAGCTCCTGCATTCTTACCAGGGGCTCGCCGCCCGATACCACGATGAACCTGATGCCCAGTTCTTCTGCTTCGGTGATTACGCGGTCCAAAGTGGAGTAGTCCATGTTGTTAGCAGCAATGATAAAATCCCCACAAACAGCAATTAAGAATTCCCCAAAATCAGCAAACAAGAATTCCCCACCCCCACGGAGAAAGAGGGCACCAAAGAGTTAAGATCGGAGGTGCCCCGAATGGTGAGGGGTGAGGAGAGATTGGATATCAAGAGAGCATATCGAGAAGGGGTAAGCATAAGCGAACTAGCAAGAAAGACAGGTCATGATCGCAAAACCATCAGGAAGATAGTCACTGCAAAAGAAGAACCTGAACAGGCATTAAACGGAGCTGCACCAGGCGGTCACCGCAGGGTGAGCAAGTTGGATCCGTTTAAGGATTACGTGTTGGAACGCATGAAGGCTGGCGTTTCCAACGCAGCAAGGCTGCTCAGAGAGATCAGGGACCGTGGCTATCAAGATGAGATAAGCACCCTGCGTAACTTCATGAGGCCCCACAAGCCTGCCCTGGCGAACAAGGCCACGGTCCGGTTTGAAACCCCACCTGGCCAGCAGGCTCAAGTGGACCTGGGAATGTTCAAGTACCTCGACATACACAAGATAGTGGCTACGGTCTATTGCTTTGCTATGACGCTGTGCTACTCACGTTTGTTGTACCTTGAGTTCATTGCCAGGGCAGACATGCTCCACATCCTCAGGGCTTTCCGCAATGCCCTTGAGTTCTTTGGCGGAGTTCCGAGGGAAGTGTTGAGCGACAATTGCTCTACACTTGTGATTTCTCACGACCAAGATGGAGTGAGATGGCAGCCGATGTACCTGCGCTTTTGCGAGTACTACGGCTTCACACCCCGGGCTTGCAAGCCCTACCGGAGTCAGACCAAGGGTAAGATCGAGCGTCCGATCGGGTACATCAAGGGCAACTTCTGGCCAGTTGAATTCACAGACATCGACGACCTTAACCGTCAGGCTTGGATGTGGCGTGACGGAGTTGCCAATGTCAGGGTTCATGGGACTACACACGAAGTGCCGGCGGAAAGATGGCAGAAGGAGCAGTTACAGCCGCTCCCTGGCGCAAGGTTCATGCTAGAAGAGACGGAGCCCAGGAGAGTGTCTTTGGATTGCTTTGTCTCCTGGTACTCAAACCGGTATTCGGTGCCCTGGAACCTTGTTGGCCATACTGTGCTGGTCCGGGAAAACGAGAAGGGCGTGCTTACGATCGAGCACGGGGGAAACGTTGTGGCTGTCCATCAGGTAATGGCGGGCCGCTACCACACGGTAGTGGACGCAAGGCACTACCACAACATTGCGATGAGGTCAGCAGGCTCAAAACAAACCGTGTATGGCTG
Source organism: Bacillota bacterium (assembly GCA_049718765.1). Lineage (GTDB taxonomy): Bacteria > Bacillota > Sulfobacillia > DUMF01 > DUMF01 > JBNARI01. Next base: position 3,450 of record JBNARI010000051.1, on the reverse strand, counting down.
GCAACGTGCACCCGAAGTAGAGGTCAGGCCTCTCGAAGTATACGAGGTGGTGGTGAACGGCAAATGAACGAGGTGATGGCACTCGACAGAGCAGAATCTGGGTTACGCGAGCTGGGTCTTGTGCGCATGGCAGACTTGCTTCCGTCTCATGCAGAAGAAGCAGCCAGAGAATCTTTGACATACACACAGTTCATGGCTCGCCTTGTTGATGCAGAGGTCGAGTACCGGTACCAGAAAAGCATTGTGCTGCTTACAAAGCGTGCTCGTTTCCCGTACAGACGCACTCTGGCGGAGTTTGACTTTTCATTTCAGCCCTCCATAGACGAGCGCCAGGTGAGGGAACTGGCTACTCTTGGTTTTGTTGAGACAGCAACCAACGTTTTGCTGTTGGGTCCACCTGGAGTCGGTAAGACACACCTTGCGGTGGCTTTAGGGATGGAAGCAATCAAGCGGCAAATCAGCACGTACTTTGTCACTGCGCAAGAGCTCGTTTCAGATCTTCGCAGAGCGTATCTGCAAAACGGTTTGGAAAAGCGCTTGAAGCTTTACACGAGGCCTAAGCTGCTTATCCTCGACGAGATGACGTACTTGCCTATCGAGCCAGCTGATGCAGCTCATATTTTCCGGGTTGTTACCGAAAGGTACGAGAAGGGTTCTATTGTTCTGACTTCCAACGTGAGCTTCGGCAATTGGGGACAACTGCTCGGTGATCCTATCCTTGCTGGGGCAATGTTGGACCGGTTGTTGCACCACTCGGTGACGATCAACATTCGAGGGCAGAGTTATCGCCTCAAGGACAAACTCCGGGCTGGTACCCCACTGCCAAGCCAGATGCTCACGAAGGGAGGCGATCAAGACCAACAATATCGTAGGGAGGGTGGGGAATTTTAATTGCTGAAATTGGGGAATTCCATGTTGCTGAAAGTGGGGAATTCTAAATTGTTGTTGACAGCGGATCCAGCGGCAAGAGAGGAGGCTAGCCATGGCGCTCCTGTCAAGGCCACGGTTATGCGTGTAGTCGATGTCCTCCATACACGCCTGCGTCTTCAAGTGGGCTTCTTTGAGCAGTCTCCGAAGGCGCCGGTCCTCCCGGTACGTCCACTCCGTATCTACCAGGAGGCCGAAGCGCTCCTCGAAGGACAGTTCCCTGCAACCGGGATCCTGATTCTGGGCGAGGAAAGCCTCCGCCATGGCGGTAAGGCGCATCTTGCGGAGGGTTTCCACGGTCTGGTTGACTAGCATGACTGGTCATCTCCCTGTATGTAATAACCGGCGCCCCGGACATTCTCGTGCTCCACGGTGACGACCTCAACCGGCGCCTCGGCCTTGGCCTGATCGAGGTTTCTCTTCAGGATCGACTGCACGCTGCGGTAAGAGTAAGCGCCCAAAGCGACGGCTCTCCCGCAAGCGGCCTCAACGCGGTCGTTCCCGTACTCCTTGGCCAGGCGAAACATGCCCAGACACGACCTGAAGCCCTGCTCGGGGTGGGGCTTCTGAGCCAGGATGGTCTCCGCCACCTTGGCTGTGTTGGGCCCGATGCTCTCTGCCCACCTCACGATCCTGGAAGGCGACCACTCCAGGTACCGGCGGTGGGAGTCTGGCATGTGGTCTTTGAGGGTGGAATACTGGCCCTTGCCGTAAAGACGCCTGTGACTGGCCATCCGTTTGCCCTTGAACAGCACTTCCACAGTGGAAGCGGTGAGTCTGACCTCAACCTCCTGCCTCGCCAGCTGGTAAGGCACGCTGTAGTAGTTGTGGTCCACTTCGACGTGATAATCTACATTTGCCCGGGCCTTCTTCCAGAGAGCAAATTCGTACCGTGTGCCTGGCAGAGGCTGCAGAGCGGGCTTGTCGAGGGAGAGGAAGAGCGACCGGCGGCAACCGTCCATCTTCTGAAAGGGCCTGTTGTTCAGGTCCTCCAGGGCCTCCTGAATGGCCTCCCTGAGTTCTGCCAGCCCGAAGAAGGTCCGGTTTCTCAATCTGGCCAGTATCCGGCGCTCCGAGTTTTGAACGGCTTCCTCCACTTTTGCCTTGTCCTTGGGCTTCCTCACGCGCGCCGGCAGCACTACCGCGTTGTAGTGGACGGCCATCTCCTGGTAGGTGAGGTTTATGTCAGGCTCGTAGTAATCGGGCTGCTTCACCCCGGACTTGAGGTTATCAGGTACAATCACCCTAGGGACGCCGCCGAAGAACTCGAATGCCCTTACGTGGGCGGAGATCCACGCCTCCAGGGTCTGGTCCCAGGTCGGTTCAGCGTAGGTGTAGTTGCTGGCACCGAGGACCGCTATGAATACCGAGGCCTCACGAACCTCGCCGGTGGACAGCTCAATGACGGGGACCTTCTGCCCCGCGTAGTCTACAAACATCTTCTCGCCCGCAATATGTATCTGCCGCATCGACATGTCGATTGTCTTCGCCCAATCTCTGTACAGCTGGCAGAACTGGCTGCGCTGGTAGCCGTCCGGGTGGGCCTGCTTGTATTCCTCCCAGAGAAGTTGAAGCGTTACGCCTTTCCGCCTAAGTTCTTTGTGGATGTACTCCATGTCAGGCAGGGGCTTGCCGTTCTTCGTCTGAGACGGCGCCGGGTACAGCTTGGCTTCGAGCGTCGCCTCGTCCAGGTCCTCAGGGAGAGGCCAAGAAAGCCCGGCGGTCTCCGCCCTGGCCAGGACCTCGCTCACGGTGCTGTGAGACACCGAACAGCTCCTAGCGATCTGCCGCACCCCTAACCCTAACCCCCACCTCAGCCTCAGGATCTCTTTCACTTTGCGCATAGATAACCTCCGCTTCTGTGCCATGGGTCTCGTTCACTCCTCCATAAGTGTTGCGCTCTCTGTACACTTGGAGGCCACAGAACAGGAACCCTACGGCAGGGTATGTCGCCAACGCTTTTCCCGGGAGGTTTCCGAAGACTCCCGACCACTCAATCCGGAAAACCGACAAAAGTGGTCGGCACAGACCGGATTTGGTGGTCGGACGGGATCGGATTCAGTGGACGGATACTACCGGACCAAGTGGTCGGCTCGCGCCGGATCAGGTGGTCGGATCAGGCCGGAATATGCAACTCGACTTTCGAGCAGGCCGATGGCGTGGAGCAAGAAGGGTGCGGACCAGATGGCACGGCTCAGAGCGATGCAAGCGAATGGGAATCGGTGCGGCAAGCTTACATTGAGCAATTTGGGGTCAGGGAGCGGAGAGTGAATAGAGGCATTCCGAGTCTGAGCTCTGAGCAAAGAGCGTGAGCAGCTCAGGCGCGTAGTCGGCGAGGTGCTAGATAACCTTCCTGCGCTTCGAGGGCCCGTGACCCAGCTTACCCGGACCCTCAAGGCCATCAGGAGGGCAGTTTTCGAGCAACTATGAGTAGTTGACCCAACGGAATGGTGAGGCCTTTTAAGCCCCCGAATGGAGTTGGAGAAAAACACTGTATGAAGGTATACTCGACCAAGGGGGCAT
>JBNARI010000050.1:0-7398 GCA_049718765.1 Bacillota bacterium | reverse complement strand
GTTTTTCTCCAACTCCATTCGGGGGCTAAAAGTTGGACAGGCAGCTATATCTCGCATGCCAAGTCATCCAGATCACCCGTGTAGAAACTGCTCTCTCAGTGCAGTCAGGAGATGCATACCACAGGGCTGCTCTGCTCAGTACTTGCCCAACCGGTGCCGCACAAGGCCAAGCAGCATATGTACGTCACTGGATCCCAGTGCCAGCAACAACAGGAAGTACGTCGCAGCCGACACACCTATGAGAAGCATTGTGAGGATTGCCCTCCCGGAACCCAGAATACGAGCCAGGGCAAGGGCAACAAAGCACATGCCCGCAGTCGCCCCAACAATCTTGCCCAGGGCCACAAACAGCTCCTTGGTCCACGGGGTGTCCCTTCCCACAACTCTATGTATCATCAAGCCCAGGAGCACCATACTCAACACTGAACCACAGGAGTTGGCGAGAGCAAGTCCAACGTGGCCCATGGGCGCCACAAGTAACAGGTCAAGCAAAATGTTGAGCCCAGCGCCAACAGCGCCAGCAACCATCGGCCAGAGGGTCACCTTCAGGCTGTACATGCCAAAAGTCAGTACGGACCCAACAGCCATTGCCAGCATGCCAGGGCTGTACGCAACCAAGGCTCGAGCCGTATTGAGGGTGTCCGAAGCGTCAAAGGCGCCGCGTTCAAATACGAGCCGCACTATGGGTCGGCTCAATACGGCAACCCCAGCAGCCGCAGGGAGCATGATCATCAGGATTAGCCTCACTCCAGCTGCCAGCTGCTTGCCCAGGCCGGTAGTGTCGCCTTTTGAAACGCGGGCTGCAAAACCCGGGTACAGCACCGTCGTGAGGGGGGTCACAAACAGTCCCAGGGGAAGCTGGCGTAGCTTGTCTGCAAAGCTCAGGGCCGCAATGCTCCCCTCGACCAGGTGAGACGCAAGGTTCCTGTCCACCAAGGTGTAAACCTGGCCCACCAGGGATGAAGCAAACAGCGGGAGAGCAAGACGGTAGACTTCCATGGCCCCATGGCAGGCAATGCGCCAGTTCCGGGGCCACCCGAAACAAAAACCGTGTTTGCGCAGCCAGGGTAGCTGGATTAAAAAGCCCACCACCATGCCAAGAGCTTGACCAAGAGCCAGTGCAACGACGCCCAATCGCCGCCCTGCAACAAGTGAAAAGGTTATTATCACACAGTTTTGTACCACTGGAGCAAGGGCCGGTACTGCAAACTGCCCGTGACAGTTCAACGCTGACTTGGCCAGGGCGGTCAATCCGGTAAATGCTACCCCTGGGAATACTATCGCAGAACAAATCGTGGCCAGCCGAAACGTGGTTGAGTCGAGCCCCGGAGCTAACGCACCGGTTACCTGGCGAGCAAAGACCGCACCAAGCCCTGCAATGCTGAAAAGCAAGATCGACGAAAGCCACAGCACGCCTAGCCAGAAGTCACAACGCCCTGCCAGGTCCCCCTTCCGCTCAGAATACAGAGGCACGAAGGTGGTGCTGACTCCGCTGCTGAGAATAGCTATGCCAACAGTGGGAACAGTTAGTCCGACAAGGTAAGCGTCTGTCTGGGCACTTGCCCCGAACATCGCCGCAATGACCTGATCCCTCAGGAACCCCAATACCTTGGAGAGAGCTCCCAGAACCATCAACGAAAGCGCTGCTGTTGCAGTCCCCGAGCTCATTTCAACCCCAGCCCACCCCCGAGCTTCTTGACAACCCCGGATGTCTCCGGAGTACCCCTGGTAAGCTTCTGGAACCTCTCCCATGCCTCCCCTAGCAGCTCGCACTGGGAGCTGGAATGGGCATCACTGCCCACCAGGGCTACCAGCCCGCGCCTGCACATGTTCTCCGCAGCCGCCTGAACGCTCCTACCGTACACGCCACACAGGCTGCCAGCGTTCACCTGGGCCACCATCCCGCGGGCTACCCACCCCGCCAGTTTTTCAGGATCACGCCTTAGCGTATGGTTGCGCTCCGGATGGGCGATCACGGGGGTAACGCCCAGCAGCATTACCTGGAAAAATACGGTTTCAGTGTAAAACGGCAGCTCTCCGTGGGGTAGCTCTACTAGCAGAAACGGGGAATCGCCCAAGCAGCACACGCGGCGGTCCCTGACGAGTTGCGGGATTGTGGGATCAATGTATACTTCAGACGCTGGCACCAGGCTCAGGCGTATACCTTCCCTAGCGAACACTTGAGCAAGGCTAGTAACGGCACTGCGCACTGCATCCGCGTAATTGTCGAACGCTCCCAACATCACGTGGGGAGTAGCAAACACCGCAGTACAGCCCACACCTTCCAGGACCAGCGCCATCTCCAGGGATTCCTCTATGTGCCTTGCCCCGTCATCCAGACCGGGAAGAATGTGGCAGTGAAAATCAATCAAACGATGGTGCCCACTCCCCGCTGTACATTCCTGTCACGGGTTTCTCCGTGATGGCTGTAATAATAGTAATACCTGTACTCATCGCTAGAGTACCTGACGCCGTTCAAGACCACTCCCACGATCTTGCCCCGGGCCTGTTCGATCATTTCCTTGGCCTCACGTACCATGTCCGTGCGCGTGACCCCGGCCCTTACCACCAGGATCACTCCGTCTAGTCTGGAACACACCACCATCGTATCAGCTACAGACAGGACCGGAGGCGTGTCAAGCAACACGTAAGCAAACCTGGTGGTACACTCTTTGAGGAGATTCTCCATGGGGCCTGACCCCAGCAGTTCGCTTGGATTGGGTGGAATTGGTCCGGAAGGCAACAGGCTTAAACCTTCGATGGAGAGATCAACGGTTGCCTTCTCTACCGGCAACCCATCAACCAGGACATTGGTTACACCAGGGCTTGCCGGAACCTGAAACAGTTTGTGCTGCACTGGCTTCCTAAGGTCCGAGTCGACTATCAGCACGCGGTTCCCCGCCTGGGCAAGGGCAATTGCCAGGTTGGCCGCCACAGTGCTTTTTCCTTCCTCAGGCCCGGCGCTGGTCACGGCAAGCAACCTGAGCTGGCTCCCCGGGGAGGTAAAGTGTAAGCTTGTCCTCAGGGTCCTGAAAGCCTCTGATACTGGCGACTTGGGATGATGGTACGTCACCAGAAGCGGGGACATCCCGTTCGTCGAAACGCCGTATCTCCCACCCTTTTTCAGGCCAAAAACCATGATTTCAACCACCCCTCCGATTCATGCTATACGCAGCAGGCTCAGTGCTTGCCGAACACGGGTATGCTTCCCAGCGTCGGTAGCCCGAGGACTCTCGAGACATCGTCAGCCGTCTTAATGGTGTCGTCCATGTACTCCAACACAAAGGCAAGCATCACGGAAACCATCAACCCCAGCACCCCTGCCACAGCCATGTTCAACGCCTTCCTTGGCTTCACTGGCTTGGCGGGCACAAGCGCTGGCGAGACCAGGGAAATGTTAGTTTCCCCCATGTTGACAGATGTTGCCATCTGCGTCTGGATTCTCTTTTGCTTAATCAAGGACAATGTGTTCTCCAGCTCGGAGACTTCCTTCTCCACCGCCCTGTACTCGTCCTGCTTGGCCGCAAGTTCGCTCTGTGCAACCTCAAGGTCCTTGTTGAGCTGGTCTATAAAGCCGGAAATCAGCTTGATTTCTGCCTCCTTCTCTGTCAGGGCGACTTCCTTCTGGAGCAACGTCTTCTGAAGTTCCTCGTAAGCTGGATTAGGATTACCTTCCAGTGTTGGGGGCGTCCTGCTGAGCTCCTCGCGTAATCTCGCAAAGCCTGCGTCCAGGAGTCCCCTCTCTACTTGGGCCCGCAACAGTTGTGATCTTTGCCTGGCTATCTCATCGTTGAGGCTTTGCACCCTGCGCTGCAGTAATTCAAGGGTATTGTTGGTTGCCGTCCAGTTCCTGAGCTTTTGCCTGGCAGCTTCCAGGTCCTTGCTCACCACGGCCTCTTGCTGTTCCAAAAACCTCACAGACTTGGCCATCTGTTCCTCAATGTTTTCGCTGACGAACGCCAGGAACTCCTTGCATAGAGTGTTCAGTACGGAAGCAGCCAGTTCGGGGTTGGTGTTTTCGAATTTTACTTCGATGAGGTTTGTATCTTTCATCGTGGTAATAGTGAGTGCAGAAAGCAACTTTTCGGGCGTGTACTCGTTGGGGTCCAGCTTTGCAGCGCGAATCACCCGGTTAAGGAAGTAAGGGCTCTTGAGCTGACCCACATAACTATTCATGGACATGATGGGCAAACGAGATACTGCATTCACCACCGACTCGGTGCCATCGGTTGTCACGATTCTCTGCTCCTGCGAGCCGTGGGTCACCAGCAACGTGGCTCTGGCCTCGTAGACGGGAGCCATTATAAGGAAGCTGAATACCCCCGCAGTTAAGATGGCAATCACGGTAATCAGGGTTATCAGCCAACGCCACTTCCAGATCACCCTCAGGTACTGCCTGAGGTCTATTTCCTGTTCGACAACCACATTCTCCTCGTTCAATGTTGCCTCACCTTCCTCAAAACGTCCGAAAGCCGGTTCAATTGGTCCTGCAAGGACCTGTCCCCCTTAAGGTTCAGTCCAAGGCCGTCCAGGGCCTTAAGGTCTCTCGATGACATATACAAGGCCCCTAACCACATGGTCGCTTCTGCCCTGCAATCGGCGTTGCGTGCTGCAGCCGCGAGGTTTTCCCGTCCCCGTTCCACATCACCGAGCAGCAACTGGGCCTGTCCGATGTAAAGGCGCAGGGCAGGAGTCACCCTTGCAGTCTGGAAGCCACCGTACCTGATACGCGCAACTGCTGTTTTCTGGTTGACTTTGTCTATTTGCTCCGGAATTGTGGTCACTCTCTGGAGGTTGGCGCGCGCCTGTGCCAGGGTGTCCGGTCCAGACTCTGTTGAACCCTCGAATGCCCAGAGAGCTTCGGTCACCACGCATTTGGCGAACACTTCATAGCTCCTGGAGTCCAGGGGAACGAGTTGCACTAATCTTTCTGCCACCTGCCTGGCACGACTCAATTCTCCTTGCGTGGTATACACTTCGGTGGCCTTTAGCAACGTCTTGAGGTCAAAAGGCTGAGTCCGGATGGCACTGTCAACTAGCTCAGTGCCCCTGGAAACAAGATCCCGTTTCTCCAGGAGTATCCCCTTTGCAGTATACACCTGAGCCAGGTCCATTTTGTAGGATGCTTTCCATGGATCCAGCTGGATTGCATCTGTGAAAGCTTTTTCCGCCAGGTCGAAGTTGTGTTTCAGCAGCGCCCTGGCAGCTGCCGCACCCACAGAACCGCCCAGAAACAGCCTCCATGACAGGATGCAAGTCAGCGCTGCAATCCCAAGCGCACCCCCCAGATGGACCAGGCATGGGACCAAGTTTGCCCGGGCCGGTTGGCCAGAAGTGGTGGCCCTGTGTCTCCCTTGCACAGAGTTCCGGGTGTCTGCCGTCCTCGCACGCTCCGCCCGGGGCATGTAGCCTGAAACCATCATCCGGTGCGTCTCCCAGAGCAGCTCAATGCTTCCCCTCACCAGCCCGATCCCGCACCAGACTATTATGCTCAACGCTGGAAGCGAAAGGTCAAAATCCATGGCGCTATGAATCCCTAGGGCAAGCAGGCCGCAAACCAACCCGCAATGGCCCGTGATGTGGCTGGCATGGCGCATAATTGCGTGCGTCTCGCCACGCCAGTCCCTTGCAATTGGCTCGGCCCAGTCTGCATGCCCGAGCAGCAGCCCGCACTCCTGTGACCACCTGAAAAGCATCACCGCCAGCCGGAACAGGCCGATCCAGACGGCAACATAAGCCGCGAATGCCAGCACTCCGGACTCAACCCACACCTGCAGGAAATGGTTGTGAACCTCAGTGCTCCAGTAGAGGTATGACTGTACCGTGTGGTACAGCGCATTCCAGGCACCTCCGCCCCCACCCAACCAGGGCCGTGCCATTATCAGCATCAGGGCGTCCCTGTTCATGGCAGCTCGGGAAATCACGCTGGATGCACCTGCATGGAGCGTCTCGAGTTCCCTTAGCACGCTCTCGGGCACAAGGCGTTCCGCACCTGGCCTGCCAGATAGCCCCAGAGCAACATAAAGCACTATCAGAAGCCCAAGGTAAGCTGCAACCAGCCCACCAAGCGCTCTCCTGTGGCGGGCGGAAAGGGGCAATTGCTCCAAGACCATTGCAGCAATGGAGAAACCCGCTGAAAGACACGCTACCACTGCAAGACCTATCAGGAAGTACCGAAGGGCTAAGGCGCCCCGCGAAGCCCTGGCCGCCGCCATGAATGGCCGAGTGACCGCCAGAGCAGCAGTGAGCCCAACCAGTGTGTTGTATAGCACCCTGGCAAGGTGAACCCGTGGCACGATGAACAGGAAAGCAAGGAGCGCGACGGGGAACACCACCCAGCCGCCCCTGGACTGGCTTGCCACCATTACTAGCAGAAAGATGTAATTCACGGTGGCCGCAGTAACGCCAAGGATTGTGCCTGCCCCGCCAGGTTGCCTGTTGGACGCAAGAGCCACTGCAACGAAGCTGCAAAGCATCATGTATCCTGCGAGGGCATTTGCATACTGCAGGGTGGACATGATCTGAATGCCGTCGAAGGCTCCAGGGAACTTGCTGAGCCCCGCTGCAGCCGATATGCCAAGTCCCGCCACCAGGCACCCCCCCGACAGTATTGCGCCATATGCCCATCCCAGCTGGCCCAGCCTCCCGGCCCACACTCCACAACGGTAGACCATCCACAAGCAGGTGTATTTGAGTGCTGCCACTAGGGCAGTCCTCTTGTCAACGGCTACCAGAGCGAACGAGATCCAGTACATTACAGCCACCACAAGCGCAGCAATGTCCATGTACCGCCCTACGTTCCAGGGCACAGCACTGGCCATGTAGCCCCCGACATCCCGGGAAGTATGGTGCATGGCGCCGCCCACCCAGAACTCGAGGTAACTCTTCCTTGTAAGTGCATCTAGGGCATACAACGCAAATATGACCGTACAGAACACCAGCACGGGCAGGAGGTCTGGCTCGAAGAAGAGACCCCTGAGGTACGGCGTTGCTGCAAGCAAGACTGCCAAGCCCAGGATCGCAATCCTTGACAGGTCAGCGTTAATTGCAGGAGACGGCAACACCTCAGTCCTTTGTGACACTGTTTGAAAGTCCACTCCCCGTTTAGCGGATATCAGCCGTATTCGCCAGGTGTTGTCAGCTTTCGCCCGTAAGTTCCCTGCTATTATTCGCCTTCCAGGAGGGGTCTTCCTGCTTTGCCAGTGACGGTTCTGTGCCGTTTTGCCGGTGGGAAGGACGGTACAAGCCCTCGCGGCCGGCAAGGTGAGAGCCACATTTTCCGTGCGGTCTGCGAGGTCACGATTGTTGGAGCTCATCAATCGTGATCTCTGAAGATCCCGGAACTTATTGTGGTTTCTGAGCCTGCAGTTCTACCTTCAACTGGAAGCAATTCGTGGC
>JBNARI010000049.1:0-7580 GCA_049718765.1 Bacillota bacterium | reverse complement strand
GCACTAACAGCATATTTCCTGTTGGAGTCTGCACAATGAGTACCTAACAGAGCTACAGATTGTTTAGCTTTGTATAGGGAAAATTGACCTCTAAGAGGAGTCTGCTCAAGGGGGACGGGACAAGTGAATTTGCGTGTAACGGGGACAAAGCGTCTGGCACTGGCATGCGAGCGTTACCGATGCTCCGGTTACACGTTGGTGGAAGTGTTGTTGGCCACCGTTCTCCTGGTGGCCGCTGTTGTTCCTCTTATGACCGCTCTTATAAACGGGGCGCGCTGGACGGTGGAATCCCGGGACATCGTAGTTGCCCTGAACCTTGCCCAGGGTAAACTGGAGGAGTTGAAGAATAAGCCCTACGCCGTGCTGGAACAAGGCGAACCACTTGACCCGAGCAGTCCCGCAGGATCGTTTGCTGGATACCCTGACTATGCTTACCGCCTGGAGGTCTCTCAAATCGACGTGTCGGGAGACGGAAGACGGGACGTCAAGACTGTAAAGGTCGTGATATACCATGCTGCAACCGACCGGCAAGTGCTTGCATTGACCATGGACAAGGGTGACTGGAAATGACGCGAGCGGCAGGCTTCACTCTGGTTGAGGTGGTAATTGCATTGTCCATTTTCAGTCTTGTGTTTGGGGCGGCGATGACTCTCTACCAGCAAACAGTAACGTCCTGGCACAAGGAAAACGCGAGGACAGATGTCCAGGAGAACTTGCGCTTAGGGTTGGAAAGTATGAGCAGGGACCTCAGAAGCGCCGTTGGATTCTTTCAGGCAGGCAGCAGCTCAGTAAAATTTGCGTTGGGGGATGGCAATATCGTTCAGTACTACCTCGAAGGCAGCAGATTAGTGCGGCAAGTTGGAGGGGTACCGACGCCCATAGCCAACTTGGTGGTAACTCTAACCTTCTCCTATTTCGATGAGAACAACAGTCTGTTGCCCATACAGCAGGGTCAAGTTGGACAAGGTGACCTTGGCAAGATATGCCGAGTAGGCATTGTGTTGGCCGGTAGCAAGGGCACGGACCCGGTGATCCGGATGACCACGTCTGTGACAGTTAGGGCAGTAGCTACACACTAGGAACTGTGCTGTGCTTCACGCTAGATACTCGACTGCAAGGGTAAGTGCAGGTCGGCTTCGATGAAACCCATGGCGGTAATCGTGCAAACTTTATCGAGAGCCGGGGGGTTTCATTGTGGCATTGAGGATCGTTACCAGGCAGTTGCGTCGGTGATGAACTAACGCAACAGGGCCCTCATATTCGGTAAAGATGTTTGTTCAAGGGGAGTGGCTGGGAGCTTGAATGTGGAAAACTCGAGAGGCGACACAAGGACAAGCGAGTGGGGCCAACTTCTCCTGCTTGTGCTGCTGGTGCTGTGTGTTGTGGCCATTTTTGGCGGTGCAGCAATAACCCTGGCAACCAGCCACAGACAAACCGCTGCGCGTCAGCGAAACCGAATGCAAGCGTACTATGCTGCCGACGCTGGAGTAGAGCGGGCACTGGTGATGATCAAACAGACATCCGGCCTCCTAGAACAAATCCTGCTTAATTCCCCAGTAACACTCATGCAGGATGTGCCCTACGCTGGTGGCAAGATCGAAAAGGTGACTGCGGAGAAGCTACAGGAAGGACCTGGCACGCTGATCAAGGTTGTGTCAGAGGGTACGTTCATTGGGGCTCGGAGGAAGCTAGCAGTCAAGCTGCGCATTTCCGGCTCAGGAGAACTGTTCAAGGGGGTCAGCTTGTTTCCGGGGCCACCGAGTTATCAGCAAAAGATGAATGGCAACTTTACCCTGGTTGGAAAAGGGCCTGGGGTGGCCTTGATGGTGAACGGCAGCTTGGACGTGAGAGGGTCGGTAAGTATCGTGAACGCTTCCGTGTATGCTTCTGGGACCATCCAAGGGATTACAGGCAGCAACGTACACCCGAACTACCCAGCCGTGCCCGGGTTTCCGGAGCTGGACAGGGAATGGTACGAAAGCCACGCAGATTACTTCTTTTCGGGTGATACCGATTTCCCTGACGACCTTCTGGGCAGCGGGTCAGGGGGCAAGAAGGACCATGGGGACCACGTTGCCCAATATGATGGCTTGTATTTCGTCGACGGGGACTTGGAGATTTCCGGCACATATGCTGGGAAAGCGGTGATTGTGGCTACGGGGAACATAGACGTGGTTGGTGACCTCCAGCCTGATGGCGGGGACCAGGAGGGCAACTTGCTGGTACTTGTGTCCCTGAGGCCAGGGGGACACGTGGACATAAAGAACCACACCGTGGAAGCTTTGGTCATATGCAATGGCACTTTCTACGCTCAGGGCAGGGCCCACCTCACGGGGGGGCTAATAGCCAGACAGCTGGATTCCGACGGCAGTGTGAGGATTACCTGTGACCCTGACGTTATTGAAGCCAACGGGTACCTGGTAGGCCTGGCGTTCAGTGGCGGGGAGGCTCAAAGAATGACAATCCAAAGTTGGTCTGAAGAGTAGGGAGTAGGTTGCTCTCTTCACCAGTGCAATACCCATGCGACCTCTGTTCCTATCAGTCCCACATGGGGCTTCCACTTGTCACACATGACTGCCACTCGATCCCAATGGGCTGGCGGTCGCCTTGGCAACCATGGTTGCCGTGTGAGAGTCCGCACTTCGTGATACCTTTCGCTATGAATCCTGGCCTGCGGTTGCGTGGTAGGACAAAGTAGACCCCGCGTATTAATCAGCGGGGGTAGCTGTTGTGATGGCCCAAACTGGCACAGACGAACCTGGCAAGTCCAAGGTGAGACTAGAGGTCAAAGTGGTCGGTTGTCCTTCCTCCGAATTCCTCAAGCGTGCCTACCAAATGTTAGCCAAGAGGTTAATAGAGGAGCTGGAGAGTGAATGCGCGCTGCAGTCTACGTAAGGGTGAGCACTGAAGAACAGGCTACTCTTGGATATAGTTTGGCCGAGCAGAAGCACGCATGCATATCCCGTGCCAGGGAGCTGGGGGCAACTTCCATACAGGTTTACGCCGATGAGGGGGTCTCTGGTGCAACGCTAGACAGGTCGGGGTTGGCAGCATTGAGGAACGGAGTAAGCCTTGGCGAGTTTGATGTGGTTGTGTGCAGGGACCCAGACCGACTTTCCCGTAAGCTTGCCCACCAGTTGCTGCTCACCGAGGAGTTTGAGAGGGCAGGAGTTCGGCTGGAATTTATCAGCTTTGACTGGAAGGACACGCCAGAGGGGAGATTGTTTTACGCGGTGCGAGGCGCTATCAGCGAATATGAGCGCGAGAAGATTCGGGAGCGTACCGCCCTGGGCAAGCTGCAGAAAGCCAGGCAAGGAGGGGTGCCTGTTAGGTTCGACGTATACGGATACGAGTATGACCCCCAAACGGGCCAAGTGCGGGTTAGGGAAGATGAGGCAGCAGTTGTTCGGGAGATATTCGAGCGGTTTGTTGGAGGTTGGGGGTATAACACCATTGCAAGGTGGCTGAACGAGCTGGGCATTCCCACAAGGCGAAGCAGAAATTGTTGGCACAGGCAAGTGATAGCTCAGGTGATTGCCAACACAGCTTACGCGGGCACGTGGTACTACGGGAAGAAAACCTATGGCGTTGGGAAGCGGGGACGGCCAGTGCAAAGGGATCAATGGATACCGATTTCTGTGCCTCCTGTAGTGGACCAGGACCTTTGGCAGGCTGCTCAGCTGAAGGCACAGCAGGCGCGACGGTTATGGGCAAACAGGGGGAGACATGACTACCTTCTCTCGGGCATAGTTACGTGCGGGGACTGCGCGCTGCCGATGAGCGGGACGTGGATTGGGTTCTGGGGAAAGCACGATCGGTATTACACTTGCGGTCGCAACCTGGAAGGCCCCACACACAAGGGGTGCCGCCCACGCAAGTTTGTCCCAGCAGCTCAGTTGGAAGAGGCCGTATGGGCGCAAGTGAAGAGCTGGCTATCAGACCCTGAGGTTGTGGTTGCGGAAGCGTTGCGATGCGGTTGGGAGACCGAAAGCCTGAGCCAGGAGCTGGCGAGGGTCGAGGGACTCCTGGCTGAGCTAGAGAAGGGGCGCCAAAACGTGCTTGCTGCCCTTGCTCGGGGCTTACTGGAATTGGACGTCACGACGGAGACGGCCTTGCTTCAACTCAAACGCAGGATGGAAGCGCTCTCCCAGCGAAAGAGGGAAATCCAAGCGCAAATGACCCAAGGGGCTGGAACAGGATACAGCCTCGAAAGCGTGCGGAGCGCTGCCCAGAGGTTGCTTAGCCAGATCGACAGCTGGCCATTTCTTGAACGAAGGGATTTGGTGCGCACGCTCGTTAGGCAGGTGATAGTCCATGGCCGAACTGGAAACATTGTGCTGACGGTAGTCCCGTGGAGACTGGGGGATGGGATTACCAGTCTTACACGCTGTGAATAGGAATCGCAATGGAGATACTCATGTACCTAAGGTCAGTGAAGAAGAACCGCCATGAGGTTGGTCTTTATGACCCTGTGGGTGTTGACAAAGAAGGCAACGAGATAACCCTAATGGATGTGTTGGCCAGCGACCCCGATCCCGTTATGGAGGAGATCGAGTATAAGATGGACAGGGAACGCCTCATGGAGACCATGAAGAAACTTACCGACAAGGAGAGGAAGGTGCTGTGTCTAAGGTATGGTCTCAATGGAGGTGGGAAGAGAACCCAGTGGGAAATCGCCCGGTTGCTCGGTATTTCCCGTTCGTACGTGTCAAGGATTGAAAAGAAAGCGGTGCAGGCTGTAAGCTCGCTCCTGGGTGTTGCCCCTGGCGCGGGTTGAGCCTGGAGAAGGAGAATGGGGCTTGCTATAATTTGAGTTGTGAGACTGAGGGATATTGTGAGGCTATACCTGCGCCCAAAGGGCTGCTTCAGAACCATCTTCGAAATAGATGTGGCA
The DNA here is from genome assembly GCA_049718765.1 of Bacillota bacterium. Taxonomy (GTDB): domain Bacteria; phylum Bacillota; class Sulfobacillia; order DUMF01; family DUMF01; genus JBNARI01. Next base: position 2,686 of record JBNARI010000049.1, on the reverse strand, counting down.
GAGCTTCGCCGGTGCGGCATCAAGGGTGTTTGCTTTGACTTGGACAACACCCTTGTGCTTTGGAACCACAGGACTGTAACCCCGGAGCTGCAAGCGTGGTTTGACACTTTGCATAGCGTTGGCCTAGCTACATGCATCATTTCCAACAACGTTGCCGACCTGAAGAGCGCTCAGCTGGCTGAGAAACTGGGTGCAAAGCTCATTGCTGGCGCTGGCAAGCCCAGGGCCAGGGGTTTTCTGGCTGCAATGGAGGCAATGGGTACTGCCCCCGGGGAAACGGCAGTGGTTGGGGACCAGTTGTTCACCGACGTTCTCGGGGGCAACCTTCTGGGAATGTACACAGTGCTTGTAGAACCTCTAGGACGAAAGGAGTTCGTCGGTACGAAGTTCTTCAGGCTTCTGGAAAGGATAGCCTTGTGGCTGTGTGCGGACCTGAAACACAGTACCAGCAAGGGCTGACTTTACTCAGTTAGCGTGAACAGAATGTCTTCCAGCACGTTCCCTTCAACTACTAGGGCCACATCAGAGGATGCAGTCTTGTTTCGACTTGCAGCCCAGAATACTACTGGGTACTGGCCAGGCGGGGTGTTCATGGGAATGGTCCAGATCCCTTCCCAAACACCCTGTGCTGTGCCTTTGACCAGCGTGACCGTCTCGCCAGTGGGCATGATTGCCCACGCCCTTATCGCTGCTTCGTTGCACCGCGCTTGTAGCTGTACCATTTTGCCAGCTTCGGCAGGGTTGGGGACCACGCTGCCCGAGATGATGAGTGGCTCAAACACAGCCACCTTTGTTGAATTGTTTTTCAGGACTTTGGGATATTGTGCCTGAAACTCGATGGTCACATCCCCGTCAGGTTCGTTGAGTGGGACAGTGACTGTCCCTGTCCAGGTTGTTGGGTTTGTCCTCCGGAGAGGAACTTCCACAGTTGCGCTCTGGAAACGTGCCCTGGCAAATACGGCGTTGGCGTGGCTGGCAGTTGTGGCAAGCAAGCGGAACGACTCGCCTGGAGCGGCCACCAAGGGTTGCACGAGCGCGGAGAGGGTGTTTCTAAGGACGTATACAGCAGATGCTGGGCATGAGAACACCTGACCAGTGATGTCGGTTGCCTCTCCCTTCAGGAAGTACACGCCGTCAGCCACTGGACCCAAGGCGCCCCTGCCGTCCCACGTAAGGATCGAAGGCGGATAATGTCCGCTGCCTTGACTCAAAGTGGTTACTGTGCCGCCCGAGGAATCCACAATCCAGATTGTCCAGCGAGTGTAATTCCTGTTCTGAAGGTAAGTTACCTTAATCTGAGTAATGTCCTCGAATCCGTCGCCGTCTGGAGAAAACTCTGACGGATTTGCTTCCAACTGAAGCATGCACGAACGGTACAACAGCGTGGCCGCTTCTGCCCTAGTGAGGTTGGCCTGTGGCCTCAAAGTCCTGTCGGGGTAGCCCTCTACAATCTTTAGGCGCACTGCAGCTGCGACTATTTGCCTGAAAGAGGAAGATATCTTGTGCTCGTCTTTGAAGAAAGAGAGGATTCTATCCACGTCAGAGGAGCTCATCGACTGGGCATACGGCGTCAGCCCGAGCGACCTGCACAAGAGGGCTATGGCTTGCTCGCGGCTTGTGGCTGAATCGGGTTTGAAGCGTCCTGAACCGTCGCCCAGAGCAATTTGCTTTGAGGCAGCGGCTTCTATATATCCAAAGGCTGGCGTTTGGCCGAAAAGCGCATAGTCGGTAGGCACATCCTTGAAGGTGGGAGATACGTCCCACATCGGCTCCAACCTGAACGTCTTTGCCAGCATTGTAACATACTGTGCTCGCGTCACTGATGAGTCTGGAAAGTAATAAGCGATCGTTCTTCGCTGGTACCTCCCGTTGACAACCACCCAGTAAGAATACAGGTAACCGTTGGTAATGTCTTCCTCCCAAAGCGTAGTAATGTACCTGTTTGCCCAGTGGCCCGAAATATCAACGTACGCCGGATCTTTCGCACAGGTGACACTGGGAGAAAAGGAGAGGACAAGAGCAACTGTCAGGGTGGCTGTGACGAGATGCTTGCGCATAAGCTTCATGACCCCATGATACAGCCCTGGCAGGTAGTCCTTTGTCGAAAAAGGTCGCGCGAAAGCAGTTGACCCATGGCTGACGAGGTCGTAGAATGGCAGATGCTACCAGGCCTGGGGGTAGGGCCCAGGGAACAAGGATCTCGTGCCCGTGCCGGAAAGGAGGGAAAGGGTAGGCGCGCAACTCTAAACGGTACGAGATCCTTGAAGACGGAAAATACTACCGGCGCCCCTTGCACCCCCTGGGCCCCTACCAACCGTGTTTATGAACAAGCTGAGGAGAATCTACCCTTGGATTTCGCTTTCGATTTCCATCAGCCTAGGCCTTTGGGTTTACGGCTTTGTGAGTAGCCTTAGCCAGGTAGAAGCCGTAGTGGTTGCCGCCAGGGCTTTGCCTCCACTAAGCGTGGTTGGGCCTGGCGACGTAAAGGTTGCATACGTTCATCCCCACGCCATAGCACCGGGTGCTGCCAGGGACAGAGAAAAAGTAGTCGGGATGACGTGCTTAAGACAGGTGTTTCCGGGAGAGCAAATGATGCTGGCTGCGCTTTCCGGAAGTTCGGGGGGACTGAGCGTGATAGTATCTGCTGACCACAAGGCCTTAGCAGTGCCAGTGACTCCAGGTAGAT
>JBNARI010000048.1:0-7766 GCA_049718765.1 Bacillota bacterium | reverse complement strand
GGCGGGCTACCACAAGGGCCGATGGGGCGCTTGGCCGCCTGGAAACGGCGCATGAAGGAAACCAGTCTATCCTCTGCCGTCTTGTCCGGGTATATTCTGCGGGGCACAGTTACCATGTCAACGGGTTTACTCACCTTTTGCCGCGCCCGGGGCCCGTACAGCTTGGCGGAAAACAGTGTAAGTATTGAAAACGTATCCTGCACCGGCTCTTCCCCGTTCACCACTTCTGTTTTCACGTCGAAGGCGTTGAGATAGGCGTTGAGATAGCGCTCGATGTAGGTGAACCCGAACCTGGCCAGACGATCTTTGAACTCGGCAACTCGCGGGCCATTTTGAAGAGGCGTGCAAGCCCTGGCATCGGGCGAGTGCTTCAGACAGGGCGTCTGCTGGAGTTGTCTAGTTTACCACTTGTTTGTTGCAGGAAAACGCGGTCCCAATAATCACCACGCTGATGTGGTGATAGCTACGAGGAAGTGGCCACTTCATAAGAGGTGGCTTCTTGTCATGAATAGGGAACAACTTGAGGTTGTAGTGCGGAGTGCGGTGCAGAGCGTACTTTCCCAGCGCCAGGATCAGAACCAGCCGTGTGTTGGAAGCCCAGGAGTAATACCGATTAAGGGAACGGAGGTGGGACTGAAGGCTTTTGATCAAGTGCCTGGAGTTGACGCTAGACTTGCAAACTAAGTTGGCTCTGCTCACGGGTGTTCCATGGCTGCGGGGGTCATGGAGTTGCGCAATTGTACCTTCGATTGGACGCTTGACTTCGCGTTAGAAGGCACCGTGGACATGATCGTTGGCGACAAAACTTAAGGGGCTTTAAGGGAGATGTCGTTTATATACCGAAGGGAACAAGCATCAAGTTTAGCACACCTGACAGGGCACTGTTATTTTATGATGTTACCTATCCAGCGGATTGGGCATCCCGGTAAGGGCGAGGGATGCGAAGTGTAGCCTCAGCCCGGGCGCGTAAGTTCTGGGGGTGTTATAATAAGGAGGGCTTTGAACCACCCGTGTCTGGGAAATGGGGGAGTAGCAGTGAAAGACATCTTCAGGCTTGCAGTTACGCTTGCACTCATATGTGGAATAGCTGCGGGAAGCCTAGCATGGGTATACTCGGTGACGAAACCCGTCATCGACCGTCGGGCAGTGGAGGAGTTCAACGCCTCGCTCAGGGCGGTGGTTCCAGAAGCGCAGCAGTTTGAAAAGGTGGAGTTGGACAACAAGGCGTTCTACAAGGCTTTGAAAGACGGGAAGGTTGTAGGAGCTGCTGCGGTGGCTGAGGCAAGGGGCTACGGGTCCCAACCAATCGTGCTCACAGTGGGCGTGGATTCTACTGGGAAGCTCATTGGGGTAAAGGTACTCAGCCACAGCGAGACGCCAGGACTTGGTGCAAGGATTGAAACACCAGCATTCCAAAAACAATTTCTCGGCAAAACGGCAAGCGACCCTCTGACCGTTGGTAAGGATATCGACGCCCTGTCTGGAGCTACGATTTCCTCCAAGGCTTTTACCTCGGCGGTAAAGAACGCTCTGGAAGAGCTGCAGAAGGTACTAGGAGTAGGGGAACAGAAGCCGCCCGTAGACATAAGCAAGGTGCCAGACGGGACGTATCAGGGCGAGGCGCAGGGCATGAATGGTACAATCAAGGTGAGCGTAACAGTTAGCGGCGGTAAGATACGTGAAGTCAAGGTGCTGCAGCATAACGAGACTCCTGGTATATCTGACCCGGCAATTAACAGTATCCCGAAACAGATTGTTACAAAGCAATCCCTGGACGTGGACACAGTTTCAGGAGCTACCTTCACCTCAAAAGGCATCATCGAGGCTGTTAGCAATGCTCTCCAAAGCAAGTGAGTCGGCGTGAGCAGCAGTCGAATTACGGTGCTTCTAGTGGACGACCATGCCCTTGTAAGAGAGGGCACTAGGGAGCTGCTCGAGTCACATCCGGACATAAAGGTGGTCGGTGAAGCCGCCAATGGGGAGGAAGCGGTGCGCCTGGCGGCTTCTTTGCGTCCTATGGTGGTAACCATGGATGTCTCTATGCCGGGTATGAACGGCATAGAAGCTACTGCGAGGATTAAGCAGATATGCCCATCTACTGCGGTCTTGGCGCTCACTGCTTACGATGATGACCCCTATGTGTTTGCTCTGTTGGACTCAGGCGCAGCAGGTTACTTGCTGAAGAGCGCGCGGGGTGCTGAACTAGTGGCTGCAATTAGGGCCGTAGCCAGGGGAGAATCGGTGCTTGACCCTGCGGTGACGACGCGGGTGGTGAAGCGCGCGCTGGGGGCTTCCAGAACGAGCTGTGGCTTTGAGGCGAGCTTGAGGAACCCCCTAACCCAGAGGGAGCTGGAAGTGCTGAAGCTTGCAGCATGCGGGCTGAGTAACAAGGAGATTGGCGCTAAGCTGGGCATAAGTGCTAGGACAGTTCAGGTACACCTTTACAGGATGTTCGCCAAGCTAAACGTAGCATCGCGCACTGAAGCTGTGGTCACTGCTGCGAAGAAAGGCTGGATAGACATCTGTGACGGCGCAGGCAGTTAAATCCTCAACAGTGCTGCTTGGATTGGCGCGAATCACTTCCCGAGGTAGCCCTAGCCTCGACGAGCTGCTTCGCAGAGTAGCTCGTTACTTTATGGCTGTGTTTCGCGCTGACGTTGTGAGCATTTTCCTCTACGACAAGGATGCAAAGAGCGTGGTTCCTGCAGCTGTGGCGTATCGCAGCAAGAACCCTCCTGCAAGCTTCGAGAAGATTGCCCTGAGGATTACTCCACAAAGCGTGTTTTGGCAGTGCTTCCACATGCAAAGGCCGGGTGTCATGCGCCTTGCGGGTAACTCCGTAGCTGCTCGGGACATCATCGATCTTTCCTGGCTGTCCAGAATCATAATGGTACCAATGCGTTCTGACGACGGCGTCGTGGGGGTCATGGTTCTGGGCTTGGAGACGCCTGCCCAAGAATGGTTGGCAAGGGAGGAAGAACCACTCCTCGTTGCGGCGGCAGACCAAGCTGCAGTGGTCATAGCCAAGGCCAGGATATTCCAGGAACTGGCCGTTTCCGAGGCCAAATATCGCACCATGACGGAAAACGTACTGGACATGGTGTTCAGCCTTGATAGGTTGGGCAGGTTCACGTTCCTGAACTCCAGGGTCAATGAAATCCTGGGCTATGCTCCAGAAGAGTTGATAGGGCGGTATTTCAGCGAGATTTTGACGCAGGAAAGCTGGCAGTCCACTCTTGAGACGTTGGAACTGTGCAAGAAAAGTGGGCGCACCACTGCGGAGTACGAATGGCAAGCAGTGACGAAAGATGGCAGGATTGTGGCGCTCGATGTGAGGGCAGCTTTGAGCTTTGTGGAGATGCAGTTCTGTGGTCAATATGGGATTGCCAGGGACATTACTGAGAAAAGGGCCATGGAGCGTGAGGTATTGGTTTCAAAGAAGAAGATCACGGAAATGAAAGATTACCTTGCGTTGGTCACCAGGATTCAGGAGGAGGAACGCAGGCGGATTGCTCGAGAGCTGCACGACGATACTGCTCAGGCCCTGGTGGCTTTGTCTAGAAGGCTGGAGCTCTGTAAGGCAAGCGTGTCTGACTCGCCTACTTTGCAGCGAAGGCTAAGGGAACTTGAAAGCCTGCTATGCCAGACGATTGACAACCTTAGAAGTTTTATACGGTCTTTGCGGCCGCCTGTGCTTGATGACTTAGGGCTTGGCCCTGCGCTCGAGTGGCTTGCTGACGAGGCCAGTCGCACGTTCGGCTTGGCTGTGCGGGTGGATGTACAGTATCCAAGGCGCCTTCCTCAGGGCGTTGAGGCAACGCTTTTCCGCATTGCGCAAGAGGCGCTCAACAATGCTGGAAGACATGCGAGAGCCAAGAACGTGACTCTGCAACTAGCAACCGGTGCTGAGGAAGTAATCCTCTTGGTAGAGGACGATGGCGAAGGTTTCAATTGGCCATGCTCCACTGGTGAGCTGCAACGGCGCGGCAAGCTGGGTATTTCCAGCATGATCGAGAGGGCGGAAATTGCCGGTGGCAGGCTGGAAATACGCTCAAAGGTTGGTGAAGGGACCCGAGTCACCGCGGTGATACCATTGCTCCGTGAAGAAGCGGGGCCGTGGTAAGCGAAAATGCTTACACAACGTAAGCACTTGAGTCAATAGCGGAGGTGCCTTCCCTCCGATTAGTCTGGACAGTGGAGGGATTAACCATGGGCACCCAAGAAGCGTTGCAGAGGGCATTGTCCGGAGATTCGGTGGCTCTGGAGTGGCTTGTCGAAGCATATCAAGGGAAGGTGTACTCTCTCGCATACTACCTGTCTCGGAACCCCGAAGAGGCCAAAGACCTTTCTCAGGAAGCCATGCTGCGGGTTGTATCCTCGATCAGGAACTTCAAGGGAGCCTGCTCGTTTTCATCATGGGTATTCAGGATCACGAATAACGTGTTTATTGATAAGCTTCGGAGGAAGGCCAAGATAAAGTTCTGTTCTTTAGACGAAGTGATGTGGGAGCCAATTGCACTTGATGCAGACCCAAATGAGTGGGTTCAGAGAATGGAACTGAGGAGCGCTGTGCGCTCTGCCCTGGGGAGACTCCGACCCGAGTACCGTGGAGTGATAATCATGCACAGCGTGAAGGGAATGAAGTACGAGGAGATTGCTTCGGTGCTGGGCTGTCCAGTGGGCACTGTGAAGTCCAGGCTCAACAGAGCCAGACTTGCCCTGCGAAGGGAGCTTGGCCAGGGCTTTTCAGGCGAGGTGTTGGAGTGATGCCCCCGAGTAGGGTGGAACGCAACAAGAAGCGCCGAAAGCAAAGGACCAGACTGTCTGTACTGGCTTGCCTCCTGGTATTGCTAATTGTGGGTGCTGCAGGCACAGTGGTAAGTGCCAGCGGCAGCAGGCTCCCGGTGGGCACGAGAATAGTTGGGGTGGACGTGGGCGGTCTTTCCTACGAGGAGGCGAAGGATAAACTTCAGGCATGGCTCCAATGGGGCCAACGCAACCTGGTTCTGGAGGCAGGGTCGAGCGAATTCAAAGTGGGATTAGAGGAACTGGGGATAAGGCCGCTTGTGGACGCCACTCTTGCTCAAGTGCAGCCTGTGCTGTGGTGGCGTTTCGCTAAACAGCCTGGGGAGCTGCCTCTAGTTGTCACGCTTGACGAGAACCAATGGAGCATTGTGATGTCCCACATAAAGCGCGCCGTCGAAAAGGAGCCGGTACCGGCTAAGCTAGAAATCGGGCCAGATGATAGCGTGTCGATAGTGAAAGAAGTGGCAGGGGCAATCCTGGAGTCCGAATCCCTGAAGGACGTCCTCTTGAACGGCGGCAAATGGTATTCGATTCCCCAGCGCGTGGTCGTTCCTCTGTCTAAGGTGCTACCAGAAATGACCGAAAAGAAAGTAATGGCCCTGGGTGTGAGGAAGCTCATCGGCTCGTATTCCACTCGATATGAAGAAGATGGGAAAAGGTCTGAGAACATCAAGATTGCATGCTCCAAGATAGATGGTTTGTTGCTTGCTCCTGGCGAGGTCTTCAGCTTCAACGCTGTGGTGGGACCGCGGGACGAATCAGGTGGGTATCAGGAGGCCAACGTGTTCCTGGAGGGGAGAGTAGTTCCGGGTATAGGCGGAGGAATCTGCCAGGTATCTTCCACCCTTTACAACGCTGTTCTCCTTGCAAATCTCAAGGTGGTGGAGAGACACAACCACTTCTTTGCAGTGGATTATGTGCCCCTGAGCAGGGATGCGACTGTCGCGTGGAATGGCCCGGACCTAGTGCTCAAGAACACCTTAAACTGCCACGTGGTGCTCAAATGTGCGGCTCGGGAGGGTGTTATCACGGCGAAAGTGTTCGGGGATGCCCCGCCAGGGCAGGCGGTAAGGATAATCAGCGAGGTGCTTGAGCGGATCGAGTTTCCCACTCAGACTGTAGTGGATCCTACGAAGCCGCAGGACTTCAAGAAGGAGGAGAAAGGCGCTTACGGTTACAGATCCAGAGCTTACCGCGTTATCTTGAAGGATGGCAAAGAAGTGTCCAGGGAGCTGCTTAGCGTCGACTACTACAAACCTCGTCCCCGGATAGTTACAACCGGTGCTGGCAAGGCAGGGTCTTGAGCTGGCGATAATTGCCTTGGCTTGAGGTTCACAGGCCAGTCATGAAAGAAGATCCGCTTCGAGGTGGGCAAGAGCTTCCTGAGGTGAAAGACCCACCAAGTGCTAACGGGCTTCGCCTGCTCCAGCACTAGGGAACACCACTTTGGTGGCTTCGAGGAACAAAAACAGAGGTATTTCCTTTCTTGCGGAGTTTTCGGCCTCAGCTCTGGGGCCAGGTTGGCTCTTCTTGTGTGAGATCCATTCTTCCAGCCGGGTCACGGCAAAACCGTACTTAGCGAGCAGCTTGAAGTAGTACTGCAACGGCCTGTGGAAGGACAGGGTGTAGGACTTGGGGTCTAGCCCTGGGTGCATTATTATCTTTGCTCGAGATTCTGACATATACTTGTCAATGCGCCGGTAAATCACGTTATTCGCCTGATCCCAGCCCCAGCCGCTTGAACCTGGTATACGAAAGGCCGGGTGGTTCATAACGATGAAAACCTTGCCCCAAGATTTCAGTACCCGAGCACATTCGGAAAACAGACCATGCAGGTCTTCGATGTTCTGGACGGCCAGCACGATAGCTATCTTGTCGACGGTAGCAGGTGCTAGGAAAGGGAGGTTTTCGGCCGGGCCCACATGGTACTCTATTACTGCGGGCGAGACCTTCCTGGCCAGTTCGATGAGCTCACTGGACAGATCAACACCAATCACTTTAGCTCCAGCATTGTGGAAGGCCCGGCAGAAAAATCCTTGGCCACACCCCAAGTCTAGGACTACTTCTCCCTGGTGGATTTGCATGAGCCGGAGCAGGTTGGGCAATATGACTTCTTTCTGGTACGTGCCTTCAGTGTTTTCCAACAACTGATGGTACCAGGTAGCAAACTTTCCCCATGAGGTGTTTCGCTTCTTCATAGTTCTAAACTTATAATAAGGCGGGCCAGGCTAGCAACTCACTCAGCTTGCCTCACGGGGTAGAGTGAGCGCAACGTTGACTTGTACTTTCCAGAAAACCTTACAACCCACTGTAATAGAGCCTCCCAGCACCCTGCCGTCTTTGCCTGAAACAGCTATGTGTGCATGCACTTTGCCGTGAACTGTATCCCCTTTCACTGCTACTTCACCTATGGTGCCCGTAATGGATAGCAACTCGAAGGGACCCGCTTCAGTCTTGGATTGCATTGGTGGCGGGAATTGGTCGCCTGCCGGGTTTCTGACGGTCAGAGTGGCCAGGGACCCGAAACCAGACAGCAGCACTGCGCTGTGCACTCCACGTTGCATGGCTAGCCTCTCCAGGCTTTCCTGCAGGTCCTCGCCAGATTCCAGCAGCCAGACTTCTAAGCCTTTGAGTCCTAGCTGTATTGCCTGTGCCACAGCGATACCCTCCCTGAGCAGTGTCGTTAACCCAAGCTTAGCGGTTTGTTTGACAAGGAGCAACCCTTGCGGTGAAGAGGGCTCCAAGCCAGTTAGAGGTCAACTTTCCCTATACAACGCTAAACAACCTTAGCTTTGTACCCAGGTACTCGCTGTGCAGGCTCAGGCTGAAAACCTTCATCGCCGACGGCTACCTCCTTCACCGTCTGGCCAGCCCAGTACTCCCATAACGGCGGGGAGGTCCACATCTCCCCGGTTCGGGCCTTCGGCTCTAGGGCTGCTTCCCGGCGTTTTTCCGTCCCT
>JBNARI010000047.1:0-7891 GCA_049718765.1 Bacillota bacterium | reverse complement strand
CCAGACGGGAGGGTGCTGAAGCTGCGGAGGGCGACGACTCCCGAGCCGGAGCATGTGGAGATTTACAACGCTCTGGGGATACCGACAGAGCCAATGAAACCGAATAAAACGTGGGTCAAGCCCACATAGTGACTATGGCTCAAACGAAAATGCACCCTAGTTGGGATTATGTATTAATGGTGCGGAAGTTGGGTTAGATTTGCTTGGAAGCAGAGCACAGGTGGTAGGAGAGGTTCCGCCGGGGTTCTTCGATGGAAAGAGCAGCTGGAGGTGCTTTGAAAATTAAGCCTATCATTCGCCGCTGCAGGGGGGATTCTGGAGGAGGTTGGACTAAGAAAGTTAAAGGCCATAATCAGTTGACAGTTTGTTGCTAATTGCAAGTGCAAAAATAAAAATCAGAGTTGAGAAGGAATTTTGAGCGGGAGGTCGTAATATAAAAATCAGAAAAGGCAATTGTCTGTGCTCTGGGTACAACTGAGATTGCGTGAAAGAGTGAGTGCACAGCATAGGGGCTGCGCGAGAGTGTGACTGAGTGAGGCCCGACTGAAGTTTCTTCAGAAGGGCTTTGTTTTTTGGCTACCAACATGTGAAGCTCTTAGGACGCGGTACATAGGTCTTGTTATCAGCCCCTAAGAGAGGGGGTGAGGTGATTTTTCAATAGGGTACTGACTAGCCGTGAACATCCCAGCCACTTTGAGTGAGGTGAACACTACGTGGACGTATTAGTGCTTCCGTTAGCATTGATTCTCTTTGCATGGTTAGCGTATCAGCGGTGGAGTGCCGTAGTGCTAGGTCCACTTATTAGTCTGGTTGCTCTCGTGCTGGCAAGAGTTCCAGTTTTCAAGACACTGGCAGGCCCATATATGGAGACTGCGGCGAGTTACTTCAAGAACTATTTCCTCATCTTCTTTCTTGGCGCACTGTTCAGTGCGATCTACGAAGAAACAGGAGCAGCAGAGTCCATTGCACGAGCGTTGCTTAAGGTCACCAAAGGTGCATGGGCAGCTTCGATGGTGATGACGATCACAGGTCTTCTGACCTACGGTGGAATAAGTGGTTTTGTCATCTTCTTTGCCATGTATCCCATAACTTGGTATCTTTTCAAAGAAGCAAATCTCCCTCAGAGGATAATACCTGCTGCAATTTCTGCTGGAACGTGGACGTGGTCTATGACCAGTCCCGGCACGCCTGCAATACAAAACGTCATTCCAATGCGCTACCTTGGTACACCTTCCACAGCAGCACTGGTGCCAGGCATTGTATCTGGCGTTCTACAGTTTGTGTTGATCTTCCTGTATCTTGAATGGCGGACCAGACTTTACATTGCACGAGGCCTGAGTTTCTCGTCAGAAGGGCCACAGGAACTGGCAGCTGGAAAAGGCAAGAGCGAGTCTGAACTGCCTAATCCATGGATAGCAGTGATTCCGCCAGCTGTGGTGCTTATTCTGTTCAACGTGGTGAAGCTTGCAGTGGAAACGGCAGTGTTTGTTGGAATCTTACTCGGCCTGTGCCTGCTTTGGAAGTATGGAGGAAATTATCACAACTGGGTCAAAGTACTTAATCGGGGTGGGTCCAACTCAGCGATGGCCATACTGAACACTGCACTGGTTGCTGGCTTTGCTGGTGCCATTAGAGCGACGCCCGGCTACGCGACGCTCATCAATTCTTTGAACAAGTTCCACATGCATCCGCTTATCTTTGTGGCTGTTACTGTTGCCATTGCTGCAGGTGCAGCAGGGTCGGCTTCTGGTGGGATGAGCGTTGCCCTAGAAGCGTTGAAGGATACTTACCTGAAGCTCGGCGTACGGCCAGAGTACATCCACAGAATTACTTCCATTGCGGCAGGTACTTTGGATACCTTGCCTCACCAGGGAGCCCAGATTACGTTGCTTACAATCTGTGGCCTTACCCATAAAGAAGGGTACTTTGACATTGCAATGACTCAGTTGGTTATACCAACAATAGCCCTTGCGGTTGTCATACCCCTTTGCATGCTTGGCCTTTGAGTCCCGTAGAGTAGTTTTGTGCACAGGAAGCTATGGTTCTTCAGATAAAACCTAAAAGGGGGTAAAGAATCATGATGTGGCAAAAGGCGTGCGAAGTAAGGACTCCAGAGCTCATATTGTACGGGCTGGGTGCGGCGTCGTCGGTGGGTGTAGAGGTTAAGAAGTTCGGGAAAAAAGCATTGTTGGTCAGCGACAGCGTTATGGCGAAGCTCGGTTACGTTGATGCCGCAAAGAAACGAATCGAGGAACAGGGAGTCGAGACTGTCGTTTATGCCAAAGTAGACACTGAACCCACGCTAGCTCATGTTGACCAAGGCGTTACCCTATATCGTGAAGAAAAGTGCGATGTCCTGGTGGCACTCGGTGGTGGGAGTCCAATTGATGTTGCCAAGGCTATTGGAATACTTGTTACCAACGGCGGGTCAATTGTTGACTACATGGGCCAAAACAAAGTTGAGGTGCCTATTCCCCCTGTGATAGCCATCCCAACGACAGCAGGGACGGGGAGCGAAGCAACAAAGTTCACAATAATTACGGATACGGTCAGGGATGTCAAGATGCTGATTGGGAGCCCCTTCATAGTGCCCAAAGTTGCCATTGACGATCCTGAGCTCACGTTCAGTGCGCCACCAAAAACTACTGCTGCAACTGGTCTGGACGCCTTTACCCATGCGGTTGAGGCCTACATTTCAAAGCGCTCACACCCATTTACGGATACAGTTGCTCGGTCTGCGATCCGCAGAATTGCAAAGAACATAAGAAGAGCCTGGGCCGTTCCCGATGATGTTGTGGCCCGTTCTGAGATGATGCTTGGGTCACTCGAAGCGGGAATAGCTTTCTCAAACGCTTCAGTTACAATAGTACATGGGATGTCACGGCCGATTGGTGCGTTGTTCCACGTGCCGCACGGAATATCCAATGCGGTACTCCTGCCAGTGTGTATGGAATTCTGCATGGTTGGAAGTCTAGAGAAGTTTGCGGACATTGCAGAGCTAATGGGTGAAGACGTGAAGGGTCTTCCAACCTGGAAGGCAGCGGAGAAAGCTGTGGAAGCTATCAAGCAGCTGTGTAAAGACCTCCAGATACCTAGCATCACAGGGCTCGGCATCGATCGGGATAAGTTCATAGAAAAGATGTCGAAGATGGCTGACGATGCCCTTGCGAGTGGCAGTCCAGGCAATGCACCGCGGGTGGTCACCAAAGAAGACATCTTGGAGCTTTACCGAAAAGCGCTGTGATGCGGGCTTGTGAGTGGCGGTCGGGTTTGAGGCAAAAGGGACGAAAAGGGGGTAACCAATGTGTATGGCGTAAATGGTCGGCTGGCCGTTATAGACCTGAGTACGGGCAAAGTGGATACCAGGTTTGTAGGGGAAGAGACATGGCGCGAATACTTTGGCGGAAGTGGGCTTGGAGCAAAGATCTTGTATTCTGAGTTTGACTGGAAAGTCGACCCGTTGTCACCGGAAAACCCGTTGATAATAATTGCTGGTTTGTTGACAGGAACTCCCGTTCTAACTAGTTGCAAAGTCTCCGTTTGCTCAAAGTCGCCTTTGACTGGCATTTGGGGCGAATCAACTGTTGGAGGATTTTGGGGCCAGCAGCTCAAGGCTGCTGGCTACGATGGCGTGATTCTGTTGGGCCAAGCTCCAGAGCCTGTATACATTTGGGTTAGCGATGGAAAGGTTGAAGTTAGGTCTGCGAAGGCACTTTGGGGAAAGCAGACTTATGAGACGGCAGAAGTTGTTAGGTCAGAGACCGATCCCAAGGCGGAGGTAGGTTGCATAGGACCTGCAGGAGAAAATATGGTGGAGATTGCAAGCATCATGTTCGGTGGGCACGATTCTAGGGCTGCTGGTCGATGCGGAATGGGAGCTGTTATGGGATCGAAAAAGGTCAAGGCTATTGCGGTCCGGGGCAGCTCTAGACCTGGCGTGGCTAGACCCGATTCTCTCACTGATCGAAACAGGCAAGCCAGCGAGCTGTTGAAGCAGTTTGCTAAAGCTTTGTCTGACTTCGGTACTGCTGGTGGGATTCCGGGAGTGGAAGCCAACGGTGACCTGCCAATCAAGAATTGGACACTTGGCTCTTGGACAGAAAAGGCTGCTCGAATCAGTGGTCAAGCGCAAGCCGAAGAAATATTGGTGGAGCACTATGCCTGCTGGGCATGCCCCATAAGGTGCGGTAAAGTTGTGACAGTTAAGGTAGGTCCATATACGGGAACGGTTGCCCACGGCCCTGAGTATGAGACTTGCGCTGGGTTTGGATCGATGTTGCTCATTGACAATATGCATTACATTGCTGCCGCCAACGACTTGTGTAATAGGTTAGGACTGGATACGATTTCCACAAGCAGCGTAATTGCCATGGCCATGGAGCTGACAGAGCGAGGAATGCCGTTGCCAGGGTCTGAAGAACTTGGGCTCTATTGGGGTAACGGGGAGGCGGTGCTAAAAGTCCTACCCATGATTGCAAATCGAGAGGGAATAGGAGAAGCGCTCTGCCACGGTACCCGGAAACTCGCAGATACCTTGGGAGGGTTGGCTCGAGAGTTCTCAGTAGACTGCAAGGGGCTCGAAGTGGCGTATCACGATCCCAGGGCATTCACTAGCATGGCTGGGAACTACGCTACTGCCAACCGCGGAGGATGTCACCTTGAGGGACTGACGTACTTCCTGGAGGGTGGGACGTTTCCAGCTAACCTAATTGGTTTCGATCCTTTGAAAATTGATCCACATGGGACAGAGTTGAAGGGTGCCATTGCTGCAAAGATGCAGGATTTCATGGACGTTTTCAACGCACTGGGATTGTGCAAGTTCCTGATGCGCGGGCGGATAAGCCCTGAGTTCCTAACTGACTGGACGAACTCAGTAATGGGTTGGGATATGTCAAGCGAAGACGTCCTCAGGATTGGCGAGAAGTTGCACAATCTGAAGCGCATGTACAATGTTCGCCTGGGAATCAGTCGTAAAGATGACATGCTTCCGCCGCGACTTCTCACTCACGACAGGCGGACAGGACGAGCTGCAGGAAGTTTGCCGCATCTTGGGAGGATCTTAGCCGACTACTATGAGGTGAGAGGTTGGGACACTGAGGGCATACCGACTCCTGCCAGATTGAAGGAATTGGGACTCGATTGGTTGGCAAAAGATGTTCCGGGGGTGCCCAACTAATGGAGGCCAAGAGCACCCACATGTTGCGGGTACGCCTGAGACTGAAAGGAGGACTTGAAGCTTACGCTCCAGGAAAGGCTAGCACTCACGTAGTTGAGGTGGCTCCAGGAAGCAACGTTGCTGATGCGCTCCGCTTGTTGGGAATTCCAGTGCACGAAGTAATGGGAGCAATCAGTGGAGGAGTACTCAAGCATTTGGACCAGCCGTTGAATGAAGGCGAAGAGCTTGAGGTGTTGCCGGTAGTGGCTGGGGGATGATGTGGGTGCTGAAGGGGTTATGATATAATCTGCAAAGCGGCTTCACAGGATGCTGTGGAGCCGCTGTGAATGGCAGCAATCGAGAGAAATAGTGTCAGCAGTGCCATACATGTTAGCCTGTATGTGATGGGGATTTGGTTTGCACAGAGTGATTACGTGACTGTGTGAAGTGCTTCAGTACGAATGTGTGCTGAGGCTTTTCTTTTTGGTAGGTCAAACCAGTTCTGTACCTGCTGTGGGGGGAAAAAGATGAGCAAGAAAGGGAAAGCGCTAGAAGGCATCAGAGTAGCTGACTTAACGCACGTGTTGGCGGGGCCGTTCTGCACCATGATTCTGGCAGACCTTGGCGCGGAAGTGATCAAGGTTGAGCCTCCTGGGGGAGATGATTCAAGGCAGTTTGGGCCATTTGTTGCAGAGGCCCAGGGATGCAATATGCAGAGTGGATACTTCATTAGCGTGAATAGAAACAAGAAAAGTGTTTGCGTTGATTTGAAAACACCTGAAGGGAAGGAAATATTCAGAAGGATGGTGAAGGTTTCGGACGTGGTGGTAGAGAACTTTAGGCCCGGTACGATGGCAAGGCTGGGGTTTTCTTACGAACAGTTGAAGCAGATCAAACCGGACATAATCTATTGTTCGATTTGTGGGTTTGGGCACGACTCCCTAGAGGGATACCATTCCAGGCCAGCCTATGACTTGGCGGCGCAGGCGTACAGTGGCCTCATGAGCGTGACTGGTCCAGAAGGCGGGCCTCCTTGCAGAGTTGGCACGTCGGTGGGAGATATTGTGGCTGGGCATGAAGCAGCCATAGGTATTATGGCTGCCCTGTGGTATCGTGAGAAGACGGGCAAGGGGCAGCACGTTGATATATCGATGGTCGACAGCCTCGTGTATATTCTAGAAAACGCGATTGTTCGATATACGATTTCTGGAGAAATACCAAAGCCTCTTGGTACTGCTCACCCTACCATAACCCCCTTCCAAGCCTTCGAGGCAAGTGACGGTTGGATCGCAATACCCATAGGAAACGATAGCCTTTGGACGAAGTTTTGTAGGGCAATTGGTAAGGAGGAACTTATCGAAGACCCAAGGTTTGTGACGAATCCGTTGAGGTGTGAAAACAAGGCGGACCTCATACCGCTCTTATCTGAGGTGATCAGGTCTAGAACTAGCCGGGAGTGGTTTGAAATATTCGAGCAGCATGGGTTACCGTACTCACCAATCAACACTATAGACAAGGTAGTGGAAGATCCGAACATAAACTATCGAGGAATGATCGTGGAAATTGACCAACCCCGTGTTGGAAAGATCAAGATTGTGGGCAGCCCGTATCGGCTTTCGGACACTCCGGGTGAAGTGAGGGATCATGGGCCGCTCTTGGGGGAACACACGGAGGAAGTATTGGTAGGCTTGCTGGGTTACGCGGCTGAAGAAGTCGAGGCTTTGAAAAAGCGCCACGTAGTCAAGTAGTAGAGGCTGTTATTAACGGGCTTGTCTCAAAGATTGTGGAACTTGAGGGTGGAGTCAAGAAAAAGAGGTAACCGCGCCTGACAGCATCGTATGGAGAATAGGGCGGCATGGGGAATGCCTTCCTCGAGGCATTTGCTGATTGGATGAGCGTGAGCCTTGAGCAGCTCATGGGTACTATCAAGGTGGCATCCTGGTGACGGCATTGACAGTACGGGGCCAATCCGTGGAGCAAGTGATGAAAGAGGAAGTGGACGGGATGGGGGACAAAGGGCAACGATAGTCCCCAGCAAAAAGGTTTGCGGCATGCGGCATGTCAGTTGTTCTGGAAGAAGGGAAGCTGTGGTGGGGCGGCCGCAGGCGCGCTTCCAGGTGCAACGCCACTCTACGGGGAGGACCTGGGGAGGCGCTTTGGATGGTCAGGGTGCAGCTGCTGGAGGTCTTTTCGTAAACTTCACGGTCCATGAATTGGATGGAGTCGCTATTTCAAGAGTGAAAAAAGTAGCTCGGAAGGTGAAACGTTGGCGTGGCGGTGAGCAAGTGCAGCGGTTAAGCTGTGTTGGAAGCCGAGTATCGCTTTCATCGGATTCCGGGGATAACGTGACGTGCCTCTCCTGATCCAACCGTTGATAAGGGACGTCTTTCCAGATAAACCGAGGGAGGTGAAAACCACTTTAAAGAATGAGAGAGGGTCCGCCGGAAAATCTGCGACGTGTGGGATGACTCCCTCGTCGTGAATCCTGGTCGTTGAGAGGTGAGTGTGCAACTATGGCCATAGAGGAGAAGCTATTGGAGCTTAGGGAACGGAGGAAGAGGGTAGAGTTAGGTGGTGGAGAGAAGCGGATAGCGAAGCAGCATGAGAGTGGGAAGCTGACGGCGCGGGAGCGGATAGAGCTGTTGTTGGATCCGGGCACATTTCACGAGGTAGGGGGATTTGTGAGGCATCGTTGTGTAGATTTTGGGATGGAGAAGGAGGAGGCGCCTGGGGAGG
>JBNARI010000046.1:0-10646 GCA_049718765.1 Bacillota bacterium | reverse complement strand
TGGAGACACATTCCACCAGGAGGTAGTTCACGTACTCTTTGCCGTCTTTTGTCTTGCGGACTGTTTTTGAATGTACATGCCACTCTACTAACACATCACACGCGCCATGGCAATACCCAACCGCCACACTAGTAGTCACCAATTTGGCCATTTCGAACATGGCCCCTAGAATTCTAAAGGTTTGCGGCTTCAAAAAGGGCAGAAATAGCCCAAAACGGTGGTCAGGGTGCGCAAGTCGGGCTAGCTGCGGTTAAGGCGTTTGCCAGGGAAATGGCTGACCTTGGAGTTCGGCTGGCCGTGGAGGACTTCGAAGGAGGCTTTTCCTCCTTTACGTACCTGCGCTATTTGGGCTGTTACTTTGCGAAGCTCGAGGGAGGCTTGGTCCGGGGAAATGAACCGCAGCAGTGACACCATGATGATCGTGGGGAGTATATTGAAGCTGATGGGGGGCTTTCCATAGAGGTGATTGCCGAGAGGATCAAAACAAGGGAGCTTGTGGATATCGTAAGGCATACTGGCGGTCAGGTACGGACAGGGCTACTTCCTTGGTCTTCACCACCGGAATCCGGGGGTTGCAGACGCTGGGATGCAGCCTCCTGCGTAGAAGCGCGGTTCCGCTTATTGTCCCCGGCAATCGTTTGGGACTGACTACATTCGAGGCCGGAACCTCTCCAGGATTCCCAGGAGCCGTCGCCCGAAGAGGGCCCAAAGCAGGGCGTTTCCCAGCGCATGCATGGTGTCCAACCAGAAGCTGGCGAGGCAAGCGGCGGCGAAGGAATATAAAGTACGGGGCTGCAGGAAAGCTGCCCAGAACCAGAAATTCATGATCCATCCAAAAAGGTATCCCCAGACAGTGCACAGCAACATGGGTGCTCGGTAACCTGCGCCACGCAGCTTCCCTGCAAGGGCGCCAGCCAATCCCCATGCCACCATTTGCCACGGCGTCCATGGCCCGTGGCCCAGGAAGAAGTTGGACACCACCACAGCCACGCAGGCTATGAGGAAGCCAGCTCTGCTGCCCAGAACGTATCCAGATGCCGTGACTAGGAAGGTGACAGGTTGAACGCTGGGCAAACCTGCAAAGGGCACACGCAGTGCGGCAGCTACCGCTCCAAGGGCAGCAATTGCGCTCATTTCCCCCAACGATACAGCCGAACGCTCGAATAGCCAAAACCACGCGAGCAGCACGGTCAGCACACAAAACAGGCTGGTAGTGGCCAGGTCTCCACCGGACAACACCGACTACCACCTCCTGGCAACTGAGTTCATCGCCTCGCGCAGAGTGATTGCGTCGTCGCAATAACCCTTCAACAGCCGAGGGATTTGAGGGCAATAGAACATGGACTTGCCCAGCACCTCTCTGACATCGCCCTGGCAGACTATCCTTCCCCTGTGCATAAGGGCTGCGCTTTGGGCGTGTTCTGCCGCAAACTCCACGTCATGGGTCACAAGCACTACAGCTCCACCCTCAGCTGCAATTGCTTTCAACACTTGACCTAGCTCATGCTTGAGGCATGGGTCCAAGCCCCTTGTGGGCTCATCCAGCACCAACAGGCGCGGTTTGCCTACCAGCAGTGAGGCCAGCGCCACCCTCTGGCGCTCCCCGCTGCTCAACTCCCGGGGATTTGCCAGACGGCAGTGGGTCAAGCCCAGTCGAGTGAGCACTTCGTTCACCACCCCGTCGTCCCGTAATCCAATGCTGGACAGGGTGAACTTGAGCTCGTTCTCCACCGTGTTCTGGAAGATGTACGGGCTTGGGTCCTGGGAAAGGTGGGCCACGCCTTCAGCGAGGTTTGCCACCCGCATTGATCGGGTATCTTTCCCCATGATCAGACCTCTGCCCCTTGTGGGCTTGAGACGGCCCACTAGGTTCTTAAGAAGGGTAGTCTTGCCAGCGGCGTTCTCGCCAACGATGGCTGTGAATTCTCCCTCATACACCTGGAAGTTACAGTCCTTGAGCACTGCTGGACCTCCGTGGTAGGCAAACCAAACGTGTTCAAGCCTTGCAAGGCACATGCCTTTCCCAGGTTTGGCGGGGCAGCTTTCCGAGTTGGAGTGCCGCCATGTGACCTGTCCCTTCTCTACCAGCTCTGCGAGGACCTTCCTTCCCTGGCTAATCGTCAGGGGTGCCGGCTCAATTCCCAGGGAAACGAAAAACCTGGCAACGGGCGGCGCGAACTCTGGGCAGTTCCTTGCGATCCAAGTGGCCATTTGCTGGGGGTTGCCCCATGCGGCTATGCCACCCTTCTCCATAAATGCAACCCTATCCGCCAGGTGAAAACAGCGCTCCACTCGTTGTTCTATCAGCACTACGGTACAGCCCATTTCCCGGTTGAGCCGCTCCACAAAGCCAAGAAGCTCTTCTGCCTCCCTTGGTGACAGCTGGGAAGTGGGCTCGTCCAGTATCAGCACTTGAGGCCCCATCGCCATCACCGAAGCAAGCACAAGCTTTTGCTTGTACCCCCCCGAAAGGCTGGGAGTGAGCTGACCCTCAAAGGGATCGAGCTCGAAGAACTCTACGGTCTCGGCGACCCGACGAAGGATCTCTTGTTGATGCAAAACCAGGTTTTCCAGTCCAAGGGCGATCTCCCATTCCACTGAGGTGGCCAGGAGCTGCCTTTCTGGGTCCTGGAAGACTATCCCAACTGATCTGGCAAACGTCCGCGGGTCCACCTGAGTAAGGTCTTTTCCATGAAAAAGCGCCTTGCCTTCAAGGCGGCCCCCGTAAAAGCGTGGTATAAGTCCTGCCAGGAGCCGGGCCAGGGATGACTTGCCCGATCCTGACCTTCCCAACACGAGCAACAGCTCACCCTGATTGATTGCCAAGTTGATCCGTCTGAGGGCGGGTTCCCTGCTCATGGGATACCAGTAAGTCACGTCTTCCAGTACAAAGACAGCCAAAGGTTATACCCCCATGCCAAAGCCACTGGAAACAAGTAAGCACCGGCCGCGCAAGGGAATAAGGGCGACCAACCAGCGCTTACAGGTGCCATTCGAGGGAAGTACTGGTAGCTACCTGCTCCCTGAAGCTTGGCCAGGATCACCAAACCAAGCCCAATCATCGTGGCGGCCAAGCAAGCAAAATCCGCTTCTGCAAATACCTCACGGGCGTAGCGGGACCGTGGGCTGCACCCAAACCCCCGGCAAAACATTGCTTCTGCGATGTCAAGACTCGATTCCAGGGCTGCAAATACCAGTACGTCCAGGAGCCAGGTGCTCCTTTTGAGTTTTTCAAGAAACCTCCCTTCATGGAAGCTTACACCTCTGGCCTCAAGGGCTTCCTGTGCTTGGTTCAGCTTTTCGAAGGTTAAGGGGACCATCCTGGTTGCCAGGGCCCCAATGAGCGCCAGTTTCCCGGCAGCTTTTGACACCAAGGACAGCAATCTGTCGGGGTTCACTGTCACGCTTCCCAACCAGCAGGCGGTAAACATGGTGACCAGCCTTAACCCCATTGCAGCCCCGTAGCACAAGCTTTCAAGGGTGAACTTGAGCTGGCCAATGGCCAGCAACGTCGTGTGGCCAGCCCGGGACAAAAGCAAATTCAGCGCTATGATGGTGGTTACTGTCCACACGCTTGCAGGCAGGGTGGACTTCCATTCCTCCCAGAAGTGAGCAGTGACCACCACGGCCAGCTCCAGGCCTAAGAGTGTGGCCAGGGCGAGGGGGTGGTCGAAAAGCACCGGAGTAACGAAAAGAGCGCCCAAGTAGGCAGCAAGCACGCCGGTGTGCAGGCGCTGGAGAAAGCTACCCTTGTTCCGGTAGATAAGGGACATCACCGTTTACCACCCCCGAGCAATTGGTCCCAGGAAGGCGGGGCTTGTCCCGGGCTTTTGCTGTACCACCAGATGAGCTTGTCTCCTGCTTTAAGTTGCTTTCGGCCTGCAGATACCATGGGGATTTCTCCGTTGACCGAGTACATCCATCCAGCCTGACCCCGATTTCGTTGACCGCCGATTTCCTCCACGAAATCCGGATAGCGCTGAGATAGCTTGAAGGTTGCCCCTGAAGCGTCCAGGGCTCCCAGGGCAGTTGTGCCCCATTTGCCGGCAGGGTCCAGGCGTACTTCCCTTGGCGCAACCAGCAACTCCCCGTCGATGCCTACCACCGCGACTTGTACCAGCACCCCTGCTGACCTTTGTGCCTGGTTGAAGACCACTTCCTGCCGCATGACTGTTGGGGCCTCAGCCTGGCCTTGGCTGGGACTTGCTGCAAGCCCTGAGGGCTCCTGGCGCAGTGCACACGGGGGAAGGCTCGCCAGGCACACGGCCCAAAGCAGGGTTAGAAGCACAAGTGTTCGCCTCATTCACAGATTCGCCCCCCGGTATGGGCACTTGCTCGGCCGCAAAGGGTGGGCAAATGCCCACCCACGAGTTCTTCTCAAAGCCGGCCAAGCCGTTGCAGAAGGTTCTTGACCATTGTGACAGCTTCTGCCCGACTGGCCATATCCTTTGGAGCTATCTCAAGGCCTGGTCGGCCCTGCATTATGCCGCTCACCATGCACGAGGCAAGGGCCCTCCTTGCCCATGGTGCCACCTGAGCCGAATCCCTGTACACGCCCAGCAGCGAGTCGACTTGGCCCTCTCCCAGACTTGGCCCGATTCCAGCCAATTCAAGGGCCCGGGCAAAGGCCACAGCCATTTCTTCTCGGGAAATATACCTTTCTGGCTCAAACAAACCTGGCTTTGTGCCAGAGATCAATCCAGATTGGGAAAGTGACCCCACGGCAGATGAAGCCCAGTGATCCTCAGGCACATCGGCAAACACAGAGCTGCTGTGCCCTTTAAGTCCCATGGCTCGTGCAAGCAAGGCTGCGAACTGGGCTCTAGTTAGCTTTTCATCGGGAGCAAACCTGCTTTCTCCTATCCCCTTCACGATGAGCCTGCGCGCAAGCAAGTCAACCGAATCCTTTGCCCAGTGCTCTTCCATGTCTCTGAACTCTGGATGAAAGCGCGCAACCAGATACGTGCCCTCGCCCTTGACGCTGCAGCTGAGCCTTCCCTCAGGCTCCAGCTTCCCTCCAACGTATTCCCAGTCGTTCCCGTCGAAGTAGTAGATGCTCAGTTCGCCATGGTCTGCCAGGGCGGAAGGCAGGACAAACCAAAGAGCTACTCCATCCAGGGGCACGCTGCCCCTGAGGGTTAGCACGCCCTGGTGCAAGAGGGACATTCCTTGAAGCAGGTCGCCTGGATCCATGGATGTCCCGAGCCAGAGGGATTGCTCTTGTGAAGAGGAGGCAATCTGGGTTTCAAGGTATTCCTTGGGAAGGCGCACGCAGAAGCTCTCTGCCTTCAGCTCTAGCACCAGACCTTCTTGTATGAGCTTTTCGGTGGCTGCGCGAGACAGTACTAGTTCAACTTGGGACCTCCCAGCGGGTGCCAACAGGGTAACTGACGTCTGACTGCCTCCTTGGTCGACAACGCCAAGTTCCTGCAGCCTGGAA
Organism: Bacillota bacterium; assembly: GCA_049718765.1. Classification (GTDB taxonomy): domain Bacteria; phylum Bacillota; class Sulfobacillia; order DUMF01; family DUMF01; genus JBNARI01. The sequence goes on along the minus strand of JBNARI010000046.1, from coordinate 5,206 downwards.
AGAAGACTCTTTACGTCCTTGTACAGCTTCACAAACTCGCCAACGGAGGTGTGGCTAAGGGCAATTCGGTAGCTGGTTGGAGTTTCCTCAACACGTAGGGCGTTTTCTGGGATAGATGAAACTTCGCGCCTGAGAAGTTCAGCGACTTCCAAGAGGCTCCCCTTGAGGGCTTTGGACGCCTTGGTTATACCCTGGAGCGAGTCGAGCACGGACTTGACTGCCTGTGCCGGAGTGAGGCTACCGGCTTTCAATCCATTCACTGCCTTCTCCACGGTATTGGCAACTGCGTCTTCGACGGAAATAATGCCCGCCGCCTGCTTTCGGAGCAATTCTTCCCACCTGGGGATCGGTGTGCTCATGTCTGTGCTGTAATACCAGATCACCCTGTCTCCAGCGTCCAGGTGGCAGTCCTTGGCAAGCACCGCCGGCATTGTGCCGTTCACTGTGTAACACCAGCCGCTATACCCCTCGTTGCGCTGGCCTGCTATGGCCTCAACAAACCCTTCCCACTTATCTGACAGAGTGTAGGGGAGGCCAATGGCGTCCAGGGCGCCCATCGCGCTGAAGCCCCACTTGTCCTTATCAGAGAGGGTGACGCTTCGGGGCGGACACAGCAGCTCCCCGTACTTGCCAACTACTGCTACCTTTACTTTGATCTTTACGGTGGAAGGGCTGCCGGAGCTCCCTGAAGGTGGGGAGGGCTGGGCTGTCACGGTCACCTGGGCCTGCGCCTCAAGTCCACGGTAATTAGCACCTACAGTTGTAGTTCCAGCTTTGGTACCTGTAACTGTGCCATCAGTCACAGAGGCCACGCTCTGGTCTGCTACTGTCCAAAGGGCTTCCTCCGTAACGTCAACACTGGTTGTGCCACTTTGCCAGTAACACCTGACGGACGCCTGCTTCCCTTCTTCCAAGGTTAGAGAGGATGGGTCCAGAGTGAGCCGTTCGCCGATTAGTTGGTAGCCCCACAGCGCCCAAATCGCATCCATGGCGTTCCCCAGGGTGCCAAACGTGCCGTCCTGGTTCATAGCTTTTTCGCTCACGTAGTCAACCCCGCTTTTGCCGCTTGCCGCCTTCCATGAACGTGGGTCAATTCCCGCAACTCTGAGGGTGGCGATGACCTCCACTGTATCGATGAGTGGGTCGTCCCAGGAAGAAAGGGCGAAACTGCCATCGGCCTGTTGTTTGCTTTTGAGGTAGTCAAGCCCTCGCTGAATTGCCGAAGCCAGGGGTTGATCCTCGCCGGACTTCAATGCCAGGAGTACCCTAACTGCTTGGGCGGTGGTCATGAAGTCGGCAAAATAGCTGTCCCCCCACGTGGTCCCCCAACTGCCGTCCTGGGCCTGGCTGCTAATGAGATAGTCCCTGGCGTGGGAGAACTGGCCCAGGTAACCTGCGCGGGCTAGGAGGTCATACGCGGGCACGTCACTGAAAAGGTTGCCATCAAATCCCCCTTGCTCCTTTTCCATTTGCTTGAGCTTCTCCACCAGGTGGGTGGAGTCCAGCCCGAGCATCTTTGCAGCCAAAAGGTGCTGGCCAAGGCGCTTTGCAGGCAGCTCCTGGCCCTGGAGGTCAGCTGCGATGGCTTCTTCCACCGCTTGCTTGAGGGTCTTGCCTTCGCGTTTCCAGTCTTCTCCCTCAATGCTCGCGCCAGCCTGAGCCAGCAGCGCAGCCGCGTAGCTTCCCACTCCCTGTTCGTTGCTGGCAAAGCCGTTCTGCAGGTATTGGTTTCTGAGGAACTCGATGGCGCAGTCCATTGGAGTAGAGGTACTTGCGAGTACCTGCCAGCACGAAACAACGCACAAAGCAACCACAATGGCCAATATGATCAAGGTGCGAGCAACACCCAACATCCTGTGGCGAAACATTTTTTCTACACCTCCAGGGGATATTGAGGGAACCGTAGAAACTCAAAAGCCCCAGTCTACGCAGACTGGGGCATCCCTGGCCAGCACATGAGCGCCCATGCGAACACCTCCCCATAGCGCGTAGATCAACAGTGTTCGTTGAACAGGCAGGTTTCCTGGCTCGGGCTCATCCGTCCCTCGCGCCTTCCCAGGTCGTCCCCAGTGGCATTTGCGAGGCCCGTCACCCTCACAGTGGCGGCACCGCTCAGGATTTGCACCTGATTCCCTCTCCCCTGGAGCGCTGCTCCAGGGTCACCTGTTCCCTTGATATTCGGTTGTCATCTGGCTTTGGCCCCAACATAACACATGGCGGCCTACCGGTCAAGCGCACACACTAGTCTGGCGATTGTTAGAATGATGGGCGGCGCTTGGGGAACGGCGGTGTGTAATCTGCTCAGATAGCTAGTTTAGCCTTAAGGGTTAAAGGCCACTGCCCAGTGCAGTAAAGCACGGGATGGGGTGCTACCTTCTGGAGGAGGATGGACCTGCTCATCTTTGTGACCCATGGGTGCGGGGCCGGTTTGATGCTCCCGCACCCTCTTTAGTGGGTTTGGCCTGGGCCCTCTGTAATCAATAGGCATAAAGCTTACCGTAGGGTCTCTTGCTTCGTGGAGTAAGCTTTACAAAGGTGTCCGATAGTATTTCGTCCAATCCTTGCACTTTGAGTTGGGCGCAGAACTGTTGAATGTCCCCCCTCAGGGCTTCCTTGTCATCCTGGCTTGCTTCTTCCAGTTCAACCCCTTCTCCAATTTGGCTCTTGCTGACTCCGCCGCGGATGTAAATCACACCACCGTGCATGCCTGTACCTATATACCGGCCGACCACAGGGTCCCTGTCCTTCTTGAAGACCCCCAGTACAATCAGCTTCCCACCAGCCATGTACTCCCCAAGGAAGTCGCCTGCTCTGCCTCCAACCACGATCACTGGACACTTGTCCTGGTACGCCTTCATGTGGATGCCAACTCGATATCCCACACTTCCCCTGATCCACAGCTTGCCGTTGCGCATGGATAACCCCACAACGTTTCCCGCATCCCCATGAATTGCAATGGTTCCACCGTTCATGGTATTACCTACGCAGTCCTGGGCACTGCCGAATACGTTGATTGTTGGCCCGTCCATGAACGCCCCCAAGTCGCTGCCAGGGGTCCCGTAGATGTTGATGGTCACGTCCTTGTCCACACCCGTTCCTATGTATCTGTGCCCCAACACGTTGACAAGATCGACTTCCCGTGCTCCCCGAGACACCGCCTCGTGGATGCGTTCATTGAGATCGCGATAATTCATGCCCTTGGCGTCAATCTTCATTTGAAACACCTCTTCCCTGAACGGCTATCTCATTTCCCTGCAGGCTTGATCCCAAGTATGTCAAGGTACAGTTGGTCTAAGTCCACTCCCCGCAACCGTTCTCTGTTGCCTCGCAGGCTCTCGATGGAGTTAACCCCTAGGGCTCCGAGGATTTCCTTTATCTCGAGGTTCCAAGCTTTCACCATGTTAATGAGCCTTTGGGTGCCTTCTTCCACATCCAGGCGTTTCACTAGCTCAGGTCTTTGTGTAGCAATACCCCAGGCACAAAGGCCTGTGTGGCATTTCTGGCAGAGGTGGCATCCCATGGCCACCAGGGCGGCGGTGCCAATGGCCACGGCGTCGGCGCCTAAGGCTATGGCCTTCACCACGTCCACGCTTTGCCTGATGCCACCGCTGGCAATCACGGAAGCCTGGTGCCTTATGCCTTCCTTGCGAAGCTGTTCGTCAACCCTTGCAAGTGCCAGCTCAATTGGAATGCCCACGTGATCCCTTATTGCCTGGGGAGCGGCTCCTGTGCCACCCCTGAAGCCGTCAATGGTGAGGATGTCTGCGCCTGCGCGCACCACTCCACTTGCAATGGCGGCCACGTTGTGCACAGCGGCGATCTTGACGCCCACTGGCTTCTTATAGCGGGTTGCTTCCTTCAAGGCGTAGATCAGCTGCCTCAAATCCTCGATGGAGTATATATCGTGATGGGGAGCAGGGGAGATTGCGTCTGTACCCGGAGGAATCATACGTGTGCGCGCAATGTCCTCTGTCACCTTTTCCCCGGGCAAGTGGCCTCCAATCCCTGGTTTTGCTCCTTGCCCAATCTTGATTTCAATGGCAGCACAGGAGTTCAAATAATCGAGGTTTACTCCGAACCTGCCCGAAGCGCACTGCACAACGATGTGGTCCTTGTACGGACGAAGCTCCTGTGGCAACCCGCCTTCTCCAGTGTTCATGACCGTGCCGAGGGCAGCCGCAGCCTTTGCCAGCACCAGCTGAGCGTTGAGGCTAATGGCTCCGAAGGACATGCCCGCAAACACTATGGGTGTCTCAAGCTTTATCTGGGGCTCCAGCACGGTGGTGACCTTGATTTCGCCCGATTTGTCCTGCCAGAACTCGAGCTTTTCTGGCTTCTTACCAATGTATGTGCGCAACTCCATTGGTTCCCTCAGGGGATCGATGGAAGGGTTGGTCACCTGGCAGGCGTCGAGCAGCATGCGATCCCAGTACACCGGATAGGGTTTATCATTGCCTCCTCCTGTGAGTATCTTGGCTCCCGAGGCAGCTTGCCTCCACAGGTTCCTCATTATGTCCGGGCGCCAGAGGCTGTTCTCTTTGAGCGCAAAGGGGAACTGGGTCACTGTGATGGCCATCACCGGGCACACGCTCGTGCACCTGTGGCAGGCCACACATTTCTCATGGTCTGCCACCACTCTGTCTTCCCCAAATCTGAGCGCCCCGAAGCTACACTCGCTTACGCAACGCTTGCACTTGATGCATTCCTTGCTGATTCTCACCATGAACTCAGGCTGGATGATTCTCACGTTCTCTCCTCCAATCTGGCGCAAACGGGTTCCCCACCTTTGGGGCTCCAGACTTCGTCAGGGTCAGGGCAAATTTCCCTGATTGCCGCTTCTTCAGACGCCATGTACACGAAGTCTTGCTTCCTTGCCACCACTAAAGGCCTGAGCATAATCCTGTCTGTGAGTCCCGTCATGGAATTGCTGTTAGAAATGATTATGCTGAAGGGGCCGTTAAGCAGCGCGCTGCCATAGACCATCCTGAGGGCGGTCATTGCTTCCCGCCGGTTCCGGTCCATCTCGTCTATCTCGCTCCAGAAGGGTGGGGCCAGTGCAGTCAGCGCTATCTTGGCAGGCAAATTGTGTTTGCGCAGCAGGAGGTCGAGCATATACACTATGACTTCAGTGTCGGTCATAAGAGTGGGTGATGTCTTAGAATAGCTGTAAAAACGATTGGGTCCGGGCTAGAATGGTTTCATTGAC
>JBNARI010000045.1:0-10675 GCA_049718765.1 Bacillota bacterium | reverse complement strand
GACTCCCGGGCCGAGGTCCCCTGTCGCCCTGCCCCTTGGGGGCAAATCAAGTATCCGGAAAGGAGGCGAAAGCCTGGTCTGGGGGCCGACTTGACTGGAGATAGAAAGGTCAAGTTTTTTGAACCGGGACTGAGCCCAAATGGAGTTGGGACGAACTGGGTGCAGCCCCTTCCGAAACGTGTTTTCCCCGTTTCGGCTGCGCGGGGTGACTTTAAGGAACAGGGTGGTCATGCCAGCCATGGCCACCAACTTTGCCAGGGAAAATGGAGAGCCGAGTGACCGCATGATAGCCTATTACGCTCGCCGTGCACAGGGTGGAGCTGCACTAATCATAGTTGAAAACACCAATGTGTCCTACCCTGATGGGGCGAACGGTGCCACGCAGCTACGGATTGATGCGGAGAGGTTCGTGCCGGCACTTGCAACCCTAGTTGAGAGGATCCACGCTTATGGAGCAAAGGCTGCTTTACAGCTTAACCATGCAGGAGCCTCTACCAGGCTGGAGGTAACAGGTGGAGTCCAACCGGTTGGACCCAGTGCCATACCGGCAAGCAACACGGCCAGTCCTCCTAGGGAGTTGACGGAGGAAGAAATTGAGGCCATTGCAGTTAAGTTTGGGGAGGCAGCCAGAAGAGCTAAGAAGGCTGGATTTGACGCCGTGGAAATACATGGAGCTCACTCATACTTGCTTGCCCAATTCTTGTCCCCTCTCACCAACAAGAGGACCGACAAGTTCGGCGGGTCGCTTGAAAACAGGCTTAGGTTTCCAGTCATGGTGGTGGAAAGAGTTCGCGCCGCGGTAGGAACTGGCTTCCCCATACTGTTCAGGATAAGCGGCGACGAGTTTGTGGAAGGGGGACGGGGGCTCGAAGAGACGATAGAGGTTGCAAAGGCCTTGGTGAAATGTGGCGTAGATGTGCTTCATGTCAGCGCAGGCAATGGTTACTCGTTGGACAAGCAGATTGAGCCCATGCCCGTTGAAGAGGGTTGGAAGGTATACTTAGCAGCGCGCCTCAAGAAAAGCGTAGGGGTGCCAGTGATTGCTGTGGGCTCCATAAGGCACCCCCACGTGGCTGAGGCGGTGCTTGAAAATGGTGAGGCAGATCTCATTGCCATTGGGAGAGGTCTTATTGCCGACCCCGATTGGCCTGAAAAGGCCCGTCAAGGTGCAGTGGATGATATCCGCATGTGCATCAACTGCAACGTTGGGTGTGCTGGTAACAGGATATTTGGGGACCTGCCGTTGCGCTGCTCGATTAACCCCGAGGCTGGTCACGAATGGATGTATCCAGAAACCACGGCCAGACGTCGCAAGCGTATACTGGTAATAGGTGCAGGCCCCGCTGGAATGACAGCTGCCGTGTACGCTGCCAGGCGCGGGCATGAGGTAATCCTCGCGGAGAAGGGGCCGGCACTCGGTGGGCAGCTTAACCTGGCAATGCTGCCACCAGGTAAGCAAAAGATTAAATGGTTCCTGGACTACTTGGCGGGCGCAATAGTCAGGGCACGGGTCAGCGTGTTGCTCAAAACTGAGGTCGACAGGCACCTTATCGAGCAGGTTAGGCCAGATTGCGTGATAGTGGCGAGTGGATCGAACCCTCTGGTTCCTGGCATTCCCGGCATTGACTCAGAGGGAGTGGTACTTGCCCACGATGTACTCAGGAACCACATGGAGTTCCAGTCAAAGAAGATCGTTGTGGCCGGTGGCGGCATGGTGGGCTGCGAAGTGGCGTTGCACTTAGCGAAGCAAGGCAATTCTATCACTGTAGTGGAAATGCTACCCGAATTAGCCAGGGATGTAGACCCAATTTACAGGCCTACGCTGCTCGAAGAACTGCGTCAGTCGGGAGTTACTGCCAAGACCCACTCGGTCATTGAAAGGATCGAGGTTGGAGGAGTATGGGTGAGGAGCACGGGTGAAGGCTCAGCGGTCAGCGGGGCTGTGGAGAAGGTCGAAGGGGATGTTGTGGTACTTGCACTTGGGGCAAGGCCCAACGATCCCTTTGAAGGCTGGATTGAGAAACTTGTACCCGAGGTATACAGAGCAGGGGACTGCGTAGCTCCTGGCAAGATCATCGACGCGGTGTGGTCTGGCTACCTTGCGGGAACTAGGGTATAAGGATAATGGGCGGTGTGTGTTGGGAGGGTGAGGTACGATTGAGAGAGATCCCTGTGGAGCGCATTGTGGACACAGTTGAAAGGCTATGTATACGCGCCTGCTATGACTTGCCAGACGATGTCCTGGAGTCAATTCAAAGCGCCATACAGGTGGAAGAGTCCCAGGTAGGGAAGAACTTGCTGGCGCTGCTGGTGGAAAATGCGAAGACAGCTGCTGCAGAAAGGATGCCCATCTGTCAGGACACAGGAGTGACAGTGGTGTTCGTGGAGCTCGGTCAGGAAGTGCACGTAGTTGGGGGCAGCCTCACTGATGCCATCAACGAAGGGGTTAGGCGTGGCTACGTAAACGGGTACCTCAGGAAATCTGTGGTTGATGACCCGATTTTCAAGCGCAAGAACACTGGGGACAACACTCCAGCGGTCATTTACACGGACGTGGTGCCTGGCGACCAGCTCAAGATAAGGATCGTGCCCAAAGGCGCTGGAAGCGAGAACATGAGCCAGCTCCGGATGCTTATTCCCGCAGACGGCGCAGAGGGAATAAAGCGGTTTGTGGTGGACACGGTGGACAAGGCTGGCTCCAACCCGTGCCCGCCAATCATCGTTGGAGTGGGCGTTGGGGGTACCATGGACAAGGCTGCCCAGCTTGCCAAGAGGGCATTGATGCGCAGGCTTGGTGAACACCACCCGGACCCTCAAGTGGCTGCTCTGGAGGAAGAGATCCTGAAGGAAGTCAACTATCTGGGCATCGGGCCCCAAGGGCTGGGTGGGCGGGTGACTGCTTTGGCAGTGAACATAGAGACATGGCCTACTCACATTGGATGCCTGCCAGTGGCGGTGAACATCCAGTGCCATGTGTCCAGGCATGCTGAGGCAGTGCTATAGGTGAGCGATTGGGGAGTGAATGTGATGAAAAAGGTTGTTACGCCGTTAACTCAGGACGTGGTCATGAGCCTTAAGGCAGGTGACGAAGTGCTCATTTCTGGTGTGATATATGGGGCCAGGGACGCAGCGCACAAACGCCTCGTGGAGATGCTTTCAAGGGGCGATACTCTGCCCATGGACTTAGAAGGGCAGGTGATCTACTATGTTGGACCATGCCCTCCAAAGCCGGGACAAGCCATTGGATCTGCAGGACCGACCACAAGTGGGCGTATGGACCCCTACACGCCAACGCTTATAGAGCATGGCTTAAAGGGGATGATTGGCAAAGGGCTGCGCAAACCCCAAGTGGTTGAAGCCATGAAGGAGTATGGTGCTGTATACTTTATTGCAGTTGGTGGGGCCGGGGCCCTGCTGGCTAAGCGCATCAAGAAGGCTAGGGTTCTGGCATTTCCGGAGCTTGGCCCCGAGGCTATATACGAGTTTGAGGTGGAGGACTTTCCAGTGGTGGTAGGCATTGACGCCATGGGGCGCGACCTTTACGCCGAGGGAGTGAGGCAGTACAGACGCGCAAAGTGCTGACATGTCAAATTGGTAAGGAGGTAGGAGCAGTGGGACTAAGGGAAGAGGCATTGAAGCTTCACAGCGAACACAAGGGAAAGATTGGTATCGTAAGCAAGGTTCCCCTGCGGGACAGCAAGGATTTGAGCCTAGCGTATACTCCTGGTGTAGCGGAGCCTTGCAAGGAAATCCAAAAGAACCTGGACTTGGTGTATGAGTACACTGCCAAAGGCAACCTCGTTGCGGTGGTGTCTGACGGCAGCGCTGTCCTTGGACTAGGGGACATAGGAGCTGAAGCTGGACTCCCCGTAATGGAGGGCAAGTGTATCCTGTTCAAGAAGTTCGGCGGCGTGGACGCTTTCCCGCTGTGTGTGGGAACCAAGAAGGTTGACGAGATAGTGCAGCTTGTGAAATGGCTCGAACCTACCCTGGGCGGAGTCAACCTTGAGGATATTTCTGCGCCCCGTTGTTTCGAAGTCGAGGCGAAGCTCAAAGCTTGCATGTCGATACCCATATTCCATGATGACCAGCACGGTACTGCCATCGTCACACTGGCTGCGCTGATTAACGCGTGCAAGGTGGTTGGGAAGCGGTTGGACCAGGTAAAGATAATCATCAACGGCGCAGGGGCTGCCGGCATGGCCACAGCAAAGCTGCTCATTAAGAAAGGCGTAGGAGACATCATCCTTTGCGATACCAAAGGTCCAATTTGGGAAGGCAGAACTGAAGGTATGAACCCGTTCAAAGAAGAGATTGCCAAGGTGAGTAATAAAGAAAAAGTCAAGGGCAGCCTTGCGGACGCTATGGTGGGAGCAGACGTGTTCATAGGCGTTTCTGGACCAGGGTTGGTAACCACTGAAATGGTGAAGACCATGGCTCCAAACGCCATTGTGCTAGCTATGGCCAACCCTGTGCCTGAGATCATGCCAGACGCAGCGTTTGCTGGTGGAGCCAAGGTGGTAGGCACGGGCAGGTCCGATTTTCCGAATCAGGTGAACAACGTGCTTGCGTTCCCCGGGGTTTTCAGGGGCGCACTGGACGTTAGAGCGAAGGACATCAACGATGAGATGAAGATTGCGGCCGCTGAAGCGATTGCTGCCCTGGTGCAAGACGACGAACTTTCGCCTGAATACATAATTCCGCGGCCGCTGGACAAGAGGGTGGTACCCGCGGTTGCTGCTGCAGTAGCTAGGGCAGCTATGGAAAGCGGTGTGGCCAGACTCAAGGTGGATCCCCAGCAGATTGCGAAGAGGGCTGCAGCGCTTGTGGAGGCCCAGTGAGGACCTGTGGGAAGCTAGCGAATAGCGGTGTGCTCTGGGATTGGGTCTGGCTGTGGCACAACACCTGACGGCTCATGTTCGTGTTGTCTCTGCACGAACATGGCTGCCATGGGAAGATGCGTTGGGGCTCGCGTGATGGGCGGTTGTTTGCGGAGTGAGGGGAGCGGAGAGACGCGGTAAGGGCTTTTTCCACAATTCATTGGTGCTGTTAAGCTCGATCTGCGGCTCTCTTAGCTCCCAGGCGGTTTCTTAAGATGCAATAGATATGTGGTACAAGGGCAGGGGCAATGAGATAGACGGCATCCTTACTGGGGTTTTACGTGTCTAACTGGTTACTTGATCAGCTGGACCTCCGTACTGGGACCAGGTCAGTTGTTCAGGACCCAGTGCGGGCTGGGCAGGAATGGTGAACCTGGGCTGTATTGAGCAGGAAATCTGCAGTGTCTGCCAGCGAATGATCTACAGCACGGCTTTAGCTGCCACCGCATTCTTGGACGACGCTTTGCCAGAGAGGGGGGATTTGTGAGAGGACTGGTGTCTCGTCCGACTGACGCGTGGTTTCGCAGGGTACGGCTTACATATAACAATGCCCCCACGAAGCACCCCAATGCGAGTTCGACCTCCCTGCGGTTGCCCTACCTGACGTGCTCCCGTGTTATTGGTGTACAATTAAGCACGGCAGCTGACGGAAAGCTGACTGGACAGGCACTTCCTGTCAAGGTGGGGTGAGACCGACATGAACATGCAGGAAATCCTAGCAGAAGCGCTGTACAGGAAAGCCTCTGACGTACACATAACCGTTGGAGTGCCCCCAGTATTTCGAATAGACGGGAGGCTTGAGCCTGAGAGTAAGTGGCCCAAGCTCACGCCAGCTATCACCGAAAAACTTGCCAAGGAACTGCTGGGCAACAGGTGGGAAGAGTTCGTGGCTAGAAAGGAGTTAGACTTTGCCCATTCCGTGTCGGGCATTGGCCGTTTTCGAGTTAACGTCTACTATCAGCGGTGTAGCGTTGCCATGGCAATCCGAACGGTAGGAGAGACAATTCGAAGTCTGGAAGAGCTTGGCTTCCCACCTGTAGTGGGTGAGCTTGCGGACCAGCGCAGCGGGTTGGTGCTAGTAACTGGGACCACTGGAAGCGGAAAGACCACTACGCTTGCTGCCATGGTTGACAGGATCAACCAACGGCGCAGCTGCCACGTGATAACCCTGGAGGACCCTATAGAATACCTACATCAGCATAAGAAGAGCATCATCAATCAAAGGGAGATTGGGACCGACTCCCCCTCCTTTGCCAGTGCTCTGAGAGCCGCTCTCAGAGAGGATCCCGATGTCATACTCGTTGGCGAAATGCGAGACCTGGACACAATGGCGGCTGCCATAACTGCAGCAGAGACAGGGCGTCTGGTGCTAGCCACGCTGCACACTGGGAGTGCCGTCCAGAGTATAGACCGAATCATAGACGTTTTCCCTCCAAACCAGCAGGGTCAGATTCGAATTCAGTTGGCCGATACACTGGCGGGGATTGTTAGCCAGCAGCTAATTCCGAGGGCTGACGGCAAAGGACGAGTTGTGGCGGCAGAGATTTTGGTTGCCACGCCTGCCGTGCGAAGTCTCATACGGGAGGGCAAGACCCATCAAATCGTTTCAATGATGCAAACGGGAAGCCGGTTTGGAATGCAAACTATGGAAATGGCCCTTGCTCAGTTGAAGAGCCGGGGGTTGATTGACCTCGTGGCTGCGCGCGGAATTGCACAGTAAAGGGCCAAACGAGCGGAAGATACACGTACCTAGCATTTGCAGCAATACTTCAGTGTGGTGATGTGAAGTATGGCAGTGTTTGAATACCGAGCCCGGGATGGAACGGGACAGGCAGTGTCAGGCTTCCTTGAGGCAGGAAACGAACTTGAAGCCGCAAGGCAGCTCAGGGACAAGGGCCTATTTGTCATCGATATTCGAAGAGCCAGGAAAAGACTCATGCCCCAGTGGCGGAGCCTGTTATCCCCAAAGGTGGGAAAGAGAGACCTTGCCCTTTTCTGCAGGCAGCTGGCGGCCATGTTGGAAGCAGGCATACCAATTGTGTCAGCACTTAGGATCCTTGCAATCCAAGCTGACAACCGGAACCTGCGCGCTGCAATAGACTCAGTCATTGGAGGCTTAAGCCGAGGGCTGATGTTTCACCAGGCTCTGGGAGAATCTGGGGGCGTTTTCCCGCCGGTTGTGGTTCGTGCAGTGGAGGCTGCCGAGAGCGGAGGCACGCTTGATGAAGCCCTGGAGGAGCTGGCGACTCACCTGGAGCGCGAACACGAGCTTGAAGAAAAGGTAAAATCCGCTCTGGTATATCCTTCTGTGGTTGTGGTAACAGCCATCGTGGTTCTCGTAATACTTATGGTTTTCGTACTGCCCGCCTTTCAGAACATGCTGGAATCGCTGGGGGTGCCTCTCCCCGGTCTGACCATTGCAATCATGGGGGCAAGCAATGCTTTGCGGCAGGCTTGGCCCATGTTGCTCGCTGTATTGATCGTAGCTGCTTATGCGGTGTATCGGGTGCTGCGAACTGAAAGATCGAGGTATCGTTGGGATTCGCTCATATTGAAAATGCCAGTCATAGGGACCGTCTATCACAAGACTATTCTTGCCAGGTTCAGCCGGACATTATCGACTCTCTTGCGGAGCGGCGTGCCTATTATTCAAGCTATGGACGTAGTGGGCCGTACGGTGGGCAACCGAGTGGTGGCAGAAGCGATAAGGAGCGTGCAGGAGAGCATTCGCCAGGGCAGGGGCATACTCGGACCGTTGCAGGAAAGTGGCCTTTTCCCCCCAATGGTCGTGGAAATGATGGCCGTTGGTGAGGAGACTGGCGAACTAGACGCGCTGCTGGCCAGAATCAGTACCTTCTACGAAAGAGAAGTCTGGGAAAGCGTCAGCCGGCTATCTTCGCTGATCGAACCCGTGCTCATCGTATTCCTCGGCATTATGGTGGGTTTCGTTGTAATTTCGGTGCTGCTGCCTTACTTCCAAGTGCTGGGCAGCATAGGTTGAAGCTAAAATTTTCATTGGAAGATCTGGCATAAATATTGTAAAATATGCTAGCATTGCTATAGTGAAGGAGTATATTTTGCAAATCAGAAGCATCAAAAAGGGGGCAGTGTGTATGTGGAAGAGGGTAAAAGACCAGAAGGGCTTTACTCTGGTGGAGCTGCTGGTGGTCATAGCAATCATCGGGATCCTGGCAGCTATCATAAGCCCTAACGCGTTTAAGGCGGTCGAGAAGGGCAAGGTTGCCGCGGTCGAAGCGGACTACAAGGCAATCAAGGCTGCGGCTCTCAATGCCTATACTGACACGGGCGTTTGGCCGCCAACGCCATCCACTGCTAACGATGACCCTGGATTGGTAAGCTCGAGCAAGTGGACTGGTGGCGCTCCGACAACGTGGAATGGCCCGTACCTGGAGAGGTGGAAGAGCAAGAACCCCTGGGGCGGGAACTACGAGTGGAAGAACGACACTTCTGGACCGTTTAGTTCAGGGAACCAAAGGTACTTGTTGCTCACTGACGTGCCCGGCGTTGATGACGGTGAGATTCAGAACGGAACTCCAGCGAAATTAATTGAGACGGACCTTGGTTCGGATGTTGTGAAGGGCAAGAGTGGGACGGATTACCTCTATATCCTGATTTCCAAGGATTCCTAATAGTATTGCGTGGGTTATGTTCAGGTGGTGCGGTGGTCGCATTGCTGTTTCACTGGCGACTGCCGCACTATTTCGCGGGCAATCTCAGTTCCGATGCAGTGGTGCTTGCTTGTCTGGCGTGACGCCACCGTGCACTGTGTACTGTACGGCACACCATAGAGTCTCATTGTTTGTCTAAGGGTGTGGGCTGGCGTCGAACAGGCTTGGGTTTCAGTGCAGCTCAAAAGCAAACAGACGACCTAATGGGTGAGATAATGCAGATGGTTCAGGCTAGAGATGAATAGTGAGGCCACGTTTAGACTGGCACCAAGACGTTCAAACTGCTCCTGCATTAGTTTGTCAACTGTGTGCAAGATGTTTGGTACGGTTACGGAGAGATTGGCACATACTAGGGTCAAGTAGGGATCACGTGAAAAAGAAGGCTGGCCGTTGGAGACGGATAAGACTGTATGGCGGGCCCACTGTGCGGAGGTATGGTGCGTTGAGGAGGAGAGATTTGCTGGTCCAGGCGGGCTTTTCGTTAGTGGAACTTCTTGTGGTGATAGCCATTATTGGTGTACTGGCTGGAGTTCTTGCACCAAATGCTTACAGCGCTGTGAGCAAGGCTAAGGTTGCAAAGGTGATTCGCGATATCCGCGCCTTCGATCAGCTGCTCTGGCCTACTACGCTGACACTGGCAGGTTTCCCCCCGACGACGACATATACGTACACCGCAACGTTCCAGGAAGGAAACGGGGATGGGATTTCCTGACAAACGCTGCCTACCTGATTGGTGAAACCGTAACGGGATGGAATGGTCCCTACCTTGAGACGTGGCCGCTCAACCCATTCTGGAAGTCGGCTTCTGGAGCTCAAGAAGAGGGCTATCAGTGGGAAGGGACTGGAAGTACGGGGGCGATGGATTTCGACGGCGACGGCACCGCAGACCCTTGTATAGAAATGGGTTTTGTAGGGCTGACCCTGTCGGAAATCGACTCCATTTGCCTCATGATTGACAAGCAACTGGATGATGGGAACATTCTGACGGGCAACTTCCGTAAGCGAAGCCCAACTGACACTTGGGTCTACTACCGGATAGTGTACTGACGCTTGTTCGGCGGTACCATGGCGTGCTTCTAAGTTAGGTGAGACAAAGCGGTTGTGCCATACTGCGAAAGCGACTGCTATTTCGGGGCCGACACATGGGACTGATAGTGCAATGAATGCCCGGTTCGTCTCTGGCTTTTTGTTTTTCTTCCTTGGTTTGAGCATCGGGAGTTTCCTGAACGTGGTAGTGTATCGGTTGCCCCGCGGTCAAGGTGTGATCACTGGGCGCTCTCGGTGTCCTGTCTGCGGGCACATCTTGGCTTGGTATGACTTGGTGCCAGTTATCAGTTACACTGCCCTGCGCGGAAGGTGTAGGTACTGCAAAGTGCCCATCGCGCCCCGGTACTGTGTAGTCGAGCTCATGACGGGTGCATTGTTTGTGCTCTTATGGTTGCGTTGGGGGCCAACTCTGGTCTTGGTCAAGTACTTGTATTTAGGCTCAATTGTGATTGCGGCTGCCTTCATTCGTTTGGACGGCCATCGCGTCCCAGGCTCTTTGCTTCTTGCTGGAGCGCTGGGTGGTACCACGGTGGGACTTGCTGCCGGCGACGTCACTGCACTCTCTGCCGTAGTTGGCGGCGCTGCTGGAATTGTTGTAGCAATGACGGCCCGCAAAGTTCTGGGCGGCCCCTGGATGTTGGACGATGCCCTCTTGGTCGGAGTCTTGGGCACTTTCCTTGGCTGGCCGTGGGTGGGCATAGCCCTACTTTGTGCTGCAGCTGGCTGGGGTGTGGCAACCCTCGCTTGTGTCCTGATCAAGGGGAAACCAATTGATATGGCTATTCCGCCCAGCGTTTTCTTTGGTTTTGCCACGATAGCAGTGGCGCTTTGGCGTATACCCTAAGACCGCTGGCAAAGAAAACGGAGAAACTGCACGTATGCAGCATGCGAAGGAGTTTCAACCAGGAGCACCTGGTAGCATGTCCGCTGGCGGCGAGGACTGTCGGGGGAAGCAGAGGTCCGTTCAACGGTTGGCTTCTTTGCTGATCAATGCTACACTTAAATTATGAAACGTGAACTCCAAGAACACTACCCGTTGCGTAAAGCCGCTGAAATACT
>JBNARI010000044.1:0-11008 GCA_049718765.1 Bacillota bacterium | reverse complement strand
GTTCGGGCCTTCGGCTCTAGGGCTGCTTCCCGGCGTTTTTCCGTCCCTCGGGCCCCCGCCCTCGGGCGCATACTGGGAGGGGGAGTTAGCCCGCCTACCCGCTACCCCCTTTACTCCCACCTCAGGGTGTTGCCGGAGCCCTGGGCCGCCCCGGCAGGCAAGAACAGCGGGCTCAAAGGCAAAAACGTCAACACGTTACGTTGAACATAAAGGCTAACCAGTCTGGAGGACCCCATGCCCGGCGTTGGTGAAGAACTTCCGGTAAAAGTCCCTCACGATTTCTCCTGGCCCCTTCTTCCCCCGCCTCAGTGCCTGGTATGCGGTGTGCTTGGCCGCCTGGAAACGGCGCATGAAGGAAACCAGTCTATCCTCGGCCGCCTTGTCCGGGTATATTCTGCAGGGTACGGTCACTATGTCAACGGGTTTGCTCACCTTTTGGCGCATCGGCCATGGGTTCCCCTTACCATTCTGCGGGATTCCCTGCTCCGGGGCCCGTACAGCTTGGCTGAGAACAGTGTAAGTATGGAGAGCGTATCCTGCACCGGCTCTTCCCCATGTACCACTTCTGTTTTTTTGACGCCGAAGGCGTTGAGATAGCGCTCGATGCGCTTTTCATTGAGTCCTGAGCCCTGCTCTGCAATAACCGCCACTATTTCGTAACCCTTGGACCGAGAGTGCTCTTCGAGACGCTGTCTTTGACGTTCGAGGTTGCCCGCCCTTGGCTGCTTAGCTGAAGACACGCGGACATAAATGACGGCCCTGCGGCCAGAAGGCGCAGGATTTCGCTTCTGGGAAACCGCCTCTGTCCAGAAGGAGTGCGGACACACCGGATTTTGCCTTCCCTTTCCTACCGGCGCAGGGCTATATGATGGACGCAGAGGATCTCTGCGGCTTATCGTAGCGGGTAGTGTTCTTCGAGTTCAGGTTTCATGCCTTAAGCATGGCATTGATTAAAAAAGAAGCAACTGCTGAATAGACTTGACGTTGTAGAGAAGCTAGCGCTATGCTTAAATAAGCATAACGGCGCTCAGGAGGGGTTATAGTGAGGGTTGCAAAGCTCATCGCGGTATTCGCAAGCTTGGTTAGCCTCGCGTTCTCCCTAGCCTCTTGTTCCTCCAAAGGTACCCGTGGCGAAGTCATTCTGGCTACCACTACAAGCACTCAGGACTCTGGACTTCTGGATGTACTGAAGCCTTTGTTCGAAAAACGGACTGGTTACTTGCTAAAGATCATTGCTGTGGGAAGTGGACAAGCTTTGGCAATGGCGGAAAGGGGCGAAGCGGACGTGTTGCTCGTTCACTCCCCGGCCGCTGAGCTGAAACTGGTGGAATCAGGAATTGTGATAAACAGGAAGCTAGTGATGCATAACGACTTCGTTCTGGTGGGCCCAGTTTCTGATCCTGCACGGGTAAAGAGCTGTTCTACGGCCAAAGAGGCGTTCCAAGCCATTGCTCAGAAGGGTTCCACCTTCGTGTCGAGGGCGGATGACTCGGGGACGCATAAAAAGGAGCTGGACATTTGGAAAGAGAGCGGGATTACTCCCCAGGGTTCGTGGTATGTTGAAGCAGGTGCTGGGATGGCCCAAACCCTCCGAATTGCTGCGGACAAGGGTGGTTATGCCCTGTCCGATAGGGCAACTTTCTTGACCCAGAAGAAGCTGCTCCCACTTGAGATATTGTTGGAAGGGGATCCCCAACTGTTTAACGTATATCACGTAATGGAGGTCAACCCGCAAAGGTTCAGCAAGGTAAATGCGGCCGGTGCAAAAGCCTTCTCTCAATTCATTGTCTCCGACGAAGCTCAGAAGGTGATCGGGGAGTTTGGCTTGAACGAATATGGTCAACAGTTGTTCGTTCCCGACGCTGGCAAGAAGGAGTACTGATCTTGGAACTAGTTGTTCAGGGTTTGATCGGAGCAATTAGGCTAATAGTAACTGCAGACCGGGAAGTGCTAAGGATTACCACGCTTACCCTGAGGGTGTCGCTTGTCGCCACTGGACTCGCGCTTGTGGTTGGGATTCCACTTGGGGCGTGGATGGCTCTGTTCGATTTTCCTGGCCGAAGGTTGGCCATAGGTTGGATCAATGCAATGATGGGCTTGCCCCCAGTAGTTGTTGGACTGTGGGTTTCCATTATGCTTTGGCGATACGGCCCCCTTGGCTTCTTGCACCTAATGTTTACACCTAGTGCCATAGTCATCGCACAGTTCATCATTTGCACACCGGTTGCCACAGGCGTGACCATGGCGGGAGTACAGCAGGTTAACCCCAAGCTCTTGGAGCAACTGGTGTCCCTCGGCGCCACGCGCAAGCAGTTGCTCTGGTTGGTTCTGCGAGAATCGCGCATGTCGGTCGTGGCAGCTGCTATTGCTGGTTTCGGAAGGGCTGTATCCGAAGTAGGGGCCTCGATGATGGTGGGGGGAAACATAATGGGCTACACGCGGGTACTGACTACGGCCATATCCATGGAGGTGTCACGAGGAGAATTCCAAATGGCTCTCGCGCTAAGCTTTATTCTGTTGGCGTTAAGTTATGGCGCCAGTCTCGGTTTGACAATTCTGCAGCAGGGAAGGAAAAGAAATGGGCGAGTGTCTAAGAGCAGAGAATCTAACGTACTACTCTGAAGGGCGAGCCATTGTGCGTGATGTGAACTTAGCGCTTGAAAAGGGCGAGCGAATTGCCATATTGGGTGCTAACGGAGCTGGCAAGTCTACGCTACTGGCTTTGCTTGGGATGGTGCTGAGGCCGTATTCGGGGACATTGTGGGTTTGTGGGCAAAAGGTTGAATACGACAAGTCTCTCGTACAGTTGCGCAGACGCGTAGCCCTTGTATTTCAAGAGAACTTGCTGATAGATGGGTCAGTGTGGGACAACGTTGCGCTGGGGCTGCGTCTGAGGGGGCTACGGCGGTCGCAGGTCCAAGAGCGAGTGCAAGAGTGGCTAGAACGGTTCGAAATAGCCCACCTGGCTTCCAGACATGCTAGGGAGATTTCTGGTGGTGAAGCTAGGCGAGTTGTGCTGGCGAGGGCTTTTTGTTTGCACCCGGAAATCATGCTCTTGGATGAGCCTTTTTCCTTCATTGATGCACGGAACAAACCAGCAGTAATAGCCCAAGTTGCCCAATGGGCAGCGCAAAACGGGGCAGGGTTGGTCATAGTAACTCATGAACTTGAAGAAGCGCGCCTGTTGGGGTGTTCGTTGCTGCGCATGGACTCAGGAAAGGTCACGTACGTGGAAGGCGACCAGAGGCCAGCATAGGTGGTTTTTCCATTGAGTTGGGGGCGCGTACCCTCTGGGTTAACCGATGAAAAACACCGGTAGTGTGGATCAGTTTGGCATAACCGAAGCAAAGTGCAGACCTGCGCGCAAGTTGCGGTTAAGGTTGGTGCCGGGGGCGGGGCTCGAACCCGCACGGGCTAAAGGCCCAGAGGATTTTAAGTCCCCATCGTCTACCTGTTCCGACACCCCGGCGCCCGCGTGTGGTCTTCAAACGGTCTGTGATAATTCTGAAAGAGGTGTTTAATCCCAAGCCATTTCGCTCTTTCGACCGCTTCCCCTTCCACCCCTCTTGGACTCCGCATTTCGTCGGAGGTCCTGAAGGCGCTCATCGCTCTCCTTCAGGAAGCGGGCTAACTTCTCCTCAAACGAACTCCTGGACTTCCGGGCATCCCGTGGTCTCGGGACATAGTCAGGTCTGGCCTGCTTGATGGATAGACCTACCTTGCCCTTTTCGTCCACGGACAGCACTTTGACCATTACCCTGTCGTTTTCCTTGACATAGTCCTTTATGTCTTTCACGAACTCGTCAGCGACTTCGGAGATGTGCACCAGGCCAGTCTTGCCATCTGGCAGCATCACGAAAGCCCCAAAGTGCGTGATCCCGGTAACTACTCCCTCAACGATGCTGCCAACCTCGATTGCCATGTAACACCTATTCCTCCCGTATTCTTCGCTTGCCCAGATTTCCTGGGCACTTCTTGGCCACGATCATTATACGTGAGGGTTTCTGGGGGTGTCAATAAAAGTCCGCTGCTTGAATTCTGAATGTTACTCTAGTTGTAGACAGGAGGTGCATAGCAGTGCGCATGGTTGACAGGAACCTTACCTTATTTGGCCACGCGTCTGTTGTGGCGGGGTGCTACTTGGTTACGTGGGGACTATAGCTTCTACCAGTGAGCTCTCCAACGCCCGCAGCCATCCTGACAAGGCCGCTGTTTTTGCATCTGCGCGATCACCCAGTCGCGCTGCAAATGCGCAAGGACTTTCTACAAGTGAGCACTTAACCTACATTTACAGTCGAGCTTGGTCGGAAACTTGCCCCAAAGTATCCCCAAAAATCGACAGGGTCCTGCTCTTGCTGAAGGTAAAATCTCAGCTGACGCAAAACACTAGGTGCCTCCGAACACAGTGGTGAACATGCTGAGGCCACCCGAGACATTAACGAGAATACGCGTGAAGCTGGGAGCGGGATTGCGGAACTTGGCGATCATGGCAGCAGCTGCAGTTCTAGGAAGAGCGGTTTGGTTCAGCAACATGTCACCCCACGGAGTGGCAACATTTGCCGCCTCTTGGGAAGCATGGCCATCTGAAAGGCTGACTGTTTTCCTTGGGGTGTTGATTGGCAGCCTTGCAGGGATGGGTTGGACTTCGGTGCTGAAGATCGGTTCGGCTCTGATTTGCGCTACCATCATCCTTACGGGTCACGACATCAGCAGGAAGCGCATCCAGGATGTGAGCTCTCCGCAGGAGGCCGTACGCAGGCACTTAAGACGACGGGCCAGGCAACGCGGAGTGGGTCTTGATCCTGGCCTTGATATGCTGTGGCCTGCACTAGCGGCGATGGGCTCCATGGGGTCAGTAAACCTGGTCCAAGCTGCGTTGACGGTTAGCTCTCCGAAACAAGTGGTGGTGTGGGCTACCGAGTCACTGTCATCAGGGATTTTAGCTGCGTTGTTCGTTCCGGGTTTGGCGCAGGTTCGCTGTCTGATCCAGGGAAGGAGTGCTGCCCCCATTACGTCAGCTGAGGTAACCTCTGGTGCAATGCTGCTTGTGAGCTTGCTGTGCGGTCTGAGGCAGATCAGGGTGCTGGGCATACCTCTGCGTGAGGTGGTCTCCGCGACAGTTACCATGATGGCGGCCTTCGCTGGCGGTCCTGGGGTTGGAGCAGCAACGGGGCTGCTTTCGGGTATGGTGCCCATCCTCGAGGGGAGCAAGGTCGTAGGCGGTGCAGCGCGGTGTGCCTTCGGGGGCCTCGTTGCTGGTGGGTTCAAGCAAGCTGGCAAGGTGTCGGTTGCGGTCTGCTACATCTTGGCTGCGGGAATGGTGTGGCTTTACTCAGGATCCATTTCTGAGGCTGGCGAAGGAATAATTGCCATGGTGTTGGGGGGAATGGGGTTCCTCGCTGTTCCACGGGGTCTTACCATGAATGTTTTCTCATCAAGAATGGCTTCGGCCTTGCAAGCCCACGGAGACGCTTCGACGACGCCCGAGAGCAACGTGCCAAGCCGCACAATAACGCGACTGAAAGAGCTTTCTGTGGTTATGCGGGAACTCTCACGGGCGTACGAGCAGGTTGGAGCGACCCTTGAAGAGAGTACGGGACTCGTACCACCAGCGTATGCCGACCTTGCATGTAGGGTATGCCAGACGTGCGTGAGCTACAAACCATGCTGGGAAGCTGGCTTTTTCACCACGTACCGCTCATTCCTTGACTTGTTAGCAATAGCTGAAACCTCTGGTGGCCTAACAATCGAGAATGTACCGGAAAGCGTGCGTTTAACGTGCAAGCGGCTAACTGAGCTAGTTGCTGCAGTAAACTACGTGGTCGAGCTCAATAGGGTAAACGTGGGCTGGAGGGAACGTCTAAGGGAAAGTAGGGCTGCGCTCGTGAGTCAGGCCAAAGGCATTGCTTCAGCCATGGACCGACTTGTGCGCGAGCTTGGAGACCGAAATTGCCAGGAAGAAGAGGGTAGTAGGGCCCCTAAGTACGTCACTGGGGTTTCCAGGCGGACCCGTGCCGGGGGCATAGTGTCTGGGGACTATTACCTGGTCAAGGAACTGAACGAAGGGAGACTGCTCCTGGTGTTGAGCGACGGCATGGGAAGTGGCCCTAAGGCGGCTCTAGAAGCGAGGTCAGTGGTGACTCTACTGGAGAGATTATTGGAAGCGGGTTTTGACAGGGATTCCGCGCTCCAAAGTGTGAATTCCCTAATGGTAATGAGGTCGCGAGATGATACGTTTGCCACACTGGACATAGCAATTCTAAACTTGAGAACGGCGGAAGCTGACTTCATAAAGGTGGGTGCAGCGCCCAGTTTCCTCAAGCGCGGCAGCGAAGTGACGGTGATTAGGTCTCACTCGCTCCCAGTGGGTGTAACGTGCAGCGTAGAGGTGGAAACCGTGCAGAAGCTCATGCTAGCTGGTGACATTTTGGTGATGGCCACTGATGGCGTGGTGAGCTCCCGCAGGGACCCAGAAGACGGCCACGAACAATGGCTATGTTCGTTCCTGAGCCGCCTCAGGTGTGATGACCCTGAGGAGATTGCGGCCAAGCTGATTGATAAGGCGATGGACAATTGGCGAAAGGCTGGGGCCCGGGATGTACCCGACGACATGACTGTTCTTGTGACGAAGCTAAGCGTTTAGTCTCGCCTCTCCCAACCCCTGCACTTGGTGTGGCGCAAGCCACACCGTCTTTTTATCTATAGCGGTTCTACCCTGTAGCCATAGGAAAAGCTAAAATGAGACTGGAGAGTGAGCCATGCTTCTCTATAGGGTCAAAAAAACCATTCAAAAGTATGGCATGGTGCAGACGGGAGACCGGGTGCTTGTTGGGGTATCAGGTGGGCCTGATTCTGTTGCACTTCTGCACATTCTCAGCAGACTCAGGGACGAGCTTGGATTAGTGTTGTTCGTAGCCCACTTGAACCACATGATGCGGCCTGAGGCGGAGTCAGACGCAGATTACGTGAGACAATTGTCCCAAGACCTTGGCGCCGTTTGCTTGGTCGAGAAGTGTGACGTGCGTCAGATGGCGCGCAGACTAGGTGTGGGAGAAGAGGTAGCTGGCCGTATGGCCAGGTACAGCTTCTTTAGCAGGGCTGCCAGCACTCATGGCTGTACGCGAATTGCCCTGGGTCACAATATGGACGACCAGGCAGAGACTGTTCTCATGCGGTTGATTAGAGGGGCGGGCATGGAGGGCATGTGCGGCATTCCCCCCGTGCGAGGGAAGATCATTCGGCCCTTGATAGAAACTCCTCGAGCGGATATAGAAGCATATTGCCGTTCCTGGCAGTTGAAAACCTTAGTAGACTCGACGAATTTGGAGGACGTTTACCTGAGGAACAGGATCAGAAGATATCTGGTGCCGATGTTGCGCCAGGAGTACAACCCCAACGTCGTTGAAGTGCTGGCTCGTACTGCTGAGCTTCTGCGCGAAGAAAACGCTTACCTTTCGGACGTTGCTAGAAAAAAGTACTTGGAGATAGTCACAGAGTCGCAGGATCGGGTTGAACTGCAAGTAGAAGCTGTACAGCGACTCGAATTGCCCATCCGCCGCAGAGTCGTGCGATTTGCGTGTTGTAGGGCTGGTGGACCTTCTGCGCTGGATTTCCACCATGTAAACCAGGTGATCGAGTCTCTAAATCGGGGAGATCAAAGGTGGACCATTCACCTGCCTGGTAGGACTGAGGTCTTCCGGGAAGGAGACCGCATTGTATTTGTTGCCCAACAGGGCGTGACCAGAGGTATTGGTGTGACGGGTACGCCTGTATTGTTGAATGTCCCTGGGGTGACCAGCATCCCATGGGCCGATTGTTCCATTCGGGCAACCTTGGTGCCCCGGGACTCTTTGGGGGATGCTGTTTTTAGCAACAAGCTTGCTAGTGTTGCTTACGTTGATTATAATAGCGTGGAACTGCCGCTGACAGCTCGTCCCAGGAACAAGGGCGATCGCATGTACCCTCTTGGATTGGGTGGCTCAAAGAAGTTAAAGGAAATCTTTCGCGCCAGGGGGACTGAGCTTCAGCGCCGGGACAAGGTGCCAGTGATAACCAGTTCCGACGGACGCATAGTGTGGGTTGTTGATCACGCAGTGGACGACAGGTTCAAAGTTGTACCAGCCACTCAACAAGTGTTGGTGCTGGAGTGTATCAGGGAAGGAGGGGGAGCATGAGCAAAGGCGCTCGCAGCATACTCTTCTACGCACTGCTTTTGATTCTCACGCTCATGTTCGCACAGCTATTGCCCTCCCAAGGGTTAACGAGGAAGACGATCTCCTATTCGGAGTTGCTGACTCTGATAGACCAGGGCAGGGTTAAATCTATCAGCATTGTGGACAAGACGGTTGCGGTTGCGAAGTTGGACGACGATTCAGAGGTGAGGGCAGGCGTACCGGAAGATCCCAGCTTTTACGGACGACTGGAGAGCAAGGGTGTAAAGATCACGTTTGAGTACCAGCAAACGCCGTGGTGGAGTTCCATGGTGTCCTCTGTATTGCCTGCGGTGCTGATGCTGGGCGCGTTTTACTTTATCATGCAGCAAACACAAGGTAGCGGGAACAGGGTGCTCCAGTTCGGCCGTGCTAGAGCTAAGCTGTACTCAAGTGATAAGCGCAAAGTTACATTCGAGGACGTAGCGGGTTGCGATGAGGTGAAAGAAGAACTTCAGGAAATCGTGGACTTCCTCAAGAATCCTAAGCGCTATATCGAAATGGGCGCCAGGATTCCAAAGGGTGTATTGCTCTTTGGTGCTCCGGGAACGGGGAAGACTCTGGTTGCCCGTGCTGTGGCAGGAGAGGCAGGGGTGTCCTTCTTCTCCATCAGCGGCTCCGATTTTGTGGAAATGTTTGTGGGCGTAGGTGCATCTAGAGTGAGGGACCTGTTCGATCAAGCGAAGAAGAACGCGCCGTGTATTGTTTTCATCGACGAGATCGACGCAGTGGGCCGGCAGCGGGGTGCAGGGTATGGTGGAGGTCACGACGAGCGCGAGCAGACACTTAACCAGTTGCTTGTGGAGATGGATGGATTCTCCGTGAATGAAGGGATAATCGTGATGGCTGCCACAAACCGGCCAGACGTGCTGGATCCTGCGCTGTTGAGGCCTGGGCGCTTCGACCGGCACATCGTGATCGACAAGCCTGACCTCAAGGGTCGACTGGAAATATTCAAGGTGCACGTTAGAGGTAAGCCTCTCGATAAAGACGTAGACCTGGAGACGCTGGCCAAGAGGACACCTGGCTTTACAGGGGCAGATATTGAGAACACCGTGAACGAGGCTGCGCTTCTGGCTGCTCGTAGGCGCAAAAAGCGCATCACTATGGAAGAGATGGAAGAGGCCATAGACCGGGTGGTAGCAGGGCCACAGCGTAAGAGCCGGGTAATCAGCGAAAAGGAAAAGCGCATGATCGCCTACCATGAGGCGGCCCACGCATTGGTGGCGAAGAGCCTGCCTAACAGCGACCCGGTGCACAAGGTGTCCATCATACCCAGGGGTGCCGCTTTAGGGTATGTGCTCCAGCTTCCTCTGGAAGATAGGTATCTTGTCACCAGGAGCGAGATCCTGGACAGGGTCACCGTGGCTCTCGCAGGTCGTGTTGCCGAACAAATGGTGTTCAATGAGGTTTCGAGCGGTGCTTCTGATGATCTGGAGAAGGCTACCAAGATGGTCCGCAAGATGGTCATGGAATTCGGGATGAGCGAACGGTTGGGCCCGCTCACGTTTGGCAACAAGCAAGATCTGGTGTTCTTAGGACGAGACATTGCGAGAGACCGAAACTACAGCGAAGAGGTAGCTGCAGCTATCGACAAGGACGTGAAGGAAACCATCGTTGCGTGCTATCAGAAGGCCCGTGAGATTCTGAGTAACGGACGGGAGAAGCTGGACAGGATTGCTGCGGTGCTGATGGAAAAGGAAACCCTAGAAGGAGAAGAATTGGAGCAACTTTTCAGAGACCTTGGTGCGGAGACCGTAGAGAAGGCTCCGGCGCCTAGTGCTGGACCTGGTGGAACAACAAAGCCGGCTGGCGAAGGTAAAGAGGCGCCGTCTCCTGAGACCGGCGGTGGAGTTGGCGTGCGCCCTCATCCAAGGCCGGTACCTGCGGGCTGAGAAGGCAGTTGCGCAAGCCTTGCTATGGCAAAAGAGGCGCGGGTGCTGGTACTAACCTTAGTTGACATGGCGTAAGGCTGGATCTATAATCAAAAACTGCAAGGACAAGTGAATCAACAAGTATCCAGTTAACAAGAGTGTCGGGATGGCGGAACTGGCAGACGCGTACGTTTGAGGGGCGTATGGCAACAGCCGTGTGGGTTCAAGTCCCACTCCCGACACCACCATATCCGAAAATCAGGACAACCTCGCACCGGTCGTCGTAAAGAATGATGTGGCTCACGTACCGGCCGAGGTTTTCTTGTATTTCCTCGCCACCTTCCTCTCGGAGGTGGCGTAGGTATTCTTTAATTGTTGCTTTGCTGAGGTCCTTGGGCAATTGGTCTACGCCAGCAAGCTGCTCTTGAATTGTGGCCTTCTGCTGACGCAGCTCGGCCATGTACTGCTTTGCCTCTGCGCTAGATATGACCCCTTCCGCGATTGCGTTCAATATGTTGGTCATCTTGCTCTCGATTTTCCTCAACGCTTCCTGAAGCTCTTCTCGCTGGCGCCAGAAGTCTGCTGTACTTCTCGCGAACTGTGGTCATTATCCTATCGGCCAGTTGTTCAATTCCCTCATCTGTCAGGAGCCTTGTTTTCACTTCTTGAACGACGATTTGTTCTAATTGTTCTTTGGGCCACGGCTTGAGAGTGCAAGAACGGTTCCTGCACCGCTGGGAGCAGACGTAGTACCGATAAATCCTGCCCCCTGACTTCGTGGAGCTGTCTACTGCGGCAGATCCGCAAAGCCCGCACCGGACCTTCCCAGTAAGTATGTACCTTTCGGTGGCCACTCTTCGCGGTTTTGCTCTTCTGTCCATTATCTCCTGCACTCTTTCCCATTGGGGCTGTTGCCAAACTCGA
>JBNARI010000043.1:0-11358 GCA_049718765.1 Bacillota bacterium | reverse complement strand
TTCCAGTTGAAGGTAGAACTGCAGGCTCAGAAACCACAATAAGTTCCGGGATCTTCAGAGATCACGTAAAACGTACCCGAAGGGAAGACTGTCGGATTGGAGTTGGGCTGCACAATCCCTGCATACGCTAGTCCCAGCGCGGAATGGATGGTGACAACAGGCATCAGAGGTGGTACTCTCACAGTAAGATTACAAGACCCGTGGCAACGGCCACCTAGGAAGCTGTCTTGCCCGGCCTGTGGTGGCCATTACCCCGAGGTTGCGGAGGGAAGTCCATGAGAGTAGCCGACAGGATCAAAAGCATACCCCCATATGTTTTGGCCCAAATCGACAGGATCAAGGAAGAGCTGATACGGCAAGGCAAGGACCTCATCGATCTGGGCATTGGGGACCCCGATTTGCCTACTCCTGCCAACGTAGTTCAGCGGATGTGCGAAGCCGTGAAAGACCCCGCCACCCACAGGTACCCTCCCTACGAGGGTGATAGAGTTTTCCGGGAAGCTATGGCAGCCAGGTATGCCAAGAGATTCAACGTTCATTTGGATCCCGACACTGAGGTAATGACCCTCATTGGCTCCAAGGAGGGAATAGCCCACATTATATGGGCCTTCGTTGGTCCTGGAGATGTAGCTCTGGTTCCTAGCCCGGCTTACCCAGTGTACTATACCCAAGCCCTCCTTGCCGGTGGGGAACCATACCTTATGCCCCTCACGGAAGACAACGGTTTTTTGCCAGACCTGGATTCCATTCCACCCCATATCCTTGAGAGGGCAAAGATAATGTTCATAAACTACCCCAACAACCCCACCGCTGCCACTGCGGACCTCGACTTCTTCAGCAAGGTGGTTGATTTCGCCAGGCAGCACCACATAGCGGTAGTTCACGATGCAGCATACATCGAAATGACCTACGACGGCTACGTGGCACCCAGCATTCTCCAGGTACCGGGCGCCAAGGACGTGGCGGTAGAATTCTATTCGCTCTCAAAGCCCTTCAATATGACCGGCTGGCGTATTGCAGCAGCTGTTGGGAGTAGCGAAGTGCTGTACAAAGCCCTGGGAATCGTCAAAACCAACACTGACTCCGGCCAGTTCCGAGCAATTCAGTGGGCAGGTGCAACAGCATTGCTCGACTGTCCCGACGACTTCATCGCAAGCATGAACAGCATTTACAGAAAGCGTCGGGACCTTTTGGTGGAAGGCCTCAGAAGCCTTGGCTTCCAGGTGGCCAAACCCAAGGGCACGTTTTACCTGTGGGTGAAAGCTCCCGAAGGGTTGGACTCAGCGGGCTTTGCCAAAGTTCTCCTGGAGCAAGCCCAGATTGTGGTGGTACCAGGGTTTGCCTACGGCACGTACGGCGAGGGGTTTGTCAGAATGGCCCTGACCGTAGACGAAACAAGACTCCAAGAGGCCATCTCGCGCATGAAGGGGATCAAGTTAGGTTGACCTTCAAAGGGGCGCCCGAACTGGCGCCCCTTTATCTCTGCCTAGAGGGGGAGTAGCATCTTGCGAAAGCAACCCTCGTCGAAGAATTGGACCCCAAATACGTTGCGACCCTGGTGTGCAAACCCTTCCACAGTGCCATCCTCCTGGTTTACGTGAGTGATTTCCGCGCCAATCTCTACAAGAGACTGCGCTTCCAGGCACACGTCATGGGCCTGGACCGTATCAAGGCAAGCACCGGTGCGCAGGTCTTTCACCTTGATCCCTTTGCCCCAGTGACCCCTTGAGAGCTTGGCCAGCCGGGCTCCTATTGCCATTCCCACAATTACGTGGCCCAGACCAATACCGACCACAGGGCACCGCCCCAAAAATGCCCGCACTGCCTGCAACGCCTGGTCCCAACAACTTGGCTCGTAACCATCTCCAGCAATCACGATTGCAGCAGGGGCCACCCTTTTGAGATCCCTTGCCGGGTACCACCACGGCACCACCATCGCAGAAAAACAGGTCCTGGACAGTAAGCCCACAACTTCGCAACCTGTGCCCAGGTCGTACAACACAACTTCGGGGCCGTCTCCGTATATCTTCCAAGGCCTGGCCCCCCACTCGTCCACTGGTTCACCCCATTCAACACTGGTACGCCCCAGCCCACTGGTCTCGTCCTCCCACCCATGGATCTCCCACACGGCAAGCGCCCCCCTGGCTTCGCCATCGCTTTTGAAGGGATAAGTACTACTCCCAAACAACATGTTTATAGTTATTCCTATTATAGCATATTTATGCACGCACGGGAACTGTTCCGCTTCTCAAGATGTCGAGCGCTTTCTGCATGTCGCTGGGGAGAGGTGCCTCGAATTCCACTGGCACCAGCGAAACAGGGTGAACAAACTCTAGTTTCCATGCGTGGAGTGCCTGTCCTTCCAGCCCTAGCCGTGCCCTCACCTGTCTCCAACTCTTACTGTAGACGCAGTCTCCCGCCACAGGGTGTCCAATGAAGCTCATGTGTACCCTGATTTGATGAGTGCGCCCGGTTTCCAACTTGAGTTCCACAAGGGCAAACTGGTCAAATTGTTCTACCACGCGGAACCGGGTCACAGCCTGCTTGCCCAAAGGGGTCACCGTCATCTTTTTGCGGTATACCTTATGCCTACCTATGGGTGCGTCCACTACACCTTCGGGGGGAGGAGCACCAATCACGATGGCCAAGTAGATCTTTTTGACGCGGCGCTCCTTGATTTCCCTCGCAAGCCAGTTCATTGCATGCTGGGTCTTGGCCACCACCAGGAGCCCCGTAGTTTCCTTGTCCAGCCTGTGCACTATTCCGGGTCTGATAATGCCGTTTATGGCCGAAAGCTCAGCCAGGGTAGGAACCCGGGCAAGAAGCGCGTTCACCAACGTGCCCGAATAAGTCCCTGCTGCAGGATGCACCACCATCCCTCGGGGCTTGTTCACTACAAGTATTTGGTCGTCCTCGTAGACAATGGGCACATCTATCTGCTCCGGGTGTACCGAAGGCAGCTGGGGCTCAGGCACTTGTACCTCAACAGCTTCTCCGCCCTTGAGCCTGTACGCACATTTGCGTGGTCGGCCATCTACCAGAACCCGCCCATCCTCAATGAGCTCCTTGGCCCACGAGCGGCTCAAGCGCGCTTCAGGCACGCTGGCAAGCCACGTATCCAACCTGGTCCCGGCAGCGTCTGCTGGAACGTTCAAGCGAAGTTCCTTCACCTTTCAGCTTGCCCTCCTGTATACGCCCAAGGCAAACAGCACTACGCCACACACGATTGCTGCGTCCGCAATGTTGAAGACCGCTGGCCAAACTTTGATGTCGATGAAGTCCACAACGCCTCCGAACCTGAGGCGATCGTAGAGGTTGCCTGCGGCTCCCCCCAATACCAGTCCTAAAGCAGCGTTCATGAGTCTGTCTGACCTGTCCATACCGGCACTTATCCTGAAAACCAGCAGTATCACCACGAGCGCAACCACTGCAAACAGGCCTGTCCTGCCCGCCATGATGCCAAAAGCAGCGCCAGTGTTGAAAGCCCTTGTGATGTAAAACAGGCTGGGCACTACCTCAAGGGACTCACCCAGCCTCATCCTGCTCACAACTGCCACCTTGGTCAGGCGATCAAGCAGAACGACAGTCAAAGCAATGGGGACCATAACCTCACCTCTGGCTGGTGAAATTCTAGCACGAAGAGCCTCTAGGGGCAACTCTAGCGCAGCTTCGCCATGCTCCGAAAGTGGCAGCTAACAAGCTTAGGCGCTGAGGGGGTTGCAAGAAGTCTTCTAGCGGACACATCAATGGGAGGGGTGTGAAGCCACCGCCCCTCCCATTGGGCAAGTCTTGCCTAGCATCTTTCGCCCTCAGGGTTCCTGGGCATGGTTGCTGCCAGGTCCTGACATATGTCGTGCAAGTGTTCGGGGAACACCGGCTCCGGTGATCCGGCAATGTGCCTGAAAGCCTTTAAAGCAGCATATACGTTGCTTCCGAACTCTTCCGAGACGACCACATCTTCCCTCACTATCTTGTTCTTCCACCAAAGTCTCGATATTGCAACGATATAAAACCGCTGATGACCAGTTCGAGTGGTTTCCTTGTAAAGCAGGTAGCTCAATTCGTACAACCCGTTAAAGGTGAGCTTTGTACGGTTAACCTGTTTGACCAGCTCTGCTTCAATCTCCTCCCTCCAAGGCCGGCCTTAACAAATTCTGCGGCTTACATTTCGACGAGAAGCTACAATTTTCCTTCTGCTTCCATTCGCCCGATTACGACACGGTTCGCAGCCCGCCATGGAATTTCTGTGTAATCCAACTACAGAGTGTATGTCAATGGGGATTTGCATCTTCTCACTGCCCCCCCATCCACAAACGCAAGGCACGCGCCACACACTCCTTCCCCGCAGCACAGTACCCCGTTGTTGGAACAAGCAAACCGTGGCCTTTTTTTCATGGTGGCACACAGCTTTGCCAAGGTGGCGTGCTGAACGTCTGGACCAAGGCTTACCACCAACTGGTAAGGCTTGAGTTCAAGTAACAGCTTGAACCTGGAAAGGTTATGGTCTTCCTCCTTTGGTAGCAAGATTACCTCTGCGCCAAGCTTCTTCGCCGCACGAGCAGTGAACGTGTCTTCGACCTCGCCGGGCCCCACCGCGTAGGTAACCCAGTTCCCCCGTTCGACCAGTTTCCTTATGGTGAGCAAGGCCGCAGCCTGGGCAATACCCTTCGCTACAATCAGCACTTTCCACCCCACGGCCTTCTTCAAGCTTTTCACACCTGCTATTCCACCCCAAAACGGCCACTTTACTGTCACCGCTTGGTAAGCTTCCGCAAGAGCCCGCGTTTTTGGTCCCACTACTTGGAACGCAAAGCTCACTTCCTGTGACTGACGATCACAGTCCATGACTGAAATTGGCACGCTAAACGCGCTTGGATACGAAGCCTTCCTCAGGAAGGCATAGGACCCGAACTCACATACCTGAGAGAACATCTCTGATTCTGGCTTCAGGCTGATTAGATGTACCTTTGCGCTTAGTCGCTCGTGCCTTATTATCTGGTAAACTTTTTCCTCTCTGTATTTCAATTCCCCGTTGGCACGAAGGTACTTATCATAAATGCACGACCCTGCCCAGTCACAATTGCACCACTCCTGTCCGGCAAGGTGCGCACAGCTAGTACACTCGCCGATGTAACCAAGGTAACACGGGCAATAGTCGCTTCCTGCATCATGGCAGTATCGCGGCTGCAAGAACCTGTTACCATAACCTGGCCCCCTTCCCACGTGCAAACACAGCTTATGTAGGGGAACCATCGTTGGTGAGTTACGTCTCTACTGTTGAAACCAACGAGCCTCATAAACTTTATTGGAGGCGATCCCCTATGACCAGAACTTTGCGGTTCCTGGCCGTCGTGCTTGTGGGCGTTCTTTGCATTGGAATAACAGGTTGCTTTGGTATTCCGAAGCCACAGGCCCCCCAAAGTAGCTCAGGCCAGTCCCAATCTCCACAACCACAGCAGGCTCAAAAGCAACAGCCACAACCCCAATCGGCGAGTCCCATCAGAGTGCGTGTGTACTTGACAACTCCAGATCTGCTGTACCTTGTGCCTGTCACCCTTGAAGTGAGCGAGCCTCAAGGCACTCCCGAGCAAATAGCCGCCAAGCTTGTAACATCGTGGGACAAGAAGACAGACCTAAAATCCCCGTTTCCAGCCGGCACCGCTGTGCGCAGCGTGACGGTGAAGGACGGTGTAGCCACTGTTGACTTGTCGCGACAAGCAGCCACAGCAATGGGCTCATCCCAAGAAGCTAAGGCCGTTGAAAGCCTAGTCAGGACCATGACCAGCCTGCCTGGGGTAGCCAAGGTGAGGATCCTGGTAGAAGGCAAACAAGTTGAAAGTCTGGCAGGCCACGTGGACATATCCAGGGTGCTCTCAGTGCCCCCCATAATCAATCATGATGGCTCTCAGCCCCTAGAAAACACGATGAAGGTTACCCTCTGGTTTGGTTACGGAAGCTATCTTGTGCCGGTGACCAGGTTTGTACCGCGCACGGTCTCAGCAATTAGGTCTGT
This sequence comes from Bacillota bacterium, assembly GCA_049718765.1. Taxonomy (GTDB): domain Bacteria; phylum Bacillota; class Sulfobacillia; order DUMF01; family DUMF01; genus JBNARI01. Next base: position 5,345 of record JBNARI010000043.1, on the reverse strand, counting down.
AGTAACTGAACTCATCAAAGGGCCAGAAGGGCTCCCCGGGCTGTCCAGGACAATCCCTCAAGGCACCAAGCTGCTTGGGGTTAACCTGAAAGAGGGCATTGCGTACGTGGACCTGTCCCAGGAGCTCAAGACAAAGCACTGGGGCGGCTCCACTGCGGAACGCATGACAGTTGAATCAATCGCGCTTACCGTTACCGAGTTTCCAACTGTAAGCAAGGTCCAGATACTTATTGCTGGGAAGAGGGTGCAATCCATCGCTGGCCACATGAGCATCGATGCTCCAATAGCCAGAAACGACCCTAATCCCCTCAGGTATGCTGACCTCCCGTGACGCCTTGTGGGGCCCCGCGGAAATCACCGCCGGGCCCCCAGATCGTCCTGAACAATGGCAACGATTTCGGCGATGAACCTGCCCACCACGGGTAAGTTTGTTACGAACGTCCTGGACAGAACGTATATGACCACGGCGCCCAGAAGGGTAAAGCCCACCGCCATCCCAAACCCCCTGGCCAGCCCAGCAAGGAAATTCACATATATGAGCCGTCTAGGGGACTCTAAGAGCTGCATGTAGTCGGCTATTCGCGCCCGCTCTAAGATGAGGGCGAGTTTCGACACTAGTTCTTCAAACTTCCTGCCCGAACCTTTCCCCACCTGTTTGGCTCACCAAAGCTAGTGTACCCAAGCGACACGTATTGCCATATCTAGGCGACTAGAATTAATCGTGTTGGGCCCTCATAGAATTGCATCGACGGAGGACTCATGCCATGGTTGTCTACGCTGACGTAGTGTTCCTTATCAACCTCGCCATGGACTTGCTCATCCTCCTCGCCTCCGCTCGAACCGCAGGAGTGGAAGTCGCCTTGCCCCGCGTAATGGCTGGAGCTTGCTTTGGCAGCGCCTTCAGCGTGCTTGCCCTTCTTGCTCCCGGCAGCCCCCTGGACACATGGTGGGCAAAAACCCTAGCGGGAGCCGTGATGGTCTTGGTGAGCTTTAACCCGGCCACCCCAAAGCTCCTGGCAGTACTCAGCGCATACTTCCTTGGTTACTCATTCCTCGTGGCTGGCGCAACTTTCGCGGTACTTGCCTTGTTCTCCACGAATTCCCCCGTTGTGAGGTGGTGGGTGCTGCCAGCCGGGGGGGTGCTTGCACTGGGGATATCTCAGGGCGCCCGTCGCGCCTTGGCACCTGCTTGGCCTGGAGAATCGGTTAGGGTGCGTATCGACATAGCAGGAGGTACCACTGAATGCATAGGCCTTGTGGACACTGGAAATCGACTGGTAGATCCCCTCACGGGACAGCCGGTAATAATCGTGCAAAGCAGGGTCATATCCCAGTTGTTCCCGGTGGTCATCAGCTCCCTTCTTGAACGGGAAGAGCCAGACATGGTAGGGGCAATTCAAGCTGCAGGGGAATTGGAAGGTTGGCGCACGCGCTTCAGGTTGATCCCCTACAGTACCGTGGGGTCCACAGGTGTGATGGTAGCAGTGAGAGTAGACTGGCTAGGGCTCAGTTGTTCGCGGGGGTCGTGGAATCGCAGAAACGCCCTAGTTGCCCTAAGCTGGAGAGAACTTAGCCCAGACGGCAGCTTTGCCGCCCTTATCCAACCTAGATTATTGGACCGCGCTTGGGAGGGGTCCCAATGAGATTGAGCAAACCCAAAATTGAGCTTCTGGTGAGGCTGATGTGCATCAAATTGCGCAGGTTGCTGCGGATTCCAGGCCCGTGGCCTGTGCTGTACGTTGGATCCGCCGAGGCCTTGCCCCCTCCACTTTCCGTGGACGAAGAGGGTTTCTTGCTTGCCAGGCTACAGCGCGGGGATACGGACGTGCGTTCTGTGCTAATAGAAAGGAACCTGCGGTTGGTGGTATATATAGCCCGAAAGTTTGAAAACACCGGCATTAACATTGAGGATCTGGTGTCTGTAGGCACCATTGGGCTCATCAAGGCAGTGAGCACCTTCGATCCAGCTAAGAACATTAAGCTGGCCACTTACGCCTCTAAGTGCATCGAAAACGAGATTCTCATGTACCTGAGGCGAAATTTCAGGACACGTTTTGAGGTGTCTTTTGAAGAACCTCTTAACGTGGACTGGGACGGAAACGAACTGCTCCTTTCAGACGTGGTGGGCACCGACGACGACATTTGCAGGTCCCTGGAAGACGAGGCAGACAAAGCAATGCTCAGGAGCGCGCTCTCCAAGCTTTCGGGGCGGGAAAAGCTCATCGTGGAAATGCGCTTTGGTTTGCGTGATGGAATCCCACGAACCCAAAAGGAAGTCGCAAACATGCTGGGAATATCCCAATCGTACATATCTAGGTTGGAAAAGCGGATAATGTTCAGGCTGAACAAGGAAATGAGAAGCATGGAATGAGCCTCGACAGCAGTTGATTATAAGTATTAAACTATTCTCACAAACGCTTAAGGTAGCTGAGGGGGTTCGAACCATTATGCTAGTCAGGGACCGAATGACCAGGAACCCTACAACCGTTACTCCCGAGACGTCAGTCCCCGATGCCCTAGAGATCATGAAGCAGAACGGGGTAAGAAGGCTCCCGGTTGTGAAGAACGGTGTACTGGTGGGCATTGTCACCCAGATGGACTTGCTCAGGGCTTCGCCATCCCCCGCAACCACACTTGCGGTATGGGAGATACCAGGTTTGGTGGCCAAGATCAAGGTGCAGGACGTCATGACCAAGACAGTCCACACCATCGGACCAGATGAACCCATAGAAGACGCAGCGCTAATCATGCGTCAGTACAAAATAGGTGGAGTACCGGTAATGCAGGGAGACCAGCTGGTAGGCATAATTACTGAAACTGACATATTTGACGCCTTCGTGGACATGCTTGGGGTCAGGCAAGGCGGTGCCAGAATAACCCTTGAGATCGAGGACAGGGTGGGTGTTCTTGCGGAAATCACGGGGCTCATTAAGGAATTGGGCATGAACATAGTAAGCTTGGTCACCTTGCCCCTGGAGGGGGGCATTGCCAAGGCCACCTTAAGACTCAAGGGCACAGCAATGGCGCAGCTTGTTGAAACCCTCAAGCAACGCGGTTACAAAGTGCTTCACGTCTTCCCCAACGACCACTCTGACGCCGGGTAAAGGTGGACTTTGTGTCAACCCTGGGCTATAATAAGTTTTGCTATGGGTATTGGTCGGGGCGTAGCGCAGATGGCTAGCGCGCATGGTTCGGGACCATGAGGTCGCTGGTTCAAGTCCAGTCGCCCCGACCAGCTTAAATACCAAATCCAGAGGCAACATCTGGAATGGATAAACGGTTTGACAACAATTTGACAACAATTGTATCCTACAACCTATTGACCAAGTTTTGCAAGCGTAACACTAGCAACCAAAAATGAGGGGCGGATTCAAGTAAGAACCCGTCCATTTAGTAATTATCGGTCCGGGGTGGTCAAGAGAGTTGTTCCCGGGCGGGGGTTGTGGCCGTCAGGATCTGATCCATCTTGACGGCCGTTTCTTTCATCATTGGTGCCGTGACGTGGGAGTACAGATCGAGTGTCACGCTGATTTCCGAGTGGCCTAGCTGCTCCTGCACCAGCTTGGGGTGAACCCCCTGCGCCAGCAGCAACGTGGCGCAGGTATGGCGCAGGTCGTGGAACCTTATGCGCGGCAAGTTCGCCTTCTTCAGTATCTTGTGGAACGACCTGTTCCTGACGTTAGAGGGACTCAGGGGTGTTCCGATTTCCGTCGTAAACACAAGCCCCCAGTCCTGCCACGCCTCTCCTGCCTTAAGTCTTTCTTCTGCCTGGCGGACGCGGTGCTTCCTCAACGCAGCCAACGCTGTTTGACACAGGTATATCGTCCTCCTGGACCTGGAGGTCTTGGGTGTCGTTTTGCACATTCTCTCTATGGGTATTGGGGTATTGATTGGCAGATTCTTTTGTCATGTAACACTGTCTTTGACTTTTCGATTGTGATAAAGTGTTTGCAAACTGCTTTGGAGGGATCCGTTTGCAGATTATGGTGGTAGTCAACATGTCTTTGGAAGAATATGCCCAGGGTTATAGAAAAGTCAACTGGCCTCGCATCAATCAGTGCCCAATCTGCGGCGCTAGGACTAAGCTGCAGAATCATGGCTGGTACCGGAGAAACGCCCTGCCCAGCAAGGAAAAGGCTCTCGTTGTGATGATCAGACGGCTGCTATGCCCAGTCTGTCACAAGACAGTGTCTCTCATGCCGTCGATTCTACTGCCGCACTTCCAGTACACCCTCGGGTTCATCATGACCTCGCTCACAGCCAAGACAAGCGCTTACAGGGAACTCCTTCGCTTTCACTGGAAACGCTTCTTGAGAAACATCAACGTGGTACAGGCGTTCTTCCGGGACATTGACCCCAACATGGCTATCCCAGCAGTGCTAAACGAAAAGGCCATGAAACTGCTGGCGAAAATCCGAAGCTTGGGACCAGAACTGTTCTCGGTGCTCTTCCTCAAGCGTTTTCACCGCTGTTTCATGGCAGCTTAATATTACCCGCTGCCCTTTGCTTTGTAAAGGGCAACTGCCCCACACATAACTTTTCCGTGGCTCCTTCATCTCGGGTGGGTTAGGCTTGGTAGGGACGTACTTACTTCGCCAAAACAGCGAAAAATCCCAAAACCTATCCACCCAGGAGGAGTAAACCATGGACGAACACGATCGGGAGCAAGTAGCTTTGTTCCGGTATGGCCTTATTGCACCCTTGCTGCATGGTAGCGTGGAGGACAAAGCAGAGTACCTTGCCGAAGTTGCCAGCAAGTCTTATCAGGTCCCCTACTATGGCACCATGGAGTACAGCCCAAGGACAATCCAGTACTGGCTGTCAACTTACCTGAAAGACGGCCTCGAAGGCTTGAAGCCCCGTCGCAGGTCCGACAGGGGCAAATCAAGGGTTATCCCCGCGGATGTCAAAGAGAAGATTATCCAGCTCCGGGAAACCACCACTTCAGTCCCTGCCACCATCTTCTACAAACAGCTTGTGGAGCAAGAAATCATAAAGCCCCAGGATGTCTCATACTCCAGCTTGTACCGCTTGCTCAAAAGGCTTGACCTGCTCTCAAACAGCATCAGGAAAGAACCGGAAAGAAAAAGATTCGCCTACGAAAAGGTAAATGCCCTGTGGCAGGCAGACATCTCATATGGACCGTACATTAGGCTCGCCAAGAAAAAGCCCCTTGGCCCCCTTATTCCGGAGTTTTATGCTGCAAAAGCTTCTGCGCTCACAGCGTTGCACATGAACGCCTCATGAAATGCCTGCGGTGACATGTAACCGAGAGCCCCATGCCTCCGACGACAGTTGTAATACTCCATGTACTCGGCAACAACCTCATATGCCTGCCGGAAACT
>JBNARI010000042.1:0-11411 GCA_049718765.1 Bacillota bacterium | reverse complement strand
GGCGGGCTACCACAAGGGCCGATGGGGCGCTTGGCCGCCTGGAAACGGCGCATGAAGGAAACCAGTCTATCCTCTGCCGCCTTGTCCGGGTATATTCTGCAGGGTACAGTCACTACGTCAACGGGTTTGCTCACCTTTTGGCGCATCGGCCATGGCCTCCCTTACCCTTCTGCGGAACTCCCTGCTCCGGGGCCCGTACAGCTTGGCGGAAAACACTGTAACTATGGAGAGCATATCCTGCACCGGCTCTTCCCCGTTCACCACTTCTGTTTTCACGTCGAAGGCGTTGAGATAGCGCTCGATGCGCTTTTCATTGAGTCCTGAGCCCTGCTCTGCAATAACCGCGACTACTTCGTAACCCTTGGACCCACAGTGCTCTTCGAGACGCTGTCATTGACGTTCGAGGTTTCCCGCCACTGCCTACTTGGCTGAAGACACGCGGACATAAATGACGGCCCTGCGGCCAGAAGGCGCAGGATTTCGCTTCTGGGAAACCGCCTCTGTCCAGAAGGAGTGCGGACGCATCGGATTTTGCCTTCCCTTTCCTACCGGCGCAGGGTTATATGATGGACGCCGAGGATCTCTGCGGCTTATCGTAGCGGGTAGTGTTCTTCGAGTTGAGGTTTCATACCTTAAGCATAGCAGGATTAGGAAAAGAAGCAACCGCTAACTGGACCTGGCCTGGCAGCGGCACACGTGCCTTTAACATCAGAAGTTGGCGCTCGGTGGTGGAGCGCCTGCGAAGCGCCCCACCAGGTCCCATACGCTGCTTTGATAGGCTGTCTACATTGGAGGTATAGTCACGACCATTCTCGCTCTGGATATGCCCAGGGATGTGCTCAGCACAAGTTTATAGCTGCCAGGCAGAAGGTGAACTGTGTATTTTCCAGCTGGGCGGTACTGCTTGGGAGTGGTACTGCCCGGCGGGTAAACCAGGAAATAGAGGTTCTGATTGTGGTAAGCAGTGTTTATCTGCTCCGTGGAATAGTACTCAAATACAACATCGCATTCGTGGGGCACTTCCAAGTAGCGTATCCCGTTGTCGTACGTCTGCCCCCAACCGAAGGTGCCCTCAAAGGTGAGCACCGTTGGTTGAGGCTCAGGTTGAGGTTGGGGCTCCATCTCGGGTTGAGCTTGTGTGAAAACCAATGTGACCCTTTGTCCGGCCTCAAGGGGTCTCGGAGCCAAGGTCCATGAACCATCGGGCAATGCCTGAGTGATACCCAGAACTTCGTCCCCAAGCTGCGCCTTCACCCACCAGCCGGCAGGCGCCGTGCCCGGAAGCCCTGAAAGCTTGCCGTCAGCGTAGCCTATTGGAAGCTCCAGGAATGGCTTGCTCGGGATAACGAAATCCGCGCTCCAGCCATCGTGATTGCTCTCCTCTACGCACCTAATGATCCCTGGGCACACAGCAGCGCCAGTCTCCATGGAGACCCGTGCTGATAGAAATTCCGCCTGGTTAGAAGCGAATACATAACGCCACTCCCCGGACTCATCAGTAGTTGCAGTGCCGTTTCCCAGCAACCCACTGGCAGTACCGGCTACGCTCACGTTAAGTTGTGCTCCAGACACAGGGTTCCCAAACCGGTCTGTGACATTACCGTAGAGCACACATTGCTGGCCAGGCGTGAGTTGCATTGGGTCAGCGGCCACAGTGACCTGCGCAGGACTGGCAGGCGCAAAGCTCACGAGTACGGATGCCTGTAAGTGAGAAGTGCCCACTACCCGGACAGCAAATTCCGCTTCTACTTCTTCTGCTTCGCTGTTAACCAGCGTGAACTTGGAGGCCCCAATCGAGATTGAAGTGGGCCCCTCAAGCTTTGCGCTCATGGGCGCACGGCTGCCGCGTTCAACGACCTCACACGTAACCGCAGAGTCTACTGGCTCACCGTACGCGTTCCATGTTCTCACCAGCAGATCCACTGGCTGCCCCACGATTGCCTCAAGCTTTCCATGATCTGTCGGAAGGGAACTCGTCACCTCAAGGCGCGCAGGTGCGTTTTCATCGGGACCAACGCTGAACCACGTAGAGAACACCCGCCGCGACTGGTAGTGCCTGCTTACGATTTCTGGCCCGTCCAATCGGACTATGTCTCCTACCCGCAGCTCTTTGAGGGAGCCCTTCGGCTTAGGCGGCAACTCAACTTCGCCTCTAAGAGCAAGCCGTACCTTGTTTGACATCACTTCAGTCACCATGTCGCAGTCCGTGTCAAAGCTGCTAGACTTCGGACTTAGGTCCAATACAGCAACGTAGGTACCACCCGGTTGCCAACCACCTTCAGGAATGTAGCCAGTCTCAATGATTAACTTCCCCCCATGTACGGTACCCTTGAATTCCACAGGATGTTGTATCCACCTCTGTTCCCTGTTCCACGCGAACACCGTTGCGCGCAAGGCTTTGGTGGACATGACTTCTTGCAGCCGTTCAAGGCGCCAGTCGTTGTGTTTCCCACGAGTCATTGAGTAACTGAAGACCAAGGGTTGCGAAGGCTTCACCACAGTAGAGGCAGGCTGAGGTGTAATCTCCCAAGCGATGCCACTTCGTGAGCCTGAAGCGGCACTTGCCGTCTGAGGGCAGCAGATCACAGCCCCGAGTAGCAACACGCACAACGTCAGTTTGACAAGACGCGACCTCCCACACACCACTGGAACGAGGCCCTCCTCTCAATGTTTGAGTGATAGGATACCGGAGCCCCGCACCAGCAACTGGATTATAATGGCAGCAAAGAGCTTCTGTCAATAATTGACATTGGCAGCCCCAAGGGTTTCGCATGTTTTTACAAATGAATGTATCAAAATTTTCCCAGCAAATGCCTTGACTGTTTTTGGATATAATGGCTAAAATCTAATAGGAGCTGTCGAATTGTGGAGGATCGGAGGTGAGACACAATTGATGAAGTCTACTGGAGTAGTCCGTAAGGTTGACGAACTCGGAAGAGTGGTCATCCCCATCGAACTCAGGCGTACTCTTGGAATCGGTGAAAAGGATTCCATGGAAATCTACGTGGATGGGGACAAAATAATCCTGAAGAAATATGAACCTGGCTGCACCTTCTGCGGAAGCGTGCAAGACGTTGTCAACTTTATGGGCAAGAACGTGTGCAAGAGCTGCCTGGAGCATATGGCCAACAGGGCGGTCGGCTGAAAGATGCCTGGTTGACCCGAATGCTACTTCCAGACGGTTGATTGCGGTGTTTTCCCCGGCTTCCACCTTGACGGCCGGGGAGTATTGTTATTCATGCATCAGTATTGCACGGGCTCTCTGGCCAGGCCTTCGAGACGAGGGACATCACAATAGTTATCTCGCCCTTTACTTGCTGTTGCCCAAGGCGTTGCAGCACTTCCGAAGCTTTACCCCTGAGTACTTCCTCGTGGACTTTGGTGAGTTCGCGCGCTACCGCCAGGTATGGGTCACCAAGCAGCTCCACGATATCTTTCAGTGTATCCAAGACCCTGTGGGGAGCCTCAAACAGCACTACGGTACGCCTTTCATCGCGAAGTCGTTCCAAGGCCTTCCGGCGAGTAGACTTCTTGCGCGGCAGAAAGCCTTCAAACACGAAGCTATCTGTTGGAAGGCCGGACACAACAAGAGCTGCAATCGCCGCGCAGGGTCCAGGAATATGAACTACATTTACCCCCTTCGATAACGCCGCTTTCACAAGCTCGTATCCTGGGTCAGACACAAGAGGCGTGCCAGCATCGCTTACTAGAGCCACAGATTCACCATCGAGCAAGAGTTGTAACAACTTCTCGCATGCCTGCTTTTCCCTATGCTTCCAGTAGCTCACGATGGGCTTCTTGATACCGAAGTGGTTTAGCAGTTTCAAGACTCTGCGGGTGTCCTCGGCTGCCACCACCTGTGACTCCGAAAGCGTTCTTATCAAGCGTGGACTTGCATCCTCGAGGTTACCTATGGGCGTAGCGCAAACGTATAGCGTGCCCGGCTCACTCATTTTGGAACTCCTGCTCCAATTCAACTTCCTCTGGTGGGAATTCAACTACGGATTTGTCCCCCAATTCCACGCTTATAGTGTTCTTCAACACGTTGTGGGCTACCACCTTTCCAACTCCTTCAGGGGTAACCACCTTAGCGCCTATCTCAGGGAGCTGCGCCTTGGCATCCTCGTAATGGTCACATTCGAAGCGCAAGCAACACATTAGTCTCCCGCACAAGCCCGAGATCTTGGTGGGATTGAGGGACAAGTTCTGGTTTTTGGCCATCTTGATCGAAACGGGCCTAAACTCGGTGAGGAAAGTCTTGCAGCACACCTCCCGGCCGCATGGTCCTAGACCTCCCATTATTTTGGCCTCGTCACGCACACCAATTTGTCTTAGTTCGATCCTGGTGCGAAAGATCGACGCCAGATCCCTGACCAGTTCCCGGAAGTCAACCCTGCCTTCAGCGGTAAAGTAGAATATCAGCTTGGATCCATCGAAGCTGTACTCAACATCTACCAGGTGCATGTCAAGCCCGTGGGCTGCAATTCTGCTTGCACATATTTCCATTGCCTCCCGCTCTTTGCGTCTGAGCTCTTCTGCAGCTTCGATGTCCTTCTCAGTCGCCCTGCGAATCACCTTCTTCAGCGGCTGAACAATTTGCTCCTCTGGCACGTCAGCTGCAGGCACAACCACCTGTCCCAGCTCCGTACCCCGTGCAGTTTCCACGATCACTTTGTCCCCAACGTCGAGTGCCAAGCCTGCCGGCTCGAAGTAATATATTTTCCCGCCCGGTTTGAACCTTACTCCCACTACGACAGGCACAGTACACCCTCCAGTCTGTGCGGGTCAGGTATTACCCTGAATAGCCTGGCCACCATTGCCTCAAGGCATAAGCCCGGATTAGCATTTTGCTTGAGCTGGCCATAAGCCTGCATGGCCAACCACATTGCTTCCGTTGCAGCTGCCCTCAACCTTGAATCTGCAACATCTAAGTCTATCACAATACGCCGAAATAGGTGGACAAGGGCCTCAGTGAGCTGCAATCCCTCTTCGCAGCTCATTCGCGAAACTGTCACCAGGGCGTTTGCTTCGCCGCAGGTCAACAGATGAACCGCCTGCTTCAAAGCTTCCTCAGGACTCAAGCGATCCTCTCCAGGTTCAATCGACGCACGGATTTCTACAAGCTGGCATCTCGAACGGACCGTGGGAATCAGTGCATTTAAGTTTGACGTAATCAGCAAAAGCAAGGTTTGGTCAGGCGGCTCTTCCAACCGCTTTAGCAGGCAGTTTTGGGCATCCAGGGTTAGGCTTTCTGCTTTCTCGAACACCAGCACCTTTTTCTTTCCCGGAGAGGAACTTAGCGCTGCGCAAGCTAATGCCGACCGTACTTTGTCCACCCCAAAGGAATCCCCCTCAGGGCTAACCCTGATCAGCTCCACAGACCCACGCTCATAACTCGGGCACACAACAGACACAACTTTCCGAATTGCGTCAGTGGAAAGCTCAGAGCTTTCCACCACAACCAAGTAGGCACCGGAATCGTATTCCTTGATCACAGCTTTTCAAACCTTTCTACGTTCACTACGAATACTGTAGCACCGCCTACAACTACCTCGACCGGGAAGGAAGCGTATGCTCCTGGTGCCCCACCAAGGGGCGTCGCGGGTGTAACCACTTGGGTGCGCGACCGGCAGGTTTTCTCGATGATTTGGAGCACATCATCCACTTTCTCGTCCTCGACACCAATTAAGAATGTGGTGTTCCCTTCCCGCAGAAAGCCCCCAGTACTAGCCAGTTTCGTTGCCCTGTGACCTTCCTTCATTAATGCGTTTAAAAGCCTGTTCGCATCCGTATCTTGCACCACAGATATTATGAGCTTCACCTAACACGAAACCTCCTTCCATTTCGAGTGTCTGCTCATTGGCCGCCGCTGAGGAATGACAGCGCTTCCCAGAGAATTGCGCAATGTACTTCCTCCACAGATGCCGCAGCGCTCACCACCCTGACGCTAGGGTCTAACCTAGCTTCCTCGAGGTAGCCCTCCCTTACTCTCCTGAGGTATTCAAGTCCACGAGATTCAATGCGGTCAGTCCCTTTCATGCGACACTGGTGCTCGTACGGGTCAAGGTCCAAAAGTATCGTCAAGCTAGGGTAAACACCGTTACACGCAAAGCGGTTGATGGAAACCACCCATTCACGGTCCAAGCCCCCACCATGAGCTTGATACGCCAGGCTTGAAAGCACATATCGCTCGCAAAGCACTATTTCTCCAAGGGTGAGCCGGGGCAGGATAACTTCCTCCACTAGCTGCGCTCGACAAGCTGCGTAGAGCAGCGCCTCAGTACGCAGCTTCATGTCCGAGTGAGCCTTATCAAGCAAGATTGCTCTCACTTTTTCTCCGATGACCGTGCCGCCAGGCTCCCGAGTGGCAAATACTCTGAATCCTCGATCTTCCAAGGATTGCTTCAGCAGCTTGATCTGGGTGGACTTGCCCGAACCGTCTATCCCTTCGAGCACTATGAACCTATTCACTCTGGTCATCTCTCCTCGACAACTCGGACGTAATAGCCTTTTGAGTCATGCACCATGCCCAGTACATTCCAACCGTTTGCTCGTGCTTCCTCCAGGAAGTCGCACATTTCCTGAGAAAACACTTCTCCAGGCCAGATGAGAGCTACACCCGGCGGGTACAGCAAGAGAGGGGTAGAGCAAATGCTCCCAGCTGCTTCCTTGACCGGCACTAGGGCCTGACGAGCCCAGAACGCTTCTGCTGGCAACAGAGCGCGCGTCGGGATATTTGTGAGAAGTGTAGACCACCTCAAATTTGAGGATGGAGCTTGAGGAGGCAAGACGTCGACTGCAGCTTTGATTGCATTCCAGAGCAGATCGAGAGAGCCTTGGTCATCCCCAATCCCAAGGAGAAACAGAACGTTCTGCCCACACACCAGCTCGGGATACATGCCCCTATCCTCAATCAGCCATCGCTCCACTTGGCTGGCCCTGTGCCGTAAGAGCTTCACGGTAACCTTAAGAGGATCAACCCAGTAGCCAGCAGTGTTGGCGCTCCCGGGAAACACTGCCATCCCTTCAAGTTGCCCCAGCCTCTCTTTGAGTTGATTCGAGGACTCCATGAGCCTGCAGAGGCTTTCCCTGCCCGAACGGTGAAGGCGCACAACTGCGGCCTCGATTGAAGCCATCACTGGATAAGACGGGCTGCTGGTGTGAACCAACGAAAGTGAACTCACGAACCTGCCAAACAACGAGGGGTCGTCTGTAGTAAAGTGGGCCATAGCGCTCTGGGTGAGTGCACCGAGGGTCTTATGCCCGCTGTGGACAACAATATGGGCCCTCCAAGACAAGGCCGAAAGGTCGCGCTTCACGAAAGGCAGATGAGCGCCATGGGCTTCATCCACAATCACGACGATTCTTCTGCTGCGAGCTTCTTCCACAACGGCATGCAGGTCCCTATGGACTCCAAAGTAATTTGGGCTAGATACGATCAAAGCGCTGAGCCCAGGTTCCGAACGTAATCGATCCCTGATCGCGTCTGCGGACGCTCCAATGGGCAAGTCGTACTCCAGGTCCACATCACAAGGGTAGAACACTGGCACTGCCCGGGCAAGAAGCACACCTGCAAGCACGCTCCTGTGGCATTCCCTGGGCAGCAGCACTTTGTCCCCTGGTCGGCAGCAAGCAAGGATTGCCGCCACTATCCCGGATGTAGCCCCACAAGTAAGTAGCACGGTATGAGCAGTGCCAAAAACCTCGGCGCATAACTGCTCCGATCGAAGCAAGACTCCTGAAGGCTCGGCAAGGTTGTCAAGGCCTGGGAGTTCAGTCAGGTCTGCACTGAAAGCCCCTTCGCCCAGCATATCTACAAGAGAAGAGTCAACAGCAAGCCATGGTCGACCTTTGTGCCCTGGGGTGTGGTACCTGCACCCACGCTTGGCCATTAGGCTCCTCATGGCCTCCAAAAGGGGCAGCCCAATATCTTTTGGCATGTGGAAGGAACCCCCTCTGTTCCATTCTAACCCAAGTCCTTTGGGTAAATGATAAGAGTTCGTCAGAACCTCCAAAGAAGAATACACGCGTCAGAGGCGCTTGTGGGTAGGCGACTGCCAGAAGAGACCTCGCAGAGGGAATGTGCCTGCACGGGAGGCGTAACAGGGAGGCTTGAGGCGATATCTTTCTATGCGACGCCAGCGTTGCTGAAGACTGGCACCCTGGCCCACGTGAGCGAGCAAAGCCTGGCGTAGGGCAAAACTGAACTTCCTTAACCAGGATCCATCAACCGCAAAGCGAATTAAGTACATGGGCACAACGGTGATGCCCTGAAAGGAGGAGACATCAGCTTTGGCATACAGTAACGTCCTTGAAGCCGTGGGTAATACCCCAATGGTTCGTCTGCAACGGTTGGTGCCGCCTGACTGCGCCCAAATATTGGTAAAGTTTGAAGCAGTCAACGTTGGAGGCAGCATCAAGACCAGAACAGCCCTGGCAATGGTTGAGGCAGCAGAGAAAGCAGGTCTCCTCAAGCCAGGGTATACCATAGTCGAGGCAACCAGCGGGAATCAAGGAATCGGCCTCGCGCTCGTGGCTGCCGTAAAGGGGTACCGCTGCAAGTTGGTCATGCCCGAGAACATGAGCGCGGAGCGCCAGCAAATCATGAGGGCATATGGTGCGGAAATCGTTCTCGTGCCGCCAGGAAACTCGATTACGGAAGCCATCCAAAACGCCATGGCGAAGGCAAGACAGATTGTAGAAGAAGAGCCCAATACTTGGTACGCCAACCAGTTTGCCAACCCGGAGAATCCTGCCATCCACGCAAGGACTACCGCAACAGAGATCTTGTTCCAAGCAGGAACCAAGATCGACGCCTTTTGCGCTGGCATTGGCACTGGAGGGACCATAACTGGCATAGGCAGGGTGCTCAAGGGAAAGTGGCCAGACGTAATCATAGCTGCAGTGGAGCCCACCAAAGCAGCTTTGCTTTCGGGAGGTCAAATCAGCCACCATGCCATGCAAGGGATGGGCGATGGTGTCATGCCAGATATCCTCGATCGCTCAATCATTGATGAGATTGTACTTGTGACCGACGAAGATGCAATCGAGACAGCTCGAGCTCTTGCCAGACTCGAAGGCCTACTCGTTGGCGTGAGTTCCGGCGCAAATACCTGGGCAGCAATCCAGCTGGCCAAAAGGCTTGGTCCTGGCAAAACAGTAGTGACTGTCTTGCCGGACACGGGAGAACGCTACCTGAGCACAAGTTTGTTTCAGCCCTAATGGGTAACAGCTTAACAGTTCACGTTGTAGCAGGAGGAGAAAACCTGAACACCACTGTGTCACCGGGCTTGAGCTGCATCTCCCTTCCCGTAAGCGCCCTGGCACAGCGCATTACCATGTTCATGTGGTTTGGGAAGTGGGTTTCATCAAAACCCGCCAGTTTCCCAACCTCCTGTGCGTTGATGATAACTTTGTCCCCCGCAAGCAGCACGCCCCCACACAGGATCTCCACGAAAGCCACGTAGATCGCCGTAGTCACATTCTTACCAGGCCCAGCATCTTCCTCTGTGGCAATCAATTCATGAACCTCGCCAGCACGTACAGCTCTCGACGGCTGGGCAATGAGGCTCAGCCCCCGGTTTTGTAGCCTCGCGTCAAGCACCGCGACGACTCTGCCCACTATGTCGCACTTGTCGAAGTACGGGCTTTTCTTGAAGAGTCCAGCATACGGATCTGGCAAGAGACTCATCCCCCTTCTTGCTCTACTTGCCTTATGCCAACATTCTAACCGACTATGTTGTACGATCTGCAAGGTGCTGTAGGGTCTTGACTTTCTTTGACTTTCCTTCTATCATAGGAGGCGAAGAAAACGATGCCAACTTTTCCAGCAGGGGGGTAGGATAACATGTTGGCTCGCAGGAATCCTTTCAATCCGCTCTACGAGATTTCCAGGATCAATAGAATGATTGACTCCATGTTTGCCAATATGTTTGGCAGGGATTTCTGGCCCTCGGACTTCGCTGGCTTCGGCCTTGGGACGATTCCAGTAGATGTGTCTGAGACTGACAAAGAATACATTATTAGGGCAGAACTTCCCGGGGTTGATAAGAACGACATACAACTTTACTGTGATGACAGCAGACTCACAATAACCGCGGAAAAGAAGCAGCTCAGGAAAGTGGATACCGAGAACTGGGTGCAAACTGAATCCTACTCGGGGCAAGTATCCCGTACTGTGGCTCTCCCCGGGGAAATCGATCCCAATGGCGCCGAAGCCTCGTACAGGGACGGCGTGCTCGAGGTGAGACTACCGAAGCTGCGCCCGGGCTTCAAAGGTCGCAAGATAGATATCAAGTGATCTTGGTCACACAACTTTGGCTTCTCGCTTGGGCGGGGATTGGATCCCCGCCCCGTTTTATGTATTATCAACGTGTACAAAAGAGCAGGGCTAATGCAAGGAGGAACAAGATGAAAACCTCGCCCACCCGTGTGTGCGTCATACTCAATCCAGTGGCTGGCAGGGGCAAGGCAAAACTTGCTGCACAACACCTTGTGAACGAACTTGGGAAATTCCCTGAAGTTAATTTTGAGCTGTGGGAATCAACAAGTGCAGGAGAACCTTTGGTCTTGGCTCGCAAAGCCTTGACCTCCCATTTTTCTATGGTCATTGCTGTAGGTGGGGACGGCACTGTGGGGGAAGTAGTAAACGGCCTGCTGCAATCGGAAAGTCCATGTGCTCCTGTCCTCGGCGTCATGCCAGCCGGGACAGGTAACGATTTCGCGATAGGTGCGGGCATGCCCGCTACGTTTCGGGAAAGTGCAGCGAGTCTTTCCCGGGCAGTGCTCGGCAGCCGTACACGCTTCGCAGACGTAATCGAAGTACGTGACGCTTCTGGGAAAACGCTGTTTGCCGTCAACTCGGTCGGCATTGGCTTCGATGCAGCAGTCGCGCGAGCAGTGAAGTCCACCCAACTAAACAAGGTGCTCGGTCGACTCTCCTATGCCTACTGCGTCTACAAATGCTTGTCGTCTTTCCGCACATTTCCGTTGGAACTAACTACCCTGGGTGCCTCTAGCCCTCTACGCATCGCCAGCTGTTGGCTAGTTGCTTGCACCAACACCGAACGTCTTGGTGGCGGGATCAAGATCAACCCTGGCGCAAGCCCTTTTGATGGTGCTTACGACGTGTGCGTGGGCCACTCAGTCCCTGCTGTGAAGCTCGCTCTCCTCTTGCCTCTAGCTTTTGCAGGCTTGCACCGGCACTTCGCTGGCGTCTCCTTCTTGAGGTGCGCTTCGGCCACTTTCTTCTTCCCTGCGGGTACACCTCTTCATATAGATGGAGACCCAATCGACCTCGCGCCACCCATCACGCTGACAGCAGTAACCAGCCGCCTGAGACTCCTCGTGCCACAAGGCTAACACGCCCCATGAATTCAAATGGGGCTCAGGGTATAGAGTCCTGAGCCCCA
>JBNARI010000041.1:0-13303 GCA_049718765.1 Bacillota bacterium | reverse complement strand
TGTTGGAGTCTGCACAATGAGTACCTAACAGAGCTACAGATTGTTTAGCTTTGCATAGGGAAAATTGACCTCCGGCCTCCCCTTTCAACCAGTGCAGTGTAACTAAGGCGCCTGGCATGGCTGCCCCAGAGGTGACGGTGCCCATGAAATACCTTGCAGCTTTGACACAAATTGGGTTGGCGTTCGTTGTGAACGTGTTGGTGTTCTTGGGGCTTGGGTACCTGATTGACCAAAAGCTGCACTTGGAGGGCCTGGCCAAGATTGTGGGCGTGGTGATTGGCCTGCTCTCAGGGTTCTACAATTCGTGGGTGGTATTGCGTCGTCTTGGCTCCAAATTGTGAGCTCGTTCAATGCATGCCCTTGGCAAGTGCAAAGAAATGGTATAATAGTGCCAACGGACAGCCTTCGGGGGACGGTGCATTCCGGACCGGTGGTGATGCTCGCCAGAGTGGCGAGACGAGCCCATCAGCCCCAGCAGTTGAACCGGTGAGAATCCGGTGCCGGCAGTGAAGTCTGATTGGGCGAAGGCTCAATGAGGTACTTGCATCCTAACCCCGGGTTTCCCCGGGGTTAGTTTTCTATGGATGCAGGTGGGCAAGGTAAATTGAGAGGCAGTTGGTGCCGTAACGGTAGGTCCTTGACAACTTCAAGGTGCCCACGCGGTCAGGGATGGGTTCCCTCTCATGGTGCTGGAGTGCTACCAGGCCTTTTGGGTCTAGCAACTCCAGTTGCGCGATAGCCTCCAGGGTTGCGGGCCCGAGTTCCTTAAAGTAGGGTGGGGCAGCGATTATCAGGTCGAACTTGCGACCAGCCAGGGTTGGCAGTACTTGGGGAATGTATCCCCTAATGGTTGTGGCGCGGTCCTGGAATCCGGTGACCTGCAGGTTCTTCTTGATGGTGGCAATTGCCACTGGGCTGCAGTCAATGGCAGTGGACCACCGGGCCCCGCGGCTGAGCGCTTCCACGGTGTAGCTGCCAGTGCCGGCGAACAGGTCCAGCACCTGTGCACCACCCACCCTACATTGGATTATGTTGAACAGAGCTGCTCTCAGCCTAGCAAGTGGAGGCCTTGTTGCCTTGCCAGGTACGCTGTATAGCTTCCTGCCTTTGGCCGTCCCGCCCAACACTTTAAGCATGATGACCCCTCCAGAAGGCTGATCGAAGCTATCATACTGCATGCCGGCGCCAAGTTGTAGGCCCGGCGCAAAGGAGGGCACATGGAAATGGAAAAGCGATCTGCGACCAGGACAGCCGTTGTTGCAATGCTCGTTGCTCTCAACCTCGTGCTCACTGCATTTGCTAGGATCCCTGCGTTCGGTGGCAAGCTGTACTTCCATTTGGGGTGCATAGTGATTTACACGTCAGCGGTGCTTTTTGGAGCTAGCATTGGAGCACTGGTTGGCGCTGTAGGATCGGCTCTTGCCGACCTGGTGTTGGGCTACCCAGTGTGGGCGCCTTTTAGCTTCGTGATTCACGGGATCGAAGGCTTCGTGGTGGGCAAGCTGAACCAACGTTCTCAAACGCTTGCCATGAGCGCAGGGGCGCTTGTGATGATTGTGGGTTACGCCCTGGCCGTTTGGGTGCTTTACGGGATAGCTGGGGTCCCTGTGGAAGTTGCGGGGGACACCTTGCAGGGAGTGCTTGGTGTGATTGGGTCAACGGTGGTGCTCCGGGGGTTAAGGTCCATAAAGAGGTAGGTGGGAAGGTTTGAAGACCGGGAAGCTGCCCGTAGAAGTGCTGGAGAAATGCGTGCTTTCCAAGACAGGTATCAGGCGCCCGGAGGTACTTGTACCTCCGGGCGTGGGCGAGGATTGCGCGGCGCTGGACTTTGGAGGCGACCTTGTGGCGGTGTCCAGTGACCCTATCACTGGTGCCGCTAACCAAATAGGGTGGTACGCGGTCCACGTTGGGTGCAACGACCTTGCGGCGTGTGGAGCCCAGCCAGTTGCTGTGACGCTCACTATACTTGCGCCTGAAAACGCTACTGCCCAGCAGGTGGAGGAGGTCATGGCTCAGGCCCACGACGCATGCGTCCAGCTTGGCATATCCATAGCAGGGGGGCACACGGAGGTAACTGAGGCTGTACGCAGGCTTGTGGTGTGCACTACCGCAATTGGCAGGGTGCCCCGAACTGGGCTTGTTACCCCTCAGGGAATGAAGCCAGGACACGCCCTCATCGTTACCAAAAGTGTTGGGCTGGAAGGCACATCCATCCTGGCTGTTGCCAAGAGGGACGTGCTGGATCTGTCCGTTCCCCGGGAAATGATTCGGCAGGCTATGGAGTTCAGCAAGCTCATAAGCGTTGTGCGTGATGGGCTTGTGGCTGCGGGAGCAGGTGCGTCCGCAATGCACGATATCACTGAGGGAGGCCTGCTTGGGGCTGTGTGGGAGCTCTGTCATGCGGCGGGTTGTGGTGCGGTCGTGCATCGCGAGGCAGTGCCTGTAGCACCTGAGACTGCTGCCATTTGCAAAGCTCTTTCCCTGGATCCCCTGAAGCTCATCTCCAGTGGGTCCATGCTTGTAGCTGCACCTAACCCAGAGAGGATGTTGGAGGAGCTCCACAAAGCTGGTGTGAGCGCAAGCGTAGTGGGCCACGTCACAGGCGAAGGCATCTACTTGGAGGCAGACGGACAGAGGCAGCAAATCCAGCCCCCGGACAGCGACGAGCTGTGGAAAGTATTATAAGCCGCCGAATCCCTTGTTTACTTGGGATTGGGCGGCGATGACATTTGTGGCCTTATCCCAGCGGCAGGCAGTTCTGGTCCACGAACTGTGAGGCCACCCAGCCGTGGCGTCCATCGGGCAGCTGAATCCTGAGCCAGCCGTGGTGTGCTCCCACTATGGTGACCGACTGGCCCCTCTCAAGCACTGCAATGGGTGGGTGTTCTGTGCTTGGAGTGGGCCTAACGTTGAGGAAATCTGCTATTACCCTTCCAGTGCATGGAGCCACGTGCTCCAGGAACACCTCGACCACCACTTCAATTTGCCTGGTGCGCAGCACCCTGGCGGTGATCTGGAGCACTAGCTGTACGGCTATTGGGTCCCCTAGTCCCACGTCATAGCTCACGTGCTCAATGTTGACGTCAACTAAGGCAGACATGTCGGGTTGTGCTCCTGGCACTTCAACGAAGTCGCTAAAGGCAATCGTATGATGCACCACATGCACTGTCTGATAAGGGCTGACCCCTTCGTACATGGTTGCCAGGGAGATTTGTCCTTCGATTATAATCTTATTCGGCGCCACTATGGTCCTGGTTACTGTCACCGTAGCTTGGTAGTTGAGTACTGCTGCCACCTTGGGCTTAATGTCAGGGATGTCAAGGGCAGAGCGCACAATTGTCTGGCGCTTGCCTTCGCCGAGCACTTCCTGAACCCGCACCAGTTCCTTGTAGACCTTAAGGCCGGCTACTCCAGTGACGTCTGTCACCACCTGGAGTGACCTTACTTGAACCACCTTTACTGAGACTTTGAGTATTATTCTTGCAGTGACCTGGCGGCCGTTGGGGAACAAGTCGAAAGCCACGAACTCAATTGACACTGATGGATATACGGTCATATCCGGCTGGGCCCCTGGCACCTCCACGAACTGTTCAAACCCAATCTTGTGGTGCATCACGTGGACAGTTTGGTAGGGCGTTTTCCCTTCGTAAATGGTCCTCAAAGTGATGGTGCCCTTTACGATCACTTTATTGGGGATCACAACTGTGCCGGTGAGCTGGAGTTCTTCGGCATGATCTATAATGGACACGATGTCTGGCTTCTCGGGCGGAACGTCAAGGGTGCTCTGGACAATCACTTGGCTTGTTGCCTCGCCAAGCACATCTTCGGCACGGAGTGCTTCCTTAACCACCTTTAGCCCTGGGACTCCCGTAACGTCGGTGATGATCCTGATTTGTACGGGCCTCACTACCTTGACGAACACCCGCAGGATGATAGTGACTTGCGCCCTGTCGCCTGCCGCCGGCACTTCATAGCCTACATGCTCTATAGTCACGGTGGGCAGTGCCACCATATCCGGCTCGGCACCTGGTATTTCCACAAAGCCGCTGAATGCGACCTGGTGGTGCATGACATGCACTGTCTGGTAAGGCGTCTGACCCTCATATATTGTGGTGAGCTCCACCACGCCGTCCACGAGAACCTTGTTAGGCACAATACTGGTCTTGCTCACCGTGACGTTGGCCACGTGGTCTATTACGCTCACAACAGGGGGCTTGGGACTTGGCACCAGCAGGTCCTGAGTGACTATGGTTTGAGTGCTTGCCTCGCCAATGACTTCTTCCAACCGGAGGAGTTCCTTTGAGACTTTCAATGTGGAACCGGTCACAGTAACCCTCCTTTCTACCCCGAAGTTCTACACTAATATATGCCTGCCCCATCGTTGCTGCCACACACTGGTTATTGCTTGGTGCACCTGGGAAGCCCTTGTCTCCCAAGAATTAGCCATGGCGAAGGCCAGGCGGTCGGCTACATTCTTAGGAGGGTTGGCCACTGCCTCTCCTATCAGGGAAAGGAACTCCTCTACATTTCTGGCCACCCAAACTAGGTCCTTCAAATGGAGTGCTTCAGGTATGTCAGTGGCTACTACGGGTTTGCCAGATGCCAGGTACTCGTAAAGCTTAATGGGATTGGAGTGTGCGGCGGTAGGAGACTTGTCGAAGGGTAGTATGCACACGTTAAACCTCGCAATGTAGCACGGAAGCTCGTGATAGGGCTTGTAACCTACACTCACTATAGATTTCATCTGGGGCACGTGCGCCCCGAAGGGCGGTCCAACCAGTACCACCGTCCAGCCCAAGCGCTCTGCCTCACGCCCCAGGGCCGCAAGCAAATCCACGTCCAGCCACGGCCCCAGGGCTCCCACAAAACCAATCACTGGCGGACTTATGTGCGCCATTTCGCGGGGTACCGGAAGGATGCCCTGGGCGGCCCTGCTGAAGAGCGAGAAATCCGCGCCGTTCCCGATCAGGAAGATGGGTTTGCCGCATTCCAGGAGGCGCTCGCACAGCGGTTTGGAGGCCGCAATTATCAGATCAGCAGTGGCGATCATTTGGGCCTCGAACCTTTGCCACTGTGGAAAGTAATCGACGGCGTCGTACACCACGAGGCAACCGTTGACTGACTTGGAGCGTAGCCAGTCCAGTATGGTGCAATGCCCTGGCCAGGACGCCCAGAACACCGTTGGCAAAGTGAAGTCCCAGGAGTCGATGAACGCCGGGAAGTCATGGACAATCCAAACCCTTTCCCCCTGAGGGGTAGGGGGCATGCCCGGTCTTTGCGTAGCGTTGCAGTAGTAAAGGCTGTAGCCCAAGTCAGCAACCCTACTCAGCAGCTGCTGGGGCCGCTGGAACATCCATTCCCATGTATCATGGCAATCGGTTAGGCTGTGAATAACTGCAGCAGTAGTAGTTGGGAGGGGGGCAGGGGGGAGGGATGTGCAAGCTGTGGAAATTGTGGATAAGCCCCGGTTTTGGTAGGGCGGGTTGGGAATACAGCAACGACAGTTGTTGGAGGGGCTCAAACCAATGTGGCTAAGTACTCCAGAGTAAACAGGCTGCGTGGGTGGCAGGCTGAACTATTCCCTTGGGTAACGGCCCATATTGACTGATCGCCTGAACCCGGCCAGTCGTGATGCTCCGGTTGAGAACATTGGCGGAAGCCCCTCCAGTGTAGGCTTGCCCCTGATCAAGTTGCATGGCGGGAGGCACGGCTTTGGCTCAGGGACACCCCACGCATCCGCAAAGCCTCGGGGGTGAAGAGCATGATCACTGTTGGCATTGACCTGGCAAGGAAGGGCAAGCATTTGGCTATAGCAGTGGATGAAACAGCCAGGCAGGTAGGGGCTCCTTTCAGCTTCAAGACTCGGGCTGACGACCTGGAGAGGCTTGTGGAGCACGTCAAAAACCTCCTTCCAGGACAAGAGTTGTTGCGTTTCGTGATGGAGCCTACTCCCACCTGGAGGATTGTCGCTGGCTACCTCAAAGGCATGGGGCACGAGGTATATCTCGTGACTCAGACCGAAGCACATGACATGAGGAAGGTGCTTGGGAGGCATCAGAAGACGGACTGTCGGGACGCTCTGGCACTGGCCAGATTGGCATTTGTGAACCCTGAGAAGCTCCATCCAGCACCTGTGGCTCCCAGCCAGGAATGGGATGCTCTCTACCGCGGAGTCAAGAAGGAGCACAGGCTAGCAAATCGCATCATGGAGACCAAACAGGTGATACTGGAATTGGCCGAAGAATGTATACCTGGCATTGCCGAGCTGTTTCCAGACCCAGCAGCACCACTGGATGGTGAGATATACCGTAGCTACTGTGACCCGAGGAAGCTGGTGCGCTTCTCAGCCGAACTACTCAAGCGAGAGCTAGAAACCAAACTGAGCAACCAAACAGTGGATGTCACGAAGATATCTTCTTTGCTGGCACTTGCACGAGAAGCCCTGAAGCTTCACAGGCTCGCAGCCATAAGCCTTGCCGACGTGCAAGAGGAGCTTCAAGAAGAGATGGCTATTCTGGAGGCCCTAACTTCAAGGCAAAAGCGGCTCCAGAGAAAGAACTACGCGCTTTATCAAAAGCTTGACCCCAGTGGCGTGATTATGAGCATCCCGGGCATAGGCGAGGTCTTGGCCCCATTGTTTCTAGTACTGACGCCGATCGTCAGGAGGATGAACAACCCCAAACAGCTCCGCTCCTACGCTGGCTTTGTACCTCAAGTGAACTCCAGCGGCCAGAGCGACAAGAAGGGGACTCGCATGAGTAAGGCGGGCCCCGCATGGCTAAAAAGAGGAGCTTACTTGGCTGCCGAAATAGCCCGCCGGTGGGATCCACAGCTTGCCATGGTCTACTTCCGTTCCATGATGGTCAAAGGTAACCATCATACAAAGGCCCTCTGTGAAGTGGTAGTACACTTGCTGGACCGGGTGTTCCGCGTTTTGAAGACGGGGGAGCCTTATGAGCTACGGACACCGGAAGGAAAGCCCATCGGACGAGCTGAGGCACGTCAGTTGATAGAACAGTTCTACACTGTCCCGGAAAACGTGAGAAGGAGGCGTCGGAACAAAAGACCAAACAGTGAGAGGGGTCTTGACATCAGGGACGGTGCCCATAGGCACCTCCCGGCAAGCAACCCCCCACGAACAGGTCTATCAGCACCAATGATAGCCTGTCAACAGGCCTGTGGTCTAGACCCTGGGTCGGCTTCAAGTAAATCCTGTTATGAGGGTGGCTAAAGGCCCGTTTTCAGGCTCCAATTGTCATTTTGCAGGCAGGCGAATGCTTTTGCTTTGTCGTATCTTCGCGCGTGCACTCGCCAGCTAGATCACTGAACTGTATTGACGCTTGTTAGAACATCAGTCAATCGTGGGCAAGTAGACTATGCGGTTTGGTGAGGGTGCAGCTTCCAAGTTCATATCCTCCACATATTATGTTGGAAGGACAATGCATGTTTGCCGGTGGATGAGTTACATGGAGAAAGTTGCAGCAGTCGTGCCTTGCATGAATGAGGTCGCCTCAATTCAAGCTGTGATTCGAAGCTGCTTGTCTGGGGGCTGTGACGTTGTGGTTGTAGTGGCCAACGGTTGTACTGATGGCAGCGGCCACCTCGCAAGGCAAGTGTCCGGACGAGTGCAGGTGATAGAGTTTCCAGAGCCCCTGGGACTTGACGTGCCAAGGGCCGCAGGTGCCGCAATTGCACTTCGCGAGGGTGCCCGTGCCATTGTGTTTGTCGATGGAGACATGGAGGGTGTGGCGCCGGAGCATATTGCTACCCTGGTGGACAACGTTCGATCGGGTGCCGGCATTGCGCTCACCGACTGCTTCAAGGGCGGTCTACCGGGCTTCGGCATGGCTGGAGAGGTTACCTGGGCCAGACTGGAGCTCAACCGGACTCTGGGGCTCGAGTCACGCATTGGCGCTGCTATACCCTCCCACGGCCCCAGCTGCGTCTCTTCTGAATTCTTGGAACTCTCGGGTTTGCGGCCCCTGTGTGTCCCTCCGGTGTGCCTTGCGGTAGCAGCAAGGCAC
Source organism: Bacillota bacterium (assembly GCA_049718765.1). Taxonomy (GTDB): domain Bacteria; phylum Bacillota; class Sulfobacillia; order DUMF01; family DUMF01; genus JBNARI01. Next base: position 5,279 of record JBNARI010000041.1, on the reverse strand, counting down.
GGGGTTGCTGTGGTGGTGGGGGCGCGGGTTAGCCATGAAAGCTTGGGATCCCCTTATAGACGGGGAGAACATGGGCGGAAGCTTGCAGAAACCATTATAGGTGACTGCATCGAAGCAGAATGTGTCTACCTGGGGAGACCCCCAGGTAGGGTCAGGGATGGTCGACTCTTCGACGGATACCACTCTTCGCGCAGATTTGATCTGTTGGCTGCAGCTGGTTTGTTGCCGTGAGCTCAGAGGCCAGTTCCTCCAAAAAGCGTGCCCGGGTGCGCTGCTCGTCAGGGGTGAGCCACTGGAAAAGTACCGGAACTGCAGCTGTGTATGGTTCGCCCGCAGGTTCCTTTTCGGGCATGATTTGTCGAGGGAGCTGTGTCACTGAAAAACACCCCTGGGCTCAGTTTACCCAGGGGCTGCCGAGCGCAACCGGGACGCTCGTCACTTCTTTTCGCCTACTATGGCAGACATGGGGCAGATTTCCGCGCAGGTGCCGCAATCGGTGCACTTTTCCGGGTCGATCACATAGATCGGGTCCCCTTCCGATATAGCTCCGACGGGACATTCGGCTGCACATGCACCGCATGCCGCACACGCGTCTGTGATCTTGTGTGCCATTTCTCTTCCTCCTTCTACGATGTCGTTATACCGAGATTACCTGCTTGATCTCTGGGATCTCTTGCTTGAGCATGCGCTCAATTCCGTTCTTCAGGGTCATGGATGCGAACGGACAACCGCCGCATACCCCGGTAAGCCTGAGCTTCACCACACCGTCCTTGTACTCTACTAGTTCCACGTCGCCACCATCTGCTTTGAGTTGGGGGCGCACCTTGTCCAGTACGCTGTTGATCTTTTCTTCCATGTGACTGTCCCCCTTTTGTAAAACCAAGTAAATCATATTACGCCGTGACGCATAGTTCAATTTGAATGTGCAGTGCCTGCCCCTCACAAAACTCATGGGTAAGACCAGGCAAGAGGGCGACGCGGGTGTGGACAGGCAGGTACACATTGGATATGGGACTCTTGGGTCGCCACCCTATCGCGCGAGGAGGCGCGAACTTACAGATGCTCCTGGATTTCGCACTTTTGGTCATAGTATGTGAGGCTTATGCCAGGAGATTGTTGGAATTGAAGGTAGGTGAGGCGCAGCGCTCATGGGCAGACCAGTTTGTTCGAAGGTGTGTAACCTGGCATCAGCTGCTTGGATCATCATTGTGTAGCTCCTGCATCTGAAAACCTAGGTGAACAGCCGCAAAGGTTTGCTCTGACTGTGGGCAGGTCAAGAAGGCGTGAGGTTATGTTGTTTGGAGAGATCGGCTTGTGCGTCTGGCAGGAACCTTCTGGAAGTCCGTATCACTGTGCAGTGTGAGAATTCTCGCCACACGCGAACACCGACTCACGTCAGTCGCCGGGAAACATGAAACCCGTTTGGGAGCGAGCCGGCGAAGAAATGCTGCTTTACGCGTTTTAGCGTGGTGTGCTATAATCAACATCGCTAACGGGCGCGCGAACACAAGGGCGAATAGCTCAGTGGGAGAGCACCTGCCTTACACGCAGGGGGTCACAGGTTCGAGCCCTGTTTCGCCCACCATCAGGTAGTTCGAAAGCGGAGGCGTGGTGTAGCGGCCTAGCACACATGCCTGTCACGCATGAGATCGCGGGTTCGAATCCCGTCGCCTCCGCCATACAATAATGCAGTTCAACAAGAGTAGCAAAGCGAGGTGCCGCGGTAGCTCAGTTGGTAGAGCAGCGGACTGAAAATCCGCGTGTCGCCAGTTCGATTCTGGCCTGCGGCACCATTCATGCTAAACCTTGGATTCGCAGATTTTGCCAGCGGGCAAAAAGCCTGCGAGTCCGTTGCTCTTGAAGGGGCCACCTCACGAAATGGAGGTGGCTTTCGTTTATGGCCGTGCTCAAAATTTCCCCGAAGCAACTTGCCCCCGGCTTTGAAGAGGCGGTCCAGGAGTTCCTGCTGTCCAAGAGGGCTGAGGGAAGGGCCGAGCGTACTCTGAAGGACTACTCGCGCTGGCTTGGGGAGTTTTTCGCAAGGGCAGGTGAAGCGTGGCCCGACTACCACAGGCTAAAGCAGGCGGTGCGGGAGTTCTTTGCGGAGCTTGGTACCAAGGCCCCTGCGACGTACAACATGGCGCGGGCGTACTTGAAAGCGTTTTTTGCGTGGGCTGTGGGTGAAGGGTACATTGCAGGGGACCCACTCCAGGGGCTACCCAAGCGGAGAGATGAGGGCAGGCCAAGGAGCGTGGATGCAGAAACAGTTAAGAGGCTCCTGCAACTGCCAGACAGGGGGACTTTTGCGGGATTGCGTGATTATGCCTTGTTGCTCCTCCAACTCGACTGCGGAATAAGGCCGGGAGAGGCGCTGCGGCTCACCCCCTCCTGTTTCAACCTGCGAGGGCTTGAAGTGACGGTGCCCGCAAACATTGCGAAAACCAGGCAGGCCAGAGTGGTGGTAATTTCACCCGAAACGGCCAAAGCCATCCGAAAACTGCTTGCCGTCAGGCCCCAAGAGTGGGGGGAAGACGTGCCCGTGTTCTGTTCACAGGACGGAAGGCCCATGCTCGAAACGAGCTGGGCGCATAGGTTGAGAAAGTACAGCAAAAAACTTGGCGTGAGCGTGCCCCCCTATTCCCTCAGACACACCGCAGCAATCATGACCCTGCGCAACGGGGGGAGTGCCTTCTTTGTGCAGAGGCAGATGGGGCACAAAAGCCTTGTCATGACCAGAAGGTACGTCCACCTCGTCGAAGCGGACCTCCACAGAGAGCATGAGCAATGCTCTCCGGTGAAAAGCCTCGTCCCCAAAAAGGCCAGGGCTAAAAGAAAGCTGGATTGAGCGGGGGCAAAATCAATATCGTGCCAAAAACGTGCCAATTTGACACGTTTGACACGCTCGGGAAGTCTACGTGGGTGTCCAGATTTGGACACCTTTACTTTTGTGGTCACGAAGGGGGCTTGACAAAGTGTAGACTTTTTTGGGGTGGTTTAGCTTGTTATAATTATCGTGAAAGAGTATACCTTTGTGGCACCCAAACCTGGGTGCCATAACTTTTTTGCGAAAAAGGGGGTGTAAGCCGTGGGAGAAAATCCCATCAGAGTGTGGCGGGTGAACCAGGGCATCAGTTTGCCGGAGTTAGCTAGGCGCCTGGGCGTAAGCTACGTCGCATACTGGCGCTTGGAAAAAGGCTACAATGCCGGCATCTCCGCTCAGGTGGCTGCCAAATTGGAAAAGATGGGTTATCCTGGCAATGCTGCTGAAGAGTACAAGGAATGGCGTGGGCAGTTCGATTCTTGATTCTTGATTCTTGATTCTTGATTCTCGATAGAGGGGGAGCTGGCGGCAACCAGCTCCCTCGCTTTTTGGGGGTGTTTTAACGTGGAAATCGTTTACGCAAGCAATGGAAAGCCAATAGGTCATGTAAAACAAGTTTTTGGGAAAAAGGTGTTCATCAAGAACGTAGACCCGGCCAAACACTTCTGCCGCAAACTTGGGGCGTGGGGAACTGACCTTTCCGTTATTTTGCGCCTCCGGGCCAGCGGGGTTGAGGCCACCCAGCTGCGCCTGCCCAGCGGCATAGTTTTAGAAGCTAGCCTCGATTTGATTTTGAAGCGCGGCGTGGTTGCGGACCTCGGCGCGGGGCCTCAAGTGTTCCTAGCCAAAGACTTTTGGCATGTGGTCGGCGCCAGGCAGCTTGAGCTGTTTCAGGGAGGCACGGTGGCATGAATCCTGTTCTTCAATGGCAAGAGGCCTCTGGCAGAGGGCAGGAGGCCAGGGGCCTCGGTATTTTGGACGCTATTTGGTGGGTGCCCGACCGGATTGCCATCTTCGATAAACGCTGGGTGACCATTCGCTACCCTCAGTATACTGCGAACGTGCGTTCGTGGCAAACTGTGGCAGTCAGCCCCTTGGATGTCTCAGGCAAGGCCCATTTTGTGGCCTGGGACATTGACAGCTCAGATTACACCGTCGTGAAACGCCTCCTAAAAGCTCTACCCAAAGGCTGCTACCCTTTGGTGTCGGTTTCCGGGCGTCGTGGCTATCACGTTTGGATGTTTCCAGATTCACCCATTCCAGCCCAGCGGGCAGTGGCCTTTGCCAAGGCGGTTGGAGGGGTATGCGGCATACGGGAGTTTTTCCCATCCAGCCAATCAACCAGCAGATGCTTGAAATGGCTCCAATCGCTGCACCCCTTGACGGGGGAGCGTGAAGAGTTTATCGCAATCGAAAAGCCTAGCCGAGTTTTGGACACAAGGGCTGTGCTGGAGGCCCTGGCATCCGGCATGTTTCGCACGCCAGAGGAGTTAGTCAGCGTGCGTTACCTCCTCCACAAGCCAAAACCTTTGTTGGCGCAAGGGCAATCGACTCAAGCCCCAAGAACACCATCAATGCTAGACCGGCTTGCCAAGGAAGAACACCTCGTGGCTTGGCTCATGCAGTTGGGTGGACGCACCCCCGTGCCTGTTGGCAAAGGCTTCCGCTGTTTTCTCCCGCAGCACGAAGAGACTCACCCCTCAGCATCCTTTTGGCGTTCATCCGACGGAAGAATTCTCTATCACGATTGGCACAGCCGTGACGGTGCGGAGTGGCTCAGCCTTGGCGAGGTTTATGCAGCACTGCGAACGGGGCAGGTCCGTAAGCTCAAGGCGCACGAATCTGCGGTTTGGCTCGCACGTGCGGGCATTGACTCCGGCCTTGTCCCAAACAACCTGTTCGGTGACGTTGAGCAGGCTTCTCTCCTGTTCGAGAGTTGGGCGGAAGCCCTAAACAACAAAGACATATATGTCTATGTTGTTTGGGATACCGCAACAAAGCTCAGGAGAGTGTTTGAGTTCTTCACCGAACACGCAAAGGTCATGCAGGTGTGCGGGCTTCCCGAAATTCCCGCTTCAGCGAGATTCATTGCTCAAAGCACAGGGTTGAAGGTTTGGGAAGCAAACCGGGCGGCCAATCTTCTGGCCGTGCTGGGATTCATCCGCAAAATTCCCAGGCCAAGGGGAGACAGGTGGCAGGTCCTAACGCCAAGCCTTAGCGACGTGCAGGCTCGCTGGCAGGCTCTTGGATGCCCATCCCTGGAAAACTTCAACGCTATGCTTGTGGGACAAAGACTGGGAGAAGCAACTGCGCGCGCGGTGTTCCATCGGATTCACGCTGGGGAAAGGGGGTGATTCCATGCCCACCAAGCAGGATTTGCGAGAACTTGCCCTTTCATTCCTCACGGGGGTGATTGCAGGGCTAATCATCAGGGCAATGCTCCTTGCTTTCTAACTTT
>JBNARI010000040.1:0-13338 GCA_049718765.1 Bacillota bacterium | reverse complement strand
CAGGCCTAGTATTTTCAAGCATTTGCGGGCTCTGTGGCACTCGAAACTGGCGGTTTACTTTCAAAGTCGGGTCAATGGGTAAGTGAAAATTAAACCACATGCTGCGGCTCTAAATGGGGCTACAAAACAGAGAAGTGAGGCTGATAACTCCAGCCTCACCTGTCGATTGGCCTGTGGGTCAGGTACCCGGCTACCAGCACCTGTTACCTCAATACCTTCCAAGATAGGCGAGCAACCTGACCAGCATAGTGGAGCCTTCCGCCCTGGTGGCATCTGCCTTGGGCTCAAGAGTTGCAGGCCCTCGACCCTTGACAATCCCGTGCTTAGCTGCAATTGCCGCCTGCTGTCTTGCCCAGTCTGAGAGCTGGTCCGCATCTGCGAATCCCGCTAGCAGCGACTCAAGCTCCCCTGCCTGCAAGCTCGCAGGCATACCCGCGACATTCATGGCGTTCACGACCATCACCGCCAGTTGTTCACGGGTGACCTTATCGTTGGGTCTGAAAGTGCCGTCACCCATGCCCCGCACAAGGCCGAAGCTTGCTGCAGTCTCAACAGCGCCAAAGAACCAATCGTCCGGATTGACATCGGTAAACGTGGGCTGCGCTGGCTTCCTCTCAGGCAAGCCCAGCAACCTCACGGTGAGGGCCGCAAACTGAGCACGGGTGAGCGGGCTCTCGGGCTCGAAGGTAGTGTCCGTTACCCCTTTGATGACCCTTCGCCCTGCCAGCAGCTCTACGTTGCCCTGAGCCCAGTGACCTTTGATGTCATCAAAGGTCTTATCGTATGCCATGACCGTGAACTTGCTGGCGCCCCACAGCTGAGTGTACACCTTTCGCTCCTTGTAAACAGGCCAGCCTCCTACCGGCACCCACTGTCCGTTGACCAGCCTGTAGGATGTCAGGGTAGTCTCCTTCAGACCCGGCTGCACGTTGTAGCTGAACCTAGCCCTCATGGGCTTGCTCAGGCTGGTGATCCTGCCCACAGTCTGGCCGAACCTGGTCACGTGGAGCTCAAGGTCATACACCCTGGACGCCACTTGCGATCCGGTGTCCGGGGGAGCAGTGCGCAACACTTCAGCCGACGTCGCCTCATCCGCAGCTCCCAACACCACCTTCAGCCCTGCAGCTCCCTCACCAGGCACAGCGCCGCCAACGGTCTCAGTCCCTTTATAGCTTGCAACCTGCTCCAGCAGCTCCTTAACGGGCAGCTCGAGATCCACGTCGGGAGCCTTAGCAGCAATGTATTCCACCATCTGGGCGCTGGGGCTCTTGGCAAAGGTGTCGAGAACGTCAGCCGGCAGAGCAACCTCAAGCTTTGGTACGCCAGAATTCGTTGCGTCCACAAGAGTGAAGGTTCTCTCGCCCGTTTCAAGAGCAGTCTTTGCGAACAGCTCAATTTGCTGAGCCACGCGCTCAGCCACCGGGGTGAAGCTGGAGGTTCCGGAGGCCTCATCCACAGTGAGGATTCCCGTGTCGGTGGGAACAGTGACCACACCGGGAGATACCACAGCTACACCACCAGCAGAAGGTCTAGGTGGCCTGAAGACCAGATTGACATAGACCACCTCGTAGACCAGGTTGCCCACAGCCCTTTTGTCTGCCACTGTCAGCCGATCGGGCATGGTAAACTGTGGTGGAGCGTCGTACACGTTGCCGTAGACTACGTGGATAGCGGTAACTTTTCCAGCCTTGAACGTCTCGTATACGTTGCCATACACTTTCTGAAAGGTGATGCTATCATCGCCATCATACGAGTCGTACACGGTCACGTTAATCAACACACTGGTGTATTGGTCGTCCGTAGTAGGAGTTAATTCAAGCAAGAAGCTTAATTTGTGCGCTCCACCATCCACATGCTCCACCCTTATGTCGGAAACATCAACATCCATTTGGACTTCTCCTTCGGGAGCAGCATGGGCTGTGCTGGGAACTGCAGTCATGGCCACCGCAAGCACGATCATGGAAGCCATCAGGAATAGGCATAGGTTCCCGGCTGTCCTCCTTATTTTCTGGTATGCCATCTCTCACACCTCCTTTCCCTGTTATTTGGAAACCCACGTATATTGTACTACGCACGGTCACGAAATTCCTCCTACAAACCGCACACTGAGTCTATCTCTCAACCCAGGGCACTGGTCCTGGCCTCACTAGTGTGTAACTCAGCTTCCGGTACCAGCTTTGCTTTGTGATATCCTTGGGCAGCTCTATTCCCAGCATAGGCCATAAGGGCTTACACGACTGGAGGATATTTGCCATGTAGGTAGAACTATCCAATAATAACAGACCCGTAGTGAGAGAGACTGGTTGGAAAACAGATACAGCAACCCGTCACATATGATTACCTTCGCGGAAAAACACAGGGGGCGATGCACGTGGAGGACGCGGTAGAGCACACGGACATGGTAATACCTCTTGACGCGTGCGGGTTGCCCTTGATGATGGGTTGCGTGCGCGCAGTAGAGGGTGAAAAGGGGGATGGTGCAAGACACCATGGCTCATGGCAGCTGTTTGTGAGAGATGGAGGCTTAAGCACAAGGAGACTGGAACCTTCCCAGGTAAGAACTGTGGGCGACTTGCACGACGTGCTGCCAGAAGAGGACAAGCCCCTATGTGAATCGTCAAACGTCGCCTACTGGATGTACAGGGAGGTGTGCTCCGAGGAGCACAGAGACCTTCTGCGCCGGCACAGGCTCAGGTTTGACGTTACAGTGCTTGATGCCATAATGCTGGGTTCACAGTTCAACAAGACGTACGGGCACTATCACGCTGAGGCGCTGCCAGGCATGACCTACCCAGAGGTGTACCAGGTGATATACGGCAGGGCACTGTACCTCCTGCAAAGACCCGAAAGGGACCGGCCCGACGTTGTCGAGGACTTCATTGCAGTAATGGCAGCTCCGGGCGATGTGGTAGTGGTGCCACCCGGATACGGGCACGTCACGGTGAACGTAGGAAATGGCCCACTGGTCATGGCAAACCTGGTGGAAATGAGCTTCCTGTCCCACTATGGGCCATTTCGCACCCTCGCCGGAGCAGCGTACTATGCAAGGGTGTCGATGGAGGCCCGGGTCGCGCCCTTCGTGCTCGACGAATGCGCTTTGACAGCTATTCCTTCGCGACCGGAACTCGCTGAAGCCGAAATAGCAGCGGCAGAAGCGCAGGGAAGCATATTGACACAGGGTCCATCGTTAGTACCCACTTTGTCCAATACCAACCTGATTGGCACAGGGAACCCCAGGACCAGTCACACGGGAGCCGCAAGCGACACAGACGGTCAGATTGGCAGCACCCATGTAGCAACTCACGGGACACCAATACCAGTACGCTTGATCAAGAACGGAAACTACACTTACGTCCCCAAGCCGAGGCACCTGAGCCCTGTTGAGCTGGCATACGAGTCAGGCGTTGTTCAACTGTTTGACCGGTTATTCGACGGACTGTTCCCCTGCCATGGATGGTTCGGCAATGACGGAAAGCAATCCCTCTACCGCTGGTGCTGCTCCAACCCGGAGCTGTTTAGCTTCCTGGTGATCCCAAATGTCTTGCAAAGCTCGTGAGCAGTCAAGTTCCCGGCCACAGCAACTAGACAAAGGCCCTTATCGCTGTACTTACGGAGTATCGCAAGAGCCCTCTCCCCGTCCCCAGGTTAGAGCCGTACCACGGCCCATGACCTATCCCCGAGAAACTTAAGAGCAACCTGCCTACACGCTCGTTGCGAGAAGCCCATGGGTTCCAGCGCGGACATAATTGTGATGACGAGGACTAACCGCTGCTCTGCAAGGCGGAGGAAGACAGCCCTGGCAGCCTGGTGGTGCCTGTCCTTCGTGTTCATCGCCGCCGCAATGCCCGACGTGTCCACAAAAACCAGTTCCCCTCAAGAGCCCTCCGCCGCGTATTTGTCGTGCTGCTCCGGCAGGTCTTCCGGTCCCTCGAATCATCCAATCAGTTCAAGGAAGCTGCATCCCTTTACGCATCTCATCCCCATCCAAATGCCACGACCAGCCTCGCCCCCTTCCCTATGCCCAGCTTACGCCTGATGCCCGCCGGGAGGGTGAGCTGCCCTTTGGTACTCAACCGGACGATATACGACTTCACACTGACGCCTCCGTTCACCATGTAAGACATACCTTAGGTTTCCATTTAACCCCGCTTGATGCAGTGCTTCAATGTACTCCAAACAGTCACAGGCACTCCCCACAGCTCTCTTGCAGGCCACTCAGTAAGCACCACAGCCCTCTACCGACAGGCTGAAATCTCCTTCGGCCTCGACCCCTTTGGCCCCCTTATGGAGTTCTGTGGTGCAAAACCTTCCACACTTACGCCGTTGCACGTGAATGCGTGGTGAAGTGCCTCCCGATCTCTTGTCTCTCTGTCACCGCCCATGCTGCCAGCTATCTCAGGACCCCGAACAACACGCGAAGATTACACCGAGGCCTTTTTCTCGTCGGTCCTGCCAGTTGTTTCCGACGGCTTACGCTTCTTGATGGTTTGCCTGTATGACTGCCCCCTCGCAGAACTTCCGCTTGTTCCCTCATGGCTGCAACTAATACTCCTGTTGCCTCCTTCCTCGCAAGAAGTGCTTCTTTACAGGCTGCTCGTCGTTGCTCCTGCTCACCAGAGCCAGATCCTGAGCAATGATGCCTCGCACTATCCCCCTCAAGCAGCCGACTGCCGGCTTGGGCTTCGTAAGGGGTCTCCTCATGGATCCTCAGACCGCACGCAGCAACGCAGTGTACCTCGCAATATCCTCGATTCACCTTGAATATGCTAGATCCGTTTAACTGTGGCATGGTGAATTATGGGCTGACAAGCCGTCCCTACAGAAGTACGTGCGAGAAGAACTGGTTGTTGGCTACGCCAACAATCGCCATCAGAATTCTTGGAGAGAGTTGGCCGAAGAGGCAGCCGCCATCCGCGAGGTTACTCGCGATGCAGGATTGTCCCTGGGCGACCGGGCATGTCTCGCCTTGGGCAGGTTCAAGAATCTGCCAGTAATGACGGCTGATTCTTCCTGGACAAGGGTACCCGGAGTAACCGTGCAGATCAGTCAGGTAGAACGTCCTGGTCACAGTAATCACTTGGCGAGCGTGGTTAAGCAAGCCAAGTCCGAATGTTTATGGAACTTTTATGGAAACGTTGTGCAACGGATAAACCACCCAAGCTGCTTGGACTGCTGAGAGCCCATGGCGCTTCGCGCCCCATGAAATCTCGTGCTGACGTGGCAGAGATTCTCAGAAGGATTTTTGGGGAAACAGCTTACATCCAGTTGACTGTGCATGTTTTTACGTATACCATGATGTCAGTTTCAGGAAGCAAGAAGGGACTCCAGTGAGGACGGCAAGGCATCTACAAAAAGTGAATATCGAACCCCGGATAGGAGCGCTGATTGACTATCTGGAGTCGCAGGATGACATCTTGGCCGCTTACCTATATGGCTCATATGGAACAACCTATCAGACGGCTCTTAGTGATATCGACATTGCCCTTCTGTTCTATAGTGGTAGCCGTCCCGATCTGCGGCGGTTGTTGTCTCTGGAGGCAGACATCTCCAGTATTTGCTACGAGGACGACGTGAACGTGCTAGTGCTCAATGATGCTGACGTGATGCTACAGCATAGAGTGCTTGAGACGGGGAGACCGCTCGTGGAGAAAGAACCTACCGCAGTGTCCGACTTCCGGGAGTACGTTTTTAAGGTTTACGGTGACTTCGAGCCATTCTATCGGGCATTCTGCCGAGACTATGACCAGACGCTAAGGGAGGCTTTGGTGCGTGATAGACCGAGACAAGGTGAGGAATAAGATCGGCTTTCTCAGGCGTAACCTAGAGCTCCTTCGCGAACTGGCCAAGACCCCAGCCCAAGACTTCACCGAGAGCTCAGCGCAATTTCATGCAGCAGTCCGTCTGCTGCAGATCTCGATTGAGGCGATGATTGACATCTCGAGCCATATAGTTTCGAGGGAAGGTCTCGGCATACCCAAGAGCTATATTGAAGTGTTCGACATATTGGAGCGTTCGGGTGTCATCCCCTCTGAGTTCCTGGACAGGGTCAGACCCATGGTCAGATTTCGAAACAGGGCAGTTCGCGTCTATGGGGAAATCGATCCGAACCACGTATATGAGATACTGCAGAACGATCTAGTGCACTTCGAGACCTTCATCAGCCTTATTGTGAAGCACTGCTTCACTTAACCGCTGACAACCCCCAAATCCCCTATCCACGCGTTTCCAACGTAATACCACGATGCTCAAGGCATTCAGCCAAGGCCTCCTCATCGGGAAAATGCTCATCCACCAGGACCACATTGTGGCCAGTGACCTTGATCATTGCTGAAACAGGTACACGGTGTAATTTGAGGACCAAGACTTGGTCGAAGCCTGAGATAGGGTGTGGTACATCCGCCGTGCAATCTCCTGAGTAGTGAGACCTGCTAGGGCCATTTCGGCTACAATACCCTGACTACAACTACACCTAGATTTGAGCTTGCCCGAGCCCAAATGTGAGTACACAAAGCAGCTCTATGCCAAGGGGAATGCATTCTTCGTCAATCACAAGTTTGCTGTGATGTAGCGGAAACACCTGCGCCCCCTTATCCAAGGAAGCTGCTCCCAGCTTGATGTAAAGCGAGGGCACCTCACGGGCAATGTGCGCAAAGTCTTCTCCGCCAGCGTCGGCCTGGATCTCTCTTACCGCCCCCTCTCCGAACCTCTCCAGTATAACCCGTCTCGCCCACTCGGTAAGCCCAGGGTGGTTCACCGTCATGGGATAGCCGCGAACATACTCTAGCTCCGCCTCTGCACCACACGCCCTTGCTGCGTTCACCGCCGCTTCCGACACCAGCTCCGGCAGCCTCTGCTCATACCCATCTGCCAGGATCCTGGCCGTGCCCTCCATCTCTACCAAATCACAGATTACGTTGTAGCGGTCTCCACCCCTTATCTTCCCAATCGTCAACACCACTGTGTCCCTGGGATCAACTCTCCTTGATATCACTGTCTGCAACGCGTTTATTACCTGAGCCGCAGCTACAACCGCGTCGATCCCCTGGTGCGGTGCCGACGCATGCCCCCCTTTGCCCTTCACTTTGATGAACAACCTGTCCGACTGCGCAGATACCGGCCCATTCCTCAGCCCGAACTCTCCAACGCGCAAGTGCGGCCACACGTGAAGAGCAAGCGCGTAATCAACTGGAGGGTCCTTGAGCACGCCCTGGTCCACCATGAGTTTCGCGCCACCAGTGGGGCTGCACTCCTCTGCAGGCTGAAACACAAAACGCACCCGCCCGGAAAGTTGCTCCCGCCACCTGCAAAGTACCCCAGCCACCCCCACCAGGATTGCAGTGTGCACGTCGTGGCCACACGCGTGCATCTTCCCCGGTACTGCAGAGGCAAACGGCAATCCGGTCTCCTCCTGGATTGGCAGGGCGTCCATGTCCGCCCTGAGCAGCACATGGGGACCAGGTCGTGAACCTGCCAGGTCAGCCACCACGCCCGTGCCCGCAATGCCACTCCTCACGTTCAGACCATAGGACGCCAGTTTGTCCGCAACAAGGGCAGACGTGCGGTGCTCCTCGTACCCCAGCTCAGGATGGCGGTGAATCTCCCTTCTGAGTTCTATTACTTCTGGCACAATTTCACCCACCAGTCGCTTCAGTTCCATCCAAATCCTCCTTCAAACGGCCACAGGAGGGTTTCCTGTGGCCGCTGTCTTACTCAATTCTACTTGGTCTTGCTATAGGTGAGTAAGTCCACATCGCGTTTTCCTCATCTGTCACCGGTAAGAGCCTCTTCCGCTATGGCTGACCCTACGCTGGCAATGAACCGAATGCCCTCATCGTTCGACGTAAGGTCACTGGTCATAACAACAATGATGAGAGTCTTGCCCTCAAGTAGCAGGATCCCGGCATCATGCTCAACCCCAGCCAGCTCCCCGGTCTTATGAGCCAGGCGCGCGCCTGTGGGCGGGTTGGACCGCAGGTCGACGTAGCACCAAGGACACTTGGGATAGTCGCCCACTGCTCTGCCGCAATTCGGACACACCAGGAGCCCCTTGGGAAGCTTGTTGTTGAGCTGCTGCCTCAACAGTATGTCCACCGCTTCCCGATCGCCAGCCAGTTGTTGCAGCACTGTGGCTGTGTCCTGCGGTGTCGTGTAATTGTCCTTCCCTGCTTTCTTTGCCTCGAAGTCCATCATCCTACGCTGGAGCGCCGTCCCTTTGAGCCCGAGAGCATCTATGGCCCTGTTGATTGTTTCAAAACCTAGTAGGTCAATGATCATGTTAGTTGCCGTGTTGTCGCTGACGACGATCATCAAGGTGGCGAGGTCCCTGATTGTAACTTCAATACCATCGTGGAGCTCTTTGAGTATTCCAGTTCCTCCCACTTTGTGCTGTCGCGTGACACTTACAACCCCGTTGAGGTCCAGTCTGCCGTCCCTGCAAGCATTCAACAGCTCCCATAGGATGGGCAGCTTTATTATGCTTGCGGCGCTGAAACGCTCATCGCTCCGATATCTCCACTCCTCCCCAGTCTCGAGAACTCGTAGCACTATGCCAGCCCTGCCATCCAGTCTCGCTATCAGTTGCTCCAGCTTCGACCCAAGCTTCGCCAAGTTCAACTCAAGTCCCCCCGCGCGACCCAGAAAAGTAGTCCGCCGGCAAGCCGGGCTTCATCAGATCCTCTGGGTAGCTACCCGGTCGCCTGTCATAGTAGACTGGAATCCTGGCTCTGACCTCATCAACAGTCTTGAGCTGGATTTCCACCGGTATGATCCTTTCCTCTTCGTCGCCCTCTGCGACGATCTCGCCCCAGGGATCGATTACAATCGAGTGACCGAAGTACGAGGATGTATGCGCAGATCCAACCCTGTTGCAAGCTATTACGAAGAGCTGGTTTTCTATGGCGCGTGCCTGCAACAGCATTCTCCAATGGTGCAACTTGGGTTTGGGAAAGTTAGAAACCACGAAGATCAGCTTCGCGCCCCGAAGTGCGTACGTCCTGGCCAGTTCAGGAAAGCGTATGTCATAGCAGGTCATCACAGCTGCCCTGCCAAAATCCAGATCCCACACTGGCATTTCCGCCCCGTGACAAAAAGCCCTGTCTTCGCCCATTGCACTGTACAGATGCATCTTCCGGTACTTGCCCAGCAGTCTCCCATTCCTGTCGATTACGGGCACGGTGTTGAAGAATTTGTCCCCGTCGCGCTCGGCCAGGGAGCCACCAATCAGGTTGAAGCCATGTTGTGCAGCTTTCTCCCTGAGCATGTTAACTGAAGCACCATCCATCGGTTCCGCGTACCGCTCAATGGCCTCGAAAACAGGCTCTGAGTAACCCGAAGTCCACGTCTCCGGCAGTACAACCACATCAGGCTGGAACCTTGCTGCGCTATCTAACAGGGCAGCCGCCCTCTGCCGATTCGCAGGGACATCACGGTGGGCCAGGTCCATTTGTACCAGTACAACTTTGACGGTTCCCCCTCCCACAGTCACCACCTCCACTTCACCTTCCAAACACAGCCAACGCCAGAGACCTCAGCACAACGTATCCGCAAGTAGCCGCTGTAATAATAAGGCCGTTCTTGATCATGGATTTGAGATCCTTTGACCTTGCGAGACCCATCTGCCCAACCATATCGCCCGTGGGGTACGCAAAGAACGTTATCTGGGATCCAACGAGCAACACCAGCGCCCACAGATAGTTGGGGAAATTGAGTGCCGTGACCAGTGGCTTGAACATGTCGTCAATGATTTTCTCCTGTGCCACCGCCGCACCTGAAACCCCGAACACGCCAACTAGCGTGCTGACTATCATGAACACCGGTGCGCCACCGCGGTCAACAAGCGGCTTGAGGAGATCCGCAAGGGCGTTGAAGGCTCCGGACTCCGTGACGAAGTTTAGGAACGGATCATAGAGCACAAACAGGAAGAATATCCAGTACATCCTGGAACCGCCCTTTATTATGGCTTTCAACGTTTGTTCCACGCTGAATCCTGCCGAAAGCCCGGTCGCAAAAGACACGATGAGCATCACAGCCAAGACATAGTTCGCACCTGCTTTTGCATAGATCCCATAGGCAATCAAGAGTGCCATTGCAATCATGAATACCCAGGTGCCGCGAACAGCCTGCGGGCTTGCCTTGTACTGAGTGCCCGACGCGACCATGTCTTCCTGAGTGTAACTGTACTTGCCTTCGGTGGCCTTCTGCACAGAGTTTGCAACCAGGTAGGTGCAGATCCACACAATGATTGAGATTGGAAGGCCTGTCTCTAGAAGGTACTGACCATAGCTCACTTTGGCCAACGCCATAGTGGTCACGACCGGGGGAACGAAAGGCCCAAGGTAAAGGCCTGTGGCTCCTGCTCCGTGAAGAAGCACGCTCAAGGTGGAAGGGGTGATCCCTAAGCTTGCAACTATCGGTATTATTATCGGAGCCAGGATTGCATTGGATCCAGCCATGGACCCAAGAAGGCCGACCAGCAGAACCGAAGTAATCATCGTGGCAACCATGGCCTGTTTCTTTGTCTTGACACCGAGTTTGTCAAGAACAAGGTGCACAATATTCTGGGCAACGCCTGTTTGACTCAAGACTTCTCCGGTTCCGGATCCCATTAGAATGATGAACCCGATCAACCCAAGGAAGGAACCGAGAGCAGCGTTTATGGCCTTTGCAAACGTAAGGAGGTTCTTGCCAGTGAGGATGGCCCCTAATATTACGCAGATGAGCACTACTGTTAGGGCATCCATCCCCTTGAACGAAAGGATAATGTACAGTAGCAATGGAGTGAAGCCGAGGATCGGTGGCAACCCTAAAATCATCTGCTTTCAAGCCTCCTTTTCTCACTGATGAAATCCAGTTTAGACGCCGCACACGCTAGAAAGTAACTGCACAAACCACCCCCAATCCAGGTATTTCCGGCACCGAAGCAAAACCGTCTTTGATCAAGTCAGCAAGAGAACGTTCCACAATGTCGTGCTCGTGTAACCATGGCCCTATGAGAAGGTCACTCGGGTACGTCACTATTGAGGTGGAAGCTGCAAAGTGTAAGCCAGCAGCCGAGCCAATACTGAGTTCCAGATTGCTGCCTACCGCACAATGTATCCCAGCAGACTCTGCAATCGCCGCTACTTTCTTGGCTGGCCAGATCCCCCCAACCTTGCCAATCTTGATGTTCAGCACGTCACACGCCCCAGCTGCAGCAATTCGCAGGATGTCGTGGGGGCCAAACACAGCCTCGTCCACCATGACGGGCGTCCGTACTTTGTTACGGATAGTACGCAACCCCTCGATGTCCCACCGTGGCACAGGCTGTTCCACGCATTCCAGTTCCACCGTTTCCTCGAGTTGTGTTATCACACGCACCGCCGTGCTGACGTCATATCCCTGATTGGCATCGAGGCGTATGCGCACACCCCCGCCAAGAGCGCGCGCTACTGACCGAACCAGCCGTACATCTCTCTCAGGGTCCTTCCCTACCTTTAGCTTGATAGTCGGAAACCCCATTGACGCATACCTTTGTGCTTCTTCCACGGCCCCTTCGTCTTCCTGTATGCCCACAACCCAGCTTAGGGGGACTTTCCCGTTGTTCGTTTTCCCTCCGATCAACCTATAAGCAGGTTCTCCCAGTGCTTTGCCGGCTGCATCATACGCAGCCATGTCCAGGGCTGATTTGGCAGCTTCGTTTCCAGCAATGGCAGCATCCATCTTTGAGTGAAGCTCCTCCAGGTCGAACACTTCTACTCCCAGGACCACAGGCACAAGGTACCTCTCCAGTACGCAGGCAACGCTGTCAGCACCTTCACCCATGAACGCAGGGGAAGGTGAAGCTTCGCCGTATCCCACGACACCAGAGGAAGTACTCAATTCCACCACAACGTGTTTCCTAGTCTTTGCCGAATAAAGGGAAATCTGCCATTGCTTGTGCAACGGCACTTCCACTACCTTTACCTTTACGCCTGTGATCTTGCATGAGCATGCCACGCAATCCCACCCCCCATTGACTTACGAATATACTCCCTTGGACACCAACACTTTTTCTCGCTGCGCCAGGCGTGCTTTGACCTGGTCTTTAAACTTGCTGCCCAACGCAACCACCAAGGCATTCAAAATGCTCATTGGGGCTACAAACGAGTAGATGTCCCTCGGATTGCTCGCCAAAAGCAGAATGTGAGAAGTATCAGCCAGAGGCGAAGACGGGCTGTCTGTAAGTCCAACAACAACTGCTCCGGCTTCCCTTGCAAAGCTGGCAACCTCCAGCGTCCTCTTCGTATACCTGGGAAAACTGATAGCAAACACCAAGTCACCCGGGCCTATTGACACCAGCCGGTCGTAAAGGTCCTCGGTTCCAGACTGAAGGCATTGGACGTTGTCCATGAACTGCGACAGTAGGAACCAAAGGTAGTAGGCCAACGCGTAGGAACTGCGCAGGCCCAAAATGAACACCCTTTTGCTGGTGGCCATGGCTTCAACGCATTGCAGGAAACTCTCTCGGAGGAACTCAGTCTTGGTCCTCTGAATAGCGTCCATATCTTCACTCAAGACGGCTTCTAGTACCTCCGCAAAGCTACCGAAAAGGTCCACGGACTGCTTCAATTGCCTCATTGGGGAAATCTGCTTTTCAATCAGTGCCTGCAACGCCCTCTGCAGGTCTGGATATCCTGAATACCCCATCTTCTTCGCAAGTCGCACCAACGTCGAGGCGCTTACGCCCAACTTCCTCGAGAGCTCTTGAGCAGACAGAAAGGCAGCCTTCCGATAGTTCTCCAGAATCTGCTGCGCAAGTTTTTGCTGCCTCTTGCTCAGCTTTTCAAGTCTTTCGTCAAACCTCTCCATGCGCCCATCACTCCGAAATGCCACACTTGTTGCATCTGTGACGGCTTATTGCAATGGCCATTGCTATTATATCACTTTTCATACAAACCAGTGGGCACAATCACGCATAGAACTCCAAACTTGACGCACTCGTTTGGCGGCTGGTTGAGCACTACACTCGGGTATGCCACATTGGTCGTGAGCCTCGGGAGCACGTGGTCGGGAAATACACTTTCCCCAGCAGAGAAACTCCAAGTTGCGGTAGGGAAACGGGTTGGACCAGGAGATAATCTTCTTGGTCGAGGAAACCCCGAAGGCGGTTATGTGGCACGGGCCACCAGCCACTCCATACTCACAGAGGGCGAAGACTTAGACGAAATAAGGAGCAACGTCCGTGCGTTGCCATTTTGAACCAAAGACATGACGCCCATCACATAAACTCTACGTGCTTGCTTACGGTTCAAGAAAAAATGTCTGATATGAACGAGGCCGTCAAGCCCTCTGTGGGTGTATGGTCTATCGAGACTCTGGCTG
>JBNARI010000039.1:0-13414 GCA_049718765.1 Bacillota bacterium | reverse complement strand
GCCGCTCACCCCGCTGTGCCAGACGTGCCAGAACTCACCTCCCTCGTCACAATTACTGTGGAAGATTACCTGGCAGCAATTGCCGAAGCATACAAGAACGCGAAGTAACTGTGGCCCTGCGTCTTGAGTGGTGCTGCTCTTGGCTCCCGGTCAGCGGGAGCCAAGAGCTTAGATTGTCCATTAGCAGGCCTCAGGTGCGCCAGTATACCTGTGAGCGGTGATCTGCAGTGAAAGGGATTAGGTCAAAAGGCCGGGACATTGTTGCAGTCTTGGCCCTTGTTTTGACACTGTCTGGAGTTATTCTCTTTGCCGAGAACCTCGGAACTCGGAACCACTACACAAAGTACACAGACGCGTTTTTCGATACCTTTGACACCGTGGTGACCGTGGTTGGCTACGCTAAGAGCCGGGAAGAGTTCAATGCGTATTTCGAAAGGATCCATTCCCGCTTCCTGGAACTACACAAGATGTTCGATATATATAACGGCTACGAAGGAATGAACAACCTCAAGACGGTCAACGATAACGCTGGCATAGCACCCGTGAAAGTGAGCAAGGAAATCGTAGATCTTATCCTCTTTTCTAAGCAATGGTATACCGCTACAGGCGGCAAGACCAATATTGCCCTGGGAGCGATGCTTCGCATCTGGCACGACTACCGCGAGCGCGGGGTCGACGACCCTGAACACGCCGAGCTTCCGCCCCTGGAAGAACTGGCCGAAGCTGCAAAGCACTCCAGCATTGACAATGTTATTGTGGACGTCCACAACAACACGGTCTACCTTGCCGACAAAGACATGAGGCTGGACGTAGGGGCAGTTGCAAAAGGCTTTGCCACAGAACTTGTGGCCAGGGAACTAGAGGCAGGAGGAGTCACGTCAGTATTGATGAGCGCTGGGGGAAACATCAGAGCAGTGGGGTTTCCCCTTGACGGTAACCGTAGGTGGTGGAGCGTTGGGATTCACGATCCCCGTAAACCCATGTTTTCCACCGAAAGCAATTTGCTTGGCGTGATTCACATTGGCGACGGCGAGTCAGTTGCCACAAGCGGTGGGTATCAGCGGTACTACTTGGTGAATGGGAAGGCGTATCACCACATTATTGACCCTGATACTCTGATGCCAGCAAATCGCTATCTCAGCGTCACCGTGCGCGCACGAGGCGCTGATGTGGCGGATTTTCTTTCTACTACCTTTTTCGTGCTTCCCTATGAGACTGGCCGCGAGTTGGCAAAAAAACTACAAGGAGTAGATGTAGTCTGGGTGTTCCCTGACGGGACTGTAGTCTCAACTCCGGGAATAGAACAGTCAATTGGAATTGCTGATGGACCTGACGCCAAGCTAAGATAGTTAGACCAAGCTCCCCTTCCATCTAGTAGAGGCCTGATACCCGTTTTGAGAAGGAAGTGCAGACGTGGGAACGTCCTCCTTCCGCACTCCCTGTGGGTAGCCAACGTGTTAGGTCGGGGAGACGTCCCGGCCGGCTGAACTGTTCCTTGTGTTCGCCGGCACTTGTAATTTTATCGTCTATTCGGAAAGCCGCGACATCAACTCACGAAAGACAATTGCTCATGCAGTCCAATGTCTGTCACCAATCCCTCCGACCCTCCAATGATTAAGGGATTTGGCTCGGATTATAAAGCTTAATAGGCAATCAGCTCTCGGGCCGCAATCACTTGCTCTGAATCGACCCAGACGTCAGGCTTCCAGTAGACCATGGCGATGTGAATAGTAGCTTTGTTCTTGGAAAGCGGTACCTAGTGCCCAGACGCCTGCTACTCATGGTCAAACACCCCTGTAGACAGGTACCTGAGACCGGTATCCGGGAACACAGTCACCACCACCTTGCCCGCCAGTTCTGCCCTGCACCCCACTGTGACAGCAGCCAAGGCCGCAGCCCCAGAAGAGACTCCCACCAGTATTCCCTCTTCCCTCGCCAGCCGTCTGGTCATTTGATACGCAGCACTTTGGCCAACAGGCAATACCTCATCTATGAGGCCCATGTCGAACACTTCTGGAACAAAGCCTGCTCCGATGCCTTGGATCCCATGAACACCAGCCTGCCCACCAGACAGTATTGCCGACTCGGCAGGCTCAACCGCCACCACCTTGACATCAGGTTTGTGCCGCTTCAACCCCCTGCCAACGCCTGTGATAGTTCCACCTGTACCAACCCCAATCACAATTACATCCACTTGCCCTCCGGTGTCCCGCCATATCTCTTCGGCAGTGGTAAGCTCGTGCACATGGGGATTGGCAGGGTTGCTAAACTGCCTTGGCATGAACGAGTTGGGCGTCGAACGTACAATTTCCTCTGCTTTCCGGATGGCGCCCTGCATTCCTTCACCCGATGGCGTAAGCACTATTTCTGCACCGAAGGCCCAGAGTACCTGTCTTCTTTCGATGGACATGTGCTCCGGCATGACAATTACCGCACGAGATCCCTTTACTGCCCATACATCGCTAATCCAATAGCAGTGTTGCCGCTAGTCGGCTCTACGATTGTCGTCCCGGGCCCGATTAGGCCTTTGGACTCAGCATCCTGGACCATGGCTAGTGCAGCCCAGTCCTTGACACTCCCACCCGGCTTCAGGAATTCGAGTTTCGCAAGGATTGTTGCCACAGCTCCGTGGCACACCTTCCTGGGCTGCACCAGAGGGGTATTGCCTATCAGCTCAGTTAGATCTCTGGCAACTCGCAAATTCTATTCCTCCAGCCCAACTGCACGTACAAACCATACTGTACACTACATACCATCACTTCTTAGAGGCCAGTCCGGCCAACGCATAAATGACCATCCAAACCATCAAATGCACTGACGCGTCATTCACGTCGGTTCGAGGATAGACTTCCACAATGTCAAGCCCAAGCATGGGCCCTTGGGCTAGCCGGTAGAGGGTTTCAAACATTTCCCATGGAGTCAGACCTCCGAAGTCCAATGGTCCCCCAGGGTTGTATGCATGGTCAATGATGTCACTGCACACAGTGACGTAGTACCCGTCAGTGCCCGAAGCAGCAATCTTCATGGCCTCAGATATAACTGCCTCGACGCCCTTCTTCCTCAGGTCTACAGTAGTATACACTGTCGCGCCACTTTCCCTGGCAAACCTCATTTGGCTTGGTGAATTACGAGGACCATGGATGCCTATGTGCACAATTTTCTTTGGATCGGAACCTGGTGCTTCTGCAATACGCCGTAACGGGCAACACCGTGCCAGCTTGTCACTGCCGTAAGCATCAGCATTGTCCAGGTGGGAGTCGAAATGGATGATGCCCACCTTCCCTGGTCGTTGGGCAAACAGTGCCTTTACCACCGGGTAACTTGTTGAATGGTCACCACCCAAGAACACAGGGATTGCGCCACTAGCAAAAACCTTGGCAGCAGCGGCTTCGAAGGAAGCAAACGTGTTATGAATGTCAGTTGGCCAAACAGCAAGGTCGCCTGCGTCACCCAGCCTAATTCTGGCCATGACATCAACGTTATACTCTGGAACGTAACCGCTTCCGTATCTCAACGAAGCAAGCCGGCAGGCCTTGGGCGATTGCTCACAGCCCGAGTACGTTCCCCAGGTGTTTGTACCTTCCCATGGTAGCCCGATTATCACAGAATCCAAACCTCTCAGGTCGTCCAGACTAACACGGGGCGCACCAAGGAAAGTTGGAATATTGCCAGTGACTTCAGGGACCTCACTGCTACAGCTAGGCGACATCGACTCTCTGTACATGCCGAAACCTCCTCTAGGAAGTCAACCTCCCAAATATGCCTTTCTAACTTCGTCGTTCTTCAGCAGCTCATCAGTATTGCCCGAAAGCACGATACGTCCGGTTTCCATTACATAGGCCCGGTCTGCCGTGGTCAGCGCAATGAAAGCATTTTGCTCTACAAGCAAGACGGGCGTACCTTCAGCATGAATCTGCCTGATTGTCTCGTAAATTGACTCCACTACTACTGGAGCAAGTCCCAATGAAGGCTCATCAAGCAGCAAGAGCTTTGGTCTTGCCATCAAAGCTCTGGCTAGGGCAAGCATTTGTTGCTCGCCGCCGCTCAAGGTACCCGCTGGCTGCCTGGATCTCTCCTTGAGCTTCGGGAACAACTCGAACACTTTATCGAAGTCAGATGACAAATCGGCCCCACGCCGCGCAAAGGCTCCCAATCTCAAGTTCTCCTGCACAGTCAAGTGTGGAAAAACGCGACGCCCTTCTGGCACTTGTACGATGCCCCGCCGCACGATAGCCTCGGCTGGTGCACGGGTAATGTTTTCACCATTGAACGTTATGGTCCCACCCGAGGGAACAACTACCCCCGAAATGGCGTTGAGGAGCGTTGTCTTGCCAGCACCATTATTGCCAATAAGGGCTACAACCTCGTTGCCCTTGACTTCCATAGACACCCCTTTTAGGGCATGTGCTTTACCGTAGTGCACATGCAGTCCTTTCACTTCCAGCATTATCCTGCCTGAACCCCTTTCCCAAATACGCCTGAATCACCTGCTCGTTTTGCTGGATATCCCTTGGTTTTCCTTCAGCGATCTTCCGTCCATGATCCAGCACTATGATGCGGTCAGAAATGCCCATAACCATCTTCATATCGTGTTCTATGAGCAGTATGGTCTTCCTCATTTTGGACCTAAGCCACTCAATTTGAGCCATGAGAGCCTGCGTCTCGGAAATGTTAAGGCCTGCTGCCGGTTCGTCAAGCAGTAACATCCGAGGAGTTGTAGCAAGTGCTCTCACAATTTCAAGACGCCGCTGCTGCCCATAGGGTAAGTTGCATGCCAGTTCGTTTTTGAAATGTTCCAGCCCAAACATTTCAAGCAACTCTATGGCTTTCCTCTTGGTCTCTTCCCATTCACGGCGAGCATATTGTGGCCGTAGCAGTGAACCCATAAGCCCAGTGTGAGTCCTGCAATGAAACCCTATTATTACGTTGTCCAGCACTGTGGCGTTCGCGAAAAGACGTATAGTCTGAAATGTCCTGCTTATACCTAGCTGAGCTATTCTGTGAGGGGGAAGGCCGTTCAGCCTGTGTCCGTCGAAAAACGCTTCGCCAGCAGTCATGCTGGTCATGCCAGTGATCGCGTTGAATACAGTGGTCTTGCCTGCACCGTTAGGTCCTATGATTGCAAGGATCTCACCCTCGTCCACACTGAAGCTCACGTCTGACACAGCTAACAGGCCGCCAAAACGTTTGGTCAAGTTTCTTACCTCAAGAAGCGGCATGGTTAGTCTCTCCCTTGCGCGCTCCAATGTGCGCTGCCAGCTGAGCAAAGCCCCCCACTATCCCCTTGGGATTGGTTACCATGACAACGCTCAGAAGCGCTCCAACCCATAACATCCTGTACTCTGCAAAAACCCTTGTAATCTCGGGCAGAACGTAAATGATCACAGCTCCAACAGCCGGTCCGAGAATTGTGCCCGTTCCACCCACTGCAGGCATGGAGAATATTAGGTAGGACTCCATGGTCTTGAAAGCGTCTGGAGAAATGAACGACATGTACACCGCGAAGAAACTGCCCGCAATCCCCGCCAGGAAAGCCCCCAAAGAAAACGCAATTAGTTTGTACCTAGCCGTGTCAATTCCCATGGCGGCTGCAGCAATCTCATCCTCACGGATCGCTATCCATGCCTTGCCAACCCTGGAATCCACAAGCCGCCGCACGCAGAAAACGGTGAATACTAGGTAACTCAGAATGAGGTAGTACTGGGATGCCTGCGTGTCTAGTTGTATCGAAAACAGCACGGGAGCAGGAATCCCCGGCAGGCCCATTGGCCCTCGTGTTAACCCCTTGAAGGTGAGGAGTATCAGCCGCACAATCTCACTGAAGCCGAGAGTGGCTATTCCTAGGTAAAGTCCTCGAAGCCGCAGGGCTGGAAAGCCAACGATAATGCCGAAGGCCGCAGCCATGATCCCCGACAGCGGCATGGCCACCCAGTATGAAGTCTTCAACCGCAACATCAGGAGTGCCGTAGTATATGCACCAATTGCATAAAAGGCCGCTTGTCCTAAATTGAGTTGGCCAGCATATCCATAGATTATGTCTACGCTGTACGCCAGGACCGTATAGACGATCGACATTATGATTAAGTGCATTACATAGGGGTTCCTGACCACAAGTGGCACTGCCAGCACAATTCCCCAAAGCACTGCCTTGGTAATGATACTATAGCTCATACCTTGCCCTCCCCTCTTTGAACTCTAAACAACCCAGAAGGGAGGAACAGGAGCGTGAGTACCAACACAAGAAAGGCAAAGCCATCCCTGAAGGCGGAAGATACATATACCGCACCCAGGGTCTCAACGATACCAATGATTATCCCGCCTACCATTGCTCCGGGAATGCTACCAATGCCCCCGAGCACAGCTGCAGTGAAAGCTTTGATCCCGGCAGTCGCACCCATCAGAGGATATATGGCGTCGAAGTACGCACCTACTAGCAGCCCACCCGCGGCAGCAAGAGCTGATCCAATCCCAAAAGTTATTGATATTATGTGGTTCACTCCAATTCCCATAAGCCTTGCAGCAACCATGTCTTGAGAAGTAGCACGGATTGCCATGCCCAGTACAGTCTTGTTCACCAAGATCTGAAGTACAACCATGAGGCCTAGTGCAATTGCTGTTATGAGCAATTGCTGTTGAGAAAACAATAATCCGCCCAGTTCGTACACGTTTTTCCCAATGTCTAAACCCAACGGGTGTGTCTCAGTCCCCCATACCAATTGCGCAAAGTTTTGCAGGAACATAGATACTCCAATAGCGCTAACCAACATCGCGTCCATAAAGCCCTTCCCAAATCTTCGCACTGGACGGTATGCCACGTATTCTATGAACATGCCCATAACAGCCGTGAGAACCATAGCACCTATGAGGGCACCAACGAAGCTAAACCCACACGAAGTGATCAATACCAAGCCTATGAAGGCCCCAATCATGTACACTTCGCCGTGAGCAAAGTTGATGAACCCTAAAACTCCAAACACCATAGTGTAGCCAAGCGCAATAAGTGAATAAATGAGCCCAATGACTAACCCGTTTAAGATTTGCTGAAGCAATTGCATGAAAGCCTGAAGCCTCCCTTGGAGGCCGGCATATTGCCGGCCTCCTGCCCATCGAGCTCTGAGATACCTTGGTCGATGCTGCTTCCCCTATTTGCTGTATATCTGGAATTGCCCGTCCTTCACTATCAGCTTCATCGGTTCCTTTATGCAATCGCCGTTTTCATCAAAGGACGTTATACCTGTTAGGCCTTTGAAACCCTTCATGTTGGTTAGGTAGTTCTTTATCCCTTCGCGTGTAGCGCCGCCCTTTTCTATGGCTTCTGCAACTATGAGCAACGCATCATAGCCGTACGCAGCATATGTGCCCCCAAGCTTGCCATATTTTGCTTTCCAGTCCTCCACAAACTTCTGCACCATAGGGTCGGGATTGGACGGATGGAAGAAGCCACTCAAACGCAAGCCTTCTACTGCACTACCCCCGAGTGTTATTAGTTCGGCTGAATACAACGCATCAACCCCGAACATGGGCACCTTCCAGCCAACCGCTGCCGCTTGCTTTGCGATTAGAGCCGCCTCATTGTACAAGCCTGCAATGAAGAGCCCGTCGGGTTTCAGAGCCCGCAGCTTAGTGATATATGGACTGAAGTCTTTTGTCTCTCCCAAGTAGTAAGATTCGACTGCTACGACTTCTCCACCGAACTCTTTGACCTTCTTAGTCACTACTTCTTGTAAGCCCACGCCATAGTCATCGTTCTCGTAGAGAATGGCAATCTTCTTAAGTCCTTCGTCCTTTACCATCCATTTTGCTAAGTACTCACCCTGGAAAGCGTCAGTAGTGATTACTCGGAAAGTGTAAGGTCCAGCCGTAGTTACAGCCGGCGAACTCGAGCCAGGGCTGATTTCAACTACTCCTGCTTTGTTATAGATTGGCGCTCCAGCCAGTGTGCAGCTGGAATTGTAGTGACCTATGACAGCAAGCACCTTCGGGTCTTTGGAAAGCTTATTAGCAATACTGGCAGCTTGCTTAGGATCCGAAGCATCGTCTTCGAATACTAGCTCGATTTTCCTGCCACCAATGCCACCCTTTGCGTTGATATGCTCTGCAGCTAACATTGTACCTTTCTTAATGTCGTTGCCGTCCTGTGCACACGATCCAGTTAAAGGCCCGGCCACCGCAATGATCAGGTTTTCCTTAGGCGCTTCCGAGGTAGCTTTGTTCGCAGTGCTGCCGCCAGAACAACCCGCTAGCAGGCCGGCTGACAGCGCAATTGCCACGGTTAGTGCCATAAGACCGAACGCTTTTCTTCTCCCCACAATTGCCCCTCCTCTGATCTTAACGCGTTAAAGCCTCTTTTCCCTCCAATATAGCATATTTTCGCATGGCAGTGCGCTACTATCCAGAGGTGCGCCCACTTGCCGGTCGAAGAAAACGTCCTGTTTCTTGTCACAGCTGCAGAACTCATGATAGCCAATGCACTTCAGGGGAGAAGTCAAGAACAACGTTGAATCCGTACGGAAACTACTTAAAGCAACTGGGCAAGGTTACCGAGCAGCAAGTTTGCCATGAGTCAAGACCACCAGGCTACGTGCTGCGCAGGCAGCTTAAATCCATGGGAGTAAACTGTTCCCCCAAAAATCCCTCCGAGAATCTCTGCCTCATCAGGACGAGATTTTCATCCGCGGTGGCGGCGCGAAGCGCCATGAACAATTGGCATGATAAAAGCGCAAGCGCCTCGAATGCAGGATCAGGGCGCGGACAAAACCAATGGGTGCGGAAGGGCAGCCGTTTGAGCCTATGGGTCAAAGAACCCGTGCAGTTGTTTGGCTACCATACGACCTGCCCAGTAAGCCATGAGCTTGGATAGGTGAGCGTCGCACAGCCTTGGCCGCACCCGTGATCCCAAGCAGGTACGAACGTGCGCTTCATTGTTCTGGGCGGGCATCAGCGTTATTGCCAAGGGTCCCAACTGCTAGCCAACAGGCAGACTAAGCACTTTCGCATATGTACCACGCCAACACCAGACGAATCTCAAATGGGGCACCCATTCTTTCGGCCGCAAGGTACATGTCCCTGAAGTTACCGCGGACCCCCTCAATGAATAGGTCAATGTCCGAGCCCGGGCTAAATCCACCCCAAGCCAGCGAACCGTACAGGATAACTTTTCCCGCCTGCTACTGTCCCTTACTCATGGACGCAACTGCTCGCTCTATCCCAGGCCAGGGCCACGCGCTGGGCCGCCTCGTCCTTACGGCGTTTCAAGAGCCAACGGCGGATCGTCACGAATTCCCCAGTCGAGATTTCCGCCGGCAAGACACACCGTTGGCATCTTGACATTGACCCTGAAACCCTCGACCCCAACAACAGGATGCGACTCAAGTTCTGGCCATGTTGGTTGTCATTTTGGAGTCAGGACTGCTTACTTGTAATTGTTTGAAACCATCGAATCCAGCGCTTCTATGACCGTCATGAGGCGCAGCATTATAAGCCCCTTCGCATCATCACGGATGACGCAGCCAGCTTCGTCCTCCTCCATCAGAGCTTCTACCACATACCGAAACAACTCGGGTTGGCAGGAGTCGAGCATGCCCATGGCAGCTTGCTCCAGAGCCTCGTCACCCTTTCCCGCCAGCTGCTGAAACCCCTCTTCGTTCCGTCTTTCAATCCCCTCGAGCAACTCCTCAGTCACCTTAGCTGGCTTGCATCCGGCCCGGCACATCATGCGCCACACTGCTATCCCAAGGTAGACAAGCAACTCCCTTTCTTCTCTGTTCAGAAAGCCATCATCCACACCTAGCAAGTAAGCCAGCACGGCCGGCTGCTCTCTACTCATCTCTTTGACCCACTTCCGGGCTTCCTTCTCCGAAGCGCGAGCCATTTCCTTCCAGGTAGTCTCGACCACACGACCGCTCACTATTTTCCCCATTGTCTCACCCCTGTAGTGGTTCTGAGAACCTATCACGGCGTCTTGCCATCGCGGTCAACGAAAGTCCACCACGATTCTATCCCAGCAGGACACCCGCCGTTTAGAACCAGGGCACCAATGGATTATCTGTGAACCCTTCAGTCCTGGACTCAAGCTATGGTTCCAGTTCTGCGCTCCGCTAAGCATTGGTGCTTGCTACCGCACCCAGACGAGCCTGTTACCCTGGGGCTCCATGCCTGCTGTATTGCAGCCCTTTGCAACTTCCCGCACATGTCCCAAGTCGCGTGTACGGGTCCCTGTACCTCAGTTTCCGTAAGGATTCAAACTTGTTCTCGATTTCGCACTAGTAACGTGCCGGCTCCTTTCCTAAATCTGCAACAGCCACCGCAATCTTTTCCTTCGAAACGAGTTTCCTTATCTTGTTGTTTGTCATACTATTCATCTTACCGGCTCCCCTCTCGTGTGTAGCTCTACACCCAGTGTAACCTACGACCAACGACTGCGGGAGCTGGTCTTTATTGTGACTAACTGTCGCCCATCCAGCCAGCGCCTATTCCTTGTCCCAGCACGCCTCGTCCGTTTTCTCAACCGTGGGAGACCAGTTACAGCAGTGGAATGGCCACTTGGGCAGCAACACCTGCCGCAACTCTGGTCTAGGACTGCCTGTGACGGTCTCGGGGAGTGAAAAACCAGAGGCCCCACCTGCCTGCTCAAGATTAGGGTCAAACAACCTAGAAGCCGAGTTCGACGAGGGCACGGCTAGGGCGTTATCACGCTCGAGCAAGAAACAAGTAATCCTGATTCACAGGAGATCACAACAAGCCTTGCAAAACCATGAGTGCTGGGGCCAGGAGGTGGCGGTCATGCCACTTCCTGGCCCTGTTGACCAAGACCTACGCTGGTGATATCTCATGGGCAGCGCGCATCCCTTCGAACACCGCATGGGTAATACGCCTTGGCCTCCAAGCATCTCCCACAAGCAGGTAGTCTATGCCTGCCCCTTCTAACTGCCTTGCAAGAGCGTCATTTTGCCTCGAGCCCACAGCAATTACAAAGGAATCGAAACCGGAGAGGGTCTGCCTCTTACCATCTCTCTCCACCACGACGCTGTCCTGCGCTAGCGAAGACACTTTTGCTCCAGTAATTACCTTCACTCCACGCTTCGCCAGCCGATCCAGCAGGAGAGCTCCAACCAAAGGGCCCACGTCTGATGCTATCTTCGGCAGCATCTCAACGATTGTCACCTGGTGCCCCTTCTCTGCAAGGTATTCAGCAGTCTCACAACCCACTAGCCCGCCACCTATCACGGCAACCTTGTTGCCCACCCTAACCTTGCCGGAGAGCACTTCCCAAGACGTAACAACGTTCTCCCCCTCTGTCCCAGGCACATTCAATGTAGCAGGGGTCGCACCAGTGGCTATCACCAGCACATCTGGTTTCTCTGCCTTGACAGCTTCCAGCGTGGCCTCCTTATTCAGCACCACCTTTACCTGCAGACGCTCCAGCTCCTTCACCAGGAACTCCTTGAACAAGGCAATCTCGCTCTTGTAGGGCGAGGACGACGCAAGGTCCAGCTGCCCTCCAAGGCTTCCGGACTTCTCCCAAAGGGTGACATCGTGGCCACGCAACGCCGCTGCGCGCGAAGCCTCCATGCCTGCAGGCCCTCCTCCAACAACCAGCACCTTGCGAGCGCGTGCGGCTTTCTCAAAGGTGAACTCCCTCTCAAAGCCGGTGCACGGGTTAACGGTGCACGTGATTGGATGGTCCTGGAACAGCTCGTCGATGCATCCCTGGCAGCAACCAATACACTTTCGTATTTCGTCCAAACGTCCCTCGACCACTTTGCGAGGCATGTCGGGGTCAGCAAGCAACGCACGGCCGAACGCAACCAGATCTGCTTTGCCTTCGGCAAGCACCCTCTCTGCGACCTCCGGGTCGTTGAAACGCCCAACCGCAATTACGGGGATCTTGACCGCTGATTTGATCCCTGCAGCAAGGTCGGCAAGGCATGCCCTGGGAAGGGCCATGGGTTGAATAATCCATACCGCCGATTCGTATACACCTGCAGAGACGTGGATTGCGTCTATGCCTTCCTGCTCCAACCTTTTGGCAACAATTCTCGTCTCTTCCAGCGTCAGCCCTCCGGGCACTTTCTCATCTGCACTCATCCTGTACGTCACCGGAAACTCTGGCCCTACAGCTCTCCTCACCGCCCGAACAACCTCAAGCGGGAAGCGAATCCGATTCTCCAGGGATCCACCGTATTCATCGGTCCGCTTGTTTGAGTATGGGGATAGGAACTCGTTGATGAGGTAGCCGTGTGCGCCGTGGATTTCTACTGCATCAAAGCCTGCCTGCTTTGCGCGCCGAGCCGCCTCTCCAAATGCCCACACCAGCTCTTCAATCTCGCCCTTCGTTAGCTCCCTTGGCGTTTCTGGCTCGGTAGGATCGGGTATTGGGGAAGGAGCAACTATGGGGCAGCCAGTCACAGAGGACTTGGTCTGCCGCCCACCGTGGTAGAGCTGAATGGCTATTTTGGCGCCGTGGGCATGGACTGCATCAACCAGGCTCCGCAGCCCGGGGATAAGGCAGTCCGAGTAGATACCTACCTGATTCTTGAAGCCCTTCCCGCTCTGGTGCACATATGACGCCTCCACAATGATCAGCCCAACTCCACCTTTAGCACGCATCTCGTGATACGCCCTCAATCTAGGTGTGACTGAACCGTCCTCGTAAGCATAGTTGGTCACCATCGGGGGCATTACCATCCTGTTCTTCAGCCGCATCTTGCCAATTGCTATTGGACTCGTCAACAGGTCAAAGCTGGCCAACTTGAAAACCTCCTCTCAAATCCGTGGCCCTTTTTATTGTATCCCAAAATTCTGGCCATCTCCCGATTTTTCTTACTTTTGCCGCATTACCACTTAAAGGGAGCCCATCAAGCGTAGACCCATCCACCAAAGGGAGCTCCTGACAGCCAGGCATGTCCAGTTGGACTAACACCCCATGGGGAAACAATTAAACCTCATGGGGTTGCGAAGAGTGCAGTGGTGATTGGCCACACCGAACTTGGGTGGAACAGCGGACCGTGAGCCAATCAAACCCGGGCCTTGGTGAAACAACTTGGTAAGAGAACCAGCAAGTGTCTCAAGTGCAAACCCACATGACCCGCCATAATGGGCGCACCATGAAAAGCACGACATGGCGCATAAGGATGTTGATTTCGTAGATGCGTACCTGGCCGCCCAGGCCCGGGCCCAAGGAGAGGCTGCCTGCTCCTTTGGCAGAGATTTCAAGAAGGAAGTTAAACGTAAAGGAGTCGTCACGCCAGGGGACCAATGTGATGGATGCAGGCGATGAGAGGTTTTCCGTGAATACGCGGAGTATGACCACCGCCGTCGGAGGCATGGACCACTCCCCTAGGTGAGCAGTCCTGTGGTGATTTGTAGGCATAGTTGATATAGTAAAAGGCCTCCTGATATAACTTGGGAAGCA
>JBNARI010000038.1:0-13975 GCA_049718765.1 Bacillota bacterium | reverse complement strand
GACTCCCGGGCCGAGGTCCCCTGTCGCCCTGCCCCTTGGGGGCAAATCAAGTATCCGGAAAGGAGGCGAAAGCCTGGTCTGGGGGCCGACTTGACTGGAAATAAAAACGGTCAAGTTTTTTGAACCAGGGGCGGCAGCTTGCAAAGTTTCATTGGCGCATTCCTCATGGGTTACTTGATGGGTTCAGTCCCGTCAGGCTGGCTCTTAACGCTACTCAAGCCATTTGTAAAGGTTAGGGTTCACCTCTTCAAGAGAACGCCCCGGGGCCCCCGATTGAAGCTCATCCGGGGACACCTGATCGTGCGCCGCTCCTTGTCCCTCCTGCAACACCTCAAACAGTACTTCCCCTTCCTGCTGGTGAACGCGCTCAAAGGCTTGCTTCCAGTAATCATGGCCAGGCTGGCAGTGGGTACCGATATGTCCATGATCGCTGCGGGCATTGGTGCAGTTACCGGTCACTCTTGGCCAGTCTTCGGAAACTTCAAGACTGAAAGGGGCGTTGCGGTGGCGCTTGGCGTGTTGCTAGGCGTAAATCAACAGTGCTTTGGGTTCCTCTGCTCAGGCTTTCTCCTCGCTTGTGCCACGACCAAGAACAGCCTTCTTGGCTTCTTGCTGGCCTTTGCCTTCTTGCCAGTTTACGCCTGGCTCCAGACTGGCAAGGATGTGACGGTACTGTTCTCCACGGTGCTTTCAGCCATAGTCATAGGCCAGCTAATTGGGCCTCTCTACCTGGTTTGGTCGGGCAAAGCCAGGAGGCTTGGCCGCTCAAGCGACGGCACTGCCCTTGGCCCCGATGTAACTGCACACCTCCACGGATCAAGGAAAATCGCCAGGTGCCGTTTCAAGCTTAGGCTGGCAATCAGCCTGGTTGCCGCAATGCTCTTCTTGGTGTGGCTTTCCAACACGTACGTGTATAGGGGCTTCACACCTCAGCCCAACATAGTTCGAGCAGGGGACCGAAACGCCAAGGTAGTGGCGATCACTTTTGACGATGGCCCAGACCCTCAGTATACGCCCGAAATCCTCAAGGTGCTCAGGCGCTACGGCGTGAAGGCCACGTTCTTCATGATTGGCAAGCACGTGCAGAAGTACCCGGACATTGCCAGGATGGTGGTAGCTGAGGGGCATGAACTGGGAAACCACACTTACTCTCACCCCAACATGGTTTTGCTCTCACCAAGACAGCAACTCAAGGAAATAGACCAAGCCCAAGAAACAATAGCGGCTGTGACTGGGGTAAGCCCCCGTTACTTCAGGCCTCCCCGGGGCCTTTACGACAAATCTGTGCAAGAATACCTACAGAAGTCCGGCTACAAGCTGGTACTGTGGAGCTTGAGCTCAGAGGACTGGATTGAACCAAGCCCAATTGAGATAAGGCGCAGGATTGAGCGTCTGGTGAGGAACGGGGATATCATTTTATTCCACGATTCTGGCAGCATTATTCAGTCGCAGGGTTCGAGCAGAGCGTCAACGGTGCGAAGCTTGCCACTGGTGATCGAAGCTTTGGGGAGGCGGGGGTACACCATTGTGCCCCTTGGCCAGCTGCTAGAAAAGCCGCAGCTGCACGTATCGGGGGAATAAACGAGACCTCTACCATGTGATGCCCTCATGTTCGTGCTTCCTTCCTCGCCACATTAGGGCGTTTACCCCCTCAGCCGGTGACTTCCCTTCGAACAGGATCCTGTACACTTCTGTGCAAATGGGCATTTCAACGTTGAGGCGACCAGAAAGCTCCATCACCGCTTGAACTGCGTACACTCCTTCCACCAGGAAACCAGTGCTCCGCACAAACTCCTCCAAGGACTGGCCCCTCGCCACGGCAAGTCCAGCCTGCCTGTTTCGCGAGTACTCTCCAGTACACGTTAGAACCAAGTCCCCCAACCCAGAAAGCCCAGAAAAGGTACGCGCCTCGGCACCCAGCGCAAGTCCGAACCTGGTCATCTCTGCCAGCCCCCTGGTGATCAACCCTGCCCTAGCGTTGTACCCAAGCCCTAGCCCGTCGCTCATACCCACCGCAATGGCGAACACGTTCTTGAGAGCGCCGCCGATTTGGACACCCGTCTCGTCATAACTCACGTACACCCTAAACCGCCCGGTCATCAGCGTCTCTTGAACGGTCAAGGCCACTTCGGGCTTGGAGGAAGCGACCACCGTTGCGCTTGGCAGCCTTCCTGCCACCTCCCGAGCAAAGTTGGGGCCTGATAAGCAGCAAATGCGTGCTTCCTTGCCGAATTCCTCGGCCAAGATTTGAGTGCCCGTGATTGCAGTGCCCGTGGAAATGCCCTTGGAGGTTGTCATCAACACGGGATCCCGGTCCCAGCGGTGCTGTGCAAGCCTTTGGGCACACAGCCTTGCCACCTCCCTCAACGTACGGAAGGGCACAGCAAACACAACCAACCCCACACCATTGAGGGCCTCGTCCAAGTTGGCGGTGAAACCCACGCTTGGGGGCAACTTTACCCCTGGAAGGTGTACAACGTTTTCCCTTGCCCTTTGGAACTCATCTGCGCGCTGTGGGTCTCTCGCCCAAACCTTGACCTCGTGACCGTTGTCGGATAAAGGGATGCACAAAGCCGTGCCCCAGCTTCCTGCTCCAACAATTGCCACCCTCATGAGCGCTTTCCTGCACCACCCAAGCGGTTTTCTTGACCAGACATCAAACGTCTGATGTTGGGCACGTGACGGTACACGATGAGCGACGCAGCTGCCACTGCGAATAGCTTAACGAGGATTGACTCTTCAATGAATAGTACCAGCACCAGGACACAACCCACGCCCACAAGGGAACCAAGGGAGGAATACCGGGTCACCCCTGTGACAAGCGCATATATTATTACACCTATGGCTATGAGTTCGGGAAAAAGGTAAAGCGCTACGCCTGCGGAAGTGGCTACGCCTTTCCCCCCCTTAAACCCCAAAAACGGCGAGTAGCAATGGCCCAGGATTGCGCTGAGGCCCCCAAGCACTGCCCCAATGTCCGGCGATACCCCGTAAAGCCTACCCCCAATCAACGCTGCCCCAAAGCCCTTCAACGCGTCTAGCACCAAAACGATAAATGCGGCCTTGCCACCAACGGTGCGGTACACGTTTGTGGCGCCAGTGCTGCAGCTGCCCGCGCAGAGCACGTCAACCCCATATCTCCTTGCAACTAATACCCCCCAGGGAACGCTGCCCGCTAGGTAACACAAGGCCATCACAACGAACAGCTTGCCTGACTCCGCCGTCACACTAGTCACCTCCGCACAAACCCCTTTTTCCGGAAAACAATCCGAATCGGGGTACTCCTCAACTCGAACGCTTCTCTCAGCCTGCCTTGAAGGTACCGCAAGTACGAATCAGGGACCGCTTCAGGGTCCGACACTTCGACTGCAAACGCGGGCGGGCACGTGGACAATTGAATGCCACGGTAAAGCCTGTTTGACCTGCCCCGAGATCCAGGTAAGGGCATCATAGTGACTGCGTCGTGCAGAACGTAGTTGAGGTCGCCTTCAGGAACTTTCTTGCCAAAGCACTCCCACGCACGCCGAATTGCCTTTATCAGGGCCTGCACTCCTTGACCCGTGAGCGCCGACACCTGCAACACTTCGGCGTAGTCCATGAAATGCAGCCGCCAAGAGGTCCTGGAGAGTATTACGTCTTTTTCTTCCGGGCGCACCAGGTCCCATTTGTTCAATGCCACTACTGCGGCTTTCCCCTGGTCCACAATCCTGCCCGCAATGTGGCAGTCCTGCTCAGTCACGCCTAAGGTCGAGTCCACCACGAGAACGCACACATCCGCCCTGCCAACAGCCAGAAGGGCCCTGCCAGCGCTCATTTGTTCCAGTTCTTCCTGAATCCTGGTTTTCCTGCGTAGTCCTGGCGTATCTATAAAAAGGTAATTGCCGTATTGACTGTCCCAGGCCACGTCGATGGAATCCCTCGTTGTGCCGGGGATCTCGGACACGATGGACCGCTCCTCTTCAATAATTCTGTTGAGCAACGAAGACTTGCCTGCGTTTGGCCTGCCAACCAGGGCAACCTTGCATCTTACCACATGTGGCTCTTCAACGTCCCCTGTGGGCAGGTACTGGGCTATTCGGTCAAGCAAGTCCCCTATCCCTAGGCCATGCTCTGCTGAAATCCCCACTGGCTCCCCTAGCCCAAGCTCCCAAAACTCTGCAGCAAGCTGTTCCCATTGTTGTTCGTCGAGCTTGTTCACAGCTAGGACAACTGGCTTACCCGTTTGTCTCACTGCATCTGCAATTTCCCGGTCCTCTGGCGTGAGGCCAACTCGCCCATCGGTAACAAGAACGATCACCGTGGCCTTCTCCATGGCACGCCTGGCGTATTCAACTACTTTTTGTTGGATTTCTTCCTCAACCTCAGTGGAGATTCCGCCAGTGTCAACCAAGCTGAACTTCTTTTGGCACCACTCCACATCTGCCTCAATTGGGTCCCTGGTCACCCCAGGTTGCCGGTGGGCAATGGCTATCCTGCGGGCTGCAATCCTGTTGAAAAGGGTGGACTTGCCCACGTTGGGCCTCCCAACTATGACAACCCGGGGTCTCATGACCTTTTCGCCTCCTCCCCGCATTCCTTGGCAAGTACTTCCACGAGGTCGCCCGCTTCGGGCCCTGCAGTGACCACTCTTACTCCTAATACCCTCGCCAAGTCGCCCAGGGTCACGTCGTCAATGAAGACACCTTCAGGCGCCGCCTGCCTCGGCACCACCAGCAACTCCAATCCTGGTCTGTCCTTGACAGCCTTAGCAATATCCCTGCCCGCAAGCAACCCTGATACGTTGACGCTTTCTCCGAACAGACCGTTCTCCACTGGGAGCAGCTCCAGTTGTGTGCTGGCGGCCTCACTAAGCTTTCGGAGGGCGTTACCAACCACCTCAGCGCACAGAGTGCCACACACCACGGTGGCCCTGGGCAATTTTCCGCCCAACTCCCCCAAGCGCTTGGTTGCTGTTGCCACGCTTTCGAGGAAAGAAGCGACGATCCCAATGCCGTTTTCCAGCTGCGGAAAGTCGTCGTAGTACTCAACTTTCGGGACAGCTCGTCCACAGCTCAAGTAAAGCTCGTCTGCAGCGTACACCCACCCGTAGCCGCCTTCCTCCCTAGCAGAGCGATGATACTGTTCGACTATGTCCAGTACCTCTACGGCCTCGGCTGGGCTCAACCGGCGTAACCCGAAGCGATGGTACTTGGTTAAACCCACTGGCACCACGCCTACAGACTTAGCCCATGGTCGCAGTGCCTTTAGCCCCTCGATGGTTCGCGCCAGCTCATTTCCAGCGTTCAGCCCAGGAACCAACACAATTTGGCAGTGAAAGCGTATTCCGTTAGCGGCAAGCCACTCAAGCTGCTGGTTTATAAGCCTAGCCCTGGAGTTGCGCAGCATCTTTGCCCTCACCCCAGGGTTAGTGGTGTGTACCGACACATACAGTGGGCTCAAATGATAGCGCGCGACCCTCTTGAAGTCCTCCGAGGACATGTTGGTCATGGTGATGAAATTGCCATGTAGAAAGGAAAGCCTGTAATCATCGTCACGCAGAGATAGGGACGCTCTGAGACCTGGAGGTAGCTGGGCCACGAAGCAAAAATCGCACCTGTTGGTGCAAAGCTTGACCCCGTCAAATACGTCCTGAGCAAACCTGACCCCTAGACCCTGATCCAGGCCTTTGGATAATTTCAGCGTCTTCTGCCTGCCAGAAGAGGTGAGCACCCTTAGTTCCACTGAATCTGAGCTCATTTGGTACATGAAGTCTATTACGTCCCTAAGTCTGACACCGTTGACGCTGATTATCACGTCACCCGCTCGCAATCCAACCTCTTCTGCCAAGCTTCCTGGGTATACTGTGGCAAGCACGCCACCCTTCACCTTCAACAATCACCGCCCCACGATTCCAGCTCTGCCCGTATTTTGCGATGAAGCTCACAAAACCTAGGCCAACCCGCCATTACCGAGTATACAACCAGTGGTCTCCCCAAGAAGGTGAGCCCTAGTCCCCTGGAAACAAACCCTCCCACCCTAGTTAGAAAACTCGCCGTGCTGAGGCAGTCGAAGAACTTAGCTTGGTCAGGATTTACGCCAATTTCCCCAAGAAGTCCTCCCAAGAGTTCATTAAGGTGCTTCCTCCCTCGCCCAAGACCAAGGGTATACACAGCTCGTCCCCAGGAGTCATATCCCATGAACATGGGCGTGCCGATTTCACTCTTAACGACTTTATCAAAGTGCGGTAGATGAATCAACTGCTTGTAGCTGGGCCTGGGATCAAGTGGCAGTAAACCCAGGTGTAGGCATGCCTGGATCACAGAAGTGTGGGAACCCCCGTAGCAGCAAAAGAAAACCACCCTGCGGGGGCATCTTTCTTGGAGCCGTACACCTGGTTCCATGTGGGGCCAGGATGATTTCAATAGGGCCAGCACTTCTCGTGCCGCTCGGTTGGCAGTTCTTTCGCGACTGCCTGCCCATGATAGCACGTCACACACTAGCACTGTGCTGGACTGAGGCCAGAACACTCCCAGTAGACCCGCAATGGCCCGCAGCGCAACTGAGCGCCATTTGCCGTACCCTGCAATGTACACGAGATTGCCCAAACCATCGCGACCACAGATTACAAGGCCACCTGGAGAAGGGCGATTGCCTGGTGGACACTTTTCAGCCCACCATTCGCCCCCACTTAGCTGGACATGTAACTTGGCAGCCTTGAATGAAACACCAGTCCCAGTTGGGCACAGATAGATGACCTTAGTGGGCGTCGTCTGTCCCTCCGCGGGACCCATTGTGCCCACCTGACCCCAACTTGGATAAAGCCTCTTTCCACCCGCCCATGCTGATCGCCCAAAAACCAACTAAGCAGGCTCCAGCGACCAGCAGGATCCACCAGATCGCAGAGCGCGCCCCAGGTCCAGCAGGGGCTGCGGCGCCTCCAGCTCCTGCAACCGCTCTGGGGATCACGTCCGCAAGCAAGGCCGCGCCCCTTTCCGCCTCCTCTCGAGAATTCTTTTCAGTCCCGAACTCCACGAGCATCAGTCTTTCAGAAAGGTCCTGGTTGAAATTACCTCTTGTGGTTAGGATGCCCCGGATCAGGCCAGGATACATTTGGTCAGCAACTCTCTTGACCTGTTTTGAGAATTCCAGGTTAGAAGGCCATTTGGGGTTTTGCTTACCTATTACGATCATTCCACCTGCCACGCGCTCTCCAGCCACGTCCCGCCTATACGCTTCTGCGGGTCCAGCGTCCCTGTGAATGTCCAGGACTGCGGAGACACCCTGTTGCAGCAACCTTGCGGCGGTCCTCCGGGAACGCTGGTAAGCCCCTGCATCGTGGGGGTCATGGGGTGTTGTGTCATGCACCACTGCAACTCCCTTCTTCTGGAGTGCAGCCCTGAGCGCTTCCCCCACGCGCATCACGCCGCCCTTGCCTGGCAACGAGTCGGTACCCTCTGAAGGCTCGTAGGATTCGTCCGAGTGGGTATGGTACACGCCCACTTTGCCCCCGGCGGCAGGTGCTTCCGCCAACACTGTGGCGCCCACTGGTATCTCAGCCATGCCCACTGGCGAACACCTTGCTGTGAGACCTTCGATAGCCGTAATCCTGTACACCCTGTTGTCCTCCGAAATGAATTCATCGCCCACGTTCAGCATAAGTCCCGTAGTGAAAACCTGCCTGCCCGTAGCATCCACAAGCGAGTAGTACTGCCCCCCTCTGAGCTCCGCATCGGCCTCAGCCACCACCGGAACCAATTGTGCCAATCTTGCCCTTGTCACCCACGCGAAGGCAATAGCGCCAATCGCTGCAAGGCAAACCCACCAAAGCTTTTTACTTCTCTCGCTCATCGCCTGATGCCTCCCCACTTCTCCACCTGGGCACTTTGGCAGTGCCTCCCTGAAGGCGTTCCCTAGTTTCCCCCACCAGTTCTGAAAGAGCTACCGCTAGCAGCCCAGCAATTACCACAGCATCGAAAGCGCCCGCACCTCCAATCCAGGTACGTCCGGGAATGCGCCGAATGAGCAGCTCAGCGTAGTGGAACAAGTCGGCAATGATGATCCCCACCGTGCCTGCAATGAAAGACGAGCGTCTCGACCTTCCTGCCAGGTATCCCACCACGCCTGCCACTGCAGAGAACACGTACATCGGGTCGATGGCCATGAGCTGCTCCTCTGCTGGAATTAGCTTGGCAGCAAGGTATACTGCAATTCCCGCAACCAAAGCTGCGACCGAGCCTCTTACTTTCTCCTCGCGCTCATCTGCAGTACCCACCAAGTAGGCTGCGAGAGCGACTGGCACTAGCCCTCCGCCCACATTGACTCTCAGCTCCGCTGGAACTCTCACCAACGTCACGTTCAAAAAGCTGCCCGCCAGAATTGCAGCTATGAACCCAAGGGCCGCACGGTCAGTTAACTTCAGCCTGTCAAGCACCCTTTGTGCAAGCCCAAAGTAAACCAGGATCGCCACTACTAGCAATGCAATGGTCCCTGCGGGCATTCTCACCTTCATCACCCCTTGGCAAGGATCAAAAACCTCAGGTTATTTGTTCCACGTCGGCGATAGGGTTATGCAGCATGGGAAAGCTCCACGCATAAGATGGTTTGAAAAACTTAAGTGAGGACGTGAATGGCTATGGCAGGACATATTAAACGGGTCTTCCCGGGCGCCAACACGCCACAGGGGTTCTACTCGTTCTACGACTACATAGTGCCCCCTGACGCCACCAGGGTGATCGTCATCAAGGGTGGTCCTGGAGTGGGCAAGTCAACGTTTATACGCAAAACAGGCGAAGCAATGGTGGAGCGCGGGTTTGACATCGAGTTCCACCATTGCTCCTCGGACAACAATTCCCTGGACGGGGTAGCAATACCATCGATTGGTATAGCAGTGATCGATGGCACTGCACCCCATGTGTTTGATCCAAAGAACCCAGGCGCAGTGGATGAGATAATCCACCTGGGTGACTACTGGGACGAGGCCAGGCTGCGCAAATTCCGCACCCAAATAATTGCCTGCAACCGGGAAATCAAGAAGTGTTTCGAAAGGGCATACAGGTACCTGCGCGCTGCCAAGGCCATATATGATGACCTAGAAGTGGCACACATGGACTGCATGGACTTCGCCAAGGCAAACTCCATTGCTGAGGAAATCCTTTGGGATCTGTTCTCCTCTGAGCGGGTATCCAGCCACCTTGGCTACGAAAGACTCCTGTTCGCCTCGGCAACAACTCCAGATGGGCTGGTAAATTACCTGAACACTATAGTGGACCGCTGCGGCAAGGTATACATAATTAAGGGTAGGCCTGGTACAGGCAAATCGGTGTTGCTGGCAAAGCTAGCCCGGGCTGCCCTTGAAAGGGGCTATAACGTTGAGACCTACCGTTGTCCTCTCAATCCCGAGAAGCCCGAGCACATAGTAATCGAGGAAGCAGGCATAGCGTTAACCAAATCAATAGAGCCCCACACC
The DNA here is from genome assembly GCA_049718765.1 of Bacillota bacterium. Lineage (GTDB taxonomy): Bacteria > Bacillota > Sulfobacillia > DUMF01 > DUMF01 > JBNARI01. Next base: position 4,530 of record JBNARI010000038.1, on the reverse strand, counting down.
TACCAGCCTGGGCCCAACGATATCATAGTTGACATGGACTCGTGCCTAGACTTTGGGGCCCTCGATTCAGTTGCGGAAGTGTTTGCCACTGACAACCGCCTGTTTGGCGACTTGTTCTACACTGCAATTGAGTTCATCAGGAAGGCCAAAGCGGTGCATGACCAAATGGAGCAGTATTACATACCATGCATGGACTTTGAGGGGATAACCAAGCTTCGCGAGAAAACCCTCGCAAGGATCCTTCGCTTTGCCGAAGAGCGCCGCTCGGCAGCATGCTCCTAGGAATCCAGAACAAACGGGGGCTTTTCGCCCCCCGTGATGTTCCAACCCTTCAGGGTTTGCCTTCTATTTGCCTCAATCTTTCCTCCACAAAGCCCAGGTGGGCTTCCATAGCCCTTCTTGCCGCCTCAGGGTCCCTGCCCTTCACAGCTTCGTATATCCCTGTGTGTTGGACCAGGAGAGTCTGAGACATCCCGCTCAGGCTATACAGCCTTAGCCTGCTGGACCTCAGACCTTGAGCAAACAGGTCTGAGATGGTCGACATGACCCTAACAAGCACAGGGTTGTGAGTAGCTTCTGCCAGAGCATAGTGGAACTTGTAGTCGCTCACGTCCCCAATGTCTCCTCGTTCCACCTCCGCACGCATTTCCTTCAAGCAATCCTCGATTTTCTGCAGATCCTCGTCGGTGGCTCGAGTTGCAGCAAGGGCAGCACCTTCCACCTCTAGTATCCTCCTTACTTCGAGCAGGGCAAACCCTGTGTCCCGATCCTTCACAACCATCACAGCCAGGGGCTCTATGATGGCATCGGCGGTGGTGTCCCTGACGAAAGTGCCTTCGCCGGGCCTACTCTCGATGATGCCCATGCTCTCCAGCACGCTGAGCGCTTCGCGCACTGATGCTCGGCTCACCCGCAGTTTGTCTGCAAGCTCCCGCTCGGAAATGAGTTTGTCCCCAGGCCTTAATACGCCATTTGCAATAAGGTCCTTCACCTGCTGTACAATTTCTTCGTACACTTTCCTGGTGCGGACCGGCTTGAACACGGTTTTGCCTCCCAATTGCTGATTTTGGCGAAATATGCTTGCAACAGCAAATATAACACAATTGGTCGCAGGCCAACAATGGAGCAGTCACACGGCTGGCTGGCCAAGCAGGCCTATACAAGAACCCATCAACGTCGGATTCCTTAGAACTCATCGGGAAGCTGCTTCAGCTCACCACCGCTCAGAACTGGTGGAATATAAATCCCCTGGGGAACGGCTCCGTACACTACGTCGATGTGGCTGTAACCTGAACGGTGGTTCAAGCAGAAGTTGATCGCTGATCTGACAGGTGCTGGCTCGATCCCTGCTAACAAAAGCTACCTTTTCTCCTGCGGGGTTACATTGGGAAATACTTGCCGTAAGGCCACGTTAAGGCCACTCGGCTCGAACCAGGCAGCGCCGACGTTACCCTTCGCCCCACTTTCTTCACGGCAAACTCCAGTCCTGCCAAATCGGCCTGGATACCTGCCAGCTCATTCTACAACTCAGCCAAGCCATCCCCTCTACGGAAAAGGCAAACGTTCTAGCTCTTCTCCTTTTGATCGTATCCAGGCTCAGCTTTTATCCCCCTTTCTTGCCCTTTCCCTTTCGATCCTCTGGAGCTCAGAATCAACGAACCGCTGGAACTCAGGTCCCGTCTTCATCAGTCCTGCCGACTCCCTCTCCAACGTTGCCTTGTCAACGCTAATGCGCACTATCCAGCCGTCTCCGTATGGGTCTTCGTTAATCAGCGAGGCGTTGTCCTCAAGAAGAGAGTTGGATTCAACCACCATGCCGCTGAAAAGTGCATAAATTTTCCCCACCCATTTTCCAGATTCAAAGGACAGGCATGGCTTACCCTGTACCACCTTCTTGCCCTTCGCTGGTAGTTCCACGTACACTATTTCTCCCGCAAGCTTCTGTCCCAAATCGGTTACGCCCATGGTAACCAGATTACCTTCCGCGCGAGCCCACCCATGGTGCCTGTTGTAAAGCAGGTTATCAGGAAAAACATATCCCTTATATTCCATATGGCTCCCTCCTATGGCTTTGAATCAAATGCTGGAACTGCACGCCCGCTAGGCATCAAGAAGTATGCTGATGTACTCAGTCAAACTGTACACTCTTAGCTTATGTTTTGACCCGGCAGCGTTTCTCAGGTTGTGGAGACAGGCATAGCACTCGGTGAGCACAACCTTAGCCCCCGTGTCTTCAAGCTCTTGAATCCTGGTACGGGCCACGTTTAAGGAGAGCCTGGGGAAGACACCGCGCACCGCAGATCCCGCCCCGCAGCATCGCCCGTACTCCCTGGTTCTCACAGGTTCCACAAGGTGTTGGCTTATCTTGGAGATCAACTCCCGAGGCGCCTCGTAAATGCCTAGCGACCTGCCCAGGTGACATGGGTCGTGATAAGTCACCTTTTCGCTTGTCTTGACGGGAAACTGGAAGTCCTTAAGCAAATCCTTGAGGAAGTCAGTTATGTGCACCACATCAAATTCCCTAAACTCGGGAGCGCTCTTGAAGAACTTCAGGCACCGGGGGCAAATAGTCACTATGCGTTTCGCCTGTTTATCCATGCACGCACTGAGGTTGTGTGCCACGAATTCCTTATTGGGCTCGTAGCCCATATCTTGGTACACCCCACCACAGCAGCGCTCATCGATGGTGGAGAAGTCCACGCCCAACCGACGGAGCAGCCTGAGAGTGGCCTCTGCGCTTTGCCTTTCCCTGAAGGCCCCCACGCAGCCAACGAATACCACGTTTTCTGCCTTGGGTTTCTCGTAGTGCCAGGGCAATCCCTGCTCCCCGTAAGGGTTGCCAGTTTGGTCCATCACGTCCTTGGCTTGGGAGTATGGTTCGAACTCTAACCCGTCACTCACACATTCCCTTCGTAGCCTTCTCACCAACCTGGCCCCATCGATCTGGGCAGGGCACGCGGAGCTACAACTTTCGCAGGTGGTACAAAGGAGTAACCCCTCAGCCATTGCTTTATCTAGACCAGCATGGAAAGTGGTAAACGCTATGCCTCTCCCACCCAGGTACTTGTACCCGTAACGCTCACCAATGGCACCGTATATGGGACAAAAGTTTAGACAGCTGCCGCAATTAATACAGTAAAGCACTTCTTCGTAGCCCTTGCGAACTGCGTTGGTCCTCCCGTTGTCCAAGAGCACCACATGCACTTCCTTGGGCCCATGCATTCCCAGGGCAACCCTGTATTCGATGTCCCCAGTCCGAGACGGACCCGAAATACACGAAACATACGTACCGAGGTCTTGGCCCAAGCCATAAACTGACGCGGCTTGAACGACTGTTAGAGCGTCGTAAGCAGTAGGGACTACTTTCTCGATGCCAGCAATTATCACGTGAGTATTTGGAAGGTTAGTCACAGCACGCACATTGCCCTCGTTTTCAACGAGGAATATTGCCCCGCAGTCAGCAGCAATCGCATTGGCGCCAGTCAACCCATATTGTGCATTTAGCATGTACTCAAGTAGTCCTTTCCTAGCCGCAGCAAGGCAGGCTTCCAGAGTTGGCTCCACCTTATCGCCGGTTTCCTCAGACAACAGCTCCGCAATTCTCTCAATGGGTATATGCAAAGCAGGGATCAGTGAATGGCTGGGTCGGCTTTTGGCTAGCTGAACAATCCTGTCGCCCAGGTCAGTCTCAATTACCCGGATACCTTTCTGCTCCAGCGCCTCAACGATGCCTATCTCTTTCGCGACGCTACTCTTGCTCTTTACCACCAGGCCGCTCTTTATCACACCCAGTATGTAGGCCCTGGCGTCTTCAGCGGTTCTGGCCAAGTACACCTTGCACCCCAGGGCTTCCATCGAGGAAATCGCCTTGCTAACAAGCATATCGAGGTTTGCTATTGAGTAGGCCTTAATCTCTCTTAACCTTCTGGAAAGATCGGGGTATTCCTTCACCTTTGCAATGTGCTTCGGGCAAATGGCTTGGAGGGCAATCTCCCTTCCCCGTTTGGACTCACGATCAGCCAAACCCTCTCTGATCTTGCTTTCGAGGAACTCGCGGGCAGACGCTGGTTCCACAAGAACGTCCTCCCTGTTACGCCCATCCTTGGGCCGAGGTCGAGCACTCGCGCGGCCCCTATGATCGTCCTCTTGCGTTACTGGCGCGAGAACACTATCTATTTGGCACCAGTGCTCAGTGCTCCTGCCAGAGTCATCCCAGTGATGTTTGCTGCAGTAAACTGCAGCCTCCCGATTCGAAAAGCATTTCCCTGAGTTCTATGCCAGGCACTGAGGGATCATACACTTCGCCCTTTTGCCCAGATCGCATGGTCGTGATTGGTGATGGCAACACGCATAGCGTTTAACCTGAGCCTGGACTGCTTCAGACAAGTGGATTACCTTAGCCAAGGAGCTTGGGGTACTGGAATTTCCACACATGGCATCATTGACGCGCAAGAGCACAAACTTTCCCGCACTGCTGCACGCAGGGTAAACCCTCTGCATATTCCACTCTGAACTGGCCACGAAATCCGA
>JBNARI010000037.1:0-14167 GCA_049718765.1 Bacillota bacterium | reverse complement strand
CGATAAACAACTGCACCGCAGGCTTACTCCTCAACACACTGTTCAGTTGTCAAGGATCGGTTCGCAGTGACCTGCGTTTGGCGGTCACGCGTTGATTATGTTAACAGGTCCAATTTTCAATGTCAAGCAGTTGTTCTCAGCTCAACCGCTTTGGCAAGATCTTATTCTATAGGAGCATCAGCCAAAAAGCAAGAGGCTGCTTTTTGGATTTGACTCAGTGCAAGGCAAACCTCGATCTTGTGCAGGAAGCCCACCATTGCCTGCAGAAAACAAGCATAAGACAAGGGAACGCAAACGGAACAGCCCGAACTCGCGAGAGCAAGATTGCATTAGCGTTCCTTACTGCTAGCATGCTTATAATAGACGCACAGACAATCCAGGAATCGTTGCGACATCAGGCGCCCAGGGGACACGGTGGTTAACGGCGGCGTCGTGTCTTGTTTACGTTTTGGAAGGTCAATCCGAACATTGCATAAGAGAGGAGGCTAAGGCCTGACCTAAAGGGTGGTTGCGAGAAACCAAGCAACTCAACCCTGCTTCGGCCAGTACGCTCATGAATGCAACCATACTGAGTCAACTTGCAAAAAGTGTTTTGAGGAGCGTTGTTGTGATTCTCTTGGCCAGGATCGTTCTCGCCCTAGCTTACCGCGTGACCGCAAATGCATTCATTCTAAGGCAGATGGACCCAGGGCGAAGGAAAACCCTCGTTTCCCTTATCCAATCCTTGGCTAGATACCTTGTCTACTTCGTTACGGTGGTCCTCGTTATCAAGGCCTTCTACCCGGACCTGGACACGTCGCCAATACTAGCAGGGGCAGGAGTAATCGGCCTCACAGCAGGCCTGGGAGCTCAGGCACTAGTTAAGGACATCATCACCGGTTTCTTCATTAACTTCGAGGACCAGTTAAGAGTAGGCGACTATGTGCAGATCAACGACTCAGCCGAGGGTTTCGTGGAGGAGGTAGGGCTTCGAAGCACAAGCCTCAGGGAGTGGAATGGACGCAAGTTCTACATCGCCAACTCCGAGATCAAGACCATAAGAAACTATAATCGGCAAGAACTGAGGGCAACAGTGACAGCCACCTTCCCTTTTGACGAAGATCCGGCAAGGATTCGTCAACTGTTGGAGTATGTTTGCGAACAAACAGCTGTGCAGTATGCTGACGACCTGCTTCGCCGCCCGTCAGGGGAGTTCGTGGAAGCCCCCCACATTCTCGGGGTCACAGACATCCTGAGTGACGAAAGGGGTGGCCGGTTTGCCATCACGGCAAAAACAAAGCCTGGATCAGTCTGGAAAGTAGAAAGAGCGATGCGGGAACTCATTTGGATCAAAGCACGAGAGCAAGGAATAAAGCTGGCCTACCCTTACCGCAAGTGTGAACACGTAAAGTGACCTGTAGCCCCCAGTATTGCAGGGGCTGCAGCCCTGCCTAAGCATGTCCTGAGCTGCCCCAGCATTGTTGTCCCATCGAGCAAGGGGTACTTACAGCATTTTGTTGTAGCGCAAACGTATGCCGGATGCTATAAGGCGTCATCCTTATGCCCGCCTTCTGGCAGCATTGCCTCACCCTCTTTGCCCACTGGCTTCGGTCAAGCGGCCTTCCCGTTTCGGTCGCAAACAGGGGAGCACCGTCACCCCACCATCCGGGCCTCGCACTCACGAGCTTCGCCAGGGCCTGGCAGGTAAACGGCGAGATTACCAGCACTCTGCCCACACGTGTCTTTACCACTTCTAGCTTGATGTAGATTTCCCTGGCCTCAAAGTTCACGTCCGACACCTTCACCTGGAACAGCTCACTTGGCCTTGCGCCGGTGTCCAACTGCACCAGCAGCAGGCAGTAGTCCCTCAGGCCGGTGTAACTCCTTTTGTTTGGCTGTTCGAGCAGCTTCTTAATTGCTTCCAGCGGCACGTGTCTAATGGCGTCCAAATCTTCCCTGGCCTGCTTTATCCCCGCTGTCGGGTTGGCCGGAATATACCCCTGCGCCACGCACCTGTTGAAGAATGCCCTTAGCTTCCTGAGCCTGGTGTTCCTGGTCGCAGGGGCAGCTTCCTCCGAAAGGTACTCCAGCACCGCCTTCTGTAAAGCCCTGGTACCTCGCAGGAAGCAATTCACGTGGAAGGTGTAGTCTTCCAGCGTCTTTTTGGCTGCACCGCTGGCAGCCCTGGAAAGCAGGAATTCCTGAAGCACACCACGAAAGTCGGGGAACTTTGTGACCAGAGTGGCTACTTACCCACAAAACAGCCCCCTTCTCAGTGACACCGCCTTCATCCGGGGGCTTTTCAAGCCAAAATACCTGCTAGAAAAGTTTTGGTAGCCCCAAGGGGATTCGAACCCCTGCCACCGCCGTGAGAGGGCGGCGTCCTAGGCCACTAGACGATGGGGCCACCTTCTATGGCTGGGGGAGGAGGATTCGAACCTCCGCACACAGATCCAGAGTCTGTTGGCCTACCACTAGCCGATCCCCCAAATGGCTATCGGACAGTAAGTATATTACACAAAGCGGAGCGCTGTGTCAAACGTCAACTCCCGCATCCCGCCAAGACGTTTTTTGTAGACGCTCTATTCTAAACGCATTGTCATCTAGAAAGTCTTTCAGCAAACACTGGGAGCAATAGGTTGTCTACAGGCGCATAGTCATCAGTTAACGTGATCTGGCTGTCCTCGGGTGCACGAGCCACCAGTGGAAACGCCACGTCACGTGTCGGGGCCCAACGCTCGAAAGGCAATTCACGAAACGCTGCTACTACCAGATGAGGGCTCCTGCCGCCTACCATTGCTGCCTCGCTACCAGGAAGAATACGCACAAAAGGGAAAACTTGTGCGAGCGTGTTCGAGAATGCGTTGAGGAATTTGCCGTTTGGCTTGTCCACTATGTTAGCAACGTAAATGCCGTCTTCGCTCAGGTGGTTCCTTATCACCTGGGCAAACTCGAGAGTCGTCAGGTGATAGGGCACCGAAAGGTCGTTGTACGCATCGCCGAAGACCAGATCGTACTTGGCTTGAGCCAACATGGTGTTAAACACTGCACGCCCATCTTCGTTGTAAGTCTGGATCTTTGTAGGACCCTTTATGAACTCCCTTAAGGCGATCTGGGTGACTTCAGGGTCTATTTCCACTACCTCCACTACTGCGTCCCCATAATGACGTTCTATCCAGTATGGCAGGGTGTATCCTCCGCCACCAATCACCAGCACCCTCATGCCCGGCTTCGCGCAGTTGCGAATGAGCCAAGCCGATACCCTCTCGTACTCATACCACAGGAACTCTGGATCCTCTGGGTTCGCTGCAGAGTGAATGAGGTTATCAAGTATGAGTTTCTTGACCTTGCCCTCCACTGGATCCTCGTCCGTAGAAATGCGGATGCTATAGTAAGCCGACTCTACAACGCCACGCCCTGCCCAAGCCCGTTGTTGGGCAACGAATTCAAAGGCAATCGCGCTTATCACTAGGCAACTGGCCATCGCCTTCACGGTGCGATTCCGCCAGGCTGTGTTGACTACTCCCAACAACATCAGGGCACCTGCAACGCCAAGCACAATTGCCCGAGTCCCTAGTGTGGGAATAAGAAAAAAGCCGGTACCGAAGGTACCGGCAATGCTTCCCAGCGAACCTGAAGCAGCAAGCTTTCCAACAGTACTGCCAGTCCTAGAAGGATCGTTTAGGCAGACTTTGTACAGTATGGGCGAAATAAGCCCTATGCACAAGCTCGGTATCCCAAACACCACTAGGATCGGCACTGCAACTCTCAGAATGGGGTACCCTAACACTGGTAACGCCACACCCAGCACCGGTAGAGCGGGAATAATTAGCGCAGCAGCTATTCCCGAAAGAATCATCACTGGGCCCAAGATACGCCTTGCATCCCACCTGTCAGCCATCCAGCCGCCAATGAAACTCCCTCCGCTAATGCCTGCGAGCACGGCGCCGATCACGCTTGTCCACGTGTATAGGGAAACCCCCATGACAGGAGCCACCAATCGGCTGGCGACTAACTCTAGCGTCATGGAAAAAGCCCCACTCAGAAAGGCCAGAACGTAGTAACGCCACAAGGCAATGTTCACCCCCGGATCTTGTTAGACCCTCCGTCTACTGTGAACTAACACCTCGCGTGGACATGGATTCAACATATTCTATTGCTTCTGCCATTCTTCTCAATGTCTGCTGTTTGCCCAGTAGCTCCATTATGTCGAAAAGGCCAGGACCTACTGTGCGCCCTGTGATTGCAAGCCTTGTGGGATGGAACAACGAAGAACTTGAAATCCCCTTTTCCTGTATCAGTTGCCTGTAGGCATGTTCGATTGAAGCAGCATTCCACGTGTCCAAACCGCTCAGTACTCTCATACCGTCCACAAGGATTTCCACAGTCTCGGGTCTCGAGAAGAACTTCTTGACGCCCCTCTCATCGTACTCTAGCTCGTTCTGGAAGAAATAAGACAGAGCGTCCACCATTTCCACCAACGTCTTCGTCCTGTCCCGCACTACACTCACCAGTTTACGCAACCGCTCGTATTGCTCGCATCCCACCTCACCTGGTTCCAGGTAATTGGCTTTCTGAAGGAAGGGGATCACTGACTTGGTCACGTAATCTAGATCCAGCTCCCTTATGTAATGGCCGTTCAGCCACGTGAGCTTGTTGATGTCATAGATGGCAGGGTTATGAGATACGTCGTTCAGGTCAAACCGCGAGACCATTTCCTCCAGCCTCATTATCTCCTGGTTGTCTCCAGGAGTCCACCCCAGCAGTGCCAGGTAATTCACTATGGCTTCGGGAAGGTACCCCGCTTCTTTGAACTCCTCTACTGACGTGGCCCCGTGGCGCTTGGACAGTTTTGACCTATCTGGGGCCAGAATCATTGGAACATGGGCGAAAATAGGTGCTTTGAACCCAAGGGCCTCGTAAATCATAAGTTGTTTGGGGGTATTGGACAGGTGTTCGTCCGCACGCACCACATGGGTAATCCCCATTAGCGCATCGTCAACCACGCACGCGAAGTTGTAGGTGGGGAAACCATCAGATTTCACAATAACGAAGTCACCAATCAGGGCGTTCTCGAAGCTCACATCCCCGTGAATTAAGTCATGGACTACGGTCACGCCTTCATCGGGAGTGAGCAGCCTTATGGCAGGCGACCTACCCTCTGCCTCCAGCTGGCGCCTTTTGGCGTCGGTAAGATGTCTGCAGGTACCCTCATAGCGAGGCGCCTTTCCCTCTTTCAAAGCTGCCGTCCTGCGAGCAGCCAATTCCTCAGGCGTGCAGTAGCACAGGTAAGCTTTGCCTTCCTGCACCAGCTTCTGGGCAAACTCTCTGTACAGATGCCTCCGTTGAGACTGAAAATAGGGACCCACCGGTCCCCCTACCTCTGGCCCTTCGTCCCATTGTAGGCCCAGCCACCTCAGACTGCGCATGATTTGGGCAAAAGAGTCTTCCACGGTACGATCCACATCCGTGTCCTCTATGCGAAGGATGAACTTTCCACCATGACGCCGTGCAAACAACCAGTTAAACAACGCAGTACGCGCCCCACCAATATGCAAGTAGCCTGTTGGGCTTGGAGCAAACCGCACCCTGACTTCCACTCGCTTCACCCTCTCCGTGTTCAACCAGCCTGAGCCTTTAATCTTCTCCATTATAGCAGATTGCCTGCTGCCAATAAGAATTGGCCCTTGCGGGCCAGTTCTATGTAGGAAAGTGGGAGGAGTGTTCAGTAAAACTCCACATTTACTTTCTTGCCATATTGGGACAACAACCTGCACAGGTCCTCCACAACTTTTTGCTTTAGCGCAAGGTTGATAGGCAGGTCGGGGCTCTGATGAGCGGGGTTTATGGCGCGACCCACGATGAAGTGGACTTCGTCCGCCTCAAGCAGCATATCGGTTAATCTACTTGGGCCATCGCTCTTGTATTTAAACTCCCTTCTAGAAGGTCTACCGCCCTTCAGGTTCTCTACCACCCGTGACAGGGTCAATATGCCTTCGGTCACTAGGTCAACGCCCTCGATCCGGCCAGTGGGAGGAGCAGAACCCTTTAAGGAAGCAAGGTTGACGTCCAACGCCTTGCCTAGTTCCCTGGCCACCATGATACTCGTCGTCCCTCCACACACCACTTTCTTCCCAATGGCCTCCACCAGCTTCCGCACAACCAGCGAATCATCTTTCCGATCAACCGGAGGACCAACAAGCACCGTGAGTTTCCGAGGGATTCGCACCTTCACTGCCACGATGGTGGCATCGTCCCCAGGGTGGCCCGCGTACAGCTTTTGTATCGTCTCGCTGAGCTCCCTAGCAAGGCAGAAGGCGTCCTCCTCATATGGAGCAACCCTTTTGAGGTAGTCTGCAATCCTGTCCCATCCCCAACCCAAATTCCACACTCCGCCAATCCCGGCATGAATCACTCCGTCGCTCACCAAGACGAGCCAGTCTCCGTCCTGGACCTTGAAGAAGCTCTCGTAGACTGTTCTTCCGGCATAGACTCTCTTCCTCCGCTCCGGCTGGACCAGCTGATTGCCTCTACCAACAAACGCAGGGGGGTTGTCGTATTCCGCCAAAAATGCCACGTTATCCGGAGTCACCCTAAGGATAGTGAAGGTGCTGTAGGCGAGGTGTCGTACCTCGCACACTGGCAAGGTCTGCACAATTGCATCGATGACTTCGCCCAGCTCCAGGCCACCTCTAAGCATTGTGGCCGCCATCGTCGCAGTGAGCGAGGACAAAATGTGCGCCTTCACCCCGCTCCCAAGTCCGTCAGAGAGCACTGCGATAGTGGAAGAGTTCTCGACCACTTCCACGTAATCGCCGCAAAGCTCTTCGCCATGCTTATTCAACTGGGCCACTGCCACTTCCACTTTGAGTCGCATCTCTTGGAGGTATCTCCTCTCTTACCACCTTCATAAGCTCGGTCAAGGAAAGTTTAGTTTCAGCTGTAGTCTCGCCGAGCAACCCGGCAATTTTTTGCACAACTTGCATTTGCTTGGCAATCACTTGCTGGGCCCGCCTAACAGCCTCTTCTCTAATCTCACGTTGGCGCTGGGCAGCTCTTCGTTCCTCTGTGACGTCCATGAGGAAGCCAACACACAGCTTTTGGTTGCCCACGTACAATACTTGCTGTTCCACAACGCGATCCCCTATAATGCACTCTCCCTTAACCACCTGCTTCTGATCTGCAGCTTGCCTGAAGCAGCTGTCGTCCATTAACCTGCCGATGGGCAATCCAACAGCGTTTTTCCTGGGCAATCCCAGTATCCTCTCGGCAGCAGCGTTCATGTCTACCACGAGGCCATCGCTGGACACCACCACGATGCCATCGGGAGTAGCACTTACCACCACGTTGGCCATGGACTCTGCAAGTTGGCGCATGTGAGGAATGCACATTTCTGGGTCAGCCATTCCGTTGAACACCGCAATCGCTTTCTCCTCGCAGGACTGGTAGCCACAGGCACCGCAGTTCAGCTCATCTTCGGGGGAGAACTTACCACTCTTCTCCAGTATCTCCCTGAGCTGTTCTCTCGTAGGCCGGAGCAGCTTCAATTGCTTGTCTCGGTATTTCCTCAAGAGCCTTTCCGGCGGCAAGAGTTCAAGATACTTGTCGGACAAGCCCTCCTGGTTGCAATTGGTTCGAGCCCCGGCCACATAGGTTAGAAGTTTATTCCTGCGTTGGTAGTAGTCCTCACCACCAAGGGCAAATGGGCCAGATATACACCCTCCAGGGCAAGCCATGAGTTCCACAAGCTGGGGCTGGGTTTCCCCCTTTAAGAAGTGGTTTATTACCTCCCGACACCTGTCCACCCCGGAAACACTCATCGCAGCTCTGTTAAGCACTCCGTCTAACTGGCAGCTTCGCAATAAGCCCCCGTCAGCAGGGAACAGACGAGCAAGGGACGGCAAAGGTGGGTCGAAGCTGCCGGGGGCACAGTCTGACAGGGGAATGTGGGCCTCATCCACCCACTGGAGGAGCTCCTGAAACGTCAAAGCCACGTCCACGGAATCGCTTACTTCCGGGTCGCAAATCTCGTCCTTCTTCGCAATGCAGGGACCAATGAACACCACCCGAATACCGGGGTATTGGGCCTTCAGGTAGCGGCCGTGAGCTACAGCCGGCGATACCGCCGGAGACAAGAACCTGATGGCTTCTGGGTAATGCTTTTCTATGAGACTCACCACGGCAGGGCAAGAACTGGATATCATTGGACCATGTCCCTGGTCCAGCAGTTTCCTTTGCAGCGAGGCCACCATTTCGGCACCCAAGGCGGTCTCCTGGACCACCGCAACGCCCATCTTCCGCAGAGCCGTTACTACCCGAAGGGGATCGTCCAAGGGCAACGCTGCCGCAAAGGAAGGTGCCAAGCTGACTGCAATCTCCTCGCCCTTGGATAGAAGTTCCCTTACCCTGTTAAGGTCGCTCCGCACCTTCTTTGCCTTTTGGGGGCACTCCCTTATGCACGTTCCGTCATGAATACAGAACTCCTCTACAACGCTGGCGTGCATTTCATAGACGCCCGGTCCTCGACTCACCTTGATTGCCTTCACTGGGCACGCTCTCAAACATTTGTAGCAATCCCTGCATTTGGTCCGCACAGTTTCAATAATGGCCATGAGCTCACCCCAGTTGGAGTTGTGTCAAGACGTACTTTTGGAAAAGCCCAGGCACGTCCTCTGGCTTCACCGCAGTGAAAACCTGGTCTCCAATCTGAACTGTAACCCCGTGCGTGCATCTCTCCATGCAGAAGCTCCCCTTTATCTCTACCGCTCCAGGGGCTCTCTCGCTTATAAGCTTCTCGAACTCCTGGATGACAAGGGGGGCACCCCTAAGGAAGCAGGAACTCCCCACACACACAACCACGGTAACCAAGCTACTGCGCCTCCCTGTAAGTGCCCGCTCGTGCCAGTTCCCTCTTCACAATGTCGAGCACGTTCTCGGAATTGAGCCCAGTGATGATCTTGCCGTTGATCCTTGCAGACACACCCCGGTCGCAATGCTCCAGGCAGAACGTAGCTTTGAGGGCCACTCGCCCAACCATCTCTGGATCTGAGTTCGACGCGTCCATGAGCTTCTTGAGCACGTCGTAGGAACCCCTCAAGTAGCATCCGGTGCCCACGCATACCTCGACTTGAACGGTAGGCCGCGCACCCTCGGAAGAGAGGGGTGCAGGCGTAATGGGAATACTTTCCCCGGCAATTCGCCTCCGGGGGCCATACCAGGTGTGCAAACACTCATGGGCCTTTTCACTTCCAGGGGTCCCAAGCCAGCTTGCATAAACCTCCTGCACTGACGGATTATCAGACGGTACCCTCAGGGTCATTCTGGAGTCAAGCTCCACTATTTTTTGAACACGCGCAACCCTCACTGAAGGGTCATCGGGTATGGGCTGGCCACCCCCGCCCGCACACCCGCCTGGGCAAGCCATCACTTCCACAATGTGATAGTTCTTCTCGCCCCCCCTAATTGCCTCCAACAGTCTGCGGGCATTACCAAGGCCGTGAACCACGCAGACCCTCAGCTCGTAGCCACCAATATTCAACTGAGCTTCCCTGATCCCTTGGAGTCCTCTAACTTCGGAAAACTCCAGTTCCCGGTCGCACGGCGCCCCAAGCATCCTCGAGGCCGTACGCAGCACTGCCTCGGCAACCCCACCAGTAGCCCCAAAAAGCAGGCCCCCTCCTGTTATGGTGCCGAAAGGTTCGTCGAACTCGCTTTCTTCCAGCTGCTCGAAGTTTATGCCCGCTTCTTTGATCATCCTCACCAGCTCTGAAGTAGTTAGAACAAGGTCCACTGGTCTGTTTTCTCCAAACTGAGCCCTGGTGATCTCAAACTTCTTGGCAGTGCAAGGCATGACTGAGACCACCCTGACTTGCTGGTTCTCAGCTCTTTGTCCTGCTACAAGGGTGCGTTTGATTAGAGAACCCAACATCTGTTGAGGCGACATGCAAGTGGACAGGTTGCCCAAGAACTCCGGATAGTGAGTCTCCACCAATTTCACCCAGGCCGGGCAGCAGCTCGTAAACATTGGGAATGGTCCGCCCTTCCGCAGCCTCGTCAGGAGCTCGTGAGTTTCCTCAACTGCAGTCAAGTCCGCAGCAAATACTGTGTCGAACACCTTCTTGAAACCGAGCCTGCGCAGGGCTGCAGCTATCTTACCTGTTACCGCCTTACCTTTGCCAAGTCCGAACGCTTCCCCAAGTGCAACTCTAACTGCAGGTGCCACTTCCACAACTGGGTATGCCCCTTGATCGGAAACCAGCTGCCATGCCCGAGGTACATCGTTCTTCACGGAGAGAGCTCCAGTCGGACAGACCTGAACGCACTGGCCGCAGTTGGTACAATCTACCTCAGCAATGGGTTTCCCAAAGGCAGGTCCAACTGCCACTTTCGAACCCCTGAACTGCAGGTCCAGCACTCCAAGTCCCTGAACTTCCCGGCACATGCGCACGCAGTCTCCGCACAAGATGCATTTGTTCGGGTTCCTCACAATCGCAGGCGAAGACATATCCACCGTGTGGTTCTTCGGGGATTCTGGAAACCTGATTTTGTCAATCCCCAACTGGTAGGCAATAGATTGAAGCCTGCAGCTGCCGTTGCGTTCACAGCTGGTGCATTCCCTATCATGGTTAGCAAGTAGCAGCTCAATTATGGTTCTGCGAATCTTCCTCAAGCGCTCAGTGTTGGTTTTGATCTGCATGCCGTCTGCAGGCGGCGTGGAGCAGGCCGGCACTAAGCGACCATCCACCTCCACCATACACATCCGGCAGGAGCCGTACACGCTGAGCTCGCTCAAGTAACAGAACGTAGGCAAGTTCATGCCTGCCTTGTGGATTACCTCGAGGATGTTCTTCTCTCCATCCAGCTTGACTTGTACCCCATCCACGGTGATCATGTGAATCAACCTCCGCTACGACCTCAAAGAGATCGCGCCAAATCTACATTTCTCAGCGCAACTTCCGCACTTTACGCATTTCGACGGATCTATGTGGTGAGGCTTGCCCTTTTCCCCACTTATAGCCGAAACCGGACACACACGGGCGCACACGGTGCAGCCCTTACACTTGGAGACGTCGATGACGTATTCCCTTAGCGCCTTGCACACCCCAGCAGGGCACCTCTTGTTGATCACGTGAGCCAGGTACTCCTCCCGGAAGTATTTAAGCGTTGAGAGCACTGGGTTCGGAGCAGTCTTTCCCAGACCGCACAAAGATGCATCCTTCACCACCAGTGCCAGCTCTTCGAGCATTTCCAAATCTTCCATGCTGGCCTTTCCATTGATAATCTTGTCGAGGATTGCCAGCATCTGCTTTGTACCTTCCCGGCATGGCACGCACTTGCCACAGGATTCGTTTTGGATAAAGTTCATGAAGAATCTAGCCACTTCAACCATGCACGTTGACTCATCCATGACTACAAGGCCGCCCGATCCCACCATCGCCCCAACCCTAACTAGCGAGTCGTAGTCAAGGGGCAAATCCAATAAGCTTTCTGGCAAGCATCCTCCGGAAGGCCCTCCGATTTGCGCAGCCTTGAACTTCTTTCCACCCCTGATCCCACCACCGATGTCAAAGATCACTTCGCGCAAGGTAATGCCCATGGGCACTTCCACAAGGCCAGTGTTCAACACCTGGCCGGCCAGGGCAAAGGTCTTGCAGCCAGCACTGTTGGGCGTACCCAGAGCTCGGAACCATTCTGCGCCTCTAGTCAGGATGCATGGTACGTTTGCCAGAGTCTCCACGTTGTTAATCACTGTCGGTTTTCCCCAAACACCGTTTTCCACAGGGTAAGGCGGTCGGGGTCTTGGCATGCCCCGCTTACCCTCAATCGAAGCGATCAGCGCCGTTTCTTCACCGCACACGAAGGCCCCAGCGCCTTCCCTGATCTCAACGTCGAAGTCAAATCCGGAACCGAGGATGTTCGAGCCAAGAAGTCCACAGGCCTTGGCCTCTTCCACAGCTTTCCTCATCCGCTGCACCGCCAGGGGATACTCTGCCCGCACGTAAACGTAACCGTGGGACGCCCCAATGGCATACGCTGCGATTGTCATACCTTCGATTATCCTGTGGGGGTCTCCTTCCATCACGCTTCTGTCCATGAAAGCGCCCGGATCTCCTTCGTCACCGTTGCAAATCACATACTTGGGCCAGTCCTGGGCAGCCCTGGCCATAGCCCACTTCTTGCCCGTGGGGAATCCGCCTCCCCCGCGGCCCCGCAGCCCAGAGGCGTCCACAATTGAAATCACTTCCTCGGGTTTCAATTCAAATAGGGCCTTGCATAAAGCTTGGTAGCCACCGTGGGCAATGTAATCCCTTATATCTTCCGGATCACTATTGCCGCAATGCTCGAGGGTAACCCTCCTTTGTCTGCGGTAAAAGGGAATCTCCTCCTCAGAGCGAGAAATCTCGCCGGTCACAGGGTCCCTGTACAGCAACCGCTCCACCACCGTGCCAGAGAGGGCTGCCTGAACTATGTCTGGCGCATCCTGGGGCTTTACATGAACGTAGAGCGCGCCTGCGTTCCCAACTGGCCCAACAGCCTCCACCCGTACCAGTGGACCCTTTTGGCAGAAGCCATGGCAGCCCGACTTGGATATGGCAACGGGCTGCTCCTCGCCCTGGAAAAGCACCTCAACAGAGGAGTCTAGTCCGCGTTCGGCTGCAGCTTTCACAAGCTCCCGGTAAACGTTCAAAGACCCGTTGGCAACACAGCCCGTCCCGGCACACACCAGAATCCTTACTTTTGCACGTGCCAAAGAACTTGCGTAGGAGCTGCGCAATTGTTCCAGTTCTTCCCTGTTTTTAATCATGGTTAGCTCAGTCATTTTCACTTCGCCCCTTCGCAAGCAACTGATCCAGAATGATTCTCATGGCTTCAGGAGTGGTTTGCCCGTACACCTCATCGTTCACAGTTACCACGGGAGCCAGCCCACAGGCCCCCAAACAGGAGACTGCCTCCACAGTGAACTGCAAATCTTCCGTTGTGTCTTCGCCGTCTTTCAGCCCCAGCTTCTCCCGTATTGCGTATCTCACCTGGGTCGAGCCGCGCACGTGGCAAGCAGTGCCATCGCATACCCTGATGATCACCTTGCCCTTGGGCTTCAATGAGAACTGTGCGTAAAACGTGGCAACCCCGAATACCGTGGAAGCCGGGATGCCTAGATCTGTGGCAATGTAGCTCATGACTTCCTCTGGCAAATACCTATACTCTGCCTGGACGTCCTGGAGTATGGCCACTAGGTTCGCTGGATCGTGCTTGTGCTTCGCCAGGATTTCGTTCAGCCTGCAGAACTTGCGCTGGACTTCCTCCGCTGTCATCCTTAATCACCCTCTCTCAACAAGCTGGTGAAACCACCCATAGGAACATGGCTTCACTGGGGCCAAGGTTCTGGAATTGCTCCGGCCTATGAAAGTTGAAGTAGGCGGCATCCCCCTCGTCAAGGAGGTACTCCCTTGAAGCGCAAACTACAGCAATCCGACCCTTCAGCACGAAGATGAAGTCGTCACGGTCGTGGGTAAACACTGGATTAGGGCCATGCGCACCTGGGAGTAGCTTGACCAGGCACCCCTGCATCCTCTTGTCTCGCGCGCCTGTGAATGCAAAAAGCTCTACCTCCCAGAACGGGTTGTCTACCTGAAGCTTTCTCCTGTTTGCCTTTCGCACCACGAGCCACTCCTCTGGCAAGCCGTCTTCAGTGAGGGCGGTCACAGTTGTTCCGAGCACCTCTGCGATCTTCTTAAGCACAGAAAACGAGGGAGAGCATTCCTTATTCTCGAGTTGAGAAATGTAACTCGGGGAAACCCCTACCCTTTGAGCCAAGCCCCTGACTGTCAGGCCTTGACCTGTTCTGAGTTTGCGAAGCCTGTCTCCGAATTCCATTTAGCTCCCCTCCCCAAACCGGTATGTTCGTACTCGTGAAGACTTTCACTTATATCCTAACCTGATTATACTGCAACGGTGAACAGCTGTAAAGTACCTCTGAACGTCGTAGGCTCCTGCTATACGGGCGTTCACGTGCCGCCGAGTCAGGGTCTGGGGGCGTTTTCGCTGGGCAAGTCTCTGACTCGGCCGTGGCGTATTTGCCGTTTTCCACACACCTAATTTCCCCTTCATCGTCCGCCGAATTGCCTTTCATAGCCTCAGCTACTTGCCCAGTGCCTTGACCAAAATAAGAAGGGGGCAGCTGCCCCCT
>JBNARI010000036.1:0-14204 GCA_049718765.1 Bacillota bacterium | reverse complement strand
CTATCAGCGCCTGCTTCGTCTTCAACGGATTGTCTTTCCTCGTCGTGAAATACTGGTACAATGCCCTGAACTGCATATTCCTGCTTATCATCGTTAACACTATCCAAGGCTTACGTACTCCACTCTGCTCTGGTTTATTTCGTCGGCTGCCCGCAGGTAGTCGTCTGGCTCATCGTGGAGGATCACAAGCCGAACGGGAGGCCCATAATCTACGGACTGTTCTTCATTCCGGACCATGGCTACTACAAAGGGGTCCGCACCACAGCGCGCGGAGCTCACCGCCGCTGTCAGGTCAAAGGTGAAGCTGGCAATACCACATTCCCTAGGCGGGTAAGTGCTCACGTAGCAAACGGTCCTACGCAAGGTTGGCTACCTCCTTAGTGGAAACAAGTTCGCCGCATCCGTAGACGGGCTTGGGGGTAGTGGAACCAGGCTGCACCACGCAACCTGTTCCAAGCACGCAGCTTTCCACTTTAGCCCTTGCTCCTACTACACAGTTTTCCAGAAGCACGCTTCTTCTAACTGTTACGCCAGGGTCAATCCTGCAATTGGGTCCAAGTACAGCGAATGGCCCCACCTGAGACTCCTGTGCGACTAAGCAGTTGTCTCCAATTAGCACGGGCGGCATCAGGCTCACTGAAGAACGGATTTGGGCGCTGTCAGCCACCCATATTCCGGGACGTGATTCCCGAGCCTTCAACGGAAATATCCGCTGCTGGATCACATCGAAGTTGCATCTTATGCAGCTGTCTGGTGTTCCTACGTCTGCCCAGTAAGAGTTGGGAAACACCTTTGCGAAGACAGGGAGTCCCTTCTGGAGCAAGTCAGGGTACAGCTGCTTTTCGATGGAATAAGCGCTAGCTGGTGGTATGTACTGTAGCGTATTCCCGTTGAACACATAGATTCCCGCGTTCACTAGGTTGCTAGGCGCCCGACCTTTGGCGGGCTTTTCCAGAAACTGCAGCACCTTCCCTTGTTCACCTACTACAACTGCACCGAACTTGCTTGGGTCTTCCACTGGCACTAGAGCTATGGTCACCCAAGCCCTGTGCTTAAGGTGCTGTTCCATGAGGTCAGCCAGGGGTATTGTGGTGACGATATCCCCGTTCAACACGAAGAAGTTTTCATGTAACAGGAAGGGCCATGCATTTCGGACTGCCCCTGCGGTGTCCAAGGGTTCACGTTCCACAGCAAGGTCCAAGTTTACGGTATCCCTTAAGCCTTTCAGGGCTCGCTCCAGGGCATTGTGAAGGTAGCCTGCGGCAACCCCGACGTGGTCAATTCCGTTGGCAACCAGGTACTCGATTACCCATTCTATGTAGGGGAAATTTGCAATAGGAACTAGAGCTTTGGGCATGGATTCCGTCAGTGGTCTTAGCCTTGCGGCTTGGCCTCCCATGAGCAAGACTGCCTCCATGGGCGTCTCTCCTCAGGTTGTATGCTGGTTCCGGGAAATTGAGATGCTCGGACGTCCGTACCTGTCCTCGTAACGCACTATGTCGTTCTCGTCGAAGAACCCGAAGGAGACTTCCAGCACCCGGCAGTCCTTGCCGTCGCCCAAGAGCCGGTGCCGGCACCCTGGAGGTATGAAGATACCTCTCATGGCGGGAGGGCTGAATACGATGCCATCCTTTTCCACGCGGGCGCCTTCGTCAAGGGGCACCCATAACTCGCTCCTGAGGTGGTGGGATTGAAGGCTGAGGCTTTCTCCTGCGCGTACTTCCAGGATCTTCACAGTGACTGGCTCGTTGATCACATATTGGGTGAACTTGCCCCAGGGCTTGTACACGACTAGGATTTCAGGAGGTTCCCTGCGTACCTCCGAGTAGCTTGTGACCAACCTGTGCTGAAACATCGCTCCACCTCCCAACGGTAAAATCACAGCTCGTACTTGTTGGCCTCTTGCTTTCGGACGCACCAGTGGACTTGTGTTGAAAAACATGGATGGCCCCTCTTGACTTGACCGATGGTTAGGTCTAAGATATCGACTAGAATGTATACAGGTATACTTACATGCATTGACGGTGAGGGGCAGGTGATAGAGGTGTACCTAGCTGCATTGAGCCAATTGGAGGAACTCATAAACGAGTACCACTGGAAGTGCTTGCCCCTTGAGGATTAAGGCTTGACCTGCTAATTGCCATCCTGCTCTGGGTGCCCTAGAATACAAGCGGGGCATTTTTTGTTTGTCTACGGGCGAGGCCTAGGTGCACCAACAAAAGGGGGGGTCGGTGGTGCAGCCCATTGGCGAGGATGGAGAGCTTTATTCGCTAAGTGGGAGGATCTACAGGCAGCTTAGGCAGGACATCATAGAGGGAAAGTACAAGTCCGGGGATACGCTGGTGGAAACCAAGCTGGCGGAGGAGTTCGGGGTGAGCCGGACCCCGGTGCGGGAGGCGATAAGACAGCTCGAACGGGAGGGACTGGTGCAATACGTGCCTAACAAGGGAGCGGTGGTAGAAAGCATAACCCTCCAGGATGTGAGCGACATTTACACCATCAGGAGGATGATCGAGGGTCTGAGCGCCAGGTGGGCCGCGGAAAGAATAACCCGCGAAGGGCTCGCGAAACTCAAGGAGTTGATTGAGTTAATGGAGTTCTATACCGAGCGCGGGGACGTGGAGCAAATGAGCAGGCTAGACGCGATGTTCCACTTGAAGATACTTGAAGCCAGCAACAGCCGCCCTCTCGAACGAGTGCTGCGCAGTTTCATTGACTACGTGCAGCTTGCTAGGGCTGCTTCTTTGAGGGTGCCGGGACGGCTGAAGAACACCTTGGAGGAACACAGACGCGTGTACGCTGCCATTGCCGCCGGTAACCCCGGCGAAGCTGAGAAGGCTCTAACCGAACACATATGCAGGGCTGAAAAGAACCTTGTAGAGCACATGCTGGGCAAGAAGAAAGGCAGGAGTAATGAAAGGGAAGGGGAGCCTTCGGTGGAGGAAACGTCGTCATGAGACTCGTGGTTCTGGGCAAGTACTCGCCCTTTCCGCCTGCGGGCGGCAATTGTCCTGGATACCTAATCGAAGCAGATGGACAATGTCTGTTACTGGATTGTGGTAGCGGCACCCTAGCCCAGTTGCAGAAACACGTGAGCCCAAAGTCGTTGAGAGCTGTGGTGATTTCCCATTTCCATGGAGACCATTGTTCTGACTTGGCAGTGCTGAAGTATCTGGCGGACGCAGGGAAAAGGGAACCTACCCTCCCTGAGCAACTCACAGTGTATGCTCCGGACCAGCCAATAGACGAGTTCCGCCGCGTGGCCTACAAGGATGCTCTCGTGGCGCAGGCTGTGAGCGACGGCTGCCGCGTTACGGTGGGCGGATTTGAGCTAGAGTTCTTTGGAGTTGTCCACTCGTTGCCCTGCTTGGCCGTTCGGGTTGGCCACAACGGTAAGACCCTGTGTTACTCTGGGGATACTCGGTGGTGCGACTCCTTGCTGCGAGCTGGCGAGGGAGTAGACTTGCTCCTTTGCGAAGCGAGCCTGTTGGAAAGGGACCGGGAATACGCTGTAACTGGGCACCTCACTGCACGAGAAGCTGGGCTGGTGGCCCGTGAGTGTGGTGCTCGCAGGCTGGTCATTACCCATGTTTGGCCCTTTTACGAGGAAGAGTTGCTCAAAGCAGAATGTGAGGAGGGCTTTGGCGCTCCAGTGGAAGTTGCTCAGCAGGGAGCAGCGTACAATCTGAGCTCAGCTTGAAGGCTGTGTAGAAGCTGTAGCAGAGGCTTGGTACTGGGCGCGGGAGAGGGTGTCGGCAATGGTTGCCCAGGTGCGCGCGCTTTCGAAGCCTCTCCGCCAGCTAGCAATGCCAGCCAACGCGTACTTGGTCACAAGCTCTGCCCGAGCTCTGACCGAGTCCTGGTCTTCCACCCAGATCACCCAATGATAGCCTTCGTAGGCGTACTGGGCCAATCTTTGGCCTGACGCGCTGTCGAATGTGACTTCGGCCTTGTGTTGTTTGAGCAGGGTCTCCACTTCGTCCATGGACGCTGCTCGGGAAGTGGCTCCCTTGCTACCAGGGGGTACTTTCCACACCCTTGTATAAAATGGTATGCCAAGCACGAGCTTGTGGCCGGGGACCTCTGCGAGGGCGCTCCTTATGCCCTGCTCTACCCAGGGCAAAGCTGCGGTTGGACCAGGGATAGGGCTGCCGGCTGGGGTTTGGTCGTATGCCATCAGTATCACATAGTCTGCCGCTTTGGCCAGAGCTGACCTGTCGTAGCACAGGGACCAATTGGGACTTGAGCTTTTCACTGTCACGTCTACGGACAGCACCAGCCCCTGTTCTTTGGTTAAAGGTGCGAGCTCCCTGATGAGCTGCACGAAGAGACCTCTATCCTCGTACTCCATGTTTTCGAAATCCACGTTAATCCCATCTAATTTCAGAGCGTTGCACCAGGCGAGCATTTGCCGAATGAAGTTTTCTCTGGAAAGCGCTGATCCAAGAAACTTGTGGGTTAGTTCCCGGTCGAACTGATTGGACACTAACCCCCAGACCCTAATGCCGTTGAAGTGGGCCCAGCGCACATATGCTGGGTCCGCAGTTGCCTGCACGTTTCCATCTGGGTCCTTGAGGTGGAACCAAGTCGGGCACAGCACGTTCACGCCTTTGAGGGTTGCGGCCGATGGGATTGGGGTGACAGGTTGAGTGACATATTCCCATGTGAGGTTCACCAAGCCTCCTGGCGGATGCCACTTTTGGGACCTTGCTGCTTCGGGGACTTGATTTAGAGTTGGCTTTGCTGCTGAGTCCAGTATGGTCAAAGGGATGAACCCCAGCAGCCCGTTGCGAGTTTGCACATGAGCCCAGCCAGTTGAACTACCTAGCACTTTAACTTGCTCCCCTTCTATGAGATGAGCGACGGGCAGTGACAGGATTGTCGGCGACTTCCTTAGGAGGCTGGCAGAGCGAAGTTTGGCCAGCTCCGCCGGTGCGGTTGCCCTATCGATCACCAACACGTTGGTGTCAGCATTGTAGTACCACTCCAAACTACACAGGGCAGCCACCACTTCAAGGGGCACAAAGGGTTCGCCTTGGATGAGCTTGGCTGCTTGACTCATGGGCACCGGCTTCAGGTTCACGAATGCGGTGAGGGAATCGGTGGGCAAGCGCAACAGCTTGTCCTCAGTTGTGAAAACCACCGACCTCGAAAGGCTGTCCCACAAGGCGGATTGGTCGATGTGTTCCTTTACCAGGGCAAAGGGCAGAAGCCAGATGTCTTCCGCCTCGCACACAACATCCTGAAGGTACTGACCTTCAAAGAGCACTGCTGGCTCTTTAAACTTTACGGGGCGGGGCACAAATAGGGTGTGCACCACCACTGATGTACTGGCGGCAAGAAGCAACGTTATGCCAACGAGTATGACAGTCAAACGGTGTAACCTTGAGTTCGGGCCCATATTACGTTTACATTCAACCCTACTGTCCGTGAACCCTACCTGCACGGATGTTAAAATAAAGTGTCAAGGCGCCGACAGGGGGTGCAGGAGATGGAAGTGGATTTGCTGCTTTCGGCCATAGTCTTGTTTTCGGTGATGGGTAAAGCGAATTCGGTTGCAGTGGGTGCTGGTCTGCTGTTGCTGCTGCGGCTCACTGGACTGCAGCAGTTGATCCAGCCACAACAGCTTGAGAAGTCAACCATGTTCTGGGGGCTCGCGCTCATAACTGTATCAGTGCTGGCGCCCTTTGCCACTGGACGCCTGCAGCCTAGGGATGCCCTTTCCGCAGGGGCCTCTCTCACGGGGGCAATTGCCTTCGCCCTGTCGCTCCTAACAACCTGGCTGAGTGGACGGGGGCTGTACTTCATGACTGAGGGCGGGCGAGCTGATCTGTTGCCTGTTCTCATTGTTGGCTCAATGGTGGCAGCTACGTTCTTGAAAGGGGTGCCCGTTGGCCCTCTGACCACTTCTGGTATACTTTATGTGATCACCCGATTCATGGGGAAGTAGGATGGTGCTGCTATGGAGGCTTGCTTCCCGGGAACTAGCAATAAACGTAGGAATAGCGGAGGGATCCGAGGTGCCCACATATGAGTACCAGTGTGTCAACTGCGGCAGGTTCGAAGTGACTCAGAACATCACTGACCAACCCTTGGAAGCGTGCCCCAAATGCGGCGGGTCTGTCCACAGGCTAATCAGCCGGAATGTAAACGTAATATTCAAAGCAGCTGGCTTCTACGTCACCGACAACAGGAGTAAGGAATACAAGGAAAAGGCAAAAGAAGACGCTGGGACTTCCACACAAAGCAGCAAACCCTCGTGCTCGTGCGAAGCAGCTGCTTCTTGATGTCCGTATTTGTGGAGAATACAATGTTCCCGGGGAGCGGGCCTATTACTAACTGTCTAAGGGAGGCTGGGTGGTTGTGGCGGACGTACGCATAATCGTTGTGCCGATTGACAAGCCTTTGGAGCTCAACTTCATCTTAGGCCAGACCCATTTCATCAAGAGCGTCGAGGACATACACGAAGCGCTTGCTGGGGCAAGCCCCACCTTGAAATTCGGCTTGGCGTTTTGTGAAGCTTCTGGTCCGTGCTTGGTTAGGAAGAGCGGGAACGACCAAGAGCTAGTGGAGCTTGCGGTGAAAAACGCTTTGAACATCGGCGCAGGGCACTGCTTCATCGTGTTCTTGAAGAACGGTTACCCCATCAACGTTCTCAACGCCATCAAGGCAGTTCCTGAAGTGTGTCGGATCTTCTGCGCCACGGCCAACCCGACTCAGGTGATCGTGGCCGAGACAGACCAGGGAAGGGCAATCTTGGGTGTAGTGGACGGTATGGCCCCCAAGGGAGTGGAGTCCGAGGAAGACATCAAGGCAAGGAAGCAGTTGCTCAGGACAATTGGCTACAAACTTTGATAGACTTAGAGGGTTAGTGTGCCTTCAGCTGACTCAAGCAACTTGAGGATCATCTCCTCCTGGCCGCTGCTGGCGTTAAGATAGATCAGAAAGGCGTCGCCTGTGTGCCTGGACCTGGCCCTAACTTCGTAGGTGAGCACCTCGCGGGTGTCTGGGAGGGGAATAAGCGCTTTTTGAACGCGCACGGCCTCGAGCCTGTCTGGGAGTTTTGCAGTGACCTGCTCAGGAGCCAGTGTCGGCTGGGGTAGTTTCCTGGTGAAGTGGTTCATTATGTAATTCAAACAATCGCACGTGATGATTTCGCCATTGTCCAGAGCCACTCTAACCTTTACCATGTCCGGGTAAATCAGCACACCATCCACCTGGTCCACCATGGATACGAGCACCGTGTGATCTTCTTTGATGTAGCCTGTGGGCGTCATCAGGTTGAAGCCCCGTTGCTGGGCGTACTGGACTGCTCTGGCGATGGCTTCTTCAATGCTAATCTGTGACGAGGCTGGAATTCTGGGTTTCAAGGCAAGCACTACCCTGCCTCCAGCCTTTGACACGTCGACGTGCAGTGGGCCAGTGCTGACACTGTTCAGGCGTACCTTGTACGTGGGCAGGTTTCCTCCTGACCTCCCATCAACGCTGGATTCAAGCAGTTCCTCACGTCTTATACCAGCAAACGCAAGAGCCACCTCCAAGGCTTTCTCAGGGGAGATCTGTGGTTCACCCTCAATGAGCTTTGGCTTCCTGTTGACCACGTGATCCGAGAAGGGCCCATCGTAGGTGAGGGTTGGCACTTCGTTTTGGAGGCGCTCGTCTATCTTGGAGAACCCATCGAGAAAGGCGTTAGAGGCAGCTGAGGCCAAGCCTTTAGCTTGTACAGCCTGAATGGGAATATTACCCCGACCGAACTTGTCTCGAAGCTCGTGGAAGGATTGGCCAAGTGCGGTCACCTGCCTTTGGAGCTGTGCCAACTGGGATATGTCTGCTTGGGTGGGAGCAATGCCGGCTGTTTGTTTCCGAGCAAGGGAGAAGCAGTAATCCGCTACTTGAGAGAAGAACGCGAAGGTTCTATTAAGGTTGAGTTCCGCAAGGGGAAGTTGAGCAAGGTTCTCTACTACTGCGTCGGCTTCGTTCCACGCTGCGGTGGGCAACAGCAGGGTTTGAGAACTGGAAGATGAGGCGAGGGCCTTGGACAAGTGCACCTGCAGGTTATCGGTGTGCTTGACCAGGTCGTGCAGGGCGCGCTGGTAATTTGCCTGTAAGGCTGACTGGGTGCGGTTAAGGCGTGCGCTCTGGGAGCGCAACATTGTAGCGCTTGCCGCCACGACCACCAGGATTATTGTTGTGACCACAACGATGAGCGTTCTGTTCAAAACAAAGCCTCCTTAGGGTTGCCTTGCTCACCTAGATGCCGAATACATGCTTCCCAATCCACAGGGTAATAGTGCGAGTCCATATCCAAGGATTTACGGGCAGGTTTGGGTTCCAGAAATAAAGAGCTCCATAGGTTGGATCAACACCATCGAGGGCAGCTTGAGCAGCGCTGTATTGGGTATCCGAAGGAGGCTCTGCCCAAATCTGACCGTTGGATACTGACTCGAAGGCCCCTGGCTGGAAGATCACTTCTGAAACGGTGTTTGGAAAATTGGGGCTTTCTACCCTGTTTATCACGACAGCTCCCACTGCAACCTGGCCCAAATACGGTTCCCCCCTTGCTTCTCCGGAGATTAGCCTCGCAAGGAGCTCGAGGTCCCCGCTTCGGTAGCCGCGCTGTGGAGCTACTGTGGCCCGTGGTGTGCCCAGGGCCAGGCAAAGCAGCATGAGGAACAAGACCCTTTTGAGCAAGTTGCGCCTGTGCAGAAGCACCACCCTGGGGAGTATTGTTGCCAGATTGGGGTGATTGTATGAAGCGGTTCAGGCTTTAACCCAAGTGAGTGCTCCCGTAGGGCACTCTTCGACCACCTTTATGATGGTGGCAGAGTCAGCGCCATATATGTTGACCCAGGGCCGTTTGCTTGGGTCAAACACCTGGGGAAGCTTCCTGCGACAGTTGCCATTGTGGTTGCACTTGCTTGGGTCCCAAATGACGACTATTTCCCCGTTGGAGTAGCGCCTTACCCCCGAATCCCCTTGCAGGAGGGCTTCGAACTTGCTCTTGGGCGCGTTACACAAGGGGCATGTCCAAGTTGGAGGTAATTGGGTAAAGGGGGTGCCAGGGGGAATTTTGTTGTCTGGGTCACCCTTTGCAGGGTCGTATATGTATCCACACACCGTACACCTGAATTTGTTCATCTGTGTGGCCCCTTTCTGTTGGTCTTTGGTGGAAAATTCGTCAACCACTTTTGAATTCCTTTGGGCTGTGGGGGGAATGGTTGATTTCGGCCTTGAAGATGGGCTATCATAGGCAATAGAACATTTGTTCGATTTGGCTTGATGGCGGCGCGAAGGCAACTACACATTTACAAGCAGGAATGATTAACATTTTGAGCCCAGGGCAAGGCCAGCTCATAAAGAGCTTTTAATCAGGGGCGAAGAGCATGATTGGGTTTGTTAAAGCGATTGGTTTGATGGTTGATTCTCCAAGTGCAATGGTTGCTGTGCTCAAGGACGGGCTAGTGATAGATATGTCTGCAAGCGCTTACTCTAGGGGCGTCAGGGAAGGCATGAAGGGATGGGAAGCCAGGCTGGTAGCAGGGGAGCTTGCATTGGCTAGCTGCAGCCCGGAAGCTTTTGAAAAAGCTCAGAGGGAGTTCGTGGGAGCATGCAAGTGTATTTCGTCTGGGGTTAAGCAGATGGGCTACGCCCGAGCGCTCGTCGACGTTGGGGAGAACAAGCTTGATTACGAGGTTTTGCGTGGGATTGACCAAGTTGCCCAAATTGTGTTCGTCGGAGTGGGTATCAATGAGCTGGTTGCCAGAATAGCAGCGCAGCTTTTGGAAGGAGAGCATTTGGGCTCTAGAAGTATGGGTTTGAAGCTGAAAGTGGTTCCGGCTGAAGCCACCCTGGAGTTCTTGTACGAGGTTCCAGTGTCCTTGTTGTGGCCTTTGGGGAGAGCCACCATTGAGAAGTTGTTGAAGCTCGGCTTTCGAAGGGTTGGGGAAATCCGTGGGGTTACACCTGAGACTCTTGTGACTGTGTTTGGGAGGGATGGGTGGAAGATATGGGAGATTGCAAATGGTAATTACGGGGTTTCTTTTATTCCTCCATTGATGGATAACCTTAATCTCTTAAAAAGGGTTGACGGAGAAGTGGACCGCTTGGAGCAACTTTGCTTTGTGCTGCGAGGGATTGCTTCTGAAGCTGAAGAACGACTCAGGAAGGCTGGTTGTAGCTATAGGGAGCTGACCCTTTGCCTTGGCTTGTCTTCGGGCAACTGTGTTACTCGAACTAGGAAGTTCCGGGAAGCAAAGGGGCCAGAAAGCGTAGGGCTAATCCTCCGGTTAATGGTTGAGGAGTTGAAATTACCGTGCGGAGTTACAGAGATAAGCGTGAGGATTTCAGGGCTTTCTGCGCTTAATCCAGTTCAACTAACGTTGGACCAACCCGCGCCGCTAAAGCGCCGGTCACTCGAGAGTATAGTGGGGATGAAAGGCGTATTAACCGCAAATCAGTTGGTGAGCAGGCGAGAACGCATGCTGTGTTACTGGGATCCTTTGCGTGGCTTGGCGTTTTGAAAGTAGGATTGGACAAACGGTTAGATTTGAACACGCTCACTTGGGCGTGATAAGGAGAAAGTGGTTTGGACATGAGCAGTGGAAGCAGATTGGGCTATATTAGGGTTGCTGTTGCAAAACGCTTCGAGGGAATGATCCCTGAATCGTTTTCTTGGAAGGGCAAGCAGTACCGGATTGTGAGGATAGTGGAAGAGTGGTGTGACACTGGGGAATGGTGGAAAGGCGAAACTGAAAAGAAGTTCTACCGGGTCGAGACTGATTGGAGCATGGTCGAAATATTCTACGACACGGGCACAAAGAGCTGGGGGATTTATAGAATTTATGACTAGCTGCGAGTTTGCGCACCTTCACGTGCATTCGCCCTTTTCTTTTTTGGATGGAGCCAGCAGAATTGAAGAGCTCTCTTCAGCCGCTGCTGCCTCTGGCGTGGTTGCTGTGGCCCTTACGGATCACAATAACTTGAGCGGAGCAGTGCGGTTTAAAGAGGCGATGCAGGAGACCGGGGTTAAAGCAATTCAAGGTGCGGAAGTAACCGTTGAAGGTGGATACCACCTCACCATCCTTTGCGAAAACAGGAAAGGTTACTCCAATCTCTGCAAGATACTTACAGAGGCCCACCTTGAAAACCAAAGGTTGAACCCAGAAGCGAAATTACAGACTCTGGCAAACAATTGCCATGGTCTGCTGGTACTTTCCGGATGCCGAAAAGGGGAAGTTGCCTCCGCCATACTCCAAGGAGATTATCGAAGGGCAGCAGCTGTTGCCCAAAACTATAAGCGAGTTTTTGGTGACAGGTTTTACCTAGAACTGAGCGACTGGTTGCTGCCTGGTAGCGGTCTCCTCAATAGATCCCTTTGGCAACTTGGTGAGGAGTTAGGAATTGGCGCGGTGGTAACTAACAATGTACATTACGCTGCTAAAGACGGCTTCAAGGTACATGACGTCCTTACCTGTGTGAGGACCGGCACTACCCTTGAAGACGTCACCCCAGACCGAAGGCCAAACGCTGAAAACTACATGAAGGCCCCTAAAGAGATGGTGGGACTCATAAGGCGCAACCTTGGGGAGGCGGCATGCGCCAGGGTGCTTGAGAACATGAACTCGATTGTGGAAATGTGCTCAGAGGACGTACTGCCTTCGGAACTATCGTTCCCAGACTTTCCCACAGGAACAGGGGAAAGACCTGAGCAAATGCTGAGGCGCCTTGTTTATGAGGGCGCTGTGGAGCGCTACGGGGCAATCACAGAAAAGGTAAGGGCGAGGCTGGAATACGAACTTGAGGTGATATCAAAGCTCGGATACACAAGCTATTTCCTGGCAGTGTGGGACCTCGTGAAGTTTGCACGATCGAATGGGATAAGGTATGCGGGAAGGGGTTCTGCCGCAGACTCGGCTGTGGCCTATTGTCTGTGGATAACGGAAGTAGATTCCATTGCTCGCGGGCTGTTGTTCGAACGTTTCTTGAGCTTGGAACGGGCACAGAAACCGGATATAGACATTGACTTTGACGCTAGGTATCGGGACAAAGTGTTCGAGTACGTGTGTCAAAAGTACGGCACTGAAAAAGTGGCTTGGGTTTGCACCTACAATACTTTCCAGGTAAGGTCTGCGCTAAGGGAAATTGGCAAAGCAATTGGTTTTGATGAGGAAGAGCTGGATGTCATATCTAAAAGCATGCCCCACATTCCGGCAGACTGCGTGAGGGAGGCAATTTTTAAATTCCCCGAGCTCAGAGCGCTTAACATTTCCCCAAAAAAGTTTGAGCTGCTATTGGAGATGTGTGAGAAAGTAGCTGGTTTGCCAAAGTTCCTTGGCACCCATCTTGGTGGAATTGTTATTAGCGGTACTGATATCGACGAGTTGGCACCTATTCAAAGGGCAGCTAAGGGTGTAAGGATTATCCAGTTCGACAAAGATGACGTTGAAAAGCTTGGGCTGATAAAAATTGACCTCTTGTCGTTGAGGATGCTTTCAGCCATCGAGGAGACTGTAATTGCTACTGGAGTCAATTACAACGCTATCCCTTTGGAAGATGAAGCCACCTTTAAAATGATACGCAGTGGCCAAACGGTGGGAGTATTCCAGCTGGAAAGTCCTGCCCAGCGAGCACTTCAGCGCAGGCTTAGCGCAGGCAAGTTTGAGGACATTGTTGCCAGCGTGGCGCTCATTAGGCCTGGTCCCATAAAAGGTAACATGGTGGACCCGTTCATTGCCAGGCGACAGGGGAAAGAACCAGTGAAGTTCATCGATCCTAGGCTCAAAGAGGTACTCTCCAAGACCTATGGGGTTGTGTTATTCCAGGAGCAGGTGATAGAGATTGCCAGGGTGGTAGCGGGCTTTACTCCTGGGGAAGCGGACAAATTAAGGCGTGTCATGACCCATTGTCGTTCTAACCATGGAATGGAAAGAATAGGCGAAACCTTTATTTCCAAGGCAATTGCCAATGGGACTGCCCCCGAAGTTGCGCGGCGAATCTTCGAATGCATTCGCGGCTACGCCAGTTATGGTTTTTGCGAAGCCCATGCAGCGGCGTTTGCTAACATTGCAATAAAGAGTGCATACCTTGCTTGCCATTACCCAGCTGAGTACTTTGCAGCTCTCTTGTCGAGTCAGCCTATGGGCTTTTACCCACCGTCAGTGCTGGTTCTTGAGGCCAGAAGGCGCGGGATAGAAATGCTTCCACCATGCGTGAACACCAGCTGTTTGAAGTTCGTGGCGGATGGCAACAGGATAAGGAGTTCTTTGATGGTGAGAAACATGGACGAAAAGGTGGCCATGCGAATAATGGAGGAACGGTGTGTGTTACCGTTCAGTGGGTTTGAGGATTTCATGGAAAGGGTAAATCCACCACAAGACTGTGCGTTCAGTTTGATATTGGCCGGTGCTTTCGATGGATGGTGTCAAAACCGCAGGGCTTTGCTATGGAAAGCTTGTGGAGGGCGGGGGGAAGGTGTCAAGGATTTCTCCCTTGCTGAGAGGCTGGCATACGAATATTACGCCCTGGGATTCACGGTGAGTGGTCACCCGATGACCTTATGGAGAGAGAGACTGGCCAAAGAAGGGGTTTTGCAATCAGATCAGGTGGGGCTGCTTCCAGATGGAAGCAGCCTGGAAGTGGCAGGGTTCCCTGTTAGGCCTCACAGACCTCCTACTAAAAGCGGAAGAATTACTGTTTTCATGTGCTTGGAAGACGAGTGGGGCCTTGTGGATGTCACAGTGTTTGAAGACGTTTACCAGAAATATGGAAGGTACATATTTGGAGATTATGCTGGAGTTCCTTTGAGGGTTTTGGGTACACTCTCAAGGAGGGGGAATGGGCTTAGCGTAATTGCCCAACGGATTTCGCCGTTGACGCTGGAAGTCCATCCAACATTTGCCTCTGTTCTTGATCAATGCTATACTTAAATTATGAAACTTGAACTCGAAGAACACTACCCATTGCGTAAAGCCGCTGAAATATTGGGCGTACACCCTGTAACCCTTCGCCGCTGGGAGAAGGAGGGCAGGATACGCTGTATACGCACGCCCTCCGGTCAGAGGCGTTTCCCCAGGAGCGAGGTCTTGCGCCTTTTGGGAGAAGACCTCCCTTCCGGCCGCAGGGCTGTTGTTTATGCCCGGGTTTCTTCAGCCAAACAGGCCGGAGCGGGAAATCTGGAGCGTCAAAGGCAACGTCTGGTAGAGTAT
>JBNARI010000035.1:0-14393 GCA_049718765.1 Bacillota bacterium | reverse complement strand
GTCAACGTCGTCTTCCCATGGTCTATATGCCCTATCGTCCCTATGTTCACATGCGGCTTCGTTCGCTCAAACTTCTTCTTCGCCATCTTAATCCTCCTTCCAGAATTAAGCCGGTACGTATCCGGCAAATTTGGACACTATTTGGGCCTGAATTGCATCTGGCAACCTCTCGTACCTCAGGAACTGCATCGTGTACGTGCCCCTCCCCTGAGTCGCCGAGCGCAAGTCAGTGGCGTACCCGAACATTTCCGCAAGGGGTACCCTTGCCCTGATGAGCTGGGCACCAGCCCTCTCCTCCATGCCTTCTATATGTCCGCGCCTGGAGGTGAGGTCGGAAAGCACCTCGCCCAAGAACTCCCTGGGTACAATTACCTCAACCCTCATTATTGGTTCGAGTAGCACTGGTTCAGCTTTGTGGCAAGCCTCTTTGAAAGCGAGAGAACCAGCCACCTTGAAAGCCATCTCTGAGGAGTCTACCTCGTGGTAGGACCCATCCACCAGCCGCACCCTCACACCAATCACGGGGAACCCCGCCAGCGGACCAGATTCCATTGCTTGCATGACTCCCGCCTTGACAGCAGGGATGAACTCTTTGGGTATGACTCCACCCACGATATGGTCCTCAAACTCGAAGCCCTCACCTGTCTCGAGGGGCTCGATCTCCAGCCAAACGTGGCCGTACTGACCACGCCCTCCCGTTTGCCTGATAAACCTGCCTTCGGCCTTTGCGGGTCTGGTAATAGTCTCCTTGTACGCCACCTGGGGCTTGCCCACCTGGGCCCGAATCTTGAACTCGCGGATCAAACGATCCACGATTATGTCCAAGTGGAGCTCGCCCATCCCCGAAATTATGGTTTGGCCAGTTTCCTCGTCGATCTTCACCTTAAACGTGGGGTCTTCTTCAGCCAGCTTCGCCAGGGCGATTGCCAGCTTATCCCCATCTGCCTTGGTTTCCGGCTCAATCGCAACGGAAATCACTGGCTCTGGGAAATGCATCCGCTCAAGCACTATGGGATGCTCCAACTCACACAAGGTGTCTCCGGTAGTTGTGTCCTTGAGCGCAACAGTGGCTGCAATATCTCCGGTTCGCACTTCGCTTACGTCTTCCCTCTGGTTGGCATGCATTAGCAGAAGCCGGGAAATGCGCTCCTTCTTGCCAGTGTTGGCGTTGAGCACGTAGCTTCCGGAGGTGAGGACACCCGAGTACACCCTAAAGAACGTGAGTTTGCCAACGTAAGGGTCGGTCATTATCTTGAAAGCCAGTGCGCAGAACGGCTCATCATCGGAAACACGCCGCACTTCCTCCTGCTGGGTGACGGGGTTGATCCCCTTCACAGGCGGGATGTCTAGCGGCGACGGCAGGTACCGCACCACTGCATCCAAGAGGGGCTGAACCCCCTTGTTCCGGTATGAGGAACCGCACAGCACTGGCACCACTTTCCCGGCAATGGTCCCTGCGCGCAACACTCTGTGAATCTCGTCTTCCTGGATCTCCCCGCCGTCCAAGTACTTTTCCATCAACTCGTCGTCAAGCTCGGCACACTTCTCAAGAAGTTTCTCTCTCCATTCGTTGCACAGCTCCACCATTTCAGCAGAAATTGGAGCTTCTTCCATGGCTTGGCCTAGCTCATCTGCCCAGTATATTGCGCGCATGGTGACTAGGTCAACCACGCCCTTGAAGCTGTCCTCTGCACCAATGGGCAACTGAATCGCAACGGGATTGGCACCCAGCTTAGACCGTATGTCTTTGAGCACATCTTGGAAGTTGGCACCCACGATGTCCATCTTGTTCACATACGCGATCCTGGGCACTCCGTATTCGTCCGCCTGACGCCACACAGTCTCCGACTGCGGCTCCACACCGTTGCGCGCACAGAATATGGCAATTGCCCCGTCGAGCACGCGAAGCGACCGCTCAACCTCAAC
The DNA here is from genome assembly GCA_049718765.1 of Bacillota bacterium. Taxonomy (GTDB): domain Bacteria; phylum Bacillota; class Sulfobacillia; order DUMF01; family DUMF01; genus JBNARI01. Next base: position 12,467 of record JBNARI010000035.1, on the reverse strand, counting down.
TGTGAAGTCCACGTGTCCTGGTGTGTCAATAAGGTTTATCCGGTAACCCTTCCAAAAGCAGGTAGTCGCGGCTGAAGTGATGGTGATTCCTCTTTCCTGCTCCTGGATCATCCAGTCCATCGTGGCGGAGCCTTCATCCACTTCTCCCATCCGGTGCACCCTGCCAGTGTAGTAAAGGATCCTTTCGGTGGTGGTGGTCTTGCCCGCGTCGATGTGAGCCATTATTCCTATGTTCCTTACTTTGTCCAAATCCATTGTTCTGGGCATCCTCTTCCCCCCTTTCCTAAAAGAGTTTCCGTAATCCTCACCATCTATAATGGGCAAACGCCTTGTTGGCTTCTGCCATCCTGTGGGTGTCTTCCTTCTTCTTCACCGCGCCACCAGTGTTGTTGGCCGCGTCCATTATCTCGGCAGCTAGCCTTGCCACCATCCCTCGTTCGCTCCGCTGCCTCGCGTATTCCACAATCCACCTGATCGCAAGGGAATTGCGGCGCTCGGGTCGAACTTCCATTGGCACCTGGTAGGTGGCGCCACCCACCCTCCGCGGGCGCACCTCCAACATGGGCGCCACGTTCTTCACTGCCTTGTCCAATACCTCTAACGGATCCTTCCCCGTTTTCTCCCTGACGATGTCCATCGCTTGATAGAAGATTGATTGCGCCAGGGACTTCTTGCCGTCCCACATTATTTTATTGATGAACTTCGCAGCAAGAATGCTGCCGTAAATTGGGTCTGGGTCAACTTTCCTTATGGGTGCTCGGCCTCTCCTTGGCAATGTATCACCCCCACCTCACTGGCCCTTAGGAGCCTTGGCACCGTACTTGGACCTTCCCTGTCTGCGGTTGGCAACGCCAGCCGCGTCCAGAGTACCACGCACAATATGATACCTCACACCAGGCAGGTCCTTTACCCTGCCACCCCTCACAAGCACAACAGAGTGCTCCTGGAGGTTGTGGCCGATGCCAGGAATATAAGCTGTCACTTCAATCCCGTTGGTGAGCCTGACCCTTGCGATTTTCCTGAGCGCAGAGTTTGGCTTCTTGGGCGTCGTGGTCTTAACCACAGTGCAAACTCCTCGCTTGAAGGGGTTACCTTTCAGCGCAGGAGCCTTGGATTTCCTTTCGACCTTTTCCCGCCCTAACCTGACCAGCTGGCTAATGGTTGGCATTCATGCACCCCCTTCGCTGCAAACTGCTGAGCACGATGCTCCTACCGAAATGCCACAGGCGGCACCAAGCTCCGCCATGGTATCTACGTAGTATAAGGGCACACCCTTTTGCTGGGCAGCGGCAACCACATCCTCTACTACCCTTGGTTCAGCGTCCTTGGCCACATACACGGCTTTAGCCTCTCCCCGCTGAATAGCTTTAAGAGTTTGCTTGGCACCTGCCACCCGCTTTGAGGCGTTGCGCAGCTCGCTCAAATCCATGTTTTTACCTCCTCGGCAAAAACACTTACTGATTTTAGCACCCTCACTCAGGGCTGTCAATTAACGAAGGTTCCTGCCCATCGCTTATCACCTGAATGCTGCGGTACCGCGACATTCCGGTACCGGCAGGTATCAGCTTGCCAATGATGACGTTTTCCTTCAATCCGATGAGAGGATCCCGCTTGCCCTTGATGGACGCGTCCGTGAGCACCCTAGTTGTCTCCTGGAACGAAGCTGCAGCCAGGAAGGAATCGGTGGCCAGGGACGCCTTGGTGATCCCCAGCAGCACAGGCCTCACGATGCCTGGCTCGCCGCCAGCTTCAAGCACCCTGGCGTTCTCCTCTTCGAACTCGAATATGTCCACCACACCGCCGGGCAGAAGGTCGGTGTCCCCCGGATCCTCAACCCGCACTTTGCGCAGCATTTGCCGAATGATGATCTCAATGTGCTTGTCGTTGATGTCTACGCCTTGCATCTTGTAGACCCTCTGCACTTCTTGGAGCAGGTACTTCTCCACAGCCCTTATTCCCTTTATCTTCAAGATGTCGTGGGGGTTGAGGGGACCTTCAGTCAGCTCATCTCCTACTTCAACGTACTGGCCCTCCTTGACCTTTATCCTCGCGGTTAAGGGAACCGCGTAGGTGCTGGTCTCGTCCTGAGGCCCTATGATGCTTATTTCCCTGCGCGATTTGTGGGGCACGTCCACGATGTGAACAATGCCCGAAACCTCGCTGATCACAGCCTGGCCTTTGGGCCTTCGCGCTTCGAACAGCTCCTCCACCCTAGGCAAGCCCTGGGTGATGTCCTCGCCAGCAACGCCACCAGTGTGGAATGTCCTCATGGTAAGCTGGGTACCAGGTTCACCTATGGACTGAGCCGCGATGATTCCCACCGCTTCCCCTACGTCTACCAATTGTCCCGTAGCTAGGTTGCGGCCGTAGCACTTGGAGCACACCCCGTACCTGGTTCGGCAGGTGAGAACCGAGCGGATTTCCACGCTCTTTATGCCCGCCTCTTCAATCTTGGCTGCAGCATCGTTGGAAATCATCTCCCCAGCCTTCACAATGACGCTCCCGTCCCTGGGATCCACCACGTCTTTCAGGGCAATGCGGCCCGCGATTCGGTCTTTCAGGCTCTCGATGAGCTCGTTGCCGCTCCTCAATTCCTCCGCCACGACGCCTTCGGTGGTGCCACAATCCTCTTCCCTCACGATGACGTCCTGAGCCACGTCCACAAGGCGCCTGGTCAGGTAACCCGAGTCGGCAGTCCGAAGCGCCGTGTCAGCAAGACCCTTCCTAGCGCCGTGGGTTGACGTGAAGTACTCCAGAACCGTAAGCCCCTCGCGGAAGTTAGCCTTGATTGGCATTTCTATGATCCTGCCGGACGGGTCAGCCATTAGACCGCGCATGCCACCCAGCTGGGAGATTTGCTGGACGTTACCGCGGGCGCCCGAGATGGCCATCATGTACACCGGGTTGAACTTAGACAGCCTTTCCATCAATATGGATGTGAGCTTATCCTTGGCGGTGTTCCAAACTGTGATCACTCTCTGATAGCGCTCCTCAGCGCTGATCAGGCCCCGGTTGTACTGCTGAACGATAGAATCGACTTCCTTTTCCGCCTCGGCAATGATCTGCTTTTTCTCCTCGGGTATCACAATGTCATTCACACCAATGGTTGTTCCGGCTTGGGTTGCAAACCTGAACCCCAACTCCTTTAGCCCATCCAGCACTGCGGCGGTCTCGGTGGCGTCGTGGAGCTCATAACACCTGGCTACGATCTTTGACAGCTTTTTCTTATCTATGACCTCGTTGAGGAAGCGCATATCCTCTGGCAGCTTCTCGTTGAATATGACTCTGCCCACTGTGGTCCGGATGCGCTGGCCTTTAATCCTGACCTCAATTGGCGCCTGGAGGTGAAGCTCTCCAAGCTCGTATGCGAGCATGGCTTCTTCTGGGCTGGCAAACACCCTTCCCTCGCCCTTGGTGCCGGGCCTTTCCAGGGTCAAGTAATAGCAGCCCATTACCATGTCCTGGGTGGGCGTTACCACCGGAGTTCCGTCTTTAGGGTTGAGCACGTTCAGGGCAGACAGCATCAGCACTCTGGCCTCGGCCTGCGCCTCAGCAGACAGCGGGACGTGCACTGCCATCTGGTCGCCATCGAAGTCCGCGTTGTACGCAGTGCAAACCAGTGGGTGTATCTGGATTGCACGCCCTTCCACCAGCACGGGCTGGAATGCCTGGATGCCCAACCTGTGAAGGGTGGGAGCCCGGTTGAGCAGCACTGGGTGCTCCTTGATCACTTCCTCAAGCACGTCCCACACTTCAGGCTTGACCCTCTCCACCATTCGCTTTGCGCTCTTGATGTTATGGGCAATGCCATCCTTTACCAGTTTACGCATGACAAATGGCTTGAACAGTTCCAGTGCCATTTCCTTGGGCAAGCCGCACTGGTAGAACTTCAATCTGGGCCCCACCACTATTACGGAGCGGCCCGAATAGTCCACACGCTTGCCCAGGAGGTTCTGCCTGAACCGGCCCTGTTTGCCCTTGAGCATGTCACTCAAGGACTTGAGTGGTCTGTTGCCTGGCCCAGTCACAGGCCTCCCCCGGCGCCCGTTGTCTATGAGGGCGTCCACCGCTTCCTGGAGCATCCTCTTCTCGTTACGCACTATGATGTCAGGAGCACCTAGATCAAGCAGCCTCTTGAGCCTATTGTTCCTGTTGATCACGCGCCTGTACAAATCGTTAAGGTCGGATGTGGCAAAGCGGCCGCCATCCAGCTGCACCATGGGCCGCAGCTCAGGCGGTATCACAGGGATAACGTCCAAGATCATCCATTCCGGCCTGTTACCAGACTTCCTAAACGCCTCTACCACTTCCAGCCGGCGAATTATCCTAACCTTGCGTTGACCGCTCGCATTTATGAGCTCTTGCCTCAATTCCCTGGAAAGTTCATCCAAGTCAATTGCAGCAAGCAGCTCCTTGATGGCTTCGGCACCCATGCCCGCCCTGAAGGCGTTGCCGTACTTTTCCCTGTACTCTCGGTACTCGCTTTCGCTCAGCAGCTGCTTGGGCATAAGGGGCGTGTCCCCCGGATCCAGCACAATGTAAGAAGCGTAATACAACACCTTTTCCAGAGCGCGGGGCGACAGGTCCAGTATGAGCCCCATGCGGCTGGGAATGCCCTTGAAGAACCATATATGGGAAACAGGCGCAGCCAGTTCAATGTGGCCCATGCGCTCACGTCGTACTTTGGACCTGGTAACCTCCACGCCGCAACGGTCGCAAATGATCCCCTTGTAGCGCACCCTCTTGTACTTGCCGCAGTGGCACTCCCAATCCCTGGTCGGCCCAAAGATGCGCTCGCAGAACAGGCCGTCCCTTTCGGGTTTCAAAGTCCTATAGTTGATGGTCTCGGGTTTTTTGACTTCGCCCCTGGACCATTTGCGGATTTGTTCTGGTGACGCCAGACCGATCCTTATGGAATCGAAATCGTTTACATCCAACAAGGATGTCGCCTCCTGTCAAAGATCCTCGTCGTCCAAGTCGCCGTCAAGGTCATCCAACCCCCGGATGTTCCGAAGGTCCCAATCGTCAAGCTCCTCCTCTTCTTCAAGCTTGCGACGGGGTTTCTTGGACTCCTCTTTCGCCTTGAGGATCTTCTTCTTCTTTCTGGACGCCTTCTTCGCCTCTACCTCCTCCTCGCCTTCGTCTTCCGGCGGCACCTCCACAGTAGGCTCTTCCCAAACAAAGCCAGGGGGAAGTTCTTCGGGTTTCTCGAAGTCTACGTCAAACATAGCCTCCTCTTCCACCTGCTCCATTTCTTCTTGCTCTTCTGGTGCTTCCTCAATCATTTCTTCCTCTTCGACTTCCTCGGCTTCCTCTACTTCTTCCTGAACCCTAGAGCGCCTGGTAGCTGCGGCTTTCTGTTCACGCTGCACTTCCAGAGGGAGCTCTAATTCTTTCATGGGCTCTCCAAGGTCATCGTCGAGCTCTTTGAGCTCAATTTCCTTTCCGTCCTCCGATAGCACCTTTACGTCAAGGCACAAGCTCTGTAGTTCCTTCATGAGCACCTTGAACGACTCAGGCACACCAGGTTCTGGAACATTCTCCCCTTTGACGATTGCTTCGTAAGTGCGCACGCGTCCCACTACGTCGTCTGATTTGACCGTGAGGAGCTCCTGCAGCGTGTAGGCAGCACCGTACGCCTCTAGCGCCCACACCTCCATTTCGCCAAAACGCTGACCGCCGAACTGCGCCTTCCCACCCAGCGGCTGCTGAGTGACCAAGGAGTAAGGCCCAGTCGACCTCGCGTGGATCTTGTCGTCAACCAGGTGGGCCAGCTTCAACATGTAGACGTAGCCCACTGCTACCCTTTCGTCGAAAGGCAACCCGGTCCTTCCATCCCGCAGCTCTATCTTGCCATCCTCGGGCAAACTAGCTTTCCTGAGAAACTCCACGACTTCGTCCTCCCGAGCGCCGTCAAACACCGGGCTCGCCACATGGAGTCCCAGCGCCTTGGCAGCCCAACCAAGATGGCACTCGAGGATCTGACCCAAGTTCATGCGTGAGGGCACACCAAGTGGGTTGAGTACGATTTCGACTGGGGTACCATCTGGCAAGAACGGCATATCCTCGATGGGAAGTATCTTAGCAACCACACCCTTGTTGCCGTGTCTTCCGGCCATCTTGTCTCCCTCAGAGATCTTGCGCTTCTGAGCAACGTACACGCGCACCAGCTGGTTTACGCCCGGAGCAAGTTCATCCCCGTTTTCCCTAGAGAAAACCATAACGTCAACGACTATGCCGCTTTCTCCATGGGGAACCCTGAGGGAGGTATCCCGCACCTCCCTTGCCTTTTCACCGAATATGGCTCGCAGCAAGCGTTCCTCTGCAGTGAGCTCAGTCTCACCCTTAGGGGTGACCTTCCCAACCAGGATATCGCCGGCCCGCACCTCAGCCCCAATCCTGACGATGCCCCGCTCGTCCAGGTCCTTAAGGACGTCCTCACCAACGTTGGGGATATCCCTGGTGATTTCCTCAGGTCCCAACTTGGTGTCCCGGGCCTCGCACTCATATTCCTCGATGTGAATCGAGGTAAACACGTCCTCCCGCACAAGGCTTTCGCTAATCAGGATGGCGTCCTCGTAGTTGTAGCCCTCCCACGGCATGTATGCTACCAGTACGTTGCGGCCCAACGCCAGTTCACCGCCGTCTGTGGAAGGCCCGTCAGCAATCACTTCCCCCTTCTCCACCCTCCGCCCTTTGCTCACGATAGGTCTTTGGTTAATGCACGTACCCTGGTTAGACCTTTGGAATTTGGACAGCCTATACGTACGAACGGTGCCATCGTCACCTTTGATCACTATTTCGTCCGCAGTCACCCTCTGCACCACGCCGGCTACGTCGCTGCATAACACAGCTCCTGAGTCCAAAGCCGCTTTGAACTCTATGCCTGTACCAATGAGGGGCGCTTCTGTCCTGATTAACGGCACCGCTTGACGCTGCATGTTGGAACCCATGAGCGCGCGGTTAGCGTCGTCATGCTCGAGGAATGGTATCAGAGCCGTGGCAACGGAAACTACCTGCTTGGGAGACACGTCCATGTACTCCACCCTGTCAGCGGGTACTTCCATGATCTCCCCACGATACCTCACTGTGACCCTGGGCTGTACGAACTTGCCGTCAGGAGTCAAGGGCTCGTTTGCCTGAGCAATCACGCATTCGTCTTCTTCGTCAGCCGTCAGGTACACCACTTCATTGGTGACCACTCCGCGCTCCTTGTCCACTTTCCTGTAGGGCGTTTCTATGAAACCAAACTTGTTGACCCGCGCGTAGCAGCTCAACGACCCAATTAATCCAATGTTAGGTCCTTCAGGGGTTTCAATTGGACACATCCTACCGTAGTGAGAGTGGTGGACGTCCCGCACCTCGAAGCCAGCCCTCTCCCGGGACAAGCCACCTGGTCCCAGAGCGCTCAAGCGCCTCTTGTGGGTCAGCTCATCCAGGGGGTTGGTTTGGCCCATGAACTGGGATAGCTGGCTGGAACCAAAGAACTCCTTCACAGCTGCCACCACAGGACGAATGTTGATAAGCGCCTGCGGAGTGATGATGTCTACGTCCTGGATGGTCATACGTTCCCGCACTACCCGCTCCATGCGGGCGAGGCCTATGCGGAACTGGTTTTGAAGCAGCTCTCCGCAAGAGCGAAGCCGCCTGTTTCCAAGATGGTCTATGTCGTCAGTAGTACCAACGTTCTTGTACAGGTTGACCAGGTAGTTCACACAAGCAATAATGTCGTCCCGGGTGATCACTCGCTTCTCCAACGGCGGCCGGCCGTTGGAAATGACGCTCACCACGTGGCCTTCTCTTGTCTGAACAGTGATTTGGGTTATTCCAGCACTCTCAATGGCTTCCGCCAGGCGCCTGTCAATGACCTGGCCAACCCTGGCAATCACTTCCCCAGTGACCGGATGGACCACTTCCGAAGTGGTGAGGGTATCCACGATCCTCCTTCGCAGCCCTAGCTTCTTGTTTAACTGATGCCTGCCCACAGAAGCCAGGTCGTATCTCCTAGGTTCAAAGAACAAGTTTTCGAAAAGGTTCCTGGCGTTCTCGAGGGTAGGCGGTTCGCCTGGCCTCAGGCGCTTGTATATCTCGAGCAACGCGTCGTTGGTGTTCTTACACGGATCCTTGTCCAAGGTGCGAGTGATGAATATGTTGTCCCCAAACACCTCCTTGATTTCCGCGTCTGTGCTCAACCCGACTGCCCTCAAGAGCACCGTCACAGGTACCTTGCGGTTCCGATCTATCCTCACCCAGGCTACTTCCGCGGAATCGGTTTCGAATTCGAGCCAGGCACCCCTGTTGGGAATGACCGTACCCAGGTAAATCGTCTTGCCAGTGCCAGGGTCTATGTTCTTATCGAAGTAAGCTCCAGGCGACCTTACGAGCTGGCTCACAACCACCCTCTCGGCCCCGTTGATGATGAACGTGCCTTTGGGCGTCATCAAGGGGAACTCACCCATGAACACTTCCTGCTCCTTGACTTCGCCAGTAGTCTTGTTGATCAGCCGAACCTTGACTTTCATGGGCGCAGCGTAGGTAACGTCTCGCTGCTTGCACTCTTCCACACTGTACTTGGGCTCGCCAAGCTCGTAGTCTAGGAACTCCATGATCAAGTTGCCCGTGAAGTCCTCAATGGGCGATATGTCCCTAAACACTTCGCGCAAGCCCTCACGCAGGAACCACTGGTAGGAATTGTGCTGAACTTCAATTAAGTTAGGGAGGTCAAGAACTTCTTCGATGCGGCCAAAGCTTAGTCTTTCCCGCTTTCCTGCCTTGATCAGGCGGGCCATCCATCTGTTCCCCCTTAAAAATATATAAAAACGCCAGCACTCGATGGCAATGCTTGATCATAGCACATCTGGCTGGCGCTGTCAAACTAAATTAGTTACTTTATCTCAACAGTGGCTCCCGCTTCGACAAGCTTGGCCTTAATTGCTTCCGCCTCGGCCTTGGGCACTTTCTCCTTAACAGGCTTCGGTGCACCGTCCACTAGGTCCTTGGCTTCCTTGAGCCCTAGCCCAGTTATTTCCCTCACGACCTTGATAACTTGCACTTTCTTATCTCCCGCGGACGTGAGGATCACGTCAAACTCTGTCTTCTCCTCTGGTTGCTCAGCCGCAGGCGCTGCAGCAGTGGCAGGAGCAGCTGCAACTGCAGCCACTGGCACCTGAGCAGACACGCCGAATTCCTTCTCAAACGCCTTTACAAGTTCTGCCAACTCCAGCACAGTCATGCCCTTGACAATCTCAATCACTTCGTCGACCTTAGACATACCTGTGAACTCCTTTCTCCCATTGTTTAGCTGGCTGCCGGTTGGCCAGCTTCCTTTGCTTTGCGCACTTCTTCAAGCACAATTGCCAGTTTGCTGAGGGGCGCGTTGAACACAGAAGCCACCCTAACGAAGGGCGATTGCAGCATGCCAAGCACCCGGCCAAGCAACACTTCCTTACCAGGCACCTCCGCAAGGGTAGTAACACCCTTGGCATCAATTGCTTTGCCCTCCAGGATCCCGCCCTTGATTTCGAGCTCCTTGTTTTCCCTGGCGAAACTGCTGGCTAGCTTGGCAGCCTGCACCTCATCGTCGTACCCAATGATGAGCGCAGTGGGGCCCACCAGCATTGGCTCTACGCCCGAGAACCCCAGGTTCCTGGAGGCAATCATTAACGCTGAGTTCTTAACAACCTTCATTTCGATCTTGGATTGCCGTAGCAGTTTGCGGAGTTCCGTGATCTTGGCTGCGTTGAGCCCCCGGTAGTTCACCAGCACAACGCTGCGGGCCTTGGCCAATCGCTTCTGAATCTGCTCCACCGCCTCAATCTTCTCCGGGCGGACCAATCCCCTTCACCTCCCCTATCAAGAAAATCAAAGCTCCGCCACAAACAGCGGAGCCATCCCTATCTGCTTCAACCTCGGCAGGCAGCCCCTTGGGCAATTAAGCAATCGCACCTGCTGTCTGTGGTCTGAATACCCTATCTTCGATTGTGCCTCAACAAGTTACACGCTCTTGGTGACCTTGAGCGGGTTCACTTTCACCCCCGGGCCCATGGTGGAAGACAAGGTTATGCTCTTCAAATACTGCCCTTTGGCAGCAGCTGGCTTTGCCTTGATTATTGCGTCCATAAAGGCATAGAAGTTTTCCAATAGCTTTTCCTTTGGGAAGGAAGCCTTCCCAATAGGTGCGTGCACTATTCCTGCCTTCTCTGTCCTGTATTCCACCTTGCCAGCCTTAAACTCGGCCACCGCCTGTTTGATGTCAAAAGTCACAGTCCCAGATTTGGGGTTGGGCATGAGTCCCTTTGGGCCAAGCAATTTGCCGAGCTTACCTACTATGCCCATGACGTCTGGGGTCGCGATAGCCACGTCAAAGTCGACCCACCCTTGCTGGATCTTGGACGCCAGCTCCTCGGCGCCAACGTAATCTGCGCCTGCAGCTTCGGCTTCCTTGGCCTTGTCACCTTTGGCAAACACCAGCACCCGCACGCTCTTGCCCAAGCCAGCCGGCAGGGTTACAGCCCCCCTCACCATTTGGTCAGCGTGCTTGGGGTCCACGCCCAGTCTGACTGCAATCTCCACAGTCTCGTCAAACTTGGCTGTGGCCATCTCCTTGACAAGCTCTATGGCCTCTTCGGGATCGTAAAGCTTGTTACGGTCAACCTTCTTCTTTAGTTCCTCATATCTCTTGCCCATGGTTTAACCTCCTTGTGGTCCAAACGGGCACTGCCCTCCCACCTTGCTTGGTCAATCCACCACTTCTATGCCCATGCTCCGTGCAGTACCCTCGATCATGCTCATTGCAGCCTCAATGCTTGCCGCATTTAGGTCCGGCATCTTGAGCTCAGCTATTTCCCGGATCTTGGCTCGAGTCACCTTTCCAACTTTCTTGGTGTTGGGTTCGCCAGACCCGGTGTCAATGCCCGCGGCCTTCTTGAGCAGGATGGAAGCAGGTGGAGTCTTGCAAACAAACGTGAAGCTGCGGTCCTCGTAAATAGTCACCTCAACGGGAATGACGTAACCCGTCTGTGAAGCAGTACGCTCATTGAACTCCTTGCAGAAAGCCATCAGGTTAATGCCGTGAGGAGCAAGCGCAGGTCCAATAGGTGGCGCAGGCGTAGCCTTGCCAGCCGGGATCTGCACTTTCACCACGGCCGTTATTTTCTTCTTGGGCTTGGCCATCCAGCGATCCTCCTCTGTCTACAGTTCTTCCACCTGGGAATGATCCACCTCAAGGGGTGTATCCCTACCAAACATGGACACTAGCAAGCGCAGTTTGCCCCTCTCGGGGATGGTCTCCTTCACCGTACCAACAAACCCTGCAAACGGTCCCAGAATGATCCTCACGCTTTGTCCAACCTCGAACTCCATCTTGGGCCTGGGCTCCTCAATGCCCATCTTCCTGAGGATCAACCGAACCTCCTGGGGCTGCAGTGGTAAGGGTTTGTTGCCAGATCCCACAAATCCAGTCACACCTGGAGTGTTGCGCACCACATGCCAAGAATCGTCGGACATGATCATTTCCACAAGCACATACCCTGGGAAGATCTTCTTCTCAACAACTCGTTTTTTCCCGTCTTTGATCTCCAGTTCTTCCTCAGTGGGTACCACGATCCTGAAGATCTTGTCCTTCATCCCCATGGATTCCACGCGCTTCTCCAGGTTGGCCTTCACTTTATTCTCATAGCCTGAGTACGTGTGAACCACATACCAGCGCTTTTCCTGGGCTTCCTTTTCCTGCTCTCCCACCTGCAGCACAGCCCCCTACTTACTTAAGCACAAGCCGCAAGACGGCACTCAGTCCAACGTCAAAAACCCAAATCACAGCCCCGACCACCACCACGCTTGCTGCCACAACCCACGTGTAAAGCATGGTGCTTCGCCTGTCAGGCCAGACCACTTTCCTCATCTCGTACCGAACTTCCCCGAAGAACTCCCGCACCCTACCCAGCCAGCCCTTTAGTTTGCCCACAACTCACACCCCGCTGCTCTTTGCCGAATTCCCCCAAGGATAATTGAAAATGGCAGGCCCGGAGGGATTCGAACCCCCAACACGCGGATTTGGAGTCCGCCGCTCTACCTGTTAGAGCTACGGGCCTGCAACGCCTCCATCATTATACCACAAAGTGCCTATCTTGTTTCCCGGTGAACGGTGTGGGTTCTACACCACGGGCAGTACTTTCTCAGCTCTAACCTGTTGGGATCGTTCTTCTTGTTCTTCCGTGTGGTATAGTTACGCCTCTTGCACTCAGTACAAGCAAGCGTGATTATCGGCCGCTTATCTGATGCCATTAGCTCTCAAGTCCTTTCCACGACAATCAAGCCAGCTTCGATAATGTAGCATACCACCTTGGCTCTGTCAATTGCTTCAATCCAAGATCTTGGTCACAACCCCTGCTCCAACAGTACGGCCACCCTCTCGAATCGCAAACCGCAAACCTTCCTCTATCGCTATCGGCGATATCAACTCTATGTCC
>JBNARI010000034.1:0-14691 GCA_049718765.1 Bacillota bacterium | reverse complement strand
CTGAATACCCTCCTCGGCGTGTACTCATGGGGTTTCTGAATGAAACTTAGATCCATCTAGTCATACCTCCATCTTGTTGTAATATATGCTTGGATTATGGTCCGACCACTTTCGAACAAAAAGTCAATGTGGTCAGCCACCTGCTATCTCTATCTTCAGACCCTTTAACCTTATCCGATAATCAGATTGTTCGACATCTCCACTTAAATTCCTTCTTGTCTGTCGGCCTACCCCCCAACTCACGCCAGGGTACTGCCAACCAGGTGGCACATGCTGTCCCACAGGTTTATAATGACCTGGTAGACCAGCTCTTGCCTTGTACCCTGAGTCGTGGAGGGATCACAGTGGGCTTGTTCTCGCCAATTCGCGTAAATCAGCTCCTCATACCCAACAGAATAGTGATGCCACCTATGGCCACCTACATGGCCACTGAAGAAGGCGCAATCACCCAACAGGTCATCCAACACTACCGGGACAGAGCCTCTGCTGGGTTGGTGATAGTGGAGCATTGCTACGTGAGAAAGCAAGGACGCGTGAACCCCAGACAAATTGGAATTCACTCTCCTGAGATGCTCGAAGGCCTGAGAGCCCTTGCCCGGGCAGTGCATGAAGCGGGCGGGAGGATTGCCATCCAGATTAGCCACGCAGGCAGCGCCACAACTCAAGAAGTCAGTGGGGAACAACCAGTGGGACCTTCAGATGTAGTGCACCCAGTGAGGGGCAAGCCTGATCGACCTCCCAGGGCGTTTCTCGAAGAGGAGTTGCCAGCCCTTGCCCAGGACTATGCCAGGGCAGCCAGTATGGCCCGTGAGGCAGGGTTCGACGCAGTGGAAATTCACGGTGCTCACGGCTACCTCTTGAACCAGTTCACCTCACCCTTGACTAACCACCGTACCGACGTCTACGGCGGATCCCTAGAGAACAGGTGGCGGTTCCCCATTCAAGTGGTGCGGGCAGTGAGAGAAGCTGTGGGAAAGGACTACCCGGTGATATACAGGATTGGTGCAGACGATTACATGCCTGGGGGAATTACCCTGGAAGAGTCAGTCCAGGCAGTGTCATGGCTCATCGAGGCAGGTGTGGACATGCTAGACGTGTCCGGGGGCTTGTGCGGAGCTTACCCCGATTGGGCCAAAGAACCCGGGTACTTCGTTCCCTTGGCACGGCGGATCAAACAGGTGGCGAAGGTACCAGTGATAGGCGTGGGCGGAATTAGCGACCCACGTTTCGCTGAGAAGCTGGTGGCAGAAGGGCAAGTGGACCTTGTCGCCGTGGGAAGAGCAATGCTAAAAGACCCTGACTGGGTGAGTAAAGCCCGCGTAGCTTTGGCAGGCCAAGCGTGAGCGAATGGGGGCTGTTTCTCCCAGCGGGATGTTGCCGCTGGGAGAAAACTCACTCAATGTACGGCTCACCCTTAGCGGGTGGGGGTAGCGGGCGCGACTTGATACCAACCGCGCTGGTTCATGGCGTCGAACACCTGCTTGGCGTTTTGCACTACCTCGTCGTGCATTTTGGTCAGAGTTTGCCGCACTTCTTCGTTGGCCGCCTCCAGGACTGCATGGTGGTATCCATCCGACACGAACTTGTGGGTTGTGAGCAGGTCTTGAAGGATATCCCTGTCTGAAAGCCTTCCCTGTTGAGCGCCTTGGGGTTGCGCCTGTCCCTGAATCACAAAAGTTACCTCCTCTCAAGACGGCTGCGAAATGCCAAACCTTCCCATTACCGAGTTGAGCGTGTCAACTCGCCGCTGACACGCAGTGCGCATGTTCTCCACCAGGTTCTTGATTTGCGGGTCTTGGGCCTGCTGGCTGTAAACGTTGCATTTGGTCACACAAAGCTGCTCTGTTTTGAGCTGGTCCTGCAAGTACAGCTTCTCCTTTTCGGAGATGGAAGGGTTGCCGCCGAGAATCACCGCCAAATTCCTCCCCTTCTTGAAGGTTGATCGAGTGGATCTGTGTGCAGTTTTCCCCCAAAGCGCCAAAGTCATTCAAAGCAGACGGGTATCGTTTATGTGGAGCTCGAAGTTGCACCCAAGGAAGGCGGCAGCCTTGCGACACATTACCATCCTGGTCAGGAAGATCTCGAAGTAGTCCATCACTGGGGAGATCTGGGTGTCAATTCGAAGTTCTAGCGCAATCGTCTTGAGCTTGTCATCAACCTTCAGGAAAGACCTTTCCACCGCGTAGTTCACTCGGTCGTGAATGTCAAAGGTAGCCATGTCCCTGTTCCTGACCCTGCTCCTGTGCACGTCTGACTTGTCGCCAAGGATTACAGCAGCCGACACGTTGCTGACTGGTTCGCTGGTGCCCTCAGGGTCGTGGCTTCCAATGGCGCCTGCTACAGTGGCCACCTCTTCGGGGGGCATTCCCAGTTCGTGAAGGATTGAAATGGCAATTGTTGCCCCGCACTGGGCGTGGTAATGCCTTGATATCACGTTGCCAATGTCATGCATGTACCCAGCAATTGCAGCTAGCTCAGCCTCGCGTTCGGGAAAGGACAGCCTTAAGAGGATGTTCCTTGATATGCTCGCAACAAGGCTAGCGTGGCGCACCCCGTGCTCTGTATAACCAATTGCACCAAGGTGGTCGTTCCCTTTCACGATCAAAGCGTCAACCAGGGGATGCTGCCTGACTGCTTCCAGGGTCAAGGGTTTGCCGTGCAAGACCACGTCCGGTTCCAGGCAAAGCCAGCCCGTACCCGGCCTCCACCTCCTTTGCCTATGGGAGTGTCTTACAACAATTGCCTATCCACAGTTGCCAGCCCAACAGCGCTGTGCCCTTTGACTGCACGCTTGATGGCGTTCACCACCACCCACAGCACCTCGGCAGCGCTGAGCTGATCAGTGCGAACGTACAGGTGGCAGTGACCCAGTGCATTCGCCAGCCGTTTTCGCTGCTCCTCCAACCGCTCCGGTCCCCAGGCAATTGCTCTCCTCTTCCTCGCGGTTTGGTATTTACAGTCCAGCATCACGACGAAGTCAGGCCTGCCCATGGCCCAAAGCCTGGGCACAAGGGAGTGCTCTTGGGCAACGCCATAGGCTTCATAGCCCAACTCCCTGAGTCCGGCAACCAAGGTGCTCTTGCCTGAGACACACACTCCAACCACCAACACCTTCAACCCATTGACACACACCCCATTTTTCCCCGGCTATACTGGAACACGCATGGCCAAACGCCGAACGCTGTGGGTGTCCTCCTCAGGGGAGATGCCAAGCACCACCACGCTCATGTCATCCCTTGGCCGGCCAGCGTCTAGCTTCACGGCTACCTGAAGAAGCTCCTCTGCAAGTTGCAGGGGTTGAGCTGGATTTCCGCCGTATATCGCCTCCATCACATCACGCTCATCTAGCTTATTGCCAAATGCCAAACCCGCGTTTGACACTCCGTCGCTGACTGCCACCACAACAAGTCCAGGTTCAATTGGAAACTCGGTTATTTGGGGCCTTCTGCCTGCAGCAGTCCCAATGGGCCCAGAATTCCCCGACACAACAGAGAAGCGCTGAGAGTCTCCGCAACACCCCACAAACACTGGCACCTCGCTGTTCCGACTCACCACCACAGTCCTTGTGCTTAGATCCGCTGAAACGATGATAAGCTCGCAGCTCACCTTGCCTTCCTTTGCTGCGAACAGTATATCATGCACTGCTCGGGCAACCGCACCGTCCCTGGCACCTTCGGAAATGAGCCCCACCGCTCTAGTAGCCACCATGGCAGCAACCTTCCGGGCCGCAGGGCCATTTCCCTGCCCATCTGCAAGCACGGCGCTTATTCCTCCTTTGCTTCGCTCCACAGTCTCCACCACATCGCCGCTCACCGAGAACCCAAACCTGGGCAGCTTGGCCACACCAAGGCAAATCACCATCTGCCCCCAGCCCTCCCTGCTGCCACTTGCTGAGCCAGGAGCTCCAACTTGTCGTCCAGGGGTTCAAGATCGCAGGCGCCGTACTTTCGCTCCAACGCCCTAGCGATCAACCAGTCGGCAAGCCAAGGGTTCTTGGGAAGCAACGCGCCGTGCAGGTACGTGCCCACTGTGTTTTTGTAAACTGCCCCCTCAAACCCATCTTCACCATTGTTGCCAAAGCCCCTCACCACCCTGGCAAGGGGTCCCACACCGGGCCCAAGGTAGGTCTTGCCTGAGTGGTTCTCGAACCCAACTAGCGCTTGCTGGCAACCTGCGATTTGGGACAACGCCACCACGTTACCAATCATTCGTCTGTTACCACCTACGGTGAACAGGTCAAGCACGCCGACGCCCGGGATTTTCTCTCCACTCCTAGTCTGGTAGTACTCGCCCAGTAGCTGGTAGCCTCCACAAATTGCCAGGAAAGGCACTCCTTCTTCCACAGCTTGCTTGATTGCTTCGCCCTTCACGCACTTGAAGTCCGTGCAAATGGCCTTTTGCTCCCTGTCCTGGCCTCCGCCTACAAACACCAAGTCAAACTGGCGCAGGTCACCGGTCCAACCCAAAGACACACTCACTGTCTCGGCCTCAACGCCTCTCCAGGCGCACCTGCGTACCAGCGCAATCACGTTCCCCCTGTCCCCATACAAGTTCATGAGCTCTGGATACAAGTGGCATATGCGCAACACCCGACGCATCAACTCTCAGTCCTCCCTGAAATGCCTGACAAGGCCCCTGCGCCACAGCACTTCCCTCAATTCCAGCATGGCGGTGTATGTGGGCAACACCACCAGGGATTCCCCCGCTGGCACTTTGGCCATTGCCATGTCAAGAGCTGCCTTTATTCCCGGCTCCACTACGATACGCGAAGGATCGATACCCGCGTACTTCAACCTCACCGCCATGTCCGCAGCCCGTATCCCCGAGCAAACCACAAAGGGGATCAAGCTTTGCCTTGGCTCCAACATCTCCAAGTCCACGTCCCACAACCAGGAAACGTCTGTGCCATCAGCGTAGTTATCGTTGATGCAGATCATCAGGTGGTGAGGCCCCGCCCCTTCAACCACTGTACGGAGCACCTCATTGAAGCCCGTAGGGTTCTTCACCAGTGCAATGTGAATTCTCTTGCCGTCAGCCACTACCCGTTCCATCCGGCCAAAGGATGGCAGCGACTGCTTCACACCTGCCTGGATTACAGCAAGGGGCAGTCCGAAGGCGCACGCAGCGGTGACTCCAGCAAGCACGTTGTACGCGTTGTATATGCCGGGCAGCTGAGTCTCAACTGCAAACTCTTCCCCAGAGCTGATCCTAATGTGCATAGTGGAGCCTTGAATGCCAAGGGTTTCAAGCTTCACCAAGGTGCAGAAAGCGCTGGGGCGAGAAAACCCGCACACGCTACACTTGTAATTGCCTAGGTGGGAGAAAAACCTGGAGCTATACTCCAGCTTTCCACCACACAGAGGGCACACGAACACGTCAGAACATGTTGCACGGCCACGCAAAAAGGTGCCCTCGAATCCGGGGTCTATCCCGTAGTAAAAGGTGCGCAAACTCCCACTCGACCTAGCGCCAATGCTAGCACAAAGCGGGTCGTCCGCGTTGAGCACCAGGGCGCCGCCCTCCGCCAGGTACTCCACACCAGCCCGCACGAGCTCAACAGTGTGCTCCAGCTCCCCAAATCTGTCCAACTGGTCCCTGAAGAAGTTGGTCACCACAACGGCCGAAGGGCACATTTGCTTAGCGATTCCAGGTACGCTGGCCTCATCGGTTTCAAAAACTCCAACGTCGGCGCCTGGCCGACCTAAAAGGTCAGAAGCGGTGACCAAACTCGCCGTTACCCCAGAGATCAAGTTTGCCCCAGACCTGTTGTGCACGACGCTGTAGCCTGCCTGCTTGAGCAGGTTTTCCAGCACCCGAGAGGTAGTGGTCTTGCCGTTGGTGCCAGTTACAAGCACCCTTCCGTGGTTCAAGCTCAAGGAAAGCTGCCCCAAAGCGGTGGGACAAACGCACAGGCAAAGCTTGCCCGGAAGCGTTGACCCCCCTTTCCCCAATGCCCTGCTCACGGCGGCTACAACCTTCCCCAGCCAGATTCCAAGCAGAAACCTGATTCGTCCAAGCAAGTTCAACACCATCACCCGTTGGGGCCGTACAGGGAATCAATTGCTGCCTGGTATTCCGGGTGCAGGACGAACTTGCCGCCCACTATTACCTCCTCGTTCCAGGGAAGCACCACCACTCCATCTGACTCAATGCAGTAGTACGTGGGATGGAACCCGTCTGGCTGCACCCACAGCGCGCAGCTCTTCACCTTCCTGGCGCCCTTCTTTTGAGCTTCCCTCACCGCCAGCAAGATAGTGTCCCCACTCTTAACGGTGTCGTCCACTATGAGCACGCGCTTGCCGTTGACGTCATCGGGCATCGGGGTCACCATCTGGGGCACGCTCCTCATGACCACGCTCTTGCGCCTCCTGGTAATCTTGATGGGGTGGAACTCTGCCCGCAGGATTGACGCCAAAATGGCAGCGGGAATCACTCCCCCAAGCGCAATCCCGAGGATTATGTCGGGACTGTACTCCCTGTCCAACCTGAGGGCGATCCCCTTGCAGAACTCCATCACGTCGTCCCAGGAGAGCTGAATTATGCCCCTGTGCTCTTCCGTTGGCATTTCCCCCGATCTACAACTCTCAAGTCTTATTCTAATCCAGGCGGGAGGTTTGTGCATTGAATCCGTGCAACTAGCCAATAATCTACAATTGCTTGCACAGCGCGGAGGTCATTGTGGTGGTTTCCCTTCAAGAAGTGCAAAGACAACTCGACTCCGTGGCTTCAACCTTAGGCGGCCTTTCACAAGCGTTGGCCAGGTACGTGCTAGGCAACCCTGGCAAACTCCTGAGGCCAGTTCTGGTCATAGCAAGCGCCAGCATCTTTGAAAGCGAGCGCGGTGCCCACGATACAATCAGGGACGTGGCTACCGCAGTGGAACTGATCCACACAGCTTCCCTGGTGCACGACGACATTGCAGACGGGGCCACTTTCAGGAGGAATAGGCCTTCGCTGAACGCCCGCCACGGCAACCTAATGGCGGTGCTGGCCGGAGATGCCCTGTTTGCGGCAGCCTTCGGTTTGCTGGCGCCCTATACCCACCTTGGAGTGCTCAGAGTGATGTGCCAGGCAGTCACTTCCATGATCGAGGGCGAACTTATGGAGGTCGCCAACAGATGGAACCTAGAGGTGACCGAAGACCAGTATCTGCAACAAGCAGCCCTTAAGACAGCTTCCCTGTTTGCCGGGTCTTGCGAAGCTGGTGGCCTAATTGCGGGCGCCCTTCCTGGACATTGCGCAATGCTTAGGGAGTTCGGAAAGGCGCTAGGCACAGCCTTTCAAATACTAGATGACATCCTGGACTTCACCGATCAACCGTCTAACCTGGGTAAGCCTTGCCTCTCGGACGTGCGCCACGGCACTTTCACCCTTCCCGTAATATATGCGCTTCAGGACGTACCCCACCTGCTCGTGCCAAGTCTGACCCCTGGCCTCTCCTTGGAAGAGGCAGCATCGTTGGCCCAATTCCTGCACGAATCAGGATACACGGCCAGGGCTGCCCTTTGTGCCATGGGTTTCCTGCAACGCGCCACAGACGTCCTGGGCTACCTGCCCCCTGGCGAGGGGTTGGCCATGCTTCACGACATATGCCGCAGGCTCGAGGATTCCCTGTACAGCTCACACCAGCCTAACCTGGTGCATCAGCCTGCACCCAGCAAGCAGTGAGCCCTCAAGAAACCCAGAGGTGAGTTCTGGTAGCTGCTTGCTGCTCCTTGCCAGGTAGAACCCGGGCAAGCCCCTGACCACCGCCTCGTTCACCTGCCTCCCCGGCAGGGGCTTGACGCAGTCCAAGGCATTGCGCCAGATCAAACCCATGGCCCTGGCTGCTGACTGGGTGTCCGGGTAGTAACTTACGAAGTTAAGGTCGCCCTGGGCCAAGTCTTCCTCAATGTCGATGAAGTAGTCTAACAGGATGTGGATCCCACACACCCACGGGAAGAAACCGCTGCGGAACACTTGTCCGGGGCTTAACTTACCTTCCTGCCAGGAAGCCATGGCCAACAAGTAAAACACACCCAGGGTAGACCCACACGCCGCCGCAAATTCCCACCAGTAAAGCTTTCCAGCCCAGCCCAGTTGGGAAGCCGACTCTTCTGCCCATCGTTCGAGCCGCGGCTGCCTGAACTCCCGGTCTAGGTGCTTCAGCACCTGGAGCTCCACATAAAGCTGGGCAAGGCCTTGGATATCCGGGAGCAACTCCCCGTAACGGGGCAGCACTCCCAATCCCTGCCTTGCCCGGCTGACCAGTTGGTGCAGGTATCCGCCGTCATTGTGCCAGGGGTAAAGCCCGTAATACTCCCTAGGGTCGCTGGGCTGAGGAGCACAACCCAGGGATGCCAGGAACGCCTGGTGTATTCCCCGCAGCGCAGCTTCTTGCTGCACTCCAGCCCTGTCCGATAAGTTATCCAAGTAGTCGCTGATCGTTTGCACGCTCACGATCACGTCCAGCACCGTTGGTAGGAGCGGTGCTGACGCCAGCAGGGAGTAGACCGAGCCACCCACGCAGTGAAAGGCCTTGCGTTTGAGGCTGCTCATTGCCTGTTCCCTGAGCACCGATTCGGGTATATGTTGCGCAGCTTCCCCCAGGGCCCTCAGCCTTGCCCGAACCAATGGCAACGCCCGGGTGGCCAGCAAACCAGCAACCCGGGCGGTTGCCCACAATTCATTGAGCTCCTTCCAGTTCCCTTTTTCCTGCCACCTTGACCCTGGCCGCACGAAGCAATTGCCCTTTGAAAGTATACCCCCGTCGTACTTCCTCTATTACGGTGCCTTCCCTATGGCCAGAATCAGCCACTACTTCCACTGCCTCGTGAACCGCCGGGTCAAATTGGCATCCAACGGACTGAACGGGTGCCAGGCCTACACCCTCCAGCACCATGTCGAATTGTTTGGCCACCATTTCCACGCCCTTTTTCAGGGCAGCAACGCTTGCGTCCTCGGGGAGTCCCAAGGCACGGTCAAGGTTGTCTCTCACCTCAAGCAGCTTCAGTATTATTTCCGCTTGAGCCTGAGCCACCCTCCTGTCCGCTTCCGCCTCAATCCGCTTCCTATAGTTGTCGAAGTCTGCCCTCGCACGGAGGAACAGCTCCCAGTGCTCTTCAGCCTTCTGCCTAACGCACTCCAGCTCCTTCCTGAGCCTGTCCAGTTCCCCCTCCGCAGGCTGACCCTCTGCAACTTCGGTCTGTGCCTGCTCCGCAGCATCAACCCCGTTACTCTTTCCGTTTGTATTCAGCATCGTAAACTTTACCCTCCCCAGCAGTTCCCTGAGAACTGCTAGATCCGTAGCTTGTGGGACCTGCCTGCTTGTACAGCTCTTCGGACAGCTTGAACGACGCCTCTTGCAAGTTGTCAGTGCATTTCTTTATCTTGTCCACGTCGTCGCCCTTGAGCGCTTCCTTAAGCTCCGCAAGCGCCTTCTCCACATTGGACTTGAGGTCCTGGGAGAACTTGCTCCCATGCTCCTTGAGCATCCTCTCGGTGCTGTGGATCAAGGCATCTGCGCGGTTGCGCGCTTCCGCAGCTTCCCTCCGCTTGCGGTCCTCTTCGGCGTAGCGCTCCGCTTCCCTGATCTTTTCCTCAACCTCTTCCCTGCTCAGCTGGGTGGAAGCTGTAATAGTGATCCTCTGCTCCCGCCCGGTGGCCTTGTCCTTGGCAGACACGTTCAGTATGCCGTTGGCATCGATGTCGAAGGTAACCTCAATTTGGGGCACCCCGCGAGGCGCAGGTGGTATACCGTCCAAATGGAACCGGCCCAGCGTCCTGTTGTCCTTTGCCATGGGCCTCTCGCCCTGTAAGACGTGGATCTCCACTGACGTCTGCCCGTCCGCGGCAGTTGTGAAGATCTCTGACTTCCTCGTGGGAATAGTGGTGTTCCGCGGGATGATGGGCGTCATGATCCCGCCAAGGGTCTCCACGCCCAGGGTGAGCGGCGTGACATCAAGCAGCACTATGTCCTTCACTTCACCCGCCAACACTCCAGCCTGGATTGCAGCGCCCACGGCCACCACTTCGTCAGGGTTAACGCTCCTGTTGGGCTCCTTGCCCGTGAGCCGCCGCACCAGCTCCTGTATTGCGGGCATCCTGGTCGCCCCACCCACGAGGATGACCTCGTCAAGGTCCTCGGGAGTGAGCTTTGCGTCCTCCAGAGCCTGCTTGAAGGGCCTGATGCACCTCTCTGTGAGGTCAGCGGTGATTTCCTCAAATTTGGCCCTGGTCAACCGCATCTCCAAATGCTTGGGACCACTTGCATCCGCCGTGATGAATGGCAGGCTTATGGTGGTTTCTGTCACCGAGGACAGCTCCTGCTTGGCCTTCTCCGCGGCCTCTATAAGCCTTTGAAGCGCCTGCGTGTCCTTCCTCAAGTCGATGCCTTCCTGCCTGAGGAACTGGTCGGCAATGTAATTCACGATCCTCTGGTCATAGTCATCGCCACCAAGGTGAGTATCACCAGCTGTGGCCTTCACCTCGAAGACGCCGTCGCCAACCTCGAGTATGGACACGTCAAAGGTGCCGCCACCTAGGTCCCACACGAGGATCGTCTGGTTCTTGTTCTTGTCCAGACCGTACGCAAGGGAAGCAGCAGTGGGCTCGTTGATTATCCTGAGCACCTCGAGCCCAGCGATCCTCCCCGCGTCTTTGGTGGCCTGCCGCTGGGAGTCGTTGAAGTAGGCCGGCACCGTGATCACGGCCTTGGTGACAGGTTCGCCCAGGTACTTTTCAGCATCTTCTTTGAGCTTTCGCAGCACCATTGCGGAGACTTCCTCGGGCGTGAGCTCTTTGCCGGTTGCAGGGATGTACACCCTCACCTGCTCGTTGGGCCCGCGGCGCACTTCATAAGGCACGCGCTTGCGCTCTTCCTCTACTTCCTCAAAGCGCCTTCCTATGAACCGCTTGATGGAGAAAATCGTGTTCTTTGGGTTGAGCACCGCCTGCCTCCGGGCAAGCTGGCCCACAAGCCTCTCGCCTGTCTTGGTGAAGGCAACCACTGAGGGCGTGAGCCTCGAGCCCTCGGAGTTGATTATCACCGTGGGTTTGCCCGCTTCCATCACTGCAATTACGGAGTTGGTGGTGCCCAGGTCTATTCCAACCACCTTTGCCACCCTGCATCCCTCCAATCACTCTTCCAGCTCCAGCATTCGCCTTTCCATTTCGAGGATTATACGAACTCCGGCCCGGTTGACCCCCTGGTGCATGAGGTCGAGGATCCTGCGCAACAGCCGCAAGTCGTTTTCCGAGTACAGCCTTATGTTGGTGTGAGTTCGCGCAGGTTCCAGCAACCCTTCCCTCTCGAGTTGCCGCAATGTCTGAGGATGCACCCCCAGGAGGCGAGCCACAACACTTATGGTGTACACGGGCTCGTCAGCGCCATGCACACCGCCGTCGCGAGAAACTCGACTGGACATCCCCCCAGTCCTGGGAAGGCTCCGGGAGCCGCCCGTCTCTGTTGTGCTCATCACTGCACACCACTCCCCCGCAGCTCCTACACCAAGGAATTATAAAAAGCTGAGTCATTCCAGTCAATGTTCTTAAAGTCGTCTATGTAAGTGCTTGAAGTGCCGTTGCCTCCTGCGCCTTTTCCGTCTGGCGCGTCTCGCAAGCGCCATAAGGCTGTAACCAATTCCCGCCCAGCCAACCACACTGTTCCACGTCGCCCTGGGCGGGACCACGTCCTGGGATGCCACAACCGGAACTTCTAACGGGGGTAAATCAAGCCCCGCGGGCATCTCAACTTTCACCACAGCGGTGCCAACGATTTGACCAGCCCGAATTGGGGGCCGAAGTCCTTCCTGCCAAACCACCTCGGTGCGCAGCTTGGTTCCAGCCACCGCGCCCTTCTCTTGGTCAGAAAGGGGCACCACCAGGTCAGCCCCGGCCAGTCCCACCAATTGTTTCCCGAAGGGCCAAGAGCCAAGGGGCAATGTGCCCAGGGGCGCACCTTTGCTTACCACAACCCATGGGGAGTATTCCTGGAAGAAGAAATCGATGAGCTTCCGGATGTCCCGCCAAAAGGTGGCCTGCCCATTCAGGATAACCACTATGACTTCGAGGTTTCCCCTCTTGGCTGAGGCCACCATGCAGTGCCCCGCAGAGGTGGTGTACCCAGTCTTTACACCAGTGCCGTCCTCCGAATACAGCAACCTGTTCTCGTTGTAGAGAGTACGAGTGGAATTCTTGACAGGCCAGGGAATCTGCCACTCCTTGGTGGCAACCACCTGACGAAATACGGGGTTTCCCATTGCGTAACGGGCAATCAGGGCGAGGTCCCTAGCGGTGGTGTAGTGGTTGGGGTGATCCAACCCATGGGGGTTAACGAAGTTGGTGTTTGTACAGCCCAACTGGCGCGCCTTGAGGTTCATCAGCTCTGCAAACGCCTCCACGGAGCCAGCCAGGTGTTCCCCAATTGCCACTGCAGCGTCGTTTGCAGACACCAGCATGAGGGCATACACCAGGTCACGCAAGGTTTGCTTTTCCCCTTCCTCCAGGTAAATCCTGCTCCCTTCCACACCGGAAGCCCTCTCGCTTACAGTGACCACCTCGCCCAGCTTTCCTGACTCTATGGCGAGGATTGCAGTCATTATCTTGGTGGTACTCGCGGGTTTCAGCTTCCTGTCAGGGTACTTGGAGTACACAGGGCGCCCCGAGGAGACGTCCATCACCATGATGGCCCCAGCATCCACCTGGGGCCACGCACGCACCGTCGAAGCCGGTGTCAGTGCCGCAAACCCACAAACCAAAACTGCCAAGCCCAACGCCAGTGACTTAGACATCAAATCCATTCAGCTGAAAGGTTCCCTTCTGTGAGCTTCACCAGGACAGGCCGACACATGGAAGGCCTTTCGTCCGGAAAGTCAGTCCGCCAATGCACCCCTCTGCTTTCCTCACGCAGAAGGGCCGCCAAAGCCACCACCCTAGCTGTCAGGATCATATTACGCAGCTCGAGGCAACGCAATACGTCCCGCGCCGATTCCAGCTTCACTTTGCCCAACCTGCTCTCCAAAAGCTCAAGCCGGTCGAGTGCTTCTGACAGGGATTGGCGGTCCCGAAGAGGACCAAGGTGCCCATCGCACAGGGCTTTGAGCTGGGATTCCAGGACGTCAGCTTTCGAACCCGTAGGGTCGTTTGACACCAGCGAGCCCAGTTCTCCGCAAGGCGTGGTTTCAAAGCAGCCATTCTGCTCTTTGCGTCCATGGACAAGCGCAAACTCACCGGCCGCCTTGCCGGCCCTGTGACCAAACACAGCCAGGTTGGTGAGGGCATTCCCTCCTACTCTGTTCGCACCGTCCACCCCGCCTGTGACCTCACCGCAGGCGTATACCCCAGGTACCCCTGTGCTGCCATGGGCGTCTATCACTGCCCCTCCGCAGAAGTAATGCTCCAGGGGAGCGACCCTCACTGGCACCCGTTTGCCCCCTTGAGCCAGACTTGTGTGTCGCAGGTACATACGGTAAATCGCGCCAAGGGAGGCCTTTTCCCAATCCAAGGTAACCCGGGAGAGGTCGAAGTCCTCTAAGTGGAGCAACACCTCGCCCCGCCTGCACGCCTTGGCCACTTCTACGGAACATTTGTCCCGGGCAACCGTGTTGGCCTGCCGCCCCGAAGAAATCCCCCATTCCCTGAGCTTCTCCTTCAAGAACTCCCTTCCGCCCGCGTCGGTAAGCCCACAGTGGTCAACTATGCCAAGGTCGATCATGCATTTGGGCAGCCCAGGCTCGTCGAAGCCAAGAGGATAAAACTGCACGAATTCCATGTCCCGCAGGGGAACACCCAGGCGCAGTAACAATGCGTACCCGTCCCCCGTAGTGTGGGCGGGGTTGTCAGTGCGGCCGTACATCCAGCCTCCACCCCCAGTGGCCACCACAACTGCTGAACAGGAGACCTCCTCCAGCACTCCCCTGGCCCAGTCCCAAACCTGCACGGCCCGGGGACCGTGCTCGCCCATTTGCACTGCTGTCACCACGCATTTTTCCCGCACCAACACGCCCAGTTCAGCCGCCTTGCGCGCAAGGGGCAGCGTGATGGAAAGTCCCCGCGCAGCGTCGGGAGCTTCGCCAAGACCTGCAGTGGCATGTCCGCGACCAACTGCGAGCTTCACCCCGTACCTCTGGAGACGCTCCAGCGCTTCGCCGCCCTCCCGGGCCATCACTTCCACAAGCTCGGGCTGGCTAACCTTTCTCCCAGTGTCCATTGTGAGCTGAAAGTGTCTTTCAGGGAGCACCCCACCCACTGCAGCGGTGAAACCTGCCCCAGAAAGCGCAGTACAGTTGCCCTTGCCCAAGAGGGACTTGGAAACAACGAGCACCTGGGCCCCGGCTTCCCTCGCAGCAATTGCAGCAACTAGCCCAGCTCCCCCTCCTCCAATCACGACTACGCCCACTGCCCTCACCCTTTCCCCTAGCCTTCCACAACGGAGTCCCTGGCCTTCCTCTCACATCAACAGGGCGAGCATGCATCCGGCAGCCACGGCAGTGCCAATCACTCCCGCAACGTTGGGCCCCATGGCGTGCATCAACAGGAAGTTCTCTGGGTTCTCCCTTTGACCCACCACCTGCGACACCCTCGCAGCCATGGGCACCGCAGATACCCCAGCCGAACCTATCAGCGGGTTGATCTTCCCTCCGCTTAGCCAGTTCATCACCTTACCAACCAGCAGCCCTCCCGCCGTGCCCCCAGCAAACGCTACTAACCCTA
>JBNARI010000033.1:0-16071 GCA_049718765.1 Bacillota bacterium | reverse complement strand
GCCACGAATTGCTTCCAGTTGAAGGTAGAACTGCAGGGCCAAAAACCACAATAAGTTCCAGGATCTTCAGAGATCACGCTTTCCTCCTCGGCAGCCTGCACCATGGCCTCGGGCATAGAACCTAGGAACCTCCCCGGTTTCACTGCCAAGGCGGCCGCATTACACCTGGCTAAATGGTGCACCAATTCCACCTGGGCGTTAGGGTTGTCCTTGATGGCGTAGGCGCAGGTGATTATAAACTCGTTGGGCCTGACCCATGATGCAAAGTCAGGCACCTCCATGATGTCCACGTACTTTATGACCCGGTCCAAACCGGACAGCCCAGCAACTGGGCGCGCCCTGGTGAGTCCGCCTATGGTGAGAGCTTGCCGAACCGTAACCCCAAAGCCAGCACCCCCAAGCTTTACAATAAACTTCATCCTCAGCAAAAGCGGTCCTACTCCTATCTCACTGCCGCTTGCGTGAAGGATTACTCACATGGTCCAGTTTGTTTCAGATTACCACTTAATCATGAACCGTGTAATCTCAATACGTCGCCCAGTCCCAAAATCCTTCGCTTCAGCCTAAATCTCATCCTTGCAATAACGGCTGTAACCCACAACGGCCAAGAAAGAAGCTGGGTAAGCCAGGTGGTCTCACTGTAGAACATTGGCAGTGAGACCACACTGCAACGCCTTATGCGATGGGACAAGGGATGATCTTAGCTTGCAAGCTTGCCTGCAGCCTTCACACGGGTCTTGGTGGCGTTGCCTAACAAGTACGCTAGTGGGACGTCGTCTACCTCCACAACTTCCACCGTGGAGGGGTCAGCAGCGCTCACCGCTTCTGAGATTGCCGTTTCCCTGACGCGGGCGATCGCTTCCTCCCGGGACATCAAGCATTCTTTGACCTGCTTGCCCGTCATGGGGTAGGCTCCAATGTACCCCACGCCCCTCATCCCTATGACCAGGGACCTGGCAATCCTCTCCATAGAATGGTCATCGCCCGACTCAATCAGTACTGTGTGGCCGGCTTCGGAGGTGATGGCCTCGGGGGCGCAGGTGACCCCATAGGCGTGGAAGGTGCACATTTGGAGTTCGGGGAAAGCCCTGCCCATACCATCCGCACCCACCAGAGGCAGCTTGCCGAGGCACGCTACAGTTAACGCTGTAAACACGTTCAAGCGTCTTGCCTCTATGGCCATGGTTGCCAAAGCTTTCTTCCCAAGGACCTTCTCCAGCACGGTGAGGGAGCGTAGAGCTTCCTTTCCCGACGGCAGTCGTTCAGTCATGATAATGGGCGCACCCCTCATGGCCGTGGGAATGACCAACGCTTTGTCCTCAAGTTGCCGTACTGGTACGAGCACAACTGGCCCGGTTTCGCTAATTGCCCTTCCCGCTAGCAAGTAAGAAACGTAGGTGTCTCCTCAACCCCCGAGCCCAGAAACGTTGGTCCTTCTCTCAAAGCTTCGACTTCCTGCAACCATATCTGCACTTGCTGCTGCCAACCTCCAGGTTCAAACCTCTATGCCAAGCTTCTTTATCTTTCTGTAGGAGCGTTGCCCTGTGGATTCCCAGGGCTTCAGCAGCCCTTTCCTTGCCCTTGGCACTGGTGCCGTACATTCGCAGTGCTTGGATGATTGCGTCCGCCTCCGCCGGCTTAAGTTTCATCCTGGTACTGGCCTGCGGACCTCGGAGCAAGAGTCGAGGCGGCAAGCTTTCAGCCGTGATCAACTGACCAGATTCCATGCTGACTATGTACTCAACCGTGTTCTGCAGGTGCCTAACGTTACCTGGCCAGTCATAGCTGAACAGGATGTCCAAGGCTTCCGAGGAAAACCTCATAGGCCCCTTGGAATAGAGGGTCCTGTACCTTCGCAGGTAGTGCTCTAACAACAGGTAAAGGTGCTCTTTGCGCCCCCTCAAAGGCGGTATTTGAAGTGGTATCACCGTCAACCTGAAATAAAGTCCCGGAATTTCCCCTTTCTCACCAATTCCTTTAGGTCCTTGTGACTAGCGGAAATAACTCTTACGTCTACCTCTACTGGTGAGATACCTCCCACCCTTTCCACTTGTTTGTTCTGGAGCACCCTGAGCAACTTGGACTGGAGCACCAACGGCATATCCCGACTTCATTTCAGGAACACGATGCCACCATTTTGCCACCTTATACTTTCCGGACTTGCCAGTTCTACGGGCGCTTGTAAACGCGCCACCCTCGTATCCAAACAGCTCGCCCTCTAGCAGTGATTCAGGAATAGCAGCACAGCTAATGGTCACGAACGGCTTGTGTGCTCTGGCAGAGTGGCCATGAATCGCCCTGGCAAAGAGTTCTCTGCCGGTGCCGCTTTCTCCAAGCAGCAGGACTGCGGAGTCTGTTTTTGCCACTTTTATGGCCATTTGCTTGGCCCTTACTATGGCCACACTGGTTCCCTTTATCTCGTCAAAAGACCAGGGTTCCTCCCACCTTTTTCTTCGCTGTCCTCCTTGGGCTTCAGGGACATGACAAACCCCTAAATACGGCTACCACACCTGGTTGCCTTGATGGTGACCTGAAACGTACCGTCCGGAAGTTCCAGCCCGGTGACTGA
This sequence comes from Bacillota bacterium, assembly GCA_049718765.1. Classification (GTDB taxonomy): domain Bacteria; phylum Bacillota; class Sulfobacillia; order DUMF01; family DUMF01; genus JBNARI01. The sequence goes on along the minus strand of JBNARI010000033.1, from coordinate 13,502 downwards.
CTGAGCCTTACCTGCTGACCGCACTTTCTCCCAGCAAACTCGAACCGAGAATCGGTGTACCTTTCCCCGAACCAGGTTCCTACAACGCCTGGTCCCAGCAGCGACAGCGCCCCCGGCATTTGCCCTAGCCACCCAACCCGTTGGATCAAGCACGAGTGCCGGGTCTTCTACGGGTGACAGCACTGTGTCAACGGCGGGTACCTCTTCAGCCCAAGGCTGCCCTGCACCTAGCGCCCCGCAGCTGTGTCTCACAAGCTCTCCAACGAGATATCCCAAATCCTTCAAGGTCAGCACCAGCTGGTCAGTCTATCCCATCACGGCCAACACCCCCGGGGGCTCTCCTAACGGTAAGAGGTACGTACATGGTCGCACGCCCACGCCCAAGTCTTCCTGGACCACCTGCATGGTCCTTGCCGTCTGGGTGCAAGCCTCAGACACATGCTTTCCGCCATGGCTTACGTAATCACACTTCAGCCCCATCGCGCTGGAAACACAATGCGCAATCCTTGCCCATCAATGCTGCCCGTCCATGCATAACCCAGTGACGCCACCTCTTGGCACAACCGTCTTGCGCAATCACGTTACTTTATTGTACCATCTCAACTAACTGAAATCTGCCTAACTGGCTAGGGGCAAGTGGAAGTTTTGCTGCGAGTCTTGGTCATAGGTCCTCCCCCGGTGGTCACTTCCCGCACAGGCCCGCTGAGATGGTGGATTTCAGCTTCGCGAGTTGGTAAAGCCTTGCTACGGCTATGCCCTAACGCCACTGAGATGACTTTGGCTGGCCACATACATGTAAACAGCCGTGGGCCAGACAGCTCAGAGAGCTTGCACCTGGCTACGGATTTGTAGGTTTTCAGCCGTTAGCAGTATAGAAGCCTGAATGCAGTGTAGCTGGTAAGTGGAGGATAAGAACAAGCCCCTCCAAACCGAGCTCCGGCATGACAGCTATTGTAGCTGCAAGGAGGGATGTCCCACGGGCAGAGTCCGCATAACAGACACAACCCTGCGGGATGGGCAGCAAAGCCTTTGGGCCACGCGCATGACAACCAGGGACATGATACCGATCCTGGAGAGGCTGGATCTTGTAGGGTATCATTCCCTTGAGGTTTGGGGTGGGGCCACCTTTGATGTGTGCATCCGTTACCTCGATGAGGACCCCTGGGAGCGGCTGAGGACCATAAAAAGGTATGTGAAAAGGACGCCTCTCCAGATGCTCTTGCGTGGCCAATCATTGGTAGGCTACCAGCACTACCCTGATGACGTGGTGGTTGCCTTTGTGCGCCGAGCGGCAGCCAACGGTATCGACGTAATTAGGATTTTCGATGCCCTGAACGACCTTCGCAACATGGAGGTACCCATAAGGGCAGCCAAGGAAGCTGGGCTGCACGTCCAAGGAACCGTAGTCTACACCATCAGCCCAGTACACACTGTAGACCACTACCTTAAGACTGCCCTGGAGCTTGAGTCTATGGGAGTTGACTCTGTCTGCATCAAGGACATGGCCGGTCTGCTTTCTCCGTTCGACGCTTACGAGTTAGTGAAGCTGTTCAAGGAACATCTAAAGGTTCCAGTGCAACTTCACAGTCACTACATTGGTGGAATGGCCTTGGGAGCCTACCTCGAAGCAGTACGTGCCGGGGTTGACATCGTCGACACGGCCTCTGTGCCGCTGGCCTTTGGCGCGTCTCAACCGCCAGTGGAGACCGTCGTTAGGGCCCTGCAGAACACCCCCTACGATACTGGCCTTGACCTGAACCTCCTGTTTGAGATCGCCAAGTACTTTGACGATCTACGAAAGGAACTAGGGTTTGAGCGGGGCATCACCAGGATAACTGACATGTGGGTGTTCCACCACCAGGTACCTGGAGGAATGATCAGCAACTTGGTTACCCAGTTAAAGGAGCAGAAAGCGGCTCACCGCCTAGGCGAGGTGCTGCAGGAAATACCTAGGGTGCGGGCCGAGCTTGGGTATCCGCCTCTGGTAACGCCCACCAGCCAGATTGTTGGGACACAGGCAGTGCTGAACGTGCTGCTAGGTGAGAGATACAAACTGGTGCCAGAAGAGGTAAAGAACTATGTGAGGGGTTGGTACGGGCGACCACCTGCTCCAGTCAACCCAGAGGTGAAGCGCAAGATCATTGGTGACGAACAACCAATCGCCGGTCGGCCAGCAGACTACCTGGAGCCCAGAATGGAGAAGGCGCGCAAGGAAATAGGCAGCCTGGCTGAGAGCGAAGAGGACGTCATTTCGTGCGTGCTGTTCCCACAGATAACCAGGAGGTTCCTCGAGGACAGGAAGGCAGGCAGGCTCAAACCTGGTCGCCGTCCTGAACCTCACACCGGGGCACAGCCCAAGGCCGAGGTCTCTGCTGAAGCCCCCGGAAGCAGTGAGCGGGAGGTGCCAGAATTGGAACTGCGCGATATCACTCAGCTTATCAAAGCATTGGATGAGACGGGGATTACCGAGTTTCACCTCGAGAGCCAAGGTGTCAAGGTGAGTATCCGCCGTGGCCCCGCCGATAGAGCTGCGGCTCTAATGTCGCCAGCATCAGCGGTGGATAAGGCAGCCAGTCAAGCTGATCCTACCCCTGAGGCTGTTCCTCGGGAAACCAAGACAGGGGAACTGATTGACGTGTGCGCACCTATGGTTGGGACTTTCTACCGCGCGCCCACTCCTGATGCTCCGCCCTTTGTGGAAGTTGGCACAAGGGTGAAGCCTGGCCAAACCCTTTGCATAATTGAAGCAATGAAGCTTATGAACGAAATCACAGCAGACGTTGCTGGCAAGGTCGTTGAGATCTTGGTGGAAAACGGCCAGCCTGTGGAGTACGGCCAGGTACTCTTCCGCCTGGCAAAAGAGTAATCAGCGAGGGGTAGCAGCCGTGTTCAAGAAAGTCCTGGTTGCAAACAGGGGCGAGATTGCAGTGCGCATCATCCGCGCCTGCCGCGAGCTTGGCATTAAGACCGTAGCCGTTTTCTCCGAATCCGACCGACAGGCCATGCACGTTAGGCTCGCTGATGAAGCAGTGTGTATTGGACCACCACAGCCCCGGAGAAGCTACCTCAATATACCTGCAATAATCGCTGCCGCTCACATCAAGGGAGCCGATGCAGTCCACCCTGGTTACGGCTTTCTCGCCGAGAACCCATACTTTGCAGAAATGTGCAGTACGGCGGGCCTGGTGTTCATTGGCCCATCCCCTTGCTCCATGCAGCTCATGGGCGACAAGGCCGTCGCTAGAGCCACTGTAATGAAGAACGGCGTGCCAGTTGTTCCAGGGTCAGAAGGGGCAGTCTCCAGCGTAGACGAGGCTCTGTCTCTAGCGAAGGAAATAGGCTACCCAGTGCTAATTAAGGCCGCAGCTGGGGGTGGCGGCCGTGGCATGCGCCTAGCTCAAAATCCAGATCAGCTCAAGCAGGCCCTATTAACAGCCCGTCAGGAAGCCGAGGCTGCTTTCGGAGTACCAAAGGTCTACCTGGAAAAATATATCGAAGAGCCAAGGCACATCGAGTTTCAAGTGCTTGGTGATATGTATGGCAACCTGATCCACCTTGGAGAACGTGACTGTTCCCTCCAGCGTCGCCACCAGAAAATGCTGGAGGAATCTCCTTCGCCTGCCTTAACCCCTGAGCTACGCCAGGAAATGGGCAAGGTGGCAGTCAAGGCTGCAGTCGCAGCCGGCTACTTCAACGCTGGGACCGTGGAGTTCCTCTTGGACAAACATGGGCGTTACTACTTCATCGAAATGAACACCAGGATCCAGGTGGAACACCCTGTCACCGAAGTGCTGACTGGCATTGACCTGGTGAAACAACAGATACTCATAGCTGCTGGAGAAAAGCTTAGTTTGAGACAGGAGGACGTTCAGTGGCGCGGCCACGCCATTGAGTGTCGCATCACTGCCGAGGACCCTTCAAGCAACTTCCGCCCTTCGCCAGGTAAGATCACCAAGCTCAACCTTCCTGGCGGGTTCGGCATCAGGGTTGATACAGCAGTATATGCAGGTTATGAAATCCCTCCATACTACGATGCCCTTATCGCCAAAGTGGTAGCGTGGGCCGATTCAAGACCCGAGGCAATAGCAAAGATGAAAGGCGCCTTGAGGGAAATGGAAGTCGAAGGCATTCCTACCACCATTCCCTTCCATCTCAAAGTCATGGACAACGCCTTCTTCCTTCGGGGCGAGGTGTACACCAACTTCGTTCAGCGCCGTATGCTCGAGCAATGATAGCTGCTTGACCGTGGCTTGAGGCGCCTTGTGCCATGTAAGCCTTTTAAAGATACTGTTGACTTTGAGACCCAACCGTATTAACCTAAAAGTCAAGAAATTCGCGTTCAAAGCCATGACCGGGAACAGTAGCTGGGTGAACGCATCTAGAGAGCCGGGGGTAGGTGAAAGCCCGGTTGCGATTCACCAGTGAAACCCGCCCGTGAGCTGCAGGCGACGAGCCATGACGGGTGCTCCCGTTACAGGGCTAGGCATAATTCCTGTAGCAGGTGCAGGAAGCACCTGACGGAACGGTGCCGAGCAAATAAGATGGACTAATAGGTCCAATCAAGGTGGTACCGCGGAGGTTAGCCCCTTCGCCCTTGCCTGATGCAGGGCGAAGGGGCTTTGACATTTCTTGGGGGGTCTAGTATGAAATCTGTGGGGTTTATTGGAGCTGGCGCAATGGCTGAATCCTTGATCTCTGGGATCATAGGTGCTGGTTTTTGCAAGCCTGAGCAAATCTGGGTCACCAATCGCAGCAATGCAGAGCGCTTGAAACAGCTCAGACAAAAGTGGGGAGTTAATACAGTACCTGGCAAGGCAGAACTCCTCAGGAATTCCCACGTCGTGGTGGTGGCAGTCAAGCCAAAAGACGTAGCCGTTGCCTTGCAGGAAATGCGGCCCTACGTGCGACAAAATGGGGGCCCGGATCAGTTGATCATATCCGTTGCAGCTGGAATACCCATTGCCTCGCTGGAACGAGCCTTACCTTCAGGCACACCAGTGATTCGGGCCATGCCTAACACTTCATGCAAGGTGCTTGAGTCAGCCACTGCAATTGCCAGGGGAGCCCACGCCCAGGATCACCACATGGAGCAAGCCAAGCAGTTGTTTTCATGTGTGGGCAAGGTGGTGGAAGTGGAAGAGAATCTGCTTGATGCAGTCACCGGCCTTAGCGGAAGCGGCCCAGCCTACGTTTACCTTCTGGCAGAAGCACTGATCGAAGCTGGTCTCAAGCTGGGTCTGCCGCAGGACGTCACATTGACCCTTGCCTCTCAGACCCTCTATGGAGCAGCCAAGATGCTGAGGGAAACTGGGGAAAGTCCATCCACCTTGCGCAAGCAGGTCACATCGCCCAACGGCACCACCATGGCTGCCCTCAAGGCGCTGGAAGAGGCTGGCTTCACCTCGGCCCTTATTAATGCGGTGCAGAAAGCCACTGCAAGGGCCCGGGAACTTGCGCAGCAGTTCGCCTAAGGAGCTCACGCTTGGCCCCTGCTGCGCCCCACTTCGGGCAACAGCCAGGCAAACCCCCAGGCCAGCACCTGCAGGGCCATGGCGAGGTAGAAAGCTGCCGTGAAGTTGCCAAACAGGTCCGCCATGCGCCCGGTTATGGCAGGGGAAGCTACCGTTCCCAAGGCGCTGGCAAAGTTCAATACCCCAAAGGCAGTTGCGTATCGCGACTTGGGTACTGCGTCAGCCATGTACGCCACAATCAGCGGGTCCACAACTAGCTTGCCAGTCACGCCGTAAAGCACCAACCCCAGGATCAACCAAGCATTCTGGGGTAGGGATATCAGAAAGAAGCACACGGCGGAAACCGGTAGCAGCACAATGAGGATCCGCCGCCTACTGCCAATCCTGTCGGAAAGCAGCCCGCCGTAGACGGAAAAGGGTATGGACAGCAGCGGTACAATTGAGCAAGTCAAAGCGCCCGGGGCTGGGCTGAAGCCGCGGCTCTCCTGGAGGTAAAAGGGCAGCCATGTCAAGAGCAGGTAAAACCCGTACATGGAAATGAATGCTAGTCCGTAGCACGCCATGCTCCCTTTAAAGTCCAACCCGCCGTCCGTTGGGTCCGAAGAGTCGCCCTCATGTTGCTCCTTTGCTGGCTCGCCCCTAATCACAAGCCACATTAGCACCGCAAGGCCAAGGGTGGCTACGCCCAGCACCACGAAGGGCACTCGCCAGGACGTTCCGCCCTGTGTGCTCCCAAACCCGCCTGCAAGCAACCCTATGATTATTCCTGCAGACATTCCCGAGTTGATCACCGCCATACCCGCAGCCCTGTGCCTGTCAGGAATTTCCGCGCCGGCAATAGCGTACTCGTTGGAATAGTACGTGCCTTGTCCCAACCCAGTCAAAGCCCGAACCAACACAAACAAGTGGGGGTTGGTGGCCAAACCGCTCAGGATGGCTCCTAAAGCGTGTATGAAGTATCCCGCTGCCAGGACGAGCTTGCGCGAGAAGCGGTCCCCCAGGTATCCTGCGGGTACCTGCATAGCACTATAGGTGACGAAGAACGCCGAAGTCATGAGGCCCAAGGCCGTCTTGGAAAGATGCCATTCCTCTTGGATAGCTTTCATGGACGCAGACAACACAAGCCTGTTGGCGTAAATTAGCAACCAGCCTGTGAAGAAAAGGCCTACAAGTCGTTGCCAGTAAGATTTCAAGCGCAGCTGTATCCCACTCCCTTCATGCGCCAAGGTCCCCAGGGCAGCATAGCGCGCTGCCGTAATTCCTCAGCAGCTCCTCCGCGGCTGAGTAGGCGTCCATTTCCCGAGCCACAACTTTCTGGGCAAGCTCCATCAATAGCCCTGAGTTGCGGGCCGGGTCCACTACTGCCGCCTCGAGCAGGTGCTCTAATACCGCCTCTATTTCTGCAGCGCTTGCCTGAACCCTGCGCCTGAGATACTCCCCTGTCCTATGCAAGTACTCCCCATGCTCTTCCACTGCCTTCCACAATTCTTCCACGCCCTTGCCTTCGGTGGCCACAGTGCGCACAACTGGAGGACGCCAACCCCCGTTTTGCTTCATGTCAAGCATCATTTGTAATTCGGCCACCGTGCGCTCAGCGCCGTCCCGGTCCGCCTTGTTCACGGCAAAAACGTCGCCAATTTCAAGGATGCCCGCCTTTATGGCCTGCACATCGTCACCGAGCCCGGGAACCACCACAACCACCACGGTGTGGGCCAAGCGCATTATGTCTACCTCTGACTGCCCCGCCCCTACCGTTTCTACGATGATCACGTCGTACCCGGCAGCGTCAAGGAGAGTGATCACGTCCCCTGTGGCTGCTGACACCCCCCCAAGACTGCCCCGGGTCGCCAGGCTACGGATGAAAACCCCTTCGTCGGTGAAGTGTGACTCCATCCTGATCCTGTCCCCAAGGATAGCTCCCCCAGTGAAGGGACTGCTGGGGTCAACAGCCACAACACCCACGGTGCTGCCCCTCTTCCTGTACTCGCCGATCAGCCCGTCCACCAAGGTGCTCTTGCCTGCACCCGCTGGTCCAGTCACCCCAACCACCCTTGCCCTGCCCGCAAGGGGATGAGCCGCCCTGAGGAGCTCTTGATAGCCTTCCTCCCTGTCCTCTACAAAGCTAAGCGCCCTTGCCAGCGTCCGCCTGTTGCCTCTGCGGATTTCCTCCAACACTGCCTGAATCCTGTCCATCCCAATCAGCTCCCCATAATTCCCTGAACCTACTCTTTCCAGCAGTAAACCGCCAGATCTGAATTGCCTCCCTTGGGCAAACGTTAACACACCTCAAACAAACCTCGCAGGCAGAGCCAAACTTCACTGTTCCACCAGCCAGAGCTATGTTCCCGGTAGGGCAACTTTGCACACATACCCCGCACGCGTCACAGCTGGAATCCACCCAGAAACCCCGCCTCAGGGCTAAACTAAGTGCGCCTCGCCCAAGAACGTTCAATGCGCCCGTAAGCCACTCCTCCACTGGGGAGGCAAGCCGCACCTTGGCTGCCACCCCTCTCACATCCATTAGCCTTTCCACCACCAGGGCTGCAAGCCCTTCTACCTGGCGTTGAAGGCTTCGGCGCCTATCGCTGGATTGCGCCTTTCCCAAGTCTTTCTTGGACATGACAACTGCTATAGTGTCAGGCATGGGAATTGATTTGGCGCCCACCACACGGTAGCCCTGACACGCAAAGCTCCTGGCCACAACCCTCAGCGCAAGGAACGGTGCCCCTCCATGGGTGCAATAGAGGAAAACGGGTTTGCCCTGGCCATGGGGAAGCCTCTCCACAAATTTCCTGAACGTCAGCGGTGCGTGAAAGGCGTAAACAGGAAAGCCCGCCACCAGTGCGTCCGCCCCCCTGAGAGCCCCGGTGTAAAGCTCCTCCACGCTGTTGCACCTTACGGCAACATCTTGTCCTTGCCCATGGGCAAACACGGGGATGGCCCTGGCAAGGGCCTCTCCCACCAGCCTGGTGTTACCCGAGCCGCTGAAGTACACCACCCAAATGTCCATTGGTTTCACCCTAGAATCAAGCATTTCACGAACCTTGCGGCCTCTTCGAACCGTAGCACCCGGTGGAGCCTGGGGCTGCTCAGTCTCCTTGATAACTCTACGTCCTCGTGAGTTGGCGGACGTTGTAGCGCAGCGCCACATTGGCTCTGGGGCTGCACCAGCACAGTCACCATACCTGCATCGACTGCGCCCGAATCCGTGTAGGGGTTGTCTCCCACGAAGACGCTCCTGCGAGGGTCCAGACCCAACGCCGAACAGGCCTGTTGGAAAATGCCAGGTGAAGGCTTGGGCTCTACCAAACCACCCGGTGCAAACAGATTTTCCTGATTGAACCACCTGTCAAGTCCCAACCGGCGGAGCTTGGCCATTTGGAACACCATAGGTCCGTTGGTGACAATCCCCATGGGCACATCTCGGGAAGCAAGTTCAGCCAAGAACTCCGTCACTCCCCTGTGTGGAGCCACCTGGGATAAAAAAAGCTCCATCAGCTCTCCACCCCTGCTCTTCCACCCAGGCTCACCCACCGCCGCCTCCAGGATTACCCCCACGAACTGGTTGACGTCGTCTGGCTGGGAGTTTTCCCGGGAAAAGTAACAATTCCAGAATCTGTCCTCGATAACCTCGCGCAAGTGTTCTGGAGCAATTGCTTTCAGGGCCAGGCGCATGGGCCGCTCCAGGTCGTATAATGTGCCGTCCAAATCGAAGAGCACTCCTGCCCGTGTGCTCACCACCGCCATCATGTCCTTCCAGCAAGCCAAGCCACTGCAATGCCACCAATCAGGGCGCCCACACACCCCAACTCTACCACAGCTCCGTACACGTCGCCTGTGACGCCACCAATCCTGCGTGCGACCAGACCCACAAACCACAGGCTACATGATGCACCAGTCACAAGCGCAGCTGCGCACGGTCCCCAGAGCTTCAGCATGACGGCCTTCTGGGAAGTGGGTTGCCCCAGCGCTACTATTACACCCAGGGCGCACAAGTAACCAGCCCAAAGCACCCCACACCAGATCACCGAACCCAGGGGCACTGTCCTGGAAAAGGGCTTTCCCAGCCCATTGCCAGAGCGGGCATAGGGGTACCTGTACATGCACCAAGCAGCGCAGAAGCGCCCAACAGCCCAAGCCACAGCGGGCAACATCACCCACAAGGCAGGCGCAAGCCCCATCAGGGACTGAAGCGATGCCCATTTGACCAGGAGGTGCACCCCCAGGCCAGCAGCCCCTGTGGCGCCAATTCTGCTGTCTCTCATGGCTTCTAGCGCCCGCAGCCGGTCACCGTGGACGCCAAGACCATCGAAGGTGTCCGCAAGGCCGTCAAGGTGCATGCCCCCGGTGAGCACTCCGTCTAGCAACACAATCATGGCACTCGCCAACTGAGGGGGCAGGGCCAGACTTGCCAACCTGAGGCCAAACCCAAGGAAAGTGCCCATCACAGCCCCAACCAGACCGAACCACCTGGGCGAGTTCACTAACAGGTGCTCCCTGCAAGGGACTGGCAATATTGTAAGCATGCTCACTGCTGTGAGCAGCTCTTCCCAGGTTTGTTGGACACACGCAAGCCTTGGCATAGCCTACCAGAGTTATTTTATCCGTACGGGTATGCCAGCCACAAGCAAATAAACTTTGCTGGCTCGGGCAGCAGCCATCTGGTTTGCCCTTCCAAGCAAGTCCCTGAACAGCCGGCCCAATGGAGTACCGGGCACCAGGCCCCAGCCCACCTCGTTGGTGACGATTATCACTTGACCGGACACTTGGGCTGCCTTGTCCACCAGCGCTTCCAGAGCTCCAAGCACCTTAGAGGAAATGCGCTCCACAAGTTGGCCGCTGAGCACCTCGCCCGTGACGAGGCTGCCGTTTATGCCCGTCTCGGGCAGGAGCAGGTTGCTTGTGAGGGTAGCCAAACAATCTATGATGATGGTCCGCTCCTTGGAATCCAGGAGGCACAAGTCCTTGGCGCTAAGCAGCGGTTTTTCCACAGTCAACCAAGATGCGGGCCGGGCCTTGCGGTGCACTTCAACCCGATGTTTCATCTCCTCGTCAGTCACCGTTGCGGTGGCACAGTACACCACCTGGCCGCCCATTTGCTCCGCCAAGCGCTGTGCAAACGCGCTCTTTCCGCTGCGCGCTCCCCCCGTGACCAGTATCATATGCCCCATCTCCGTTCATAGTCACTATTGGCCAGTTAAACACTGGGTGGGCGCAGACCACCACGCCTTCCCCGTACACTGCAGCCAGATTCTCGTGGGTGATCACTTCCTTCCTGGAGCCAGCAGCGTACACTTTCCCCTCGCTCATCAGGATGAACTCATCGAAATGCTGCGCCGCAAGGTTCAGGTCGTGAATTGCTGCCAGCACAGTTATGCCCTTTTCCCTGTTTATCTGCTTCAACAGCGCCATGATTTCGTGCTGGTACTTCAAGTCCAGGTGGGCAGTGGGCTCGTCCAGCAGAAGTGCGCAAGGCCGCTGGGCCAAGGCCCGCGCAATTAACACCCGCTGCAGCTCTCCCCCGCTGAGCTCTCCCATTAGCCTTCCTGCCAGGTGCAGCACCCCCGTTTCGGCCATGGCTTCCCTCACCGCATCGTAGTCCCGGGGCCCCTCCCGGGCAAACAACCCCAAGTGGGGATTTCTTCCCATCATTACGAGCTCTTCCACAGTGAAGTCGAACTTCTGGGGGGGTTCTTGAGGCACCACGCCCACGCGCCGAGCCACCTCGCGGACGCTCATTTGGGATAGGGGGATACCATCCACCAACACTGCGCCGCCGGAGGGAGACAGCAACTTGCACATGCACTTGAGCAATGTGGACTTGCCCGAACCGTTGGGCCCAACCAGCGCTGCGAAGCTCCCTGCGGGCAACTCTAGTACCACGTGATCCAGGGCTTTCCTTGAAGCGTAACTGAAGCACACACCACACACTTGAAACCTCATGGCTCTACACCTGCCCCTTAGCGCGGGTCCTCCTAAGCACCCAAGCGAAGAATGGTCCACCCAAGAGCGCCGTGATCACTCCCACCGGCAGTTCCGTGGGCGCAATCACCACTCTTGACAAGGTGTCTGCAAGCACCAATAGCGCCCCACCCCCGAAAAAGCTGGCCGGGATAAGGTACCTGTGCTCCGCGCCCCCAACGATCCTCAACACGTGGGGCACAACCAGGCCTACGAATCCAATGAGCCCACCCGCCGCCACTGCCGCCGCGGTCAACACAGAGGCCACCCCTACTATGACCAGCCTGGTACGCCCCACGTCGATCCCCGTGACGTGGGCAGTCTCCTCACCCAAGGCCATTGCGTTGAGTTCCCTGGACTTGAGGTAGGCCAGCCCGCTTCCTACGAGCACGTACGGTGCCACCAGTACCACGTCAGGCCATGAGGCACTCACAAACCCTCCCATGAGCCAAATGATCATTTCATGGAGGCGCTTGCCCGCAAAGTATATAACCATGGACACCATGGCCGACAGGAAGGCGTTCACCGAAACCCCAGACAGCAGCAGCGTGAACATTTGTACCCCTGCCCTGGTCCTGGCAAGAAGGTAAGCCAGCACCACCGCTCCAAGGGCACCAACGAAAGCTGCCAAAGGCACCATCCTCAGTCCCTGTACACACCCATGCCCACCTGACCACCAAAGCATGGCCAGTACGGCACCTAGGCCAGCGCCTGAAGAAGCGCCGATTATATACGGGTCTGCCATGGGATTCCTGAACAACGCCTGGAACATGGCTCCTGCCACACCAAGCGCTGCACCGGCCAAACACGCAACAAGCACTCTGGGCAACCTCATCTCCCACAAGATGACGGCCTCTGGCTCCGCCGCTTGTGCCGACGGGTGAGCCAGCAGCCACAGCACCCTGGAGACTGGAATCTGCGCAGCCCCAGCGCAAAGCCCAATCACCACAGAAGCCACCATGGCCACAGCTGCAACCTGTAACGCTACCGCCCTTCTACGTTTCATCCTCGCAAATAAGCCTCACTTGAACAGCTCGGGATACAGCAGCCTGGCCATGGATTCCACAGCATCCACAATTCGTGGGCCAGGCCTTGAGATCACATTGGCGTCAATTGGATAAACCCTGTCCTGACTCACGGCTTTGATGCTGGACCACCCTGGTCTAGCCCTCAGCTTCTCAACGGTTAGCGACTCGCTTCCGTGAAACGCAGGGAACACAATCACATCGGGGTTCTTTTGCACCACCGCCTCAGGGCTGTACTGCGGGTAGTCTGTGGCTGCATCCTCGGCCACGTTCCTGCCCCCTGCTGCTACGATCACATGGTGTATGAGGGTCCTGGGCCCCACGGTCATGATTGGGTCTGAGTATACCTCGTAAAACACTTTCACCCGCTTTTCGCTGGGAATTGCCTTGACCTTCTCCCTTACCTTGCTTAGCCTGGACTCCATATCCCTGACCAGCTGCTCCGCCTGAGCGCTGCGCCTGAGAACTTGCCCAACAACACGAATGTTGTTTTCCACTTCTTCCACGGTGCTCGCTGCCAGCAACACCACCGGGCAACCAATCTTCACCAGCTGGTCCAGGATGCTCCTGTGAATGTCGTCCACTAGCAAGAGGTCAGGCTTGAGGGAAGCAATCAGCTCAGGGTTGGGGTTGGAAAAGCCTCCCACTTTTGCAATTGCCTTGGCCTCCTCAGGGTAGTCGCTGTACTCGTCCACGCCCACAAGCAGTGTGCCCGCGCCCAGGGCAAACACCATCTCGGTGTTGCTTGGCGCAAGGGAAATCACCCTGCTGGGCGTACGTTTCACTTCCACCTGTCTTCCTGCGCTGTCCCTCACAGTGACAGCTTCCTCAACCACGTCCTGCTTTCCACTGGGCTTTGATGCTGCCTGCTGAGGGGAACAACCAGAAATCGTCCCAACCAGCAGCACCACCAACAATCCAACGGCAACCAGCGCGCGCCATCTCCTGAAACCGTGCGCTTGGATCACCGCAACCCCACCCCTTTCCATGGTGTCGGTATTGCAGGCGCTCAAATAAACTGACAACCCCGACCTCTAGAGGTCGG
>JBNARI010000032.1:0-16937 GCA_049718765.1 Bacillota bacterium | reverse complement strand
GCAATATTGGAGGAACAGCAGGAGGAGTGGCTGGTAGCACAGCGATATTTCAGCCATGACTCCATGGCAAAACTCTACAGTAACCTGGCGGGCACGGAGGAGCAAACCACCGCTTTGCGTACCTTGATAGGAGTTGCCGCAAGTTGACATGTTCTTACCCGAAGGGAGGCCGAATTACACCACTTGACGGGACGTTACCCCCGCATCAACAGTGGGCACCGGTATATCCATCAGCCGAACGTCATTTGCTACGTTTGAACATTTCACGAGCGTTAGCACTACTAAAACCACTCCTTCCCACCTGTGCGACGAATCTCCAACCATGGACCCAAACTCATCCCATGTGATATCCGCCGTTTACCTCCAAGTTCGCACCTGTGATGTAGCTGGCCCTGCTGGAAGCTAGGAAGTAGATGGCCTCGGCCACTTCCTCAGCTTTCCCAATGTAGCCCAGGGGCACACTCTTGGGGTCATACCCGAAACCTTTTGTCATATCGGTATCTATGAAGCCCGGTGACACGCAGTTGGCACGCACATTGTAAGCAGCTCCTGCCTTTGCAAACGACTTGGTAAGGGTTATCACAGCTCCTTTGGAAGCAGCGTAGTGAGCACCCACGAGCACACCCCCACCAGTCCCGCCAGTGAACCAAGGTTGACTATGCAGCCGCTCCTCTGGCTTTTCATAATGGGCAGTACAGCCTGGGATACCATGAACAGCCCTTTGACGTTGATCTCCATCACTCGGTCCCATGCAGCCTCTCTGATGTCCTCAATAGGACAGATTTCACAAACTCCAGCACTGTTAACAAGCGCGTCAATCCTGCCAAACTCTTCCATAGTCCGCTTAACAAAGTTCTTGATCGATTCAGCCTGGCAAACATCCAGATATACCGCTAGGGTACCAACGCCAAACCGTCTGGCACACTCCTCAGCCACTTCTCGAACCTGCTGCTCCCTAACATCCCCCAAGGCTAGAGCCGCACCGTTTGCAGCAAAGAGTTCTGCACTCGCCTTACCTATGCCTCTGGCTGCCCCGGTTATCATCACTACTTTGCCCGAGAACTCCCCTTGCACCACTCTCTCCTCCTTTCCGCCTGTTTTTTTCATCCCCCGCAAATGGGCGGGTACACCTCCACAAAGTCGTTATCCTTCAACTCGCGGTCTAGCTCTGCTTTGACTCCATTCACTATGACAATAGCCGCCATCCCGACAGGAACCTTAATCCTCTCAAGCAAAGAATCCACCGTTGCGCCGGACTCCAGAACCATTTCACAGTCCCCCAGCCTGTCAGGATGGTATACGTTTAATCCACCCCAAAGTCTTACTCGAACCTTCATAGCAACCAGTCTAAGCCGAGCTCGGCCAACTTCGCTTTGGTTGGTACCCCGGTGTTCACGTCCCAGCCGCGCATCTGGTAATACAACTTAACCGCTGCATGGAACTGTTCTCTGTCTATGCCCGGGTAATCTCCGTCTTCGGAAGCCGAAAACAACCGCTCAGGCAACGTGTCACGCGGAGCGCACGGTCCTTCCCGCCCGTTGAACATTCGTGCCATACAGCCCGCACGCTCTCCTGCCTTCATCAACTCCCAAAGATTGAAGTCCCAACCGGTTGCAGCTGACACCGCTTCCACCACCATGTGCACGGGCATAAGCCCTCTGGGAACTACGCAGAAGAAACACGCGCCGAGACATTTCAGTGCATCCCACCACATGTTCGTGTAGTAATACTGCCTTACTTTTTTCTCGTCCAAGCTCACCGGTGACACAGGTTCAGTCAGCCCTACGCACTCCATTGTCTCAAGGCCGTAAGCGCCAGGCTTGGCAAACAATGGATCGTGTGGTGCTGTCATGTGGTCCGCACCGTGATCGGACACAGCATACCCCAGCCCCACACCCGTTTTCCCCCTGGGCTCGTGCAAGGGAAGCTCCTGCCCCTTGACCTGCATGGCATACTTCTCTGCTCCCCCTCCAATGGCTTTTGCCGCCCTCAGGCTGCCCTCGGCCAAAACGCTGCCTATCCCCGAACGATTGGCAATCATCTCGAGCAAAGGCATCACGCAGGACGCGTTCCCAAATCTCACTCCAAGGCGCAGAAGCTCGGGATCGCGCAGAATGCCGTTTTCTACGCAGTCCATCGCAAAGGCTATGGTCATCCCGGTGGAAATCGTGTCCAAGCCCATATCATTGCAGTAGTTGTTGGCCTTCAGTACAGTAAGAGGATCATCGATTCCAAGCGCAGATCCAAAAGCGCCGATAGTTTCATATTCAGGCCCGTGAGCTATCTGTCGCTCGCCTAGAGCTCCGTCGTCAATTGTAAAGGACAGCTTGCACCTGATCGGACACGCCCAGCACCCTTCCTTGCTCACCCGGTACTTCCACTCCCCGCCCAACTTGGCAAGCTCCCTCCACCCCTCAAAACGCATGGCCCGGAAATTCCGCGTCGGTAACATGGAGGACGCCTGTAAGCCGGGAATAAGGCCCGGGGTGCCACTACTACTCAGGGCAGCGGAAGGAGCATTGTTCCTGAAACTTGCTCCAAACCACGCTGCTATTTTGTTCAGGGCTTCTGCATTACTCACGGGCACAGGCTTTGAGCCTACCACAGCCACGGCCTTGAGCTTCTTGGATCCCATTACCGCACCCAATCCGCCGCGTCCAGCAGCGTCCCTTTCGTCCTCCATGACGCATGCAAATCGTACCAGCTTCTCCCCTGCGGGTCCGATGCTCAAGACGGCTGCCGTCTTTCCCAGCTTGCCCTTAAGCACAACGCAAGTCTCGCTAACACTACGACCCCACAGTTCAGAAGCATCCTCTACGGAAATCTTTTCGTCCTGTATCAGGATGCACACCGGCGACGCACTGGAGCCTCGCACAATCAGGCCATCGTACCCAGCGCGCTTAAGCTGCGCTCCCCACGAGCCCCCTACCTCCGACTCACAATATCCATCGGTGAGAGGAGACTTTCCCCCTACTACCACCCTGGAGAAACCAGGCGCTTTAGTACTAGCTAAAACCCCAGTGGCAAACACTAGCACGTTGTCGGGACTCAACGCGTCGGTCCCTGGTGGTATCTGCCGAAGGAGGTGATAGGCCACAAATCCCTTGCCACCAAGATAGGTCCGATAAAATTGCCTGTCGTAGCTTTCGATGGTGACACTTTTACTGGTTAAATCAACAATAGCGTACTTGCCCATATACCCGAAGGCCATTAGAGAACCCCCTCGCTATCAAACCTTTCCATAGGGCACCAGGTGAGAGCTTCCTGCTGCCATTTTCGCCGCTTCCATAAGCGCTTCGCTAACAGTAGGATGGGGATAGATTATATCTCCGAGGAACTCCGCTGTAGATTCAAGGCGCATCGCCGTTACAGCCGCCCCGACAATTTCTGTCACATTCGGCCCAACCATATGCACTCCAAGTATTTCGCCGTACTTCTCCTCGGCAATCACCTTAACAAACCCCGCTGCCTTCCCCATCGCGAGTGCCCTGCCCGAACCCTCCAGCGGGTATTTGCCACAGCGCACTTTGCTGAACTTCTTCCTGGCTTCCGCTTCGGTCAGACCAACCCAGGCAGCTTCGGGGGCCGTATATACACACGAAGGGACGCACTTAAGATCAAGCTTCGATCGCCTGCCACAAGCGTTCTCAGCTGCAACGATACCCCCTGCAGAAGCTACATGGGCCAAAAGCGGCCCCCCTGTAACGTCTCCCGCAGCGTAAATAACAGGGTTGCTCGTCTGCATGTGCTCGTTCACCCTGATCCAACCCCCAGAGATTGTCACGCCAGCACTCTCCAGCCCAAGGCCATCTGTGTTTGGCTTTCGCCCAGCGGCAACCACTACTCTGTCGCAGTCCAGGCGCAACTCACGTTGTCCGTCCAGAACCACAACGTAACCGCCTCCGCCGTCTCCTTCTATTGAAACCACCTTGGAACTGGTTAAAACTGTGACTCCCTTGGTCTTAAGCACACTGGTAATCGCTGCCGAGACGTCTTCGTCTGCCTGGGGCAGTAGTCGATCTAGCATTTCCACCACAGTCACCTGCGAGCCCAGCGCCCTGTAAAGGTACGCTAGCTCCACACCCATCACTCCACCACCAATCAGCACCACCCGAGGCGGTACTTCTTCCATGTCGAAAACTTCTTCGCCCGAAAGCACAAACGGTTTCTGGATTCCAGGTATCGGAGGAGCCGCGGGCTTGGACCCTGTAGCCACGATACAGCGATCGAACAATACCGTTTCCTCTCTGCCTCCTGGACCTACCACCTTCACAGCGTTATTAGGCATCAGACAGGCCTGCCCCTCTTTTATGAGAACCCGTTGGCGGGTAAGTAGGTTCTTTATGCTAGACACAAGCTGCCCCACTACCTTCTGCTTACGGTGCTTAACCATCTTCACATCAATCCTGGCCTCAGGTACAATCACGCCCATCGCTTCAGCACGCACCAGCTCTTCCTTCAGTTCGACGCTGCTCAGCCATGTCTTGGTAGGAATGCATCCCCGATTGAGGCAAACCCCACCAAGCTGCTCCTTTTCCACCAGCACCACGCTGGCACCCAAGGAGGCAGCCCTCAGAGCCGCTACATACCCCCCCGGACCTGCCCCAATTACTACAACCTTACAAGCCATCCTTTGGAACCTCCCGGACATAATCGGTTTGTCTAGACAAGCGCCAAGACTGGGTCCTGCAGGATAGCAGCTATCTCATTGAGCAGCCGTGCCGCTGGTGCTCCGTCCACTACCCTGTGGTCGAACACCAAGCTAAGGTAAACAGTGAGCGCCGCTATCACCTGCCCGTCCTGTACCACAGGCCTTTCAATAATCCTTCCCACACCGAGGATGAGCGACTCAGGCAGATTGATGATAGGCGTGAAGAAATCAACTCCGTACGTACCCAGGTTTGTCACAGTGAACGTGCCGCCCTCAAGCTCATCGGGAGAGAGCCTGCCGCCTCTTGCGCCCTGCACCAGTCTTTCCCTGGTTTCTGCAATCTCAGAAATTGACTTCTTGTCAGCGTCTTTTATAACAGGGACAATCAAGCCACCTTCTACATCCACGGCCACGCCGATGTTAATCCTCGGCTTGATTTCGATGTGGTCTCCTGCCCATGAGGCGTTGCAATTTGGATGCTTCCTGAGTGCACGTGCTGCCGCCCATACAATCAGATCAGTATAGGTAACCCTCACTCCTTTCTTCCCTTCCAAGTGCCCGTTAACTGCCTCCTTGAAAGCCTTCAGCTTGTTCACTCGCACTTCGCTCACAAGTGTGACTCGGGCAGTTTCCCTTGCGCTCCTGCTCATCCGTTCTGCGATGATCGCCCTCATACCCTCAACGGGCACAATCGCAGGCTTTTCGCTTGGCAGTGAGGCCGCCGAACCAAGATCCGCCTTGTATGCCAGCACGTCTTGCGCAGTGATACGCCCTCCAGGCCCAGTGCCAACCACAGCACCAAGCTCAACGGCCTCTTTCTCCGCAATGCTCCTGGCCAGTGGGGTTGCCCTGAGTCTCCCGTAGTCTGCTGCGTCCACAGCAGAAGAAGATGCTGCTGTCACGCTCGCAGCCGCCGCCCTAACGTCGTTTTCAGTAATCCTGCCCTCAGGTCCGCTACCTTTCACCTTTCCGAGGTCTACGCCAAGCTCCTTTGCCAGCCGACGCACTGCGGGACTGGCCTTCACCTCCTGCGGTGCCGCCTGCACAGGCCGCGGAGCAGGCTCCCTCGCAGGTGTAAGTCCAAGCTCAGCAAGCACGGGAGATATATCCTCAGCCTCATCAGCAATGATGGCAATCACAGAGCCACACGGCACAGTGGAGCCTTCTGGAACGATGATCTTCCTTAATACTCCATCCCCTGGTGCTTCCACTTCCGTGGTGACCTTGTCGGTCATGACCTCCATCAGACCTTCGCCCTGTTTCACTTTATCCCCTTCGTGCTTCAGCCACTTTACCAGTTTGCCTTCGCTCATGGTCAACCCGAGCTTCGGCATTATCACCTTGGTAATCACTTAGCGTCCCTCCAATTATTCAGCCATGACTTCTCTGATAGCCTTTTCGATGTCTTCTTCCGGCACAACCACGAATTTCTCCAAAGCAGGGCTGAACGGGACAGGCACATCCGGAGCACAGACCCTCTTTATCGGAGCTTTCAAGCTGTAGAATGCATCCTGCATGGCTTTAAACGCGATCTCCGCAGCCACACCGCATGTTTCGTACCCTTCATCGCAAACTACCAGGCGCCCAGTTTTCCTTACTGACTCTGCTACTGTCGCTCTGTCATAAGGAACAAGCGTCCTCGGGTCGATGACTTCAACATCGATTCCCTCTCCAGCAAGCCGTTCTGCAACTCTTAGAGCTTTCTCCACCAACTTTGACGTAGCAACTACTGTCACATCCTTGCCAGTTCTCCTGACCGCCGCCTTGCCAAAGGGTACTGTATACTCTTCCTCCGGCACCTCGCCTTCGGTCGTGTAAAGGAACTTGTGCTCAAGGAAGAGCACAGGGTTGTCATCTCGAATTGCAGTCTTCAACAGTCCCTTTGCATCGTAGGGAGTGGAGGGAATGGCAACCTTCAGGCCGGGCACATGCACAGCCCAAGCGTGCAGGCTCTGCGAGTGCTGAGCAGCCGAGGACCTACCCGCGCCGATGTTGGTGCGGATTACCACCGGAATCTTGGCCTTCCCCCCAAACATGTACCGCATCTTGGCCATTTGGTTGAATAACTGGTCTGCGCAAACAGTTATGAAGTCCATGAACATGATCTCGATTACCGGCCGCATCCCCGTAACTGCAGCTCCCAAGGCTGCCCCCACAATAGCCGCCTCGGTGATTGGCGTGTCCCGAACTCTTTCCTCGCCGAACTCCTGCCACAGCCCTTCCGTAACTCTGAATATCCCGCCGTACCTTCCAATGTCTTCGCCCATTAAGAAAACCCTCTCGTCGCGCCGCATTTCTTCCCTCAATGCTTCCCGAAGCGCTTCCACATAGCGTATCTTCCTCATGAGTGCGACCTCCTCTTTAGTCCTAACTTTTCTTTAGTTGCGTTCCTCGTAGAACACGTCTTCGTATAACTCCGCAGGCTCCGGATACGGACTGGCTTTGGCGTATTCTACCGCCGCTGCCACAGCCTCCTTGCATTCTGCCTCGATTTTGTCCAAATCCTCAGGTCGCGCTACACCCGTTTCGATGAGATGTTGCCGGAACCGCTTGATGGGGCATTTCTGCTTCCATTCCTCCATCTCTTCCTTGGGCCTGTACAGTGCCCCCATGTTGGGATCCCCCACGTGGTGGCCGCCCCACCGGTAAGTCTTGCACTCTATCAACGTGGGGCCCTCCCCATTCCTTGCCCTCTCAGCAGCTGCTTTCACTGCCTCATATACGGCAATTACATCGTTGCCATCCACAACCTGCCCTGGAATGCCATACGCCACTGCCCTATCGGCTATGTCCTTTATGTTTTGGTGCTTGCTCTGGGCCAGTGAAATGCCATACAAGTTGTTTTCACAAACGAATATCACGGGGAGTTTCCAGATTGAGGCCATATTCAGGCTCTCATGGAATGTGCCCTGGTTTGAGGCGCCGTCTCCGAAAAAGCACACTGTAACCTGCTTGGTTTTCCTCATCTTTGCAGACAGACCCGCACCCACAGCTATTGGCAGCCCACCACCAACGATGCCATTCGCCCCAAGTATGCCGAGGTCAATGTCGGCAATGTGCATAGACCCGCCTTTACCCTTGCAATAGCCTGTCTTCTTACCAAGAATCTCCGCCATCATGCGATTAAGATCGCCGCCCTTAGCAATCAAATGGCCGTGGCCCCTGTGCGTGCTAGTTATGTAATCGTCAGCGTTGAGGACACAGCATGCACCTACAGCAACGGCCTCTTCGCCGATGTAAAGGTGAGCCAGTCCCGGCATGAGCCCCTGCGTGTATAAGTCCCAAGTTGCATATTCGAAGTTCCTGATCGTTACCATGAGCCTGAACATCTTGAGCTTAAGACCAGAGTCCATTTTGCGCAGCCCTCCTCTTGCTTCTCACCAAGGTTGAAATCTAAAGACCCGAGAAGCTTTGCATATAAGGCGTCCACCTACCGCTTGCAGTTCGCCAGAGGTAGCTAGCTTGAGGCTTTCCTATCTGCTCAGCGCCGCCACCTTCACCTCCTCAACTTATCCACCCTGAAATGCATCCTCAAGCACCTACTCGGTCACCAAGCTGGGCCCAACTGCCATTGCATTGACAGAAGAATCTAGTCCTTGTAGTTGCCCGCATCTGGCTGGAAACAACCAGCATATCCACCGACGGGTACCCACTACAGCTATTAGCCCGAGAACCATACCTAGAACTAGATACAGACCCCATCAAAAGGTACACTTAACAGACCACTCGAGGAACAACGCGGCAGGCCACATTCTTGGGTAATATGACCCGCAAAACTGATCTGTCTTAAGCTCGGAATGGCCTGGTCGCTTAAGAGCCGGCAGCTTATGCTTCGCCTCTCCTCCATGTCTTTGTGATTTACGCGCTTGGTCCGAGTGCCATTACCCCAGCTTGAGGGGAAGACCACCAACAGAATGAGAGTCTTCGATCCGAACTGTAGGCTCGGTTCCGGATTAGCCCAACATGCTTGTACTGTAAAGCACGCAGCAGGGCACAGCTTAATTAATCAATTCTGTAAACATCTCTGCCTAGTAGGTTATCTTCGCAGCAATAAGTTCAATGCCCCCTTGGTCGAGTATACCTTCATACAGTGTTTTTCTCCAACTCCATTCGGGGGCTTAAAAGGGCCTACCTACCAAAAAGGATTACACCATCCCGGACGGGTGGGCCAGGTTTTCCTCAATTAATTCTTAGACGTCAATGATATAGAGAACTCCACAGACGGTTCTCAAGGCTTCCGCGCGTCAAGATAGCAAGTGCCCAAACCAAGCTCTTACACGGCGCGGAGCTCGGACGACATCCTGACGGATTCAGCGCCCAGCATCACCGGTACAAGACGCCCAAACAACTTGACCACCTACCTACACTTTTTCACAGCCCTCCTAAGAACACGCCCTGCCCTGATCGGCTTTAGTTTGCCGTCTTCGATGACTACCTGACCATTAACCACGACAAGCCGAAAGCCTTGGGGGTACTTTAGCGGCTCTTCATGGGTAGCACCTTCATCAATGGTCCCAGGGTCGATAACCACAAGATCTGCTTTTGCGCCTTCCGCAATTCTTCCTCTGTCCACCAGGCCAAACTGGTCGGCTGCCAAGGAGCAACACCTGCGCACCCCTTCTTCAACCGACACTAATCGTTCCCCAAACACGTACCGCGATATGAAGCGTGAAAATGCTCCATACGTCCTAGGGTGCGGCAAAGCTTCTCTTGCAGGAAGCCCGTCTGAGCACACCGCACAAAAGTCACTTATCAAAGTCTGGCGCAGGTCTGCTTCAGCTACGTTACCCAGCGCGGTGATTAGCACCTTCCCCCGTTCTGCTACTAGCAAGCGAGCCATTGCGCTCACCGGGTCACACTTCAATCGGTCCGCCACTTCTTCAATTGAACAATTCATAAAATCCCGGCCCCAATCCGATCTAACTCCCCGGATAGTGACAATAGACCAATCAATCCCTGAGAGCTCCTGTCGCAACCATCCCACTACGCGTGGGTCAGCCAAGCGCTTCCATGCAACACTAGGCCCCCCCTCCCACAAATCAAGCGGTAGGAACGCAGAAAGGTACCCGCTTCCTCCGCAGTAAGGATACATGTCAATAAGGACCTTTTGACCCGCATCACGTGCGCGGGCAATATCTGCTAGGGGAAAATCCACAGTACCCCAATTATCACGCCCACCTGCTTGGAAATGCGAAATCTGCATTCGGCAACCAGTGTTGCGCCCCACATTGAGCACTTCGTTAACGGCTTGCGAAAGAGCGCGCGAGTAGTTCCTCATGTGAACCGTGCAAACACCATCATAGGTTGCAACTACAGATGCCAATTCCTCCATTTCTTGCTGATCCGCCCACCCCCCGGGGGGGTATCCAAGGCCAAAGGAAACCCCAAATACCCCACGCTCCATCGCCTCTGTCAGCAACTGTTTCATCAGTTGCATCTCGCCAGCCGACGGTTGCCGCTTACAAAACCCCATCACGGCTGCTCGAATAGCGCAGTGACCAACAAGGGGCACCACATTGACTCCCGGTCCTGCTGCCTCCACCTTTTCCAGATACGCATCGAACGAATCCCAACACCAGGGCACCGGGTAATCTCCAAGCAGGTACCCCAAGTAGTCCACCCATTCCTGTCTCTCCTCACCCGACAGCGGAGCTACTGTGAGCCCACAATTGCCTATGACCTCTGTAGTCACCCCCTGCGCTAGCTTGTAAACGACTGCAGGCTCGTGAAGAAGTGCTAGGTCAGAGTGGCCATGGATGTCGATAAACCCAGGGCACAACAAACACTCGGGAAAACAGTACGTCTGTCTCGCACTCATGCCCGATGGCACCCCCGAACCTACTTTGACAATAGTGTCGTCTTTCACAGCTACATAGCCGGAAAAGCATGGCTGGCCGGTGCCATCGACAATTGTGACCTCTTCAATCAGCAAATCCGCACGCATACCGCAATCTTTCCCCACGTGTGTTAAGTCTAAGTTCTTACCAGTTACTGAAGTATGTGAGGCTCCCTAGCACAATTGATTTAGCGATCCAGTGGAATCCTGCATCGGCGTACTCCACGCTTTCCCGCAAGCCAAGCCATCAGCTAGGACTCACTCCCCAGCTCCGGTACAAGACGTCTAATATCTAGATGGTTGCCTGAATCTCGGAAACGCAGCGTCAGCAGCTGCAGCTTAGATCCCAATTATACGCAAAACACCTCTACATGGTGTCCAAAACAATAGTTGTTCACTCTGAGACGCGTACGACCATCTCAATCTCCACCGGGATGTTCAACGGAAGCTGGTTCGTCCCGATGGCAGATCTCGCGTGCTTTCCCCTCTCTCCATACAACGCCACAAAAAGGTCGGAAGCACCATTTAGGACCCATGGCTGCCTGCAGAACCCAGGGGCACTGCTAACGAAACCAAGCACCTTAATAATTCTCTCGACTCTATCAAGATCGCCAATCTCGGCCTTTAACGTCGCCAGCAGTGCCAGGGCGCACTCTCGTGCGGCTTCATACGCTTGTTGCTCCGTAAGCTCATCACCCACACGACCCACGTACAGTGGCATCCCATTGCGGAAGGGGCCGTGACCGGACAAGTAAACATACCGACCGTCTCTGACACACGGCATGAAACTCGCTGTGGGCTTTGCAGGCTCAGGCAGGCTTAGGCCCAGCTGCTCAAGTTTCCGCTCAACTTGCATTCACGACACCTCCGCGTCGAGCGCTCCAGCGCGTCTAGGCACCATTTTCAGTTCTCCGCTAGCGCTCGCATGCCTTACTGGATGCTTTCTTCGATCGCGATACCGTTATCATCAGGATCTCGCAAGAAATGTACACCTTAAGAGTTGTCATGTGTAGGCCCTTCCTCTCAAACTCCATAGCAGGACAGTTCGCTGCTACTGAAGTCCGCATTTCCATAGCATAACAGCAGTATGCACGGTTCGCCTTGGAGCCACCGAAATCCGAATTAACACCCTCATAGCCAGTAAATTCAAAGCTTACCGAAACAGGCTGCGGTTCCACAACTCCTCAGGGAGATAATCGAACTATTCATACACGATGCGTTCGCATTTTCCACAGTGAGGCTGGTCTTCTTATTCGTTAGAAAACTACTGCCCCAGCTTTGTCACTTTCCGGTTCCCGTCGCTGAAAGGACTAAGCATTCGTCTACCCTCAAACTAGTGTAATTGGGACTTTCCCTGGCTTGCCACGTCTCCCAAACTCGATCCGATAGTGCGCCCCCTTGTACGAAGAGGCACACCATTTTGAGCAATCCAATCTTTCGTACTAGCTACCAACTGGACTCAAGAGAATCTTGATTCCTTTACCGCTACGTGCGAGTTCAAACGCTGTCTTCCAATCAGAGAGAGGGAATTCGTGACTAATCAGTAGGTCTAAGCAGAGCTTGCGCCGATCCATGAGGAAAAGTACTCGTTCCCAGTCGTCTGAATTGGAGCTATAAGCAAAATACACGTCCACCGACTTATAAACATATTGCGACCAGTTGATGTTCAGTAAGCCAGCAGTAGGAATGCCAACTATACCCATCCTTCCGCAAGTGCGCACAATCTTTATGGCTTCATTGATCGCCCCCGCACTTCCCGAAGCCTCGATAACCACATCAGCACCACCTCGTCTACTCAGCTGGCTCACCGCAGACTGCAGATCGGCTTCTTCAATGTTGATGGCCACGGCTCCCATGGCCTCCGCAACTTGAAGACGCCTTTCGTCTGACCCCCGACCTGCAATCAAGACTTTCGCACCCGCAATTATGGCAAGCTGCGCACAAAGCAAGCCGATCGGCCCTGGACCCATAACAACTACCAGGTCACCCGGCTTAACCCCAACTCTACAGTACACAGCATGAGCTGCAACAGCAGCTGGCTCAGTAAGGGCTGCCTCTCTGAAAGACACTGATTCGGGAATTTTATGAAGCACCACTGCAGGCACCTTTACGAACTCCGCGAATGCTCCATCCTGGCCCGACCCTGGAGCTCGTTTCTTACTGCACACGTGATAGTTACCACCTCTACACAAAAAACACGTGCCACACACGCCAACGTTGGGTTCCGCAACCACCCTATCTCCGATTTTAAAACCTGCTACTTCCGGTCCCAAAGCTGCAATCTCCCCGGAATACTCGTGCCCCAGCGTTACGGGCACCTTGTGCGGGAATTCGTTGGCCAATATGTGAAGGTCAGTCCCGCAAATCCCGGCATATCTCACCTTTATGAGTACTTCTCCCGCACCCACAGTCGGTACTGGTACTTCCATTACATCCGCGTCATTCATTTCGTTAGAACGTTTTACAAGCGCCAGCACTAGTAAATTCCTCCTATTTCGTTCTTATACTTTCTTAATCCCCTAAGATTATCGCATTTGTGGTAATTGAGGCAGATAACTTGGCAATTTTCCCCTGGTAACCTGCATGCTGCTAATACTCACGCGATTACGAAAATACCCCGTCGCTCCACAGCGCTTTATCTCATCTTGGTCGTTTTGGGATGACTCACTTTTCCGCTCCCCACAACCCTATCGCACTTATGGAGCCTTCCCCTCTCAGCATAGCCGCCACGCATACCCTACCACGCCCTCTCCCTTCCAGCGCTACACCTTGCTGCCTCCACAGCGACCTCCCTACCAACTAGCAATAGATTGGCTGCAATGGAAACCAAAACCCTCCCTTGCTTAAAAGGTGCCTCCCACAGACGTAACCAGGCTCTTTTTCCGCGCTACTCCTTGCCCAGCACATCCGGGTTGACCGGGTTTAGCGGCCTATTCCCCTTTAGAACCCTTACGACCTCCTCGGCGACCTTTTTCTTTAGGTCAAGCATCGCCTCTTCTGAATACCATGCGCAGTGTGGGGTCAGGATTACGTTATCCAGTGTGGTCAACAGACTGCGTCCAAGCGGTTCAATCGCGAAAACATCCAATGCCGCGGCCCTAAGCCTCCTGTCCCTCAAGGCGAAGTACAAGGCCTCTTCATCAACGATGCCGCCTCGCGCTGTATTCACCAATATTGCTCCAGGCTTCATACGCCTCAGTTCACGCTGACCTATCATGCCTCTGGTTTCCTCAGTCAGCGGCGTGTGAATAGTAACGAAATCTGCCTTTTCGAGTAGTTCCTGAAGAGAAGTGAGTCTTATTCCAGCAGCTTCCACCGACTTCCTGTCCACATACGGATCATATCCGATCACCTCCATCCCAAACACTCGAGCTCTCAGAGCCACCTCCCTGCCGATCCGACCGCAACCGATTATCCCGAGACAGCACGCGCTTAACCGGTGCAGCGGCTCGACAATCCGGTAATTCCATACCTGTGCCTTCACGGCTTTGGTCAGCTCAACAATGCCCCTGTGGCAAGCAAGCAGCAGAGTCATAGTGTGATCAGCTACATCCGTAGTTCCATAGTCAGGAACATTGCAGACGAGTATCCCCCGGCGGGTGGCAGCTCTGACATCTACGTTGTCAACCCCCACTCCGTACCTGACAATTACCTGGCACTGGCTCATCGCACCTATTACTCGTTCCGATATCTTAGCCCGCTGCACAATAACTGCATCTGCCATTGAGGTAACAGGGATAACGTCGTCCTCGGTGATCCTGTCGCGGTAGTCAACCAAGCGAAACCCGGCTCCTTCTATTATTGCCCGTTCGAGTTCTACATCCGGATAGCTGTAGTCTGTGATAACAACCGTTTTCATAACCCAATCACCTTCCTCTTGGTTACAAGGCGACCAATTCGGTCAGACTGGGACTTCCTAATTTTCCTGAGCAGAACAGTCCCAGCCTGACCTTCTCAGACAAGGCAATCCCGTCGTTCCTAGCACAGAAGGGTCACAGCCCCATTTGTTGCCTCCTGGCCTTCAGGATCTCAAGCGCCTGGCTCTCAGGAACGCTTGTGGCGGGCGTCAGAAGACTCACTGCAACATGCGCAATGAATGCCGCTATCAGGGCAGGAACAGCCGGCTGGCTCCAAGCGGCCTTCCAGGCTGGGTTGCCCATGACTAAGAAGGCTGTAGTGCTTCCGCAAACTATCGACGCCACACCCCCCTGCCATGTCGCCCGTTTCCAGTACCTACCAAGTAGAATCGTAACTACCAAGCCCGAAAAGACCGTTCCCGCCAGCTTAGTAATGAGATCAATTATGCTCTTGGCAAAGAGAGTAAAACAAAAGGCAATCGCGGCCACCACGCCTGTTCCAACCCGTGAATAGGCCACCATTTTTTCCTTAGCCGGGAGCTTGCCCGTTACTAGGTACCACAAGTCAGAAATAAGAAGACTAACTGCAGCAATAAGATCACTATCCGCAGACGAGGCAGTCGCGGACAGCCCAGCGCTCAGAAAAAGAGCGCCGAGCAGTGGGGGAAATACGTTGGTAAGCATGAACGGGAAGGCTAGGTCTTGCCTTGGGAGCTTTGGATTAATGGCGTAAGCAGAAATACCGATGACAATAGGAATAAACATAAACGCAGCATAACAAACCGCAGTTAACAGGAATGACTTCCTCGCGTCTTCCACTGATCTCGACGAGTATATCCGTTGCCTATACGCAGGCATGCATGGCGCTTGTATGATCAATGAAAGCCACAGAGCTATTAATGGCCAAATTCCACCCGAGCTAGGTCCCAGTAACTTGAAGTAGTCCTGGGGGACAGCCTGACGTATCCGTTCCCATCCGCCAGCTGCGGGCACCGACATTATGCCGAGAAGCAAAAGCCCTGCAGATAGCACTATCAATTGCACAAGATCCGTCCACACTACTGCCAAATAACCCCCAAATAGACTATAAACTGCGAATGCCAAAGCTGTTATTAGTATCGCAAGCTTGATGTCTAGGCCGGTTACCCAGCTGAGATAGGTTCCTCCCCCCATCATGTGAACACCCAACCAGCCGACCTCAGCCAGGAACAGGAGTGCTGCTACTATGATTTGGATGGGTTTATTAGCCCCGTAATACATCGAAACTTCTTCGGACATTGTGGCAAACCCGTATTTTCTCGTGTCAGTAAACAACAAGGTTACAAGCAACATCCCCGTCACTGAGCCGATCCCGTATACTAACCCACTGAAACCCATCTTGTAGCCAAGACCACACGCCCCCATACTTGACCCTGTACCTATGAGCGTCGCAAGCGTCGTGGCGAAAACCAGCCCAGACCCAAGGCTTCGGGAAGCAAGCAAGAATTGCTCACCGGACTTCTGTTTACCAGCCATTACGACTCCGAATACGGCTACCGCTACCGAGTACACCAGGAAAACAATCAGCATCTCCAATCCTTTTGCCATACTTCTCCCTCCCTGAGCACGGCATTATGATTTTTATCGCTGCTAGTCATTGCCTAAAGCCCCGCGCTGTTACTTCCCTTGTTCCAAGTTCCAACTGCCACCTCTGCTCGGTCTTTCCAGTTTCTACCCGGCGACTAGACCAACCGGGTTTCCTAACACAATCCACTCGACAGATATGAGCGAGACCACCCCCTATTGCATGGCTTCCTGTGACTTCCCGGAAAAGGATGACCCCTTAAGTCCCAGCAGACGAGTTTTTCCTCTTCCACCTGAATTCCCTGAAACAGTACTCCCACTGATCCACGAGATCGGTCCTTAAATGTGGACAATTTCAAAAAAGTCCCACTCGTACAAACCCAAGACCGATGCCCTCAACACCTACGCCATCGCCCAAAGGGGCGCGTTCGGTTGACTGATACCCCACTCCAAGGCTCAGATGACCAAAGACCCCACCTCACCAACTCACCTGCCTCAGGTTCCACATGATCCAAACGCTTGTCACGGAGCAAACCAGAGCCATGAACCTGCTGTTCTTAGAGTCCTCCACCTACAAGGACTCAAACCCGTTCAGTAACTCTTCGGAAAGGCCTCAACTGCTGTCCTGGACCAGTTCACCTCGGAAAAGCTTCTTAACCTTGCCATCCAAGAACTGGCCTCCTTCATCGTTCAAAACACTAACAACAGGCTAAAACCCCGAAGAAGCCGCAATGCCCATGGAGTCTGCAGCTAAGCCATCCCACAGGCTCAACCCGTAAAATGCAGGATGCTGTCGCAGTTACCCCGAGCCTTACCCTGCGTAACATTGAGTTCCTGAAGTCACAGATCAAGAAGCCTGATGCAGTCATAGCCAGGGAATTCCTCAAAGCCTTCCCCCAAATCCTGACTACTATCCCCAGCATAGGCTCAACATCTCCCACTTCGGGAACCATGCTGTACTCGCTCAGTGTGCTGGCCTCACCGGTCAAGTCTCAGATTTGCTGTAAAAACAAGTTGGGCCCAAAGGTTG
>JBNARI010000031.1:0-16982 GCA_049718765.1 Bacillota bacterium | reverse complement strand
TTCCACCCCGTTATATCACGGGGACTTGAGGGACCGCCACCTTCAAATTCCACGATCTTTGGGACAACCCCGTGGTGGCAGTGCTCAGTTTAACCATGATTGCGATCTGGCTGCAGAACAGAAGCGCTACTCAAAGGCTAGTGGGACTCGTACACCAATGCAGTTTGATAAGACAGGGTGAGCTCTACCGCACCATCCAGGTTTCGGGCACAGATGAGATCGCGCAGCTAGGATCCGCGATCGATTCTATGGTGGCCACTATTCGAGACAAAATCGAGCTTCTGGACCAAACGAGATTGCGCTTGCAGGAGATTCTTGACAACACGCCCAACGGGGTGATCTTGCTGGACAGGGAGTTCAGCGTTCTGATTGCAAATAACGCTTCTGTGAGAATGCTGGCGATACCCTCGGAAATCGTGGGTAGAAGGAGTTTCCTCGAGACCATAAGGAATTGGGATGTGTGGGTGGCAGTGGAGGAAGCGGCGCGGACAGGCAGCAAAGTCGCCCGCCAGGTTGAGCTCCAGCGTCCTTCGGGTACCTGGCTGGACGTGAGCGTAATTCCCCTTGCACGGGGCGAACAGGGTTACTTGGTTATTATGAATGACATAAGTCAGCTCAAGCGCCTGGAAAGGATACGGGCAGATTTCGTAGCGAACGTTTCCCACGAACTCAAGACCCCCCTCACTTCCATACAGGGGTTCGCTGAGACTCTGCTTGCGTCAGAAAACCTTGACACCACAACCGCGCGCGAGTTTCTCCAGATCATTCACGATGAAGCCCAGCGGCTGACACGGATTGTGGAAAGCCTGCTTGAGCTGAGTAAACTTGAGTCCGGAGCAGTAAAGCCCAAGATTCAGGAAGTGGACCTCCGATCCCTGGTGTGCGGTGTGGCACGCCTTATGGAGGAAAGCGCGAAGGCCGCAGGACTGAAGTTAGAGGTCACAGTATCAGGCGAAATCGGCAGTATTTTTTCCGACCCAGACATGATCAGGGACTCGCTTCTGGAACTGCTCCAGAATGCCATCAAGTATACGCCCCCTGGTGGTACTGTCTTTGTGCAGGTAGAGGCGGGGTGTAATGGTGCTTCCGTCGAAGCCAAGCTGAGCGTGGAAGACACTGGCGTTGGCATACCCGAAGACGAACTGCCAAGGGTTTTCGAACGCTTTTACAGGGTCGACTGGGCCAGGGACAGACGAAGCGGCGGCACCGGGCTTGGCCTTTCCATCGTCAAGCACAAGATGGAATTGCTTGGTGGGCATGTAGAGGCAGTCAGTGCTGTTGGCAGGGGATCCCGGTTTACACTGATCGTGCCTTCTCTCGTACCGAAAGAAACGCAATCTTAACGGATTCTTAAAACGCCCTTGCTATATTCTCTGAGTGATGACCATGGGAGATAAGATACGCACTCAAGCACTTTCTGTCTATTACGGGAATCTCAGAGCGTTGAAAGACGTTAATCTGGCGATACCGGAAAAGAGCGTCACTGCGCTAATTGGCCCTTCCGGTTGCGGTAAATCCACGTTCCTCAGGGCGATCAACAGGATGAACGAGCTGTTACCCTCATCCAGGACCGAAGGAAAAGTGTTCCTCGATGGCCAGGACATATATGCTCAGGGGGTAAACGTTGCGGAGCTTAGGAAGCGCGTGGGGATGGTGTTTCAGAAGCCCAACCCGTTTCCCATGTCTATATTCGACAACGTTGCATATGGCCCCAGGATCCACGGCGTCAGGGACCGAGAACGGTTGGAAGAAATTGTGCAACGAAGCCTCACGGCTGCAGGTCTCTGGGACGAAGTCCGTGACAGGCTTTTCAGGTCTGCCCTGGAACTATCTGGAGGGCAGCAGCAGCGGCTAGTCATTGCAAGGGTGCTGGCGGTAGAACCCGAGGTCATCTTGATGGACGAGCCTGCGTCAGCCCTGGACCCAATATCTACAGCCAAGCTTGAGGACTTGATTCACCAGCTCAAGAACAACTACACAATCGTCATCGTGACCCACAACATGCAGCAGGCTGCGAGAGTCTCTGATAGCTGTGCGTTCTTTTTGAACGGTGAACTCGTAGAATACGGTCCCACCAGAGTGCTGTTCACCAAGCCGAGGGACAGGCGCACTGAGGATTACATCACGGGCCGGTTTGGGTGAGTTAAGGCGCTGGCGGCCAAGGAGGTTTGCAGCAGCTTCAAGAAACTATACTGTAATTGACTGTACTTAATTATTTTGCTGCCATAAAAGTATGGAACTTTTATCCATTGGAGAAGCAGCAAAGAGATTAGGCGTGCACCCGAACAGGCTTCGGGCATGGGAGAAACAGGGACTGATCAGGCCCGTGCGGCTGAAAGGCAGAGCCGGACGTGGTTGTCCTTTACGCCCGGGTGTCTACGAAGAAGCAGGCTGATGCCGGAAATCTGGAGCGCCAGATGGAGAGGCTGCGGGCATACGCACGGGAAAAGGGCTACCGTGTAGTAGCGGAGTATTCGGATGTGGCTTCTGGTTTAAACCAGAACCGCCGGGGTCTGGAACGGGTGCTGAAGGCAGCCGAACGGGGTGAGTTCAGAAAGTTGCTTATCGAATATCCCGACCGGTTAGCGAGGTTCGGGTACGCCTATTTAGAGCGCTATTTAAAGTACTGCGGTGTAGAGATAGAAGTTACTTCGCAGAAAGAGCCCGAGGACGGGCATACGGAGCTGGTCCAGGATTTGTTAGCCATAGTGACTTCTTTTTCGGCCCGGCTGTATGGTGCGAGGGGTGGGAGGAAAATCCGGCAGGGCTTCCGGGAGCTGATAAGGGATGCCGAAGAAGCAGGAGAAAGATGAATATAGCTTTACAGTATGCGGGGAGTTCTTTCCGGAGGTCTACCCGGCCTATCGGTCTTGCAAGTGGAGCCGGGGTGAGGAAGACCCTCTTGAGACGGAAATGCGTCTTTTCTGTGCCTGTATGCGGTGGGCCTTCAACCGGCTTCTGGAAGGTGCTTCCCGCGATGAGGTCAAAAAGCTCGGCCAGGAACTTTTCGGGCTCAACTCCCGGTATGCGGACGACGCCAGATTTAAAGCACAGGCCCTGCTGGACTCCCAGAAAGAGCTTTTGGAGCTGGAGATTGAGGAAACGGAAAAGAAGCTGGGCCGGGCAAGGCAAAAGCTCGGCCTGGCTATGAGGAAGCTGGCGAGGGCAGAGGGAAAGGGGGCTGCTCCAGAAGTTGTTGAGAAGCTCCGCTTGGCGGTCAAGGGGCGGAACAACCGGGTAGCGGCTTTAGAGAAGAAGCTGGCCGAACTGGAGGCTCACCGGGAGAATGGAACCGTACCCAAGGTGGTGTTTGGCGGGAGAAAGCTCTGGGAAAGAGTCTGCAAAGGCCGGGCCACGCGGGAGGAGTGGCGGGCCGCCCGCAAAAACCGCCTTTACTCCCGGGGAGACGAGACCAAGGGCGGCAACCCGAACATAAAGGTAAGTTACCGGGAGGGGGAGTTCTACCTGGCGGTGACCATTTCCCACTTCTCGGAGAAGGTAGGCGAAGACGCCCTTGGCCGCCCGAAGATGAGCCGCGCCCCGAGGGTGGAGGGCAGGTTGTGGTTACCAGAGAAACACCGTGATCTGGTACGGATATGGCTGGCTATGAAGCTACCCTATACAGTAGAACTGGTCCGCGCCCTGGAGGGCCGCTATTTGGTACATCTGACATTTTATCTCGGCGGGATACGGGAGCCCGACTTTGCTAAAGGTTGTTTGGCCCTGGATACCAACCCTGATGGAGTGGCCCTGTGCAATGTAAACGCTTCAGGCCAGCCGGAGCCGTGGCCGGAAGGTTTTAGTGTCCCGTACCCTGGCAACCTGGGCAAGTACCAAGGAGAGTTTCAGGTTATCACTCATCCTAACGGTTTTCTGTACATCAGGGTACCTGATCTGGCCTACGCTTCCGGCTTCCGGCGGGACTACCTTATAGGCGTCTTAGCCAAAGCAGTGGTAGACATAGCCTTCTTTTTGGGCAAGCCAATAGCCCTAGAGGACTTGGAGTTTAGTAAAGACAGGCTGGACACCAATAAGAAGTTCAACCGGATGGCTTCAAACTTTCCCTTTGCGAAAATGGTGGAGGCGGTGTGCCGGAGGGCTGTTAAGGAGGGAGTGCCTTTCAAGACGGTACCCGTCCGGCACACGTCCACCATCGGTTACTGGAAGTACGTAGAGCGTTACGCCGTTCCTGTGCACTGTGCGGCGGCAATGAACATAGGCCGTCGGGCTATGGGCTTTAAGGAACGGGTAACTAAAGAGTTCAGACATCTGCTAGCCCAAATCAAGCAAAACCTGACCTGGAAGGTCAATCCTGATACACCGGGGGAAGGAGAAGGGATGACCCGTGGGGTCAGGGCCTGCTTGAGGCGTCTGGACAGGAAGCTCCCTGTGCACAACGGGCTTGCCCCGTGGGAGCAGGAGGCGTATTACTCCGTCTGGCACGACCTGAAGTTATTGGCCTTGTCCTTACGGTGACCCCGTTTAGCCGGTGTCGGACAAACCGGTAGGCGTCCTAACAGGACGCGGGAGGCGGGACTGGTTCCCCACCGGGAGGCCAGCACAATCTGGTGGAAGCTGGGCTTCCCCGCGTGAGCGGTCCGTGTCGGTTGTGCCCTTCCGGTGCAGCACTCCCGTCCGGGTGGGACTCCCGGGCCGAGGTCCCCTGTCGCCCTGCCCCTCGGAGGGCAAATCAAATATCCGGTCCGGAAGGAGGCGAAAGCCTGGTCTGGGGGGCCGGCTTGGCTGAAGACAAAAACAGTCAAGTTTTTTGAACCAGGATGGTGCAGCTGTGAGGGCATTCCACGAGGAGCTCCGGGCGCTCGAAGGGGAACTACTCAGGATGGGTGCTTTCGTCGAACAGGCAGTTCACGCAGCGGTTAAGAGCCTTGCTACGAGGGATCTGGATCTTGCACGTCGAGTGATAGCAGAGGACGATATTGCAGATAAGATGCAAGTGGACATCGAGAACAGGTGCCTCGAACTCATCGCCCTCCACCAGCCAATGGCCTCGGATTTGAGGGTCATTGGCACAGCACTGAAGATCGTCACTGACCTCGAGCGCATTGCGGATCATGCGGCTGACGTTGCCCGTGCGACAATTAGGCTTGGTAATGAGCCCCTCATAAAACCGCTGATCGATATTCCACGAATGGCAGAGACTGCACAGCAGATGGTGAAAGGTGCCCTTGACTCCTTCGTGGGGCGGTCTCCTGACATGGCCCGGCGGCTGCGGGAAGCGGATGACCTTGTGGATCACCTGTACTCCCAAGTGTTCAGGGAACTACTGGTGTACATGATGGAGGACCCCAGCACAATACGCCAGGCCACGAGCTTGCTCATGGTGGCTCAGCACTTGGAGCGGGTTGCCGACCATGCTACAAACATTGGGGAATGGGTTATTTATATGATAACGGGGGACCGGTGCGACCTCAACGATTAGAGTCTGATTTCGAGTGTGAGTACGCGGTAAATGCAGAAATGACCTGCCATTTTGGTTCTTGACTTCAAAGCCCTGCCAGATTCTATGAACTGAAGCCTGCCTCCTGAATAAGTGCGGGTGCTGCGAAGAGCAGCGTTGGTGGAGCACGTCACAGGTGCTTGGCAGAATGTGAATCTGTGGTCAGTTCGAATGTGCGCTGACGCAGAAGCTTCAGAGGTAGACTGAGTTTATTCAGTTGCCGCTTGACCTGAAGCAGGGACTTCTCTATCCTGGCCTATTAGGTGATCTGTTGGCTGTATTTGGGAAAATGTGCTTGAGCGAACGGTATACGGTATGCTGGTGTGCCAGCGAGTCAACTGCGCATTTTTGTTTGGGCTGAGGCTGAGAAAGGCAACGCTAAGCACTCTATGCCTTCGTAGGAGGTGTACCGTGGAAACCGAGAAGTGCGACAGGGAGCTCGTGGACAGCCTGGCTGGGGTGGAAGGATAGCCCACCGCGTAGATAAGGTGTGAAAGAGGTATCACAGTATCAAACAAGCGAGGCGGTGATATTGATGCCGAACGGCTATCCCAGACTGGAGGTGCGCCTTGAAGCTGTGCGACACAATGCCAGACACGTGGTTGAGCTGTGCGGGGCTTTGGGCATAGAAGTAATGGGCGTCACCAAGGGTGTGTGTGCTTGGGAACCCGTTGCCAGGTGTTTGGCCGAGGCTGGCGTGGTCAAACTGGGCGATTCGCGGATCAGAAACCTGCAGAGGTTGAGGAAAGCCGCACCCAACATTCCCCTCTACCTGATCAGGATTCCGATGCCTTCCGAGGTTGACCAGGTGGTTGCGTATGCTGATGGCAGCTTCCATTCCGAATTGACAGTTCTGCGCCTGCTTTCGGAGAAGGCTGTTGCTGCCGGCAAGCGCCACAAGGTCATACTCATGGTGGACGTGGGCGACTTGAGGGAAGGGGTCATGCCCGAGGACGTGCTGTCAGCAGTAGCTCAAATCGTAGGTTTGCCGGGCATTGAGTTCGAAGGTTTGGGAACCAACGTGGGGTGCTACGGTGGGGTGCTGCCCAGCCGCGAGAACACTTCTATCCTGGTGGAGCTTGCCCATGACATAACGAAAGAGCTCGGAGTAAATGTGACTACCATTTCAGGGGGTAACACGGCTACGCTGGCACTCATAGAACGCGGAGAGCTTCCCGTGGGGATCACACAGTTGAGAGTGGGAGAGGCTATCCTGTTGGGCACGGATACCACTGGCAGCAGACAAGTTTCCGGTACAGTTCAGGACACCATGGTGCTTAAGGCACAAGTGATCGAGGTGAAGGTCAAGCCCTCTGTTCCAAAGGGCACCTTAGGGAAAGACGCCTTTGGCAGGACACCTGTGTTCGAAGACAAGGGGCCCATGAGGAGGGCCATAGTGGCTTTAGGGAGACAGGACTGTAACGTTGAGGGATTGGTGCCCTTGGACTCCAGGATCCGGGTGCTTGGCGCAAGCAGCGACCACTTGCTGTTAGATGTGACGGCTGTGCCTGAACAAGAGTTGGGAGTGGGCTCTGTGGTGGAATTCCGTCCTACGTATGGGGCCATGCTTGGACTCATGACCTCGCCCTACGTCGAAAAGACTTGCGCCCGAGGCTGCAGCCCCACAGTTTTCACGACAAAGGTTTCTCAGCAGTAGGGGATAACAGGTAACCCCTTGCAGCCAGGGCATCTCGAACTCGAGCAAAGGTACTTTCATCGGGAACTGCCAGGGTATGTAAATGAACCCCTCCAGTTAGGGAAGAAAGCAGGCTTGCGCCGGTGTCTTCCATCAGGCGAATGAACCGCTTGACGTCGTCTCGCGTGCGCAAAAACAGGTTGCCCGTGAGTTGCCCGTATATGGGGTGTTCCACTATTACGTCCAGCACCTGGGCCCCACTGTCTACCATGATCATGAGCTCGTCCTCTGTTTCCGCCCTGCTGTGACGGCAGGCCACAAGCCTCCTTTGGAGAGGACCCATGGCAGGGCCGATAAGCGTGTAGCCTTGTGGGGTAGCAATGATTTGAGCCCCTTCTGCTCTGAGGATGGCAATGTCAGACACGATAACCTGCCGTGAGACGTTGAAAGCCCTGGCTAGCTCCGAACCAGTAACTGGAGCCCTAGATTCGCTAATGAACTTTAGTAAGGCCTGACGCCTTTCCTGAGCTTTCACAGCTGACTGCTCCTGGTTTAGCCTTCACAAGCGAGCTCTCAACCAGGCTTTTGCCTCCTTTCCAAACGGTGGTGGAACCAAGCACCACAGACACCAGAAGTACAGCGCCAGCCGACGCTGCCTGGGTGCGGCTCTACTCGAACCCCATTGCACTGAGCACTGCAGGCATGGTAGGCTCCACGCTGAGGGGCTTTGAGCAGATGCTAATGGCGGTATTGGGGTCCTTGAGACCATGCCCTGTCAAGACGCAAACTACCGTGGAACCTGGTTCAAAGTAGCCTTGTGCTGCTAACTTCAAGAACCCAGCGATGGAAGCGCAAGATGCAGGTTCAGCAAATATACCCTCCACGCTGCCAAGGCGCTTTTCCGCCTCCAGGATCTCGTTGTCGGTCACCGTGGAAATGATCCCGCCCGACTCATCTCTGGCAGCTACCGCGGTTTTCCAGCTGGCGGGGTTACCAATGCGAATGGCTGTGGCCACGGTCTCCGGACGCTCCACAGGGTGTCCCTTTACGATAGGCGCTGCCCCCTCAGCCTGGAAACCGACCATCTTGGGCTTGCGCGATGCTCTGCCTACCGCAAAGTATTCCTTGAATCCCTTCCAGTAAGCCGTGATGTTGCCGGCGTTTCCTACTGGCAGCACCAAGTAGTCTGGCGCGTCCCCCAGGACGTCACAGATTTCGAAGGCAGCCGTCTTTTGCCCTTCGATCCTGTTCGGGTTGATGGAATTAACCAGAGTGATCGGGTAGCTTTCTGCTATTTGCCTTACCAGCCTTAGTGCATCGTCAAAGGAACCCCGCACCGCAATCACCTGAGCGCCGTACACGAGTGCTTGGGCCAGCTTGCCAATGGCAATGTTGCCTTCCGGTACTAGTACAAAGCATTTGATTCCTGTCCTTGCGGCGTACGCAGCTGCCGATGCGGAAGTGTTGCCGGTAGAAGCACACACGATTGCTTTGGCTTCTTCCTCCAGTGCCTTGGCAACTGCGACTACCATTCCACGGTCCTTGAAGGAACCAGTGGGGTTCATGCCCTCAAACTTCACGAACAGCCTCAGCCTTGCGCCAGACTCCCGTGCTAACCGGGGGCATTCGATTAGTGGGGTATTCCCCTCTCCCAAGGTGATCATTGGAGTGCGTTCAGTTACTGGCAAAAACTGCTTGTACCTGGCTAACACGCCCTGCGCCATCTATCCTGCTCCCTTCGAGTGGTACATAGCAGGGGGCGCTCAGACCCCCTGCGCCAGATCACTTGCCTGCGTTTACCTCAGCTATGCATTGCTCCAGCACGTCAAGGGCCTCTTCCAGTTGGTCGTCGGTTATCACCAGGGGCACTAACATGCGGATCACGTTGCCGTGCAACCCGCACTTCACCGAAATCACGCCCCGACCCATTGCCTTCTTCATTATAGCGTTGGTTTCTTCGGGTGCGGGTTCTTTGGTTTGCCTATCCTTTACGAATTCTATTCCCACCATGGCTCCTAGCCCTCTGACGTCGCCAATGATGGAGTAACGTTCCTTCATGCTTTCAAACCGCTGTTTCATGTAGGAACCGATCTGCGCGGCCCTTGCGGGGAGGTCTTCCTCCTTCATCACTTTGAACACTGCAAGCGCTGCGTCGCAGGCTACAGGGTTGCCTATGTAAGTACCGCCGATGGAACTGTCGCTTGGCGCATCCATCACCTCGGCTTTGCCGACGCAGCCGCTTATGGGCAAGCCTGCTCCAAGGGACTTCCCAATGCACATGATGTCGGGCTCTACCCCCGAGTGTTCACAGGCGAAAAGCTTCCCAGTGCGTCCAAAGCCCGTCTGAATCTCGTCCACCACGAGGAGTACGCCATGCTTGTTGCAGATTTCCCTGATGCGGGGCAGGTATTCCTTGGGAGGTACCACGAAGCCACCTTCTCCCTGGACTGGCTCGATTACCACTGCCGCCACTTCCTCAGGGATAACGAACAGCTTGAAGAGCCTGTCAAGTAGGTCGGCGCACTCCAACCCACAGCTGGGGTAACTTAGCTTGAGGGGACACCTGTAGCAGTAAGCGTAGGCCACGCGGTAAACGTCCGAGGCGAAGGGACCGAAGTGCATCTTGTAGGGCTTGGCCTTGGAGGTAAGGGATAGGCACATGAGTGTGCGGCCGTGGAATGCTCCCTCGAAGGCCACCAGGGCTTTCCTCTTCGAGTAGAAGCGGGATATCTTGACTGCGTTTTCGATGGCTTCGGCACCCGAATTGAAGAATACCGCCTTCTTTGGTCCGGAGATCGGAGCTGCGTCACACACCGTCTGAGCAAGCTTCACGTAGGACTCATAGGGCACCACGCTGAAGTCGGTGTGCAAAAACCTCTCCACGCTCTGCTTTATGGCTTGTACCACCTGCGGATGACAATGGCCTACGTTGAGCACTCCGAGGCCTCCGCTCAAGTCGATGAACCTGTTGCCATCCACATCTGTCACGATAGCACCTTCCGCTTTGTCTATCACCGCAGGTACGTGGATTGTCATTGCATCGATTACAGCCCTCTTCTTTTGCTCGATGATGGCTTTGGACTTTGGACCGGGCAACTCAGTCTTCATCTGGATGAACTTCCCCACTGACCGTACCCTCCTTCCAGCTCTATGCAAAGATGTATATTCGCTTCCTAGGGGTCGCAATCCTTCTGAGCTGACCATGTTATACATGTTATAATAATTTCACCGCCTATCCAAGGCCATACGCTACCCCTTGCGGGGAGGTTTCAGCCAAGTGAAAGCAGTGCTGTTTGATTTGGACGGAACTCTGCTTCCATTGGACACGCTGGACTTCGTTGCCAAGTACTTTCAGGCGGTTTCTCGGAGGTTCGAACATTTGCTGCCGTCCCACCGGTTTCGAGCTTTGTTGTGGCAGGCAGTGACAGTGATGATAGACACTGACCACCCTGACCGCACAAACCAGGAAGTGTTCGTAGACGCCTTCTGCAAGTTAAGCGGTCTGAGGCCAGAGGAATTCATGCCTTTATTTGAGCGTTTCTATTCGGAAGACTTTCCCCTGCTCCGCAACGGAGTGGTGCCGAACCCGCGTGCAGTGGAAACAGTGGAGCTGGCCAGGAAACTTGGGTTCAAGGTGGTCTTGGCCACAAACCCGGTTTACCCTGCTACGGCCATTCTGCAACGGCTGGAGTGGGCAGGGCTTAGCCCACTGCATTTCGATTTCATTACCACCTACGAGCAAATGCACGCGTGCAAGCCTTCCGTGCGGTATTACCAGGAGGTCTTGGACCTAGTGGGCTGCGCCCCTGAACACTGCCTGATGGTGGGCAACGACACTCTGGAAGACATGGTGGCGGGTCAGCTCGGAATGCTCACCTACCTTGTCCAGGACTTCGCTATCGAGTCTACCCAGGGAATCCAACCTCACTTCCGTGGATCCTGGCCAGAGCTGAAGCAGCTGCTTCTGGGGTTAGCTGTTCGCAGCTGCGTTCCATAGCAGCATGCCGAAGTGAGCCCAGCGAAAACCACCGCAAGGACAAAGGGTACGGTGTTGCCAAAACGTGCGCTCAGCATGGACGCCAAGGCAGGAGCAGCAGACGCCAAAGAGCCGGACACCGTGCCCGTCAGCCCCAACACCATTCCCCGGGAAGTCTGGCTTGCCATGTTGGAGCGCATGGTGTCGTAGGATATGGTGGCCACTTGCAACCACAGGTAGGCCAGGCCGAACACCAGCCAGCTTGCTGCAGGGTGGCGCAATCTGGTCCAAGCGAGGATTGAAACCGCGTGGGCCATGCTTGTAAGTGCAAGCACTCTGGCAGCGCCTTTGAGGTCGATGATTCGTCCCCCCGCTGTCATCATGAGCGCGCTGGCTAGAGGACCAACCACAAACAGCATGTTCACGTCGCTCTGGGTGAAGCCCAGGGCGTCTTTGGAATAAAGCTGGACGAAAGGTCCTGTGACTGTGAGGGGAGCTAGGAACGCGAACGGTACACCCACCACCAGGATGGACCAGACGCTTTGCCAATCGACTGCCCCGAGGCTTGGAGTTTGAGGGGCTGAAGTCTCGCTCAAGCTACACCATCGCCAGAGACTTACTGCGTATGAGCACAACCCAGTTGCTATCATTAGGGTACGTGGGCTGACCCACCGGCACAGGAGTGCTCCCAGAGCTGGTCCCAGGGCGAGCGCAGCGCTCACGCTCGTTTGATATACGCTTAGGGCGAGTCCCCTACTTCTTGGGCCCACTGACTCTGTGATTATTGCTGTGAAGGATGGTGCCTGGAGCGCATTGCACCCAGCCACCACTGCAGCGCAGCCAACCACAACCTGCCAGCTTCGGGTCATTCCTGACACGATGTATGCGGTGCCGAACACTGCCCCTGGCAGGCAGATCATAAGCTTTCGTCCGAACTTGTCCCCCAGCCAACCCCCTGGGTACTGGAGCAGCGCTTGAGCGAGGGTGAGAACGGTGTATGATATCCCAATTTGGGCATCGGTGGCGCCCATTTCCCTGAGTATGAGAGGCAGCAGCCTGTACCAGGAGTACGTGACAAGCACCATTAGCCCGGTGCTGACTGCCATAGTGGTCACGTTATGGCCCCATCTGTTAGAATTCCATTCAGAAGGGGGTAGCAGGGATGGAAACCAGTCCGCTCTCGTTCTTGATCAACACCCTCTGGTTCGTGGTACTGTTTGGCACCTTTCTCCTACCGCTTCTCCGACAGAGAAGAATCGAAGCTCTACGTCTGGCGCTGATCCGCCAACTGGAAGCCACCCGCAAGTCTCGGGTTATTACCTTGATCCACCGGCAGGAAGCAATTAACTTTCTGGGAATCCCAATCACCAGATATATTAACATAGAGGACAGCGAGCAGGTGCTCAGGGCAATCAGGTTTACACCTGACGATATGCCCATCGATCTCATCGTGCACACTCCCGGAGGGCTCGTGCTGGCTGCTGAGCAAATAGCCCTTGCACTGTGCAGGCACAAAGCGAAGGTGACGGTGTTCGTGCCCCATTACG
Source organism: Bacillota bacterium (assembly GCA_049718765.1). Classification (GTDB taxonomy): domain Bacteria; phylum Bacillota; class Sulfobacillia; order DUMF01; family DUMF01; genus JBNARI01. The sequence continues at coordinate 4,365 of JBNARI010000031.1, read as the reverse complement.
CCATGTCCGGGGGCACGCTGCTTGCCCTAGCTGCGGACGAGATAGTGATGGACGAAAATGCTGTGCTAGGTCCCGTAGACCCGCAAATCGGATCTTATCCTGCTGCTTCTATCCTCAACGTAGTGAGAGCCAAGGGCGTGGAAAAGGTTGATGACAACACCCTCATCATGGCAGACATCGCTGAAAAGGCCATCAGGCAAGTGAAGCAAACTGTGGATTGCATATTAAGGGAGAAGCTGCCAGAGCAGGAAGCAGAGCGAATTTCCAAGCTGCTCACCGAGGGCTACTTTACCCACGATTACCCCCTCACTTTCGACCAGCTAAAGAGCATGGGTTTGCCTGTTAGGGCGGGCCTTCCCACAGAAGTTTACGAACTCATGGAGCTGTACCCTCAGCCAGCCCAGCTTCGCCCGTCTGTACAGTACATACCGGTGCCTTACCATGAGCCCAGACGATTGCCTCGAGAGAAGGCTTAGGCAGGACACTTTGGGGGAAAGGAGCTGACTCTGGACTTGGCTGAAATGGACCTGGAAACTGTGAGGAAAAGAGCGGCGGAGAAGCTTGCCGGTACGTGCAAGGTTTGCCGCCTGTGCAACGGCGTAGCGTGCGCGGGACAGGTGCCTGGCTTTGGAGGTGTTGGCACGGGCAGCAGCTTCATCAATAACGTGGAAGCCCTGGCCCGCAGAAAGCTCAATTTGAAGGTGCTGCATAGCGTGAAGGAGCCCGACACAAGGGTGCGGTTGTTCGGCATGGAGCTGAGCATGCCTATCCTTGGGGCAGCGGTGGCAGGCGTCAAGGTCAACAAAATGAACCAGATGGATGAGTTCGAGCTAGCCAGAGCGATGATCCTTGGGCCCAGGCTGGCGGGCACCGTTGGAATGGGAGGAGACGGTGGAGCGCCAGAGGTGTTCCAAGCGACGTTGGCGGCTACCAGGGAAGCAGGGGGAGCTGCGATCCCGGTGATCAAACCAAGGGAGCAGCAGGCGCTATTGGAACGCATCGGGTGGGCTGAAGAGGCGGGCGCGTTTGCAGTTGCCATCGATGTGGACGCTGCAGCGCTAATAAACATGGCCCTGCTAGGGCAAAAAGTTGAGCCAAAGACCAGGGCTCAAATCAGTGAGATCGTGAAGGCCACTTCTCGACCTGTCATTCTCAAGGGGATCATGACTCCAGAAGATGCAGTGGTGGCGGCTGACGCTGGCGCGGCTGGCATAGTTGTGTCCAACCACGGTGGAAGGGCTCTGGATCACACTCCTGGGACTGCAGACGTGCTTCCCGAAATCGTGAGAGAGGTCAAGGGCAAGGTTGTGATACTCGTGGACGGTGGAGTCAGGAGCGGCGTGGACGTGCTCAAAATGCTGGCGCTGGGCGCAGACGCAGTGTTGGTGGGCCGTCCTTTAGCCATTGCGGCTGCCGGCGGCGGGCCCCTGGGGGTGCGCCTACAGCTCGAGGAATACGCTTACCAACTCAAGGTGGCAATGATCCTGACAGGTTGTGCTTCGGTTGCAGACGTAAGCATGTCGGTGTTATGGTAGCTATTGTGAGACTATATTAAGCCTTACCTGAAAGGTGGTGAAGAGCATGCCAATAGTGCAAATCGAGATGCTTGAGGGCAGGACCTTGGACCAAAAGCGTGAACTGGTGAAAAGGGTAACTGAGGCGATCACTGAGTCTCTCAAGTGCCCCAAGGACGCCGTCCGCATAGTCATCAGGGAAATGAAGAAGGAGAACTTCGCCAGGGCAGACAAGTTGGCAATTGACGAGTGAGCTCCCATAAACTCTTGCTGTGACGAAGGGTGAGGTGCCGGTTGGGGGAACTGGTGTATCTCAACGGGGAATACCTGCAAAAGCAGGCTGCAGTTGTATCGGTGGAGGACCGGGCGTTCCTGTTTGGAGACGGGATATACGAAGTGGTGAGGGTGTATAAGGGCAGGCCCTTCCTCTTGGAGAGGCACCTGGACCGCCTGGTAAGCAGTGCAGCGAAGGTGAGCATGCCATTGGACCAAGTGCTCCTTCCACTGGAGCGCTTGGGAGAAGTGGTGGAAACCCTGATTCAGCGAAATGAAATCAAAGAAGGGACTGTGTACATACAAGTCACCAGAGGAGCAGCAAGACGTTCCCACGCGTTTCCACCGGAGTGCAAGCCCACCATGCTGGTGATGACTTATGCCACCGGGGGTCGGTCGTGGGAAGCGTGGACTAACGGCGTGCAGTGCATCACCTCCCCTGACGACCGGTGGGCCAGGTGTGACATAAAGTCAGTGAACCTCCTTCCAAACGTGCTTGCAAAGCAAAGGGCTGCCGAGCGTGGGTGTTACGAGGCAATATTCGTGAGGGATGGCTTTCTCATGGAGGGGTCAAGCTCCAATTTCTTCGCAGTTCGGAACGGGACAGTAGTCACTCCTCCTCTCACTAATTACATATTGCCTGGTATCACCCGGGGCTTGGTGATTGAGCTTTGCAGGGACGCAGGGATAAAGCTGGTGGAAGCTCCAGTTCACTACAGCGAGCTGGAGAGGGGTGAGATACAGGAGGTTTTCCTGACCGGCACAAACACTGAAGTCGTGCCCGTTGTTGGGATTGACGGGAAGGCAGTGGGTGACGCCAAGCCTGGTCCCGTCACGAGAGCAGTTCAACGTGCTTTCAGTGAATACGTAGATCGGGTAGCTGGAGGCGGGTGCTGCGGTAGCTGAGGGCGTATTAGTTCAAGGCGGTGCGCTGGCACTGTCCCTGGTGCTCGTTGTGAGCATTGCACGGCTCGGGGTGCCACAGGTTTACGGTTTCCTCGGGGCTACGCTGGTGATTTGCCTGAGCAAGGGAAGCCTGTGGCTGGAAGTGTTCAAGGCCGCCGTAAGTTCCCTGGCTCACGTGGATTCCATTGACCTGGTGCTGTCCATAGGCCTGATAACCATGCTTGGGCGGCTGATGCAGGCCTATGGCTACCTGGGCAAGATGGCGTCGTCGCTTGGCTCTATTGCGAGGAGACGGGAAATTGCGGTGATGGCTGTGCCAGCTCTGCTTGGTACCCTTTCCACGTACGGGGGCGCAATACTGTCGGCACCTGCCGTGGAGGCGCTGGGGAAGGAACTTGGCTTGTCTCCTCTAAAGGACGCTGCCATAAACATCATTTTCCGCCACACTCTCATCTTCGTGAACCCCTTTTCTCCAACCCTCATACTGGCTGCCAAGGCTGGCATGGTGTCCATTAGACACTTGATCCTACTGCAATTCCCTCTGTTCTTGGTTATGTTCTGGAGCGGGTACAGGGTGTTGTTTAGGGGCGTTGCGTTGCCGGGGAAAGCAAGCGCCCAGCAGCCAAACGCCAGCAGCGTCAGGGATTTCCTTGCCTCGGCGGCTCCACTGCTTGTGTGCATAACCCTTGCTGCCGTCGTTGGTCTCAAGGTGATGTATTCGGCGGGTGTGGGCTTGGCATACGTAATGGTGCAGCAGCGGCGTAAACTCAGCCTAGAGGCGCTGCAGCGCGCCACAGACCTTTGGCTTGTGGGCGCTGTGGCGGGGATAGTGCTCTACAAAGGGGCCATGAGCCAGCTAGAGTTCGTGAGTTTCTTCGTTGAGTGGTGTAGGAAAGCTGGGGTTTCCCTTGAGGCCCTGGCTGTGGTCATGTGTTTGCTACTGGGGCTTTCGAGTGGGAGTTCCCAGACCCCAATTGCCGTGGTTTTGCCCCTGGTAGTTGTGGGAAACCCTCCATACCCCGTGCGACTGTTTTTTGCGAGCCTCGTGTATGTAACCAGCGTGTTGGCCTACGTGGTTTCTCCCCTTCACTTGTGTCAGATACTTACTACCGAGTACTTCAAGGTGAAAACTGAGCAGGTGTACGCGGAGTACTGGCCTGTGATTGCGGTCACCGCGGTGGCGTCTTCGGCGTTGTATCTCGTCTTCAGAGCAACCATAACCCCCATGGCCCAGTTGTGATGAGCCGTTGAGCGAAGGGGAGTACTCCCATGATGTCCCTGGTGCTCCTGTTGGCCTTGTTTTGCGCGCTTTGGGTTTTCCCTTGTAGCCGGACTGTAGCCAGGATTATTACCTTGTGCCTGCTGTGTCTGCTGATCCTGCCAGCCACAGTGATTCTCGATTCCCTGCTGTGGACAGTACGCTCCACTTTGCTGGAGCCTGGGTTTCCCAAGCAAGTGCTCAGAGAGGGAGGTGGGCATGTACGCAACAATCAGGGATACCATCGTGAAGCTGGGGCCGTCTATGTTGGCTAGCAGGTTGGGCGTTCGGGGCCCAGTTCCCAAAGAAGCGGAGGAGCTTTTGAACGCAAGTTCCACAAGGCTTCGGAAAATGGCAGGTAGATTGAGGTATATGTAGTGGTTTTGCACTACAGCCTGTCGCTCACTTCCATGG
>JBNARI010000030.1:0-17946 GCA_049718765.1 Bacillota bacterium | reverse complement strand
CATCCAGGGAGGTGAAAACCGCTTAAAGAAGGAGAGAGGGTCCGCCATGAAAATCTACGACGTTCGGGACAAGCCCGCGGCAATTGACTACGTCTCGGATCGAGGTCGCCGCGTGCTCAGTATCGTGCAGGATCTTGCCAGCATGGGGCCATTCAAGCGTCAGGGTACTGTCGAAGGCATCCACCACCCCAGTCACCTTCAAAAGACGTGGCACGCCACGAAATGACCCCTGCCCCTGTCCGTAAGGTCCGGTTCCTCCTCAGCGCAGACGGGTCTAGCAAACTTGCACCGTGTGTGGAAACGGCATCCTGGAGGCGGATTCACCGGACTGGGCACATCCCCCTCAAGTATTTCCCGTTCCCTTCGTTCATCGGGGTCTTCGACGGGCACAGCAGCTAAAAGCGCCTTGGTGTAAGGATGTATTGGGTTCCTGAATAGCTCTTGCTTGGGCGCATCTTCTACGAGCTTCCCCACGTACATGACTCCAACCCTATCAGCTAGGTATCTGATCACGCTCATATCGTGGGAGATAAAGAGATAGGTCAGGCCAAACCTATCCTGCAAGTCTTTGAGCAGGTTTAGTACCTGAGCCCGAACCGACACGTCTACCGCAGAAATAGGCTCATCCGCAACTATGAACTCGGGATTCAAAGATATGGCTCTGGCTATGCCTACACACTGCTTTTGCCCACTCGATAGCTCGTGGGGGTACTCTTCACCATGTCTAGGCTCAAGCCCCACTGTTGTCAGCAATTGGGCAACACGTTCCCTGAGCTCGGCTCCAGAAGCGATCCTGTGAACCCTTAGAGGTTCAGCCACAATGTCGAACACTTTTTTTCGAGGGTCAAACGAGCTGAAGGCGTCCTGAAAGATAAGCTGCATCTTCCGCCTCATCTGGCGCATCTTCCCGTCATCTAGTTCGAATATGTTTTGACCATCGTATAGCACAACGCCCGAAGTAGGTTCCAAGAGGCGCAAGATCAACCTGCCAGTGGTGGTTTTGCCACACCCACTTTCCCCTACCAGGCCGAAGGTTTCGCCCTTGTTAATGGTGAAGCTCACGTTATCCACGGCATGTACGAATAACCTTGGCCTCCCGAGGAACCCGCCGCCCGCAGGGAAGTACTTCACTAGCCTCTCCACCCGCACCAGCTCGCTCAATGCTGACCCCTCCCAGTCGCAAGCCTAGACCTGTGGAGCGGATCAAACTCAGTCCGTACCCAGTTCCCAAACAGGTTCAGCGAAAGTATGGTAAGCGCCACAGCCAAACCTGGGAAGGTTACAAGCCACCACGCGTTGGTGATGTAGACCCTGCCCTCTCCTATCATTAGGCCCCATGAGGACTGAGGAGGCTGAATGCCATAGCCCAGGAAGCTCATCGTGGCTTCCGCTCCTATCATGTGCGCCATTTCCAGAACGTAGGTCGTTATGAGTGGCGAAATAATGTTGGGGAGTATGTGACAAAGCAACGTTTGGAACGTAGTGCAGCCAATGGCGCGCGCAGACTCCACCATTGTGGTCTCTCTCATGGACAGCACTTGGCTTCTGGCCATTCTGGCGTGAATCATCCAACCGTTGAACACGAGCGCTGCAATCAAGTTCCACTGCCCTGGCCCCAATACCATCACAAACGTGAGAGCCACCAACAGGCCTGGGAATGAGGACTGCACGTCCACTATTCTCATGATCAGTAAGTCAACCCACTTTCCTAAGTAGCCGGAAACTAGTCCAACTAACGTACCAAATGCGCCAGCCAGTCCCACAACCACGAACCCAACGGTTAGTGAAACCCTCCCGCCCCATATCATTCTGCTAAGCACGTCCCTGCCTTGCTGATCGGTACCTAGCAAGAACCTCGGGTCCCCACCGTTGACCCAAGCAGGTGGCTTCAACCTGTTGACAAGGTTGCCTTTAGTGGGGTCATGAGGGGAAATCCAAGGAGCAGCAATGGTGCAGAACAGCACTAGTAACAGGAACAACGCTGATGCGAAAGCCACCTTATCCGCCCACAGCCTTCGCAGCGCTGAGATTGCTCCCTGCTTTCTGGAGACCTGACCGTCCACCTGTCTCATGAAACGTCCTCCACCCCTATTGGTACCTTATCCTCGGATCAAACAGACCGTACGACAAGTCCACAATTAGGTTAATGAGGCAAATTATGATTGCAACCACAAAAACGCTTGCCTGAAGAAGCGGGAAGTCTTGCCGCGCAATGGTTTCAAGTACCAAAGACCCAAATCCAGGCCATCCATAAACCATTTCCACTGCAGCCGTTTCACCAGCTAGCATTCTGCCAAGGTCCATCCCCCCCATGGTTAGCACAGCCGTCGCCGCGTTCTTCAGGGCATGCTTGAATACCACCGCTCCTTCTGTGAGACCCTTTGCTCTGGCTGTGGTGACATACTGCTGGTTAAGCTGGTCCAGCATGGAAAACCTCATGATCTGAGCCATGTGCCCTCCGGGCAGAATGGCCAGGGTGACCACTGGCAATACCATGTGCCGAAGGCTGCCATAGCCTGATGTCGGGAACCACCCCAGTTTCACTGAAAAACCAATGACCAGCAGCAACGCAACCCAAAAGGAAGGTACACATACGCCAACCAGGGAAGTTACAGTAAGCAGCCTGTCAAGCACGGACCCTGGCTTGTAGGCCGCCAAGATCCCGAGGGGTATTGCTATCAGCACGGCCAAGGCGAACGCAGCCGCTACCAACTGGAAGGTAGCTGGCATCCTCCTTAACGCCAACTGCAGCGCCGGCTCCTGCTGCCACCACGACTTGCCGAAGTCCAGGCGCACCATACCCGACATAAATTCCACTAGCTGAACTCCTAATGGCTTGTCCAGTCCTAGCTGGTGCCTAAGCTGCGCACGTTCTTCATCGCTAGCCTGGAGTGGAAGCATCACGTTTACAGGGTTCCCCACCACATGGGTGATCACGAACACCAGAAGGGAAACCCCAAGTATTACCACTATCGTATACACGAGGCGCATGCAAACGTATCTCAGCATCTCGCGTCCTCCCAAAGTGGGAGAGGCTTGCGCCTCCCCCACGTATGGCACAGGTTAGCCTTCACTGGTTTACGATTTTCATCTCGGACAGTATGATCCGGGAATCCTGTCTGGGAGTCCATTCCAAACTCTTACTCAAGCCGTAGATGTCCTTCAGGTTAACCAGGAAGATGAAAGCCGGGTCGTCGTAGATTGCCTGCCCGATCTCCTCGTACATCTTCTGCCGTTTGGCTGGGTCCATTTCTGTCCTTGCGGCGTCTATCTTCTTATCTAGGTCAGGGTTGAGGTACGAGGACATTGGGCCCTTGCTGTGAATCAACGACGAGAAAGTGCGGTCCGCGTCAAACATCTCGTTCCCGTGGGAGCTGTACATCATGTCTGGTGCCCTTTCCCTGTTGAACAACGTCTTCAGCCATTCCTGCCAGTCATAGTACTTAAGTTCCACGTTGAGTCCAACGTCCCGGAGCATCATGGAGACTGCTTCGGCAAGTTCACCGTCCTTCAGCCAGCGCCCACGCTCCGCAATGAGTTCGATCTTTTCTCCCTTATATCCTGACTGTTTGATTAGTTCCTTTGCTTTGTTGGGATCATACGGGTATGGCTTGAGGTTGGGATTGAATCCAACATAGCCAGGCTTGAAGAGCTGCCCTTGCGCAACTGTGGCATAGCCGCCAAACAGGGTCTTGGCAATGGTCTCCTTGTCTACCGCGTAGTTCACTGCCAGCCTCAACAGCTTGTTCTTCATCACGCCCTTGAATTGGTTGAGGCGAATTAACGGGAACTCAAGCCCATCAGCCGTAGCCACCTTTGGCAACTCTTTGGCGTACTCGGGCAGCATATTCACTGCCAAGTCAATCTCGCCTGCTTTCAGAGCGGATAGCCTTGTTGACCCCTCCTGGATGAACCTGTAGGTAGCCTTCTTAATACTCGGTTTTGGGCCCCAATAGCCGTCGAAAGCTTCCACCGAGATCGAAACCCCGCGGTTCCAAGCAGTCACCTTGTAAGGGCCTGTGCCCACAGGCTGCGTACCCACCTTTTCGCCTGCAGCCTCAACTGCCTTCTTGTTCACAATTTTGAGGAGCGTGAGCCTCACAGGAAGTGCTGGGTCCGGCCCGTTGGTAATAATTTGAACAGTGCTGTCGTCTACTTTCCGGGCTTCCTTGATTGAGGAAAAGTTGCCTGCTATTTGTGACTTGAACTTGGGATCAACGATCCTGTTAACGCTGAACACTACATCGTCAGCACTCAGGGGCTCGCCATTATGGAACTTCACCCCAGTCCTCAGCTTGAACTCCCATGTAGTGGGGTTCAGACTCTTGTAACTTTCTGCCAAGGCGGTCTTGGGCTTCAGGCTTTGGCCGTCAAGTTCTAGAAGTCCCTCGAAAACGTTGTCAGTTACTGCGCGCATGTTACCGTCATCGGCAAATTGGGGGTCAAGAGTAGTTGGCTCTCCTTGAAGAGCAATGGTGATCGAATCCTTCACTTGCTTGGGTTGCTCAACGGGCTTCTCAGGGGCTTTTTCTGCGGGTTTCTGCCCGGAAGAGCATCCAACCAAGGATACCGCCAGCACCAATACCAGCAGAAGAGAGATTGCTTTGGGCCTGTTTCCCACGGTGAGTCTCCTCCTTTCCGCCTCATCACTACGAAATGCGTGGCTCTGGAAAGCAACTTAACACCACGAACCGCAAACCTCGGGCAGACAACACCTCCCCCCAGATCAGTTATCAGGATACCAGCATCTTACCCACCTGCCCGGCGCCACCGATACGTATCGAGCCTCCTCTTTCCGGCAACGGTCGTCCGCTCTGGGACATCTTGGATGGAACCTGCATCCATCTGGCACCCGCGCAGGGTTTGGAGGCGCACCTGGGATGACATCCAACCACTTGGCATCCCGCTTGAGATCCACCATCGAGCGCAGCAAGCCCCTGGTGTATGGATGCCTTGCGTCGTGGAACAACTCCTTGATGGGCGCCACCTCAACCACCTGGCCGGCATACATCACAGTCGCGCGATCAGCCATTTCCGCTGCGACTCCCAGGCTGTGGGTGATGAGTAAAGTAGTTGTGCCAATCTGGCGGCGGAGTTCTTTCATAAGTTCCAGAATCTGAGCCTGAATGGTGACATCCAACGAAGCCGTAGGTTCATCGGCAATTAGGAGTCTTGGCCTGCAGGACAGCGCCATGGCAATCATTATTCGCTGCTTCATGCCCCCCGAAAGCTGGTGTGGGTATTCATGCACTCTTTTTTCAGGGGAAGGGATTTTCACCAACTTCAGCATTTCAATGGCCTTGTCCAGGGCGTCCTTACCCTTGAGGCCTTGGTGGAGCCTCAGCACCTCCATTATTTGCTCGCCGACGGTAAATGCGGGGTTCAGGGAGGACATGGGTTCTTGAAAAATCATGGCAATTTCTTTGCCTCGCAGCGCGCGCACGGCGTTTGGCTTCATCTTGAGTATATCCTTGCCCTCAAAGTAGATCTCCCCAGAAACAATTCGCCCTGGGGGAGTTGCCACAAGTCTCATAATGGAGAGTGCGGTCACCGTTTTGCCACAACCAGACTCCCCAAGCACAACCATGGTTTCTCCGGGCTTGACATGCAGGTCTACGCCATCCACGGCCTTAACAGTCCCTCGGGGAGTGACAAAGTGAACCCTCAGGTTTCTGATGGACAGGATACTTTCTTGCCTCACATGTTTGCCCTCCCACGATCGATTCTGTCGCCGCAAGGCTCCACGTGAACCTCTGTCTCCACGTTTAACCTGTCCTTAACCAGTTTTTTCACTCTGCCAGCAATAGCATGGGATTCATCAACATGAAGGTTGTCAGGCACCTGAATGTGTAGGGTAATGATCTTTTTGCCCCCGTAGTCATGGAGGCTGATCTTATGCGTGCTCTTCACCTCAGGCACCGAAAGTACCAGCTGTCTAATACATGCTATTAACTCGTCGTCCGGTTTTTCTCCTATGAGACTGCTGATAGACGACTTTGCCAACTTGTATCCTGTGTAAACTATGAGAAGGGACACCCCAAGGCCAAAGACGGCGTCCAGCCAGCCGTATCCAACTTGGCTGAGCAGTAGAGAAACTGCCACCATCCAGTTTGCAATGCCATCGCTTCTGTGGTGCCAAGCGTCAGCCTCCAAAGCGCTAGCTGAAATAGCCTTGCCAAGCCCTATAGAAAACCGCGCCATCCATTCTTTAATGATCCCGGCCACAAAGAGTACTCCCGCACCAGTGACGCTCCCATGAATGATGACCCTATTGACCAGTCGCTCCCCTGAGGTCTTCGCAAACTCTATGCCTACCATAATCAAGAGCACCGCAATTATGAGGGTGGCTATGGTCTCCACTCGCCCGTGACCGTAGGGGTGCTCTTCGTCGGCAGGTCGGCGAGCCTCCCTGAAACCCACCAGCACCACCAAAGAGGTCAATATGTCCGCCGCAGTGTGAGTGGCATTTGCCATTAGCGCAATACTGTTGAGTAGCACTCCAATGGTAAAGTTGACAGAGGCAAGAACCGAATTGCCAACGATGCTGACCCAAGCTTCCAGATAGGCGTACCGAGCGCGGACATCTGGGTCAAAAGTGTTCTTGTAGTCGGGCACAAATCTTCTCAACAAGAACTCAGTCAACGACTTCCCCTCCAACTCAGACTGCCTACTAATACGACTGGGCCTGCAGGACCAACAATCGGTCCCGCAGGCCCTTACTTGAACCCGCTGCTTTCGGCCCGGCCCCACCGACCCACCTTTTGAGTCGATCGCCTGCTCCTACTGGTCTAAATTATGCATCGACGACAGAAATGTGTCCAGAGGGTGAAAGGCAGGACGGTGTCAAGTAATTGTAGCACCAGGGGAAGGCACAACCTCACCAGCCTGTGGGTCTGGGTCACAGTACACCAACTACTGCACGGCTTATGGCCTTTAGTGCGCGGCTGAGCTGTGTCACGGGTCCCCGAAGAGCCGGAAGATTGTCAAAGGTTACTTCGCCTACAACCCGCCTCAGTTGCTCACGCTCCTTACTCACACTCGGTGGGGATGCCTTAAGCCTCTGCACCTTGACTGCGCATTGCTTGATGTAAGCTTGCCGTATTGACTTCCCGTTCGCTTGCATCGCCCTAAGCCGTGCCATCTGGTCAGCACCTTTCTTACTCCACGCCATCGGCCTGCTCGAAAGACGCGCTGACAAAACATGGCTGACATGCGCTTCCGCACTTACTCCCAACTGCGCCTCGGAATACAAGCGATATGCGGTAATCCCATACCAGTTCTGGCTTATGTACCTCCAGCACACCCTCACCGCTTGCCTTTGTGATTCACTTGCCCACCTCAAATCAAGTCTCTTGAACCAGGACTCTATGTCTCCTATACTGCCGCCCCAAATCAGCTCCCACAGCTGGGAGTAGTGCTTGCTGTCACGACCAAACGCTGCAGTAATGTACCTGTCCAGGTGGAAAAGATCAAGCACAAATACGCTGTTCGGGATAACCTCGAGCCCTTTCTTTACCCACTGTGCACCGTCACCGCAGATAAACACCCTCTTTAAACAGCTTGTGTCGTACTGCTCCTCAATGTAATCCCATACACTCAACCACAACTCCTCTGCCTCTTCGTATACCCCCGAAAAGTACCGTACACCCTTCAATTTGAACCTGCCCTTATTCACCTTCTCCTTGCCTTCGTGAACGTAAACCAATGGCACGTTGTGATTGCCTCCACCTTGCCCTGCAACGTGGTCCTCGTCTGCTTCAACAAACAACACCTCGCACCTGCGCTTCTGCCTGGGCACTTCCTCCTCTATCACATCCGGCTCGAAAGCCCGTATCGAGTTCATTACCGTGCTAGCACTCAAAACTCCAGCCTTCGTGAGCCCTTCTGCCCACTCCCCAGACTTGCGGTAAGAAACATCTGCTGCGTGCTCCACCAAATGTGCCTTCAACCCAACACTCACACGTTGGTGAGACGTAAGTCCCATTACATCATCTGCAAGGTACGCGTACTCCCCTGTCTTCTTGTTCCGGTAGTACGTCCTGTTGTACTCAACTTCCCCTAGTGTCGTGAGTATCTTCTTCCTGTCCTCTCTCCTTACCACTACCCAGCCACGACGATCTGCAGCATTCTCCCTGAGCTGCTCGTCTACCTTCTCCAAAGCCCATGCTAGACACATTCTGCCGATCGAGCTCAGCTTCTCTCCAACCATCGTTTCTATCTCCGTAAAGCTTTGTCCCTGCTCAACTGCACCGAACAGTCCAAGCAATAGTGCTTCAAATCCTAGCCAAACCTGAAGTACAATGTTCACGAGATCTCACCCCCTGTGTTTTTTGCTTATTTTTACCTCAAAGGCGGGTGAAGTCTCTTCTTTTTCGTCCTCATGGAATTGGCATAAGTTCCTACAGTAAAAGTACGCTAACTTGAAAACCACCTAGTCAAAGGCTCAGTCCAGCCAGGAGCCCCTTCCTCGAGCAAATTCACCATGTTGTCAGCAGTAAGAAGCTCTTACGGTAAATGTATTGCCTGCCCCTCCACAGCGAGGCAAGCCTCGGCAAGTGCCTCCGATACAGTGGGGTGCGGGTGAATGGTCCCTGCGACTTGTGCGAAGGTGGCCCCCATGCCAATGGCCAACCCGGCCTCTGCAATCATGTCAGTAGCCCGCGGCGCAAGTATATGTACCCCAAGAATCTCGCCCGAACGTTCATGGCAAAGCACCTTAACCATGCCTTTCCCGCCGTTCTCAATGAGCGCCTTGCCATTGGCGACCATAGGGAACCTTCCCACCTTGAACTCCAGGTTCCGCTGCCTCGCCTCACTCTCGGTAAGACCAACCCCCGCCAACTCCGGACTGGTGTAGATCGCCGTGGGCACTGTACGGTAATCCACTTTCTTGTGCTTGCCCAGTATTGCGTTTTCAGCGGCAATCAATCCCTCGTGGAACGCAACGTGAGCGAGCATTGCTCCACCAATAACGTCTCCAGCTGCGAACACTCCCGGTAACGACGTCTCCAGATAGTCGTCAACAACAATTCTGCCTTTCTCTAGCTGCACGCCACACTCTTCAAGTCCTTGCCCACCAGTGTTTGGCTTCCTCCCAACTGTAACCAGCACCTTGTCAGTAGCAAGGCGCTCCTCCCTCTGGCCCACTCTCACGACCACCTCCAGCCCGCCATCCCCAGCCCCAATGGAAGTGACCTGCGCAGAAGTGTAAAACCTTATGCCATCCCTCGCAAGCAACTGTCTTAAGGCCCCAGCTAGTTCCTGGTCAGCAGGGGGCAATATCTCCGGCATCATCTCTACCACACTCACAGAGCTGCCAGCGTTATGGAATATGCTGGCCATCTCCACGCCCACAACCCCGCCACCTATGATCACCAGCCGCTTGGGCAGGCTTTCCAAGCTCAGAGCGTCATCGCTGTACAACACGCCCTCGCTTCTGACTCCAGGGATCGGAGGTTCAACCGGCCTCGAGCCCAACGCAAGCAGCACCCTGTCGCACCTCAGCTCGACTGCGTTTCCATCCTTATCCTTTGTGACCACTTCCACGCGTCCAGGCCCAAGTAACTTTCCCCGACCTTCAACCAGTTCCACGCCAGCTTTCTTCAGCAAAGTCCTGATGCCCGTGGCGAGTCGCCTCACAATGCTTTGCTTGCGCACTTGAAGTTGTGGCCAGTCCAATTCTGTTGCTTGCACCTTTAACCCCAGTTCCCTGGCCTTCTTCAACTGCGAAAAGAGCTCAACGGTGTGGAGGAGCACTTTTGTTGGTATGCAACCAACATTGAGGCACGTCCCTCCAACTTCTTTTTCCTCCACCAGAGTGACCTTTGCTCCAAGTCGAGCTGCCCGCAACGCACCCACGTACCCTGCAGGCCCTCCGCCGATTACGACCAAGTGCATGTCCTAATCCCTCCATAAAGGATTCGTTGCCAGCACAACCTAAAGGCTCACCTAGATTATCCGCCCCGCTCTTGTTGGGCGCAACAAGCCGAAGGATTTTGGTCTCTTTAGACGAATATGAATATTCGGACCGGGCTACCGCTCGGCTTCCACACAATACGGTAAAAGATGGAGGGAGCGTTATGAGCGAAGAGCTCAAGAAACTGGTGAACGAGCCAGGGCTGTGGGTCGTGGCAATTGCAATGGTGTCCATCGTGTTCATCCAGGCCATACTGTTTGCCAGGCAGGCATTCATCGCAGCCGAGAAAATCGGCATGGACAGGAGGAAGTGCATCGAGGGTTTGCGTGCCGGCATGATCACCGCAATCGGTCCATCCCTTGCAATTGTGGTGGTCATGATAGGCATGATGGCTGTGGTCGGGGCTCCCATCACTTGGATGCGCCTTTCCATCATTGGCGCAGCGCCCACCGAACTCACAGCAGCCACCCTCGGTGCCAAGGCAATAGACGTTGAATTTGGGTCGAAAGCCTACGACCTCAGGGCGTTCGTGCATTCCAATTGGGGCATGGCCCTGAACGACTTCGGCTGGTTGTTCCTTTGCGCCCTGTTCACCCACAGGCTGGAAACCCTCCGAGTCAAGATAGGTGGCGGAGACCTGAAATGGCTTGCGGTCCTTACTGGATCGGCGGCCATTGGCGCCTTTGCATACCTGATGTCTGGACACCTGATTGCTGGCGGGCCCAGAACCATGGGGGTCATAGCTGGAGGAATGTGCATGTGGCTGCTACTGCTTGTCGCCAGAAGGTTCAAGTGGCTTCGAGAGTACACCCTGGGTATAGCCATGATTGCGGGCATGTTAATCGCTAACCTGTTCGCGTGAGAGAAGGAGGGTCAACAGCATGGACAAGAAGTCAGTGTTCAACGAAGTATTCACCCGGAAGGTCATTCGCCTGGGAATCGCCACCCTCGTGGCGGCCTGGCTTGGCAACTTTCTGCCCTGTGCGTACCTGTACTTCAGATACGGAATAGTGCCGGATTCCACCACAATCATCAAGATCTGGGCGCTGGTCGCCTCAGTATACGGTGCCTTCTACATCGTCGAGCCCATTTCCTACTACGCCATCCTGGGTCTCTCTGGAACGTACATGTCGTTCCTTGCAGGAAATATCTCTAACTTGCGGCTGCCCTGCTCAGCAATTGCTCAAGAGGTGACCGGAGTTGAACCTGGGACAGAAGAAGCAGAAATCATATCTACCCTCGGCATCGCGGGCTCCATTATTGTGAATACCATTGGCGTCACCATCACTGCCATCGTGGGAGCCGCAATTCTGAATTTGTTCCCCGTGTATGTACAGAAGTCCTTCTCCTGGTTATTGCCATCAATTTTTGGAGCTGTGTTCGTGCAGTTCGCAATCAAGTACCCCACAATTGGACTTCTCACAGTGCCCATACCCCTGGTGCTCCTAAAGTTCGTGAAGGGCCTGCCTGTGTGGGTGGTGATACCAGCATGCGTTTTCGGTGCAATAGGTATAGGCAGATTGTGGTATAACATGCAGGGAGGGACCCGCAAATGATCAAAGAGGAAGCTCGGCGGCTTCAACCCCAACTTGTGGAGTGGCGGCGCTATTTACACCGCTTCCCAGAGGTGGCGCTGGACACTCCCAAGACACAACAGTTCATCAAAGAACAGCTTGAGAAGATGGGGATCGAAGTGCGGTTTCCAGTTGGCAAGAACGGGCTCGTGGGTTTGCTTAAAGGCGGAAAGCCTGGAAAGACCTTTGCCATTCGGGCTGACGTTGACGGGTTGAGGATGAAGGAAGAAACTGGGCTCCCGTTCTCGTCGGAAAACCCAGACGCATTTCATGGCTGCGGCCATGACGGCCACATGGCCATGGCGCTTGGGGCTGCCAAGATCTTGAGCTCCCACCGGGATCAAATCCACGGAGCTGTGAAGTTCCTGTTCCAGCCAGGGGAAGAGGGCCCTGGGGGAGCGAAGCCCATGATAGAAGACGGCGCCATGGAAAACCCAAAGGTGGACGCAGTAGTGGGCGCTCACATGGGCGGCATCTGGCCGAGCCTCAAGACAGGGCAAATTGGCATTTCATTCAAACCAATGTTCGCCTGCCTGGACAAGATAACCGTTAAGGTGAAGGGTAAAGGGGGACACGGCGCCGCGCCCCATGAGACCGTAGATGCGATTTCCTTGGCAGCCCACGCTTATGTGACCCTTCAGACAATAGTCAGCAGGGAAATAAAGCCAGTAGAGCCGGTAGTGGTCACCATAGGCAAGTTCCATGGCGGCACCGCGTACAACATCATTCCCGAAGTGGTAGAGCTCGAGGGTACGGTCAGGACCTTTGACCAGAAGCTCAGGGAAACTTTGGCCAAACGGATTGGAGAAATATTCAATGGGGTAGTGGGGGCAATGCGTGGGAGCTGCGAGTACGAGTACCACTTTGGGTACCCACCGCTGGTGAACGACCCACAGTTCACCCAGGAATTCCGGGAACTGGCTTCGGAAATAGTGGGACCGGAAAACGTGGTGGAGGTACCCGAACCAACCATGGGCGGCGAAGATATGGCTTATTTCCTGCAGCAGGCTCCTGGCACCTTTTTCTTCCTGTGCTCCCACAACAGGGGAAAGGGCATCGTTTACCCTCACCACCACCCCAAGTTCGACATTGATGAGGATGTGCTGTGGATTGGCGCTGCGGTTTTCGCCCACGTGGCTTTGAGCTGGCTATCAAGGCACGCACAAGGATAAAACAACAGTTACTGTAGAGGTGAATCCAGTGAGGGCAATGGTCCTGGAAAGTCCGGCACCGGTAGAGGAAAGACCCCTCAAACTGGCTGAGCTACCGGTACCGGACCCAGCGCCTGGACAGGTGCGTATAAAGGTATCTGCGTGTGGTGTGTGTCATACGGACCTGCACATCGTGGAAGGGGAGCTTATACCTCCCAAGCTGCCGGTAGTTCCGGGGCATCAAGTGGTTGGCACGGTGGATTTCCTACCTGAGCCCAGTGAAGCTCGCCCCGATATAGTGGTTGGGCAGCGGGTGGGTGTGCCATGGGTTTACAGCACCTGCCTTCAATGTGATTACTGTACCTCGGGCAAGGAGAACCTGTGCGAACAACTAAAGTTCACTGGGTTCTCGGTTAATGGGGGCTACCAGGAGTACATGGTTGCCCCCATCCAGTTCGTCGTGCCTATTCCCGATGGATTGGCCGACGCCGAGGCAGCCCCGCTCCTTTGCGCTGGCATCATTGGCCACCGGTCTTTGAAGGTGGCTGGCGTGAAGCCAGGGGATGTGGTTGGGCTGTTTGGCTTCGGCGCATCGGCCCACCTTGCATTGCAGGAGGCCAAGGCCATGGGCTGCGAGGTGCAGGTATTCACCCGCAGCCGTCAACACCAGGAACTCGCGCGCCAGTTGGGTGCAATCTGGGCAGGCAGAGCCGGGCAAGATCCCCCTATGCTCTGCGACGAGTGCATCACCTTTGCGCCTGTGGGCCACCTCATTCCCGAAGCTTTGAGAGTGCTCAAACGAGGAGGCACCCTGGCAATTAACGCCATCCACCTGGACGCCGTCCCCCAGCTGGCCTATTCATCCCTGTATTGGGAGAAGAAGATCACCAGCGTGGCCAACGCCACAAGGCAGGATGCGGCCGAGTTCATGGAGATCGCAGCAAAGGTGGGCATAAAGCCAGTGGTTCAAACGTATAGCCTTGAACAGGCAAACGAAGCCCTGGCCCACCTCAAGCATGGGCAGGTACAAGGGGCAGCAGTGTTGAACATATCACTATGAAGTCGTACGCAGCATTGGGAGGTGACAGCTGATGGACAAGGTGTTGCTCAAGAACCAACCCTTGGTGATCCCAGGGGCAGTGGTGCTAGTGACTGCGGGCACAGTCGACGGTCCCCGTGACGCAACGACCATCGCGTGGGCTTCCAACGTTGCTTCCGAACCACCCGCAGTGGCCATTGGCGTTAGGCCCAGCCGTTTCATACACGAGCTGATATCCAAGCACGGCGCGTTCGTGATTAATCTACCGCCCAGGGCCAAACTGTGGGAGTTGGACTTCTGTGGTACTGTGTCCGGAAGGAATGTGGACAAGTTCCAGCGCACTGGGCTCACACCTGTGCCCGCACAAGCAGTGGACTCGGTGATGGTGCTTGAGTTCCCGGTTAACCTCGAGTGCAAAGTGTTCAGCGTCGTGCCAGCCGGTTCCCACGACGTTTTCCTGGCCACAATAGTGGCAGTGCACGCCCAGCCAGAAGTGCTCAACGATAGGGGACGCGTGGACCCCTTGAAGTTCGGAGGGGTGGCCTACGGCGACGGCACTTACTACGCCCTCGGGGAAGCCCTAGGCAGGCATAGTTTCTCCCAATCGAAGTAGCCGGTTGGCCTGGAGAGCAGGATGGGCCGGGCACGGAAGAGTTGAGTCCGGCCCTGGTCGTACGCTTCAGATGAACAAGTTCACGTCAGACAGTTCAGCTGCAGCAAGGTACGTGGCCACTCCCCCAATTTCCACTCCGTCGATGAGCTCCTCCGGCTTTATGCCCATCACGTCCATGCTCATTTGGCACGCCACAAGCCGCACTCCAGCCCTCTTGGCCTGTTCAATAAGCTCCTCCACCGGGGCGATTCCCTTGCGCCGCATAACGTGTCTTATGAGCCTGGGGCCAATCCCAAGCATGTTCAACTTGGAAAGCCCAAGCTTCAGGCTGCCCCTGGGCATCATCATCCCGAACATTTTGCCCAAGAAATCCTTCCTTACAGCAATTGCCTGAGGACGCCTTAGCACATTGAGTCCCCAGAAGGTGAAGAACATGGTGACCTTCCTGCCCATAGCCGCAGCTCCGTTGGCAATGACAAAGGAAGCTATCACCTTGTCCAAATCATTGCTAAACACAATTATGGTTTTGTCTTGACCTCCACTGGAAGCAGGAGCCGGCGCACCAGAACCTTTCCGTATCACAGCCGTGTACCTTCCTTCCTCCTGGTGAACGTCTAATAAGGCATTGCCGGTCCTTTCACACCATGCCTTTACGTCGTTCAGGAACCCGGGGTCAGTAGCTTGCACCTCCACTACGTCCCCCTCCGAAAGCTCCTTCATTGCCTCGTGGAGCTGGAGAATGGGGCCAGGGCACTGCAAGCCGCACGCGTCCAGCTTTACGGTGCGCCCCTCCCTGTTTTCCCTACTCCCGGTGGCACGGGATTCAACCTCAGCACACCCGCCTGAGTAATCGTTAGGGCACTTGAGGTCGGACGTTACCGCTTCGTATGTCCTATACCCTCCAGAGAGGTTCTTCACCTTGGAAAAGCCGTTCTGCGCCAGTATTCGGCAGGCAATGTACGCCCTCAAGCCAACTTGGCAGTACACCACGATTTCCTTGTCCCTTGGCAGCTTGTGCAAGTTCTCCCGGAGCTGCCCGAGGGGGATATTCACCGCCCCTTGGATCATACCCAGCTCAACTTCGGCTGGCTCTCGCACGTCCAGCAGCACAACGTTGTCTCGGTCAAGCTGTTCAATTTGGTGCCACTGTACCGTTTCCACGTCCCCATCCAGGATGTTGCTGGCAACGTAGCCCGCAATGTTCACTGGGTCTTTGGCAGACGAGAAAGGGGGCGCGTACGCTAGCTCCAGTGCCGCCAAGTCGTACACTGTACCTCCAAGCCTCATTGTAGTGGCGATGACGTCAATTCTTTTGTCAACGCCCTCCTGCCCCACTGCTTGAGCTCCCAGTATCCTGCCCTGGTCGTCGAAGATCAGTTTGATGCTGATCTGGCTGGCTCCCGGGTAATACCCAGCATGGGAGTTGCTGTGGGTGATTGATACCCTGTAGCTCCGTCCCTCCCGTTTCAACGCCCGTTCGTTCTTCCCCACCGCAGCCACCACTAGGTCGAATACCTTGGCAATCATCGTGCCCTGCACGCCCGAGTACTTCACGTCTTTACCGGCAATAATGTCAGCCAGCAACCTCGCCTGGCGGTTGGCAGGTCCTGCAAGGGGCACCCACGTGTTGTTGCTGCTTCCAAATTCGAGCACTTCCGCCACATCGCCAATAGCGTATATGTGTGGGTCCGAAGTTCGGAACCAACTGTCAACAAGGACGCCTCCCCTTGGGCCCAGTTCCAGGCCTGCCTCCCTGGCTAGAGTGGCCTCAGGCTTCACACCAATTGCCACAATCACCGCTTTGGCCTTCAACTCGTGGCCGCTTGACAACTTCACCACAGCGCCATCCTCATGGTGGTCGACTCTCGACACACCGTCGTTGAGAATCAGCGCCACACCCTTGCTCCTCAGGTGCCTGTGAACCAGGGCGGCCATTTCCCTATCCAGGTTCAACATCACCTGTTCCGCCATCTCCACTATGGTTATGGCAAATGCCCGCTTGTGGAGGTTCTCAGCAAGTTCCAGCCCAATGAAGCCACCACCCACAATGACTACTGGGCTCCCTGGTTCCAAGCCCCCAATTGAATCTAGGATCCTGTCCATGTCCTCCATGCTGCGCAGCACGTAGGCCCTGGGTCCCTCCAAGG
This sequence comes from Bacillota bacterium, assembly GCA_049718765.1. Taxonomy (GTDB): domain Bacteria; phylum Bacillota; class Sulfobacillia; order DUMF01; family DUMF01; genus JBNARI01. Next base: position 1,506 of record JBNARI010000030.1, on the reverse strand, counting down.
TCGGGGGCAAAACCGGCGCGGCGCCTGTGGAGAGCACCAGCACGTCGTAGCCCTCTCTGTAGGTGCGGCCAGAAGAGCGGTCCAGCACCTCAACTTCTCTGGCCCGTCTGTCTATCTTCAGAACTTCGTGTCGGGTGCGCACGTCCACGTTGTACCGGCGCCTCATGCCCTGTACGGTCTGGACGAGCAACTGCTCCCTCTTAGGTATTACCCCTCCAATGTGATAGGGCAGTCCACAGTTGGCAAAGGAGACATAATCTCCCCTTTCGAACATCACTATCGTTGCCTTTTCGTCCAACCTTCTCATGCGGGCAGCGAATGTGGCGCCACCTGCCACGCCCCCTACAACTAGGATCCTCTTTCCTTCCATAAGCTCTTCCCCCCTCACCCATCTGGGTGTTTCCCGGCGCCAAGGACCGCCTCAACCACCTGTGTGACCCTGGGATCAGAGATTGAGTAGTACACCTCTTTGCCCCGACGGCTTGGCTTGATTACGCCGTAAGCCCTGAGCTTGGCCAAATGCTGGGACACAGTGGACTGGGGCATAGTCAAGCAGTCCTGCATTTCGGAAACGCTGGCTTCCCCCTTCCGTGCCAGGTTCCTCACAATGCATAGCCTAACTGGATGCCCCAACACCTTGAGCAATTCCGCCCCTTGCCTCAGTAAGTTCCAGTTTTCACTATCCATATCACACCAACCCCTATTGATTACAATCTATGTCTTTAAATATGTCAATATCAAGATATGTTTGTTATAACATCAGAACGTCATCTCAGGTTGGCCAAAGCCATCAAATTTACGTAGACGAAGACGTGGGCTGTGCTGGACCCAGCACCTTTGAAAGGGGTGGCACTAATACGATTAGACTTCCTAAACAAATAGGTACCAAACCCGCCGTTTTCAACACGTGGATATAACCACCCAACAATCCTTCAACCCATCCCCTTACAGGAACGCTCGCAAGCCCGAAGTGACACTGGGCAACAACATTGAGCACCCCATCCCCACAAGCTCAACGAGGCCGCCGCCAAGCAGCAAGCCAACCGCAGGCCACTTCAAACCACGCACCCCCCCTCCCAGCCGATTCCCAGGCCAGCACGACAAATGCGGCCACAACAGCCATCCCTACTGGAGCAACAGCAACGATCATCCTTGCCACGACTCGCAACTTGGACGCTGCATCCATCAGCTGTTGCCACTGAAGCACCTGGGAAACCGCAAATGTATCGGGCAGCGCCTCTACGGCTTTCCTCAGTTCAGAAGCCACACGCGTTGATCCGGGAGCAAACCCGCTCGCCCTGATAGCATTCTGCTTTGGCTCCTGCAGCTCCAGCCGCACGTACATTTCCCCCTTGCGCCCTGAGATGTACCCTAGGACCTCATCCAGCCCGTTGCCCACGTTTCGCTCAGCCCACGCAGCGTCGAATGCCGTGGAGAAGCACCTGTTCAAACGTAAGTTCCACACAGTTTTCGAGATAATGGTTTCATAAAGGCCTCTACCGCAGC
>JBNARI010000029.1:0-19508 GCA_049718765.1 Bacillota bacterium | reverse complement strand
TAGGGCAGACGCGGGCTCGGGCGGGGTCCCGGGCCCGCTTTACAAGGGCAAGAGGGAGGACTGGGAAATTGAAGGCGTTGAAACCTTTCGTTTACCTGGCTCCCGGTTCAGTCGAAGAGTGTCTAGAGCTTTTGGCTGAGCACGGTGGGAAGGCGAAGGTGGTTGCAGGGGGTACTGACCTTGTAGTGAACATAAGGGCTGAGACAGTCACCCCCGAGTTCCTTGTGGACGTGGAGAGGCTTGACGCGATTCGGTTCATCAAGTGGGACGAGAGCGGTCTTCGGATTGGGGCAGCCACCAAGATTGCAGAACTGGAAAGGTCTGAGCTGGTGCAGAAAATGGCACCTGCGCTCCATCAGGCGGCAGGACAGGTGGGAGCAGTACAAACACGCAACCTAGCTACCATTGCTGGCAACCTTGCTTCTGCTGTGCCTTCTGCTGACATGGCGCCACCTCTAATTGCGCTGGACGCGGAGGTTGAGGTGAGAAGCGCTGGAGGCTCACGTAGGATAAAGGTGGAGTCTTTGTTTGCTGGGCCCAAGGCAACGGTGCTGAAGCCTGAGGAGCTCATTACGGAAGTGATCATTCCGGCGGAGAGCTGCAAGGACCCAAGCTGTTTTTTGAAGCTGGGCAGGCGTAGGGCGTTGACCCTGGCTATTGTGAACGCAGCTGTTAGGCTCAGGGTTGGCAGCGCAGGCAAGGTCGAGGACGTGCGCATTGCGCTTGGAGCAGTTGCGCCTACACCTATCAGGGCGCGCTCGGCAGAGGAGTGGCTCCTGGGGCGAAAGGCCACAGCAGAGAACTTCGATATTGCCGCGGAAAAGGCAGCTCGGGATTCAAAGCCCATCACTGACTTCCGTGCAGGAGCTGACTACAGACGGAAGATGGTGAAGGTGCTTACCAGGAGGGCGCTTTTCCTGGCAAGCGAGGCAGGTGACAATTGCTGATGGAGGCGTCGGTTCATTCAATTGAGTTTGAGTTGAACGGCAGCAAGGTGAAGGCAACGGTTAAAGCCAACGACACGCTCCTCAACGTGCTCCGTGAGCAACTAGGCTTTACAGGCACGAAGCGTGGTTGTGAGACTGGTGAGTGCGGAGCATGTACCGTGCTGCTTGACGACAAGCCCGTGAACGCTTGCTTGGTCCTGGCCGTAAAAGCAAACGGCAGGAAGGTGCAGACTGTGGAAGGGCTGGCTAAGGGTGGGGAATTGCACCCCCTCCAAAAGGCGTTCATCGAAGAGGGTGCGTTGCAGTGCGGTTTCTGTGGACCAGGCATGCTCATGTCCGCAAAGGCGCTGCTTGACGAAAACCCCAACCCCAGCGAGGAAGAAGTGCGCAGGGGCATTTCAGGTAACATTTGCAGGTGCACTGGGTACGCCAAGATAGTGAAAGCGGTATTGAAAGCTGCAAAGATGATGGCTGTGTCGGGGGGTGAAACTGCATGAGTTCAGTGATTGGGCAACGGTTGCCCAGGCACGACGCAGTGCTTCAGGTGACGGGTAAGGCCATTTATGGCGAAGACCTGAAGATGCCGGGGATGCTCTACTGCAAAGTGCGCAGGGCTGGAGTTCCCCATGCCAGGATACTCAAGGTGGACACGTCTCCTGCTGAGGCAATGCCTGGCGTGATGGCGGTAGTCACTGCCAAGGACGTGCCTTTCAACGCGTTCGGGTTTACCCATCTCGACCAGCCGGTAATAGCGGGAGAAAAGGTTTGCTACGCTGGCGACGCGGTTGCAGCGGTGGCTGCTACTTCCCTGGAGGTGGCGGAAGAGGCAGCCAAGGCAATTAAGGTTGAGTTTGAGGAGCTGCCAGCGGTGTTCGACCCCCTGGAGGCTATGAGGCCAGATGCTCCCAAGATCCACGACACTAACGTCCCGTCCCATCTCAAGATCAGGTTTGGGGACGTAGAAAAGGGGTTTGCAGAAGCGGACTTGGTTATAGAAGAAAGGTATACCACCCAGTTCGTAGAGCACGCACACATTGAGCCCCACGCTCAGCTCGCGTATTACGATCCCACTGGGAAACTCACTGTGTGGAGCACTGTACAGCGCCCGTTCTTGATTGCAGCCGACCTGGGCAAGGTCTTGAAGATGCCCCTTTCCAAGATTAGAGTGATAACTCCCTGCATTGGTGGGGGATTCGGCGGGAAGAACGAGATGACCACCGAAGCAATAATTGCGCTTCTGGCCATGAAGACTGGTCGGCCCGTGAAAATTGTGTTCACTCGTGAGGAAGAGTTCACTGCAACCACGTGTCGTCACCCCTATGTAATGTTCTACAAGACTGGGGTCAAGAGGGACGGCACAATCACTGCACGTGAAGTGAAAATAATTAGCGACGCGGGTGCATACGTGTCTTGGGGAGAGTCAACCCTCACCAAGGCAATGGTGCACGCTGCGGGGCCATACAAGATAGCCAACGTGAAAATCGACGCCTACCTGGTGTACACCAACAACAACATTGGCGGCGCAATGAGGGGGTTTGGAGTGCCTCAGGTGGGTTACGCCTATGAATGTCACACTGACTCTGTGGCCCGTGCCATTGGCATGGATCCCTTGGAGTTCCGGATGAAGAACTGTGTGCGCACTGGCGAAATGCTTCCAACCGGCCAGGTTCTAAGCAAGGCTACCCTCGATGTGATACTTGATCGCCTGGCGGACATGTCAGGGTGGAAAGCGGCCAAACAGGAAGCCACCGGGGGTGATTCCAAGTGAAGAAGAGAGGCAGGGGTATGGCATGCATGTACTACCCGCTGGGATTCACCTCTTACCCGAACCCGAGCGGCGCGTTCGTTAAGTACAACCCAGACGGCAGCGCCGTGGTGCTTACTGGAGCCCAGGACATAGGCCAGGGTTCCGCAACGGTGCTTGCGCAAATTGCCGCTGAGACCCTCGGCATACCATACGAGCGGGTGACGCTTCTCTACGGAGACACTCAGGCTGTGCCAATGGATGCAGGTTCGGTGGCTTCACGGGTCACTTACATTGCGGGCAACGCCATCAAGAAGGCATGTGAGCAGGCCAGGGCCACCCTGTTGGAAGTTGCGGCGGACATGATGGGAGTGCTTGCCCACGGGTTAGAGGTAGCAGATGGCTGGGTGTACCTGAAGGACTTCCCAGAGAAGCGGTTGCCCATTGCCGATGTAGCGCGGACTGCAGAGGTTTCCAGAGGTCGGCCGTGCCAGGGAGAGGCAACCTATAACCCCGCCACCACTCTGCTAGACAAGGAAACGGGCCACGGCAGACCGTACGAGACTTTCGTTTACGCTGCCCAGGTGGCCGAGGTGGAAGTGGATACCGAGACTGGTGAAGTGCAAATCCTGAAGATGTACGCTGTTCACGACTGTGGCAAGGCGATCAACCCAATGATGGTTGAGGGTCAGATCGAAGGAGGCATTGCCATGGGCGTGGGCTACGCGCTAATGGAGAAAATGGAGTTCGATAATGGGCGGGTGATCAATCCACAGTTTGCCAACTACATCGTTCCCACTGCGCTTGACGTACCGCCCATAGACTGTGGCATAGTTGAGGTGCCTGAGCCCAAAGGGCCCTTCGGTGCGAAAGGCATTGGCGAGCCGTCCCTCTTGCCCACAGCTCCAGCTATCCTCAATGCCATTTACGATGCGATTGGGGTGCGCATCCGGGACCTTCCTGCTACACCTGAGAAGATCTTGGCTGAGCTGGAGAAGCAAAAGAACAGCCAGTAGCGGTAACGGGGGTTGGACGTTCAGTGCGGGCAGTCCGTGTCTGCCCGCACTTACTTTAAATGGGACGAGGCCTTTCAGCGAGCTGCCTTGCCAGTCAAGAATTCAACATCAACGCTCACCACAGTGCAGGCAGAAGATGCCTCCGGCGGGAGGGCTGACGGGTCGAACCCGTACTTGGCCACCAGGTGCGTGAGGGCGCGCAGCTTTTCATCGGGGTCAGTTACCGGCCTAGCTTTGCCAAAAGCTACAACGCTCTTAAACTTGGCGCTTGCCTCACATGGTGAGCTGGGGGTGCCAACCACCTGGTCGAGCTCACACACTTCGAAGCACACCCTGGGGCATTGCTTGATATTATCTATCTTATGGCCTTCCGGTGCACAGTGGAAATAGATCCGTCCGTCCAGGTACGCATAGAACAGGGGCGTAACGTAAGGATAACCGTCCACCCCAAAAGTGCCCAAGTGACCCACTGGCGCTCTTGCCAGCAGATCTTCTGCGTCCTCGGGATTCATCGCCCTGGAAGACATGCGAAGTTGGCCTCTCATTCCTTTCCCCCCATTATGGCTTGTAGAACTGGTAGCTACGGCTCTACGCTACGCCCTATGGCGAGCACCGGCCCGGAGGATTCAGCCGAGTCAACCAGTAGCCAAGCGCCGTCACCAAAGCGCAAGCCAACGCCGAAGCTTTCCCTGCGCGCAACGCAGCGTCCAAGAAGAACTGCTCTGGAAACATGCGAATCAGGTTGTGTTGGGTTGGGTCCAGCAGCCACAGGTCGTTGGCGAAGCTGGCCAGGTGAAACAGGGTAAACAGGCCGTGGAAGTCGACAGTTGAGCCTATGGCGCATATGCCAAGTAGCGCCAGAGAGGCCCCCCCTGCCCGCAGGAGACACGTTCCCAGTGCCCACGAAACGTTGCAGGGGGCTTTGTTGCGTGCAAGGGTCGCCGCTAAAGCCACCGCTCCCACGAAGGTGAACAGGGCGCCTTTGATTATGGTACGACTGAACGCATACAGGTGCGCCACATCCCCAAGGTGGAGCAGCTCTCTTTGGGTGTACAGGGGCACAACCTTTCCTCCCAACCGTACTTCGATCTGTGGCGATGGAAGCTTGCCATCAAAGTACTGGAGCAGGGCTTCCACGGATTTCCCAAGTTCCTCTTGGGACATAGAAGTGGCCGATGGGATGTCCAGTTTATGGAACTCCTCCAGGTAAAAGCTTCGGTCGAAGCTCACCCAAAGGATTCCCGCCAGCAGCGTGAAGGTTAACAAGGCGAGCCCTGCCAGGATTCCTAGACAGAAACCCGCCAGTCTTATGACCTTGTGCTGGCGTTCACATGACTTATGGGTCAACACCGTCGGGTTCAAGCGGTTCACCTAGCCCTAAGTTACACTTCAAGTTTAGTTGAAACCGAGGCCTCCGCGAAAGTGGCCATTTCCTTTTGGATGCGGCACGCTGCTTCGATGAGCATAAAAGCCAGGCATGCGCCTGTGCCCTCTCCAAGGCGCATGTTCATGTGCAGCATTGGTTGTAGGGCCATCGCCTGGAGCATCAGCTTGTGCCCCTTTTCTTCGGACAGGTGAGAAGGAAACATGAAGTTGCGCACCTTAGGGTTGAGCCTGTACGCAACCATTGCGCCGGCCCCGGAAATAAAACCGTCGATTACTACAGGTACGCGGAGGTGAGCAGCGCCAAGTATCACTCCGGCAATGCCCGCAATTTCCAGGCCACCCACTTTGGCCAGCACGTCGATGGGGTCCAATGGGTTTGGACGGTTAAACTGTATGGCTCGTTCCACCGCGGCCGCCTTGTGTGCTACCTTGGCTTCGGCAATACCGGTACCCCGGCCTACCACTGCGATGGCAGGTATGCCGGTGAGAGCGCAAAAAACTGCTGCGCTTGCAGTGGTGTTGCCGATTCCCATGTCGCCGGTGGCAAGCAGCTTTGCACCCCTGGATATTTCCTCACGGGCTACGGCGATCCCAACAGCCAGTGCTTGCTCGGCCTCACTTCTTGTCATGGCGGGACCCTTGCACATGTTGGCAGTGCCGGGTCTTACCTTGGCTTGGGTGAAGCAAGTTGCGCCTCCTGCCCTTAAGGATTGTTCAGGGGCACTGGGGATTTGGGCTGCCACTCCGACGTCTACCACATGCACTTTAGCCCCGACATACCGGGCCAGCACGTTGATCGCGGCGCCACCTTTCAGGAAGTTGAGCACCATCTGGGCAGTCACCTCGCTGGGGTAGGCGCTAACCCCTTCCTGGGTAACGCCATGGTCGGCAGCCATCACCACAACCACCTTGGTGTCCAGTATGGGGAATAGCTCTCCAGTTATCCCAGACAACTTTACTCCAATCTCCTCGAGGACCCCCAGGCTTCCGTGGGGCTTTGTGAGGCTGTCCTGGCGCCGACGTGCCATTTCCATTGCACGTTGGTCCAGATCCCCAATGGAACTCAACACCCGTTGGATTGCATCGCTAGCGTGGATCACCTGTACTTCCCCCCATGAATCCACTGGATGTGTTTGGCCACAAACACAAAGTCCCCAGCTGCGCGCGACAGCTGAGGACTTTGCCATCATCCTCAACTTGCAGTGACGGGCAGGTCTTCTGGCTCGGGTTCATCCCACCCGGCGCCTTCCTCTCTCGAGTGGCTTTCTGCCGGGAGGTCCACCTCACAGTGGCGGGTCCGCTCGGGCTTTTCCCGATTCCCTATTCACCCCTGGGTGCAAGGGGCACCACGTCACGACTAAATTGTACCCCATCGAAAGTTCAGGGCCAAGGCACTATTTCCCTTTACGACCGGTATGGGAACCCTCACTTGCCACATAGTGCTTCACTCCGCCCTTGAAGAAACTTCGGAGCTTCCCACTTGATTCCAGCTCCTTGAGGGCCTGGGCAATGTCGTGATCGCAGTTTCTGCGGGCAAGCTTGCGCACTACCTCAGCCTGGGTCTTGGGCGTGGTACAAAGCCTCAGGATTGACTGCCACAGGCTCTCCGACCCTGTGGGCAACCTGTGCTTGGGATACACTATAGTGTAGCCTGGGTTCCCTTCCACGTCTTCACCCAGTACATACTCAGCACAGTGGCGGTTTCTCTGGAGCAAGGACCGCACGGCGCGTTTGGTATCACCGCCTGTGCCCGAGGAACCGTACCCGTGAATGACCTTGATTGGACCAAGGTCACCCTGGGACACCGAGGCGTTGTAAGTTGCAACCAGTAGCTCCAAGGCTTCCTGGGTGCGCAACCCGTGAAGATCGATCTGTTTCATGGCATTGCCACTTACCTCACTCTTGACTTTCCACGCAATCCTTGTGCACGCCTTTGCGACGGATGACAATTTCGCAATAGTTTTGGCCTTCGGCAATTAGCGCCTTGAACTCAAGACTGAGGTGAAGGAAGCAGCCCACCATGGCGTAATCGCCGTAGCGGGCGAGCTTGCACAGTTGAGCCACTTCCTGGGGAGAACAGCCTAACTTCCTCCATGCTTCGACCAGGGGGCAGTAGTTGAACCGAATCACGCTTTCTTCTTCCTCGAGCTTCACAGGATCCATGGCGAAGGCATGGTTGGGAGGTCCCGAGAGTATTGCCTGAGCCAACTGCTTTGCGTCTGAAGCCTTGCCAATTGCCTGCCCCTTCATAATGCCAAACTCGGTTATCGCGCGCTTGGCTACCTCTTCAACATTGCAGCCCAGGTCTTTAGCGTGCTTGAGGAGCAAGAAGAACCATTTTGCTCTGTCTTCAATGGCAGCCCTGATGGCTCCAGTGAATTCCTGTTCTGTATAGGTCTTTTCCACTTATGGGGGCCCCTCCTTGTAGCTTGAGGTTGCACATGCTTGAATATTTGGCGGTGTGTGGGCGCTTTCCTGCATTTGCTCAGCAGTTTTTGGCCCATGAAGCAGGATTTTGGGCCAAGGGGTAGAACTTACACCCAAACAAGCTAAGTAAACGGTTAACATGTCAAAATTGGGGGGTCTCACACGCAAGATCGCGGGCCCATCAAATTGAAGCTCATACGGCCAGTGGTTTCAGCCACGCCGGACGAGCAGATTGTGGCTGAGGTGTCTGAGGTGTCTGAGGTTATCCACCCTGGCCTGATTGTGCATGCGGAGCGGTTGAAGGAAGGTCCCAGCTCAATCCAAAGCCAGAGCGACGCTGCCCTTGCTGCTCCGGGCGTGGTGCAACTAGCCCTAAAGGCCCAAGACCAAGGCTACCACGCGGCAGCAATTTACTGTTTTGCAGACCCTGGGCTGGAGGCAGCCAGGGAACGCGTGAATATTCCTGTGGCTGGGGCGGGTGAGTCGTCCCTATTGATTGCGTCTTCCCTTGCCCTAAAGTTCAGCGTAATCACTGTGCTCGGGAGCCTTGAAGCTTGCATTTACAACACTGCCTCACGCCTGGGGATCAAGGACCGGATGGTGTCGGTACGCTGGGTGGGAATACCTGTGCCTGAGTTGGGTGACAGGACCAGACTCATGGAGGCTCTGCGTCGCGAAGCGCTTGATGCAATAACCAAAGATGGGGCTCACTGTGTGGTGCTGGGTTGTACGGGCATGGCAGGAGTTGCATATACCCTTGAAGCAATGCTTCTGGAAGAAGGGTTCAAAGTGCCAGTGGTGGATCCGGCCGTGGTGTGCGTGAGCTGGGGAGAAATGCTGGCACGTTTGCAGTTGAAACACAGCAAGCTCACGTACTGTGGCTAGCCGTCAAGCGCCAATCGGGGAAGGAGATGCTCGAGGAATTGAAGGGGTTGCTGCTTCGCAATGGAAGGGTTTACGCGGGAAGGGTTGGAGCTTCGGGAAAAGTTGCTGAGGCGATACTGGTGCGCGGCGGGACCATCGTCGCAGTGGGCGATCTGGAGGATGTGGTGAGTCAGGCCGGTCCCCATGAGGACATAGACCTTCGGGGCATGACTGTGCTCCCTGGTTTCATCGACAGCCACACCCATTTCGTGTCTACCGGGCTCCACATGTCTCAGCTGGACCTTTCCCCGTGCACGTGCGTAGGTGAAGTGCTGGACGCCTTGAGGAACGTTAGGAGTGAACAGGACAGGCCACTGCGCGCGTGCAATTTCGACGAGACCAGGCTGGCAGAAAGGCGCGCTCCGACCATTTCAGAACTTGACCAGGCGTGCCCAGGACCTGTGGCGATTGGCAGGGTGGACGGCCACTCCTGCGTGGTGAACTCAAGAATGCTTGAGCTTTGCGGCCTGAAGGCAGGAGACAATGGCGTGTGCCTGGATTCTAAAGGGGTACCCACCGGGGTGGTGCTAAGTGAAGCCAACAACAGGCTGCGCAAGTTCCTGGACCAAATGGTAGACGAGGAGAACAAGCGCAGGGCAATACGCCTGGCTGCACAAGTGGCAGCCAAGGCTGGTATAACCACGGTTTGCGCCCTGGAAGGCGGCCCTGGCCACTCAGACAAGGACGTTGAGATCTTAGAAGGGATGAAGGGGGAGCTCAAGCTCAACCTTGTGACTTGGTTTCAAACCACTGATGTGAACAAGGTGGTTGAGATGGGCTTCAAGCGGATCGGGGGCTGCATAATGCTGGATGGATCCATCGGGTCTAGGACTGCAGCTTTGCGCGAGCCTTACTCTGACGCCCCGGGGTCCTGGGGCCTCTTGTACTTCGATGACGAGGAGTTGTTTGAGTTTGTAGAGAAGGCGCACCTGGCAGGGCTGCAGATTGCAGTGCACGCAATTGGCGATCGAGCCATTGGCCAGATTCTAGATGCACTAGAGCGTGTGCAGCTGGAGCATCCCAGGGCCGATGCGCGCCACAGGATCGAGCACTTCGAGCTTGGAGATGGGGACCAAATTCGTAAGGCGGCGACCCTGGGCGTTGTGGTCTCAGCGCAGCCGGCGTTCGAAGCCTTTTGGGGCGGCGACCAAGGGATGTACGCTGCAAGGCTTGGCGTGGAAAGGGCCAGAGGCATGAACCAGTTTCCCACCATGCTGCTGTCGGGAATCACGCTAGCCTTTGGCTCAGACAGCCCCATCACTCCCATGGACCCATTGCTTGGGATTCGCGCCGCGGTGTTCCCGTCCCATCCCCATAAGGCCATTCCTATAGGGTCGGCCATCGAGGGGTTCACCTTTGGCGGAGCCCGCGCAGTATTTCAGGAACACTTTAGGGGTACCTTGGAGCCTGGTAAGGCTGCCGACATGGTGGTCCTCACTGGTGATCCCTTCTGTGAAGCGCAGCGAGGACCGGAAGCCTTGGGCCAGATCAGGGTTGCCATGACGTTTTGTGGTGGGGAACTCTCATTCGTGGAAGAAGGACTGTTCAAGTGAGCTCGTGGGTGGAAGTTAACTTGCAGGAAATAACTGAAAACGTGCGCAGGCTTATCAAATTCGTGGGGCCCAGGACCAAGCTGCTTGCGGTGGTCAAGTCCAATGGATACGGCTACGGCATGGAGTCAGTGGCCAGGGCTGCGCTACGGGGTGGAGCAAGCTGGCTGGGAGTTGCCACTGCAGAAGAAGGTATAAGGCTGCGGAACGTGGGGATTGCTGCACCTGTGCTGGTTCTCGGCCGAACTGAACCTGCCCTGGCGGGGGAAGTGGTTAGGTTTGGCTTGTGCCAGTCGGTTTGGGATCGGGAACTCTTGGAATCGCTAAGCAGCTGGTCTTCAAGGCTTAACAAGCCTGCTAAAGTGCAAATTGAAGTGGACACAGGCATGGGGACCAGCGGGTTGTTGCCATCTGAAACGCGTCGCTTTGGGGAACTGGTGATGGATGCCAGGGGAGTCCAGCTCGAAGGGGTTTACACCCATTTGGCCAAAGTCGACCAGGGAGACTCAGAGGCCTGCCGTGAACAGCTCAGGCTGTTCCAATCTGCAGTTGATGCCCTGGCGGGCGCTGGGATCCGTCCGGGAATACGCCATGCATGTAACACTGGAGGAATTGCGCTGGTGCCCGAGGGGCATCTGGACATGGTGAGGTCAGGCTGTGGTGTGCTGGGGATGTGGCCTTTCCAATTCCCGGATCCCATTGGTCTCAAGGAAGCTGTGGCGTTCAAGTCAAGGGTTGAGTTCGTGAAGGAGCTTCCTGAGGGTGCCGGGGTGAGCTACGGCTCCGCCTTCAGATGCAGGCGCAGGACCGTGCTTGCTGGGGTTCCAGTGGGCTACGGCCAAGGGATGCCCCGGAAGCTGTCTTTTGGAGGCCAGGTGCTGGTGCGATCCCGCCGGGTACCAATTGTGGGGCTGATCTGCATGAACAGGTTCACGGTTGACGTGACGGAAGTGCCAGGGGTTGAGCCTGGAGACGAAGTGGTCATATGCGGCGAACAGGGTGGCCAGAGGATTAGCGTGGCAGAAGCTGCAATGGGAGCGGGAATTGGAGTAGGGGAATTCCTCCTGCCTTACCTGCTTCCCAAGGTGTACCTGGATAACGCTACTGGGGGTCTGTGAAGCAAAGTGGAGCCTTCTGGTTACACGCTATTTGTGAACGGACACATCAGGACCATGGACCGTCAGCGGCCTGTGGCGCAAGCAGTAGCAGTACGCGGCGATAGGTTCGTGGCAGTTGGGAGTAATTCCGAAGTGCTCGAGGCGTTTGGAGCCAGAGCGCGAGTCATAGACTTACAGGGCAAGCTGGTCGTGCCAGGACTCATCGACAGCCATGTGCACTTGCTGTGGCTGGGACAGAGCCTTTCCCAGCTAGACCTGAGCACCTGTACGTCCATAGCCGAGTTGCAGCGCATGCTGAAGCAACGGGCTGAAAGCTGCCGCCCTGGGGAGTGGATAGTGGGCTGGGGGTGGCACCAGGAAAGGTTAAAGGAGAAAAGAGACCCGTGCAAGGAAGACATCGACCCTGTAACTCCGCAGAACCCTGTATATCTTGTAAGGTCGTGTACCCACGCAGCTCTGGTCAACGGGGTTGCCCTGAGCCTGGCGGGCATAACCGCTGACACGGGGGATCCGCCCGGAGGCTGTGTGGCCAAAGGGCCTGGGGGCGATCCAAGGGGGCTCCTGTACGAAAGCGCAATGCAGCTCGTTGCCTCCCTGATACCTGCCCCTGACTTAACCGCGAAGGCCTCTATGTTGAAGCTGGCCATGGAGGAACTCGTGAAGTACGGGATAACCGGAGCACACTCGGTGGACCTGGGTTGTAAGGAGGCTTACCGGGTGCTGCGTTCCCAGGGGGACCTGCCTCTCAGGGTTTACATGGACGAAGGGGTTGAGTCGGGAAGCGACTACCTCCCAGAGCTGGCGTGGGAGTCCGGGGACCTTTGGCTCAGGACTGGCTCGGTGAAGTTTTGGGCTGACGGGGCCTTCGGCCCTAGGACTGCTGCTTTGAAGCAGCCCTATGCCGACGACCCAGGAAATGCAGGGCTGCTTGTTTACCCTCCAGAACGGTTGAAGGAGCTGGCAGCAGCTGTAGGCGGGGCGGGTAGGCAAGTCACGATTCACGCCCTTGGCGACAGGGCACTGGAGGTGGCGCTTGACGCCGCGGAGGTAGCCGTCGAAGCAGGTGCGCGGCGACCTCGTGTGGTGCATTGTGGGCTGGCGGACGAGGCGCTGATTGAGCGAATGAGAGTACTCAAAGTGATTGCGGACCTCCAGCCGTGCTTTGTGCCTTACGAAGTGGACTGGATGCCCCAGCGCCTGGGAATTGCCAGGAGCAAGTGGGCCTACGCGTTCAGGAGCCTGATCCAAGCTGGCATATGCTGCACTGCCGGCTCAGACGCACCGGTGGATCCTGTCAACCCGTTTATTGGGATTTACGGCGCAGTGACCAGGTGTGCCTTTGACGGCCATCCTGAGGGCGGCTGGAACCCACAGCAGAGGCTCACGGTTGAACTGGCCCTTGCCATGTACACGGTGAATGGCGCCTACGCCGAGTTCAGTGAGGGCATTAAGGGGATGGTGAAAGAGGGCTTCCTTGCAGACATGGCTGTGCTTTCAAAGGACATATTCTTGGTCGAACCCCAAGAACTGCTCTCAACAAAGGCGTTGCTCACCCTTGTTGGGGGGCAACCCAAGTGGGTGGATCCTGAATGGGAGGGGGTGATGTTGGGACCAAGAGTAGCTTGACGGAGTTAGACTTATTGTGACGTGGGGGTCATTGGAAACTTGAACACGGAGGGACGTCCATGAAGAGGGTAATTGCAGTTTCGTTGGTGGGGATAATTGCTGGGATCCTGGTGGCAGGTTGTGCAGGAAGTCAGGGACCCCAGACCATCAAGGTGGGCTACTTGGCGAACGTGACTGGGGACGGTGCAGTCTGGGGACAGGCTGAAGTGAACGGGGCCAAGCTGGCTGTTGAGGAGATCAACAAGGCTGGCGGGGTCCTTGGCAAGCAGCTGGAGCTCATAGTGGGCGACGCAAGGGGCAACGCCACTGACGGCGTGAACGCAGTGAAGAAGCTAATTGAGCAAGACAAGGTAGTGGCCATTCTGGGCAGCAACTACAGCGGTATCAACATCGCTTGCGCGCCCATAGTTGAGGCGGCCAAGGTGCCCCAGATCGGTTCTTTCTCCACGAACCCCAAGGTGACCGTAGACGAGAAGGGCAACGTCAGGCCGTACAGCTTCAGGCTTTGCTTCATAGACCCCTACCAGGGTAAGGTGATTGCAGACTACCTGTACAGCAAGGTGGGCAAGAAGAGGGCCGCCATCCTCTACGACGTCACGTCCGACTATTCGGTGGGCCTTGCTGAGTACTTCGAGCAAAGGTTCAAGCAAATCGGTGGCGAAGTAGTTGCAAAGCTGGCCTTCAAGTCCGGAGACGTAGACTTCCGGCCTCAGCTCAGCGAGATCAAACAGAAGAACCCTGATGCCATCGTTTTGCCCATACTGTATAAGGAAATTGCCCTGGCAGCAAAGCAAACGAGGGAGCTTGGGATGAACGACGTGGTCTTCATGGGTGGAGATGGTTACAGCTTGGCCATGCTTGAAATGGCTGGCAAGGAACTCCAGGGGAGCTACTGGGTAAGCCACTTCTCCTGGGAAGACCCGAAGCTCAAGACATTGCTCGACAAGTACGTGGCCAAGTACAACGAAAAGAACCCTGAGACCAACGCCGCAATGGGCTACGACATGGTTTACTTCCTGGTTGACTGCATCAAGAGGGCTGGGAAGGCTGAGGGTCCTGCCATAAGGAACGCCATTGAGAACGCCAAGGACGTGAAGCTGCAGCACGCCACAATAACCATGGATCCCAAGACCCACAACCCCCTTAACAAGCCTGCGGCAATCTTGAAGGTCGAGGGGGATAAGATCAAGTTCATAGAGATGTTCTCACCTCAGGGTTGAACCTGAATCCTGCCGGGGTGACACACCCCGGCAGGGGAGACCCCTTTTCAGGAGGAGATATGGTTGCTTTTACTCCGGGTAGTACAGCAGCTAATCAACGGGCTTTCCATAGGTTCCATTTATGCCCTAATTGCTGTGGGCTATTCGCTTATATATAGCATTCTCCAGTTTTCCAACTTTGCCCATGGTAGCTTCCTGGTAATTGGGGCCTACACTGGCTTTTACGTTTCCACCGCTGCTTCAATGCCTTTCATAGTTGCGGTCCTGCTGGCAAGCATCACTGCAGGTGCAATGGCAGTTGCCACCGAGCGAGTGGCTTACCGGCCCATAAGGGAGAGGAACAGCCCCACCCTTTATTTCATAATTGCCTCCATGGGAATTGCCATATTCTGTGAGCAAACCATCATTGCAACGATTGGTCCAAAGTTCCGTACCTATCCGAGGCTCCTATCGGTTACTAGTTTCAACCTTGGGTCAGCCACAGTAGCTATCATGGACATACTCGCTGCAGCGCTGGCCCTGGTTTTCCTGGCGCTGCTTCAGTACTTCGTTGCCAGGACAAAGATAGGGTTCGCCATTCAGGCCGCTTCCTTCGACCTCCAAATAGCTGGCCTCATGGGCGTGAACGTGAACATGCTGATTGGCCTGGTATTCTTCATCGCTGGCTTGCTCGCAGGGCTGTCCGGGGTATTCCTGGGTCTGAAATACACAGTTTACCCTCAGCTCGGATATCTCACCATCAAGGCCTTTGTGGCTGCAATCTTCGGTGGACTGGGGAGCCTGCCAGGGGCTATAGCTGGCTCCTTGGTGCTCGGCGTGCTTGAGGCGTTTGTGGCTGCCTTCATATCATCCCAGCTGAGAGACTTGTTCGTGTTTATGCTGCTCATCGTGGTGCTCTTAGTGAGGCCGAGCGGCCTTATGGGCAAGTACGTGGAAGAGAAAGTATGAGGGGCGTGAATTCATGGCCTATGTTCAAGGAGTTTTGACCCTAATTTGCATCAACCTCATGGGGGTGATAGGGGTATCCCTGCTCACCGGGTTTACGGGCATATTCAGCTTTGGGCACGCTGCGTACATGGCCTTGGGAGCCTACTCTTCTGCCATTGTCGTGGCCAGGCTAGGCATGCCCTTCGTGGTGGGCCTTGTAGTTGCAGCCATTGTGGCGGCAGTTACGAGCCTGGCGATTGGTTACCCAACGCTCAAGCTTGTGGGCGACTATTTCGCCATTGCTGCCCTTGGATTTGGTGAAGCTGTACGCCTCTTGCTGGACAACGGGGGCAGCCTCACTGGGGGAGCCAGGGGCTTCGTGGGGGTGTCAAAGCACACCACTCTGCCGGTGGCGCTGCTAATTGCCGGGCTTGGAATAGCCCTGATGCGCAACATCGTTAACTCCCGGTTTGGAAGGGCATTTGTGGCTATCAGGGAAGACAGGCTTGCAGCGGAAGCAATGGGCATCGATACGTCCAGATACAGGATGCTTTCCCTGGCCCTAAGCGCCGCTTATGCGGGGGTGGCGGGCTCCATGTTTGCCCACTACCTCACGTTCCTCCAGCCATCCATGTTCGACATAAACAAATCCACTGAGCTTGCCTCCACGGTGGTGTTTGGTGGTCTGGGCAGCCTCACTGGCTCCATAGTGGCATGCATAGTGCTGACTTCCATACCTGAGCTGTTTCGTCCCTTCTACCTGTGGCGCATGGTGTTTTACGGGCTTGCCCTGGTGGGCACCATCGTACTTAGGCCCCAGGGGTTGTTGGGCGGAACTGAGTTGACACTGGAAAGCGTCAAGAAAATGTTGAGCCGCAGTTGTCCCCTCCGCAGGGCGGCTGAGGGGAGGGAGGGGCCTTGACGGTTTTAGAGCTGTCTCAGGTAACCAAGCAGTTTGGGGGACTCACTGCCGTGAGCAACTTCAACCTGTGCATGCAAGAAGGTGAGCTGGTAGGCCTCATTGGGCCTAACGGTGCTGGCAAAACCACCGTGTTCAACCTGATAACTGGCATGTACGCGCCCACATCGGGCACCATCAAGTTCATGGGAGAGGAAATCCAGGGGAAAAAGCCCCATGAGATAGCCCGCAGGGGCATTGCAAGGACTTTCCAGAACCTCAGGCTTTTCAAGAACCTCACCGCCCTTCAAAACGTGATGGTTGCAAGGCAGCTTTGGTCCAACTACAGCTTCCTTTCTGCGGCCTTCAGGACTCCAGGGTTTAGGGCAGAGGAAAAACGGATCACCGAGGAGTCCTTGGCCCTACTGGAGCTGGTTGGTCTTGGAGACAAGGCGCACATTAAGGCAAAGAACTTGCCCTATGGATACCAGCGCAAGCTGGAAATTGCCAGGGCCCTGGCCCTCAAGCCAAAGCTGTTGTTGCTGGACGAGCCCGCTGCAGGAATGAATCCAGAAGAGTCATATGCGCTCATGGACTTCATCCAAGATGTGCAGCACAAGTTCGGGGTGACAATCCTCCTCATTGAGCACCATATGGAGGTTGTCATGGGCATCTGCCCCAGGATCTTGGTATTGAACTTCGGTTGCACCATTGCCGAGGGTACGCCCGAAGAAATCCAGTCCAACCCAGAAGTGATCAAGGCGTACCTTGGGGAGGTGAGGGTCCCGTGACGCCTGTGCTCAAGGTAGAAGGGTTACACGTCCATTACGGCGCTATCCACGCCCTCAAGGGCGTGAGCGTTGAGGTGGCAGAGGGGGAAATAGTGGCCATAATTGGGGCTAACGGCGCCGGCAAGAGCACGTTCCTTAATACCATTGGCGGGCTTGTTCGGCCATCTGGTGGGTCCATCGAGTTCATGGGCAAGAAGTTGCCCAACCGGTCCCACGAAGTAGTTCGGGCTGGAATTGCGCTTGTGCCTGAGGGCAGGCGGGTATTTGGAAACCTCACAGTGCTCCAGAACTTGATCATGGGCGCCTTTCTACGGAAAGACCGTGAAGGCATCCTACGGGACATGGAGAGGGTGTACAAGTTGTTTCCTCGCCTCAAGGAAAGGAAGAGGCAGCCTGCAAGCACCCTGAGCGGCGGGGAACAGCAAATGCTTGCAATTGGCCGAGCGCTTATGTCCAGGCCAAAGATGTTGCTCTTAGATGAGCCTTCCCTGGGCCTTGCGCCAATACTGGTGAGGGACATTTTCGTAACCCTCAGGGAAATAAACGCTGAGGGCACCACAATACTTCTCGTGGAGCAAAACGCCAGACAGGCCCTGGAGCTGGCAAGCAGAGCTTACGTGTTCCAAACCGGCAGTGTAGTACTTTCAGGAGCAAGCAAGGAGCTGCTCCAAAACGAACAGGTGCGCGAGGCGTACCTGGGCGCGCGGGAGAGCAGCAGGCGGCGGGGATGTGCTGTGAGCTGAAGTGGAGGGATACACATGGCTACTTACCTTCACACGGATCAAGACTTGGAGGACTTCGTTAGAGGATGCACCATATTGGGGGTTGGAGGAGGAGGCAACCCCGTAGAGGGCCTTAAGGCCCTCAAGGAGCAGGTGGCGGCGGGCAGGAAGGTGGGCTGGGTGGAGCTGTGCGAGCTGCCAGATCAGGGCTGGGCTGCTTGCACCTTCCTGATGGGCTCTACCGCGCCACTCACCGAGGAGAAAAAGCAGCAGATGCGGGAGCTGGGCCTTATATCCTGGAAGTGGGAGCGCAACCTGCCGCTGGCCGTCAAGGAGCTCGAGGGCTACACTGGGAAGACCGTGGACGTACTCGTGCCCTTTGAGCTTGGCGGGTCAAACACCCCTGCTCCTATTGCTGCGGCTGCGGCCCTTGGGAAACTGGTGGTGGACGGGGATTACGCTGGCAGGGCGGTGCCTGAAATCACCCAAACCACCGCTGTGGCTACGGGCTTTCCCTTCTGCCCCGTGGCGAGCGTGGACAAATGGGGAAACGTTTGCTTCTTGCGCGAGGCCATCTCATACCAGATGGCTGAACGCATAGGCAAGCTCATTAGCGACGCTGCGTTTGGGTCTACAGGCCTTGCTGGTTTCATGGTGCCATTAGAGCAAATGAAAAAGGTGGTGCTGCCGGGCACCCTTTCCAAGGCATTGGAAGTGGGGCGCACGGTTCGCCTGGCTAGAGAAAGCGGGGGCGACGTGTTTCAGGCACTGCACCAAAAACACGGGTTCCGGCTTCTGTTCAAGGGAACCGTGGTGGACAAGCGCTGGGAGGATAGGGAAGGGTACTATTGGGGTACCCACACCTTGCATGGGGAAGGGGAGTTCACTGGTCACACCTTCAAGGTGTTCTTCAAGAACGAAAACCACTTGAGTTGGTTTGACGGCAGGCCCTTCGTCACCAGTCCGGACCTGATCATGAACCTGGACCCTGTGAGTGGGGAGCCAGTGATAAACGACAAGGTGAAAGTAGGGACCTGGCTCGTAATTATGGGAGCCCCGTGCGAACCGGGGATGAGGAGCGAGGCATTGCTCAAGGTGCTCGGGCCCCGTTACTTCGGGATGGACGCCGATTACACCCCAATCGAAGAGCTGTGCTAGCAGCGAACCCACGGGACGGAGTTGATGGCTTTTGGGACACACCAAGCTGCTCCTGGTGACCCCGATAGTTGGGGAAGAGTTCAACTCGCGGGTACAGAGCTACGTCGAGAGTCTGGAGCTACCCGATGTGAAAGTTGATTGCGTTTGCCTGAAGAGCGGTCCTCTGTCTGTGGAAACCATGCTGGATGAAGCGTTTGCTGCCTCGTCCATGGTGGACGAAGTGCTCCATATTGTGCAGGGCCAATCCGGTGAGCCGCGGTACCGCGGGGTCGTGGTGAACTGCTGCGCTGACCCGGGAGTGCATGCCCTGAGGGAAGCGCTGGATATCCTGGTGGTGGGCGCGGGTGAAGCCTCGTATTACACCGGGGCCATGCTTGCTCCCAGCTTTAGCGTGGTATCAGTGCTTAGGAACTCGGTGCCCCACGTGAAGCTACGAGTAAGATCCCTCGGGCTGAGCGACCGTCTGGCCAGCGTGTACGGGATCGAGGTGGGAGTGCTAGACCTTTCGAGCACTGGAATTGGAGAGGAGATCCTGAAAGCTGCGCGGCGTGCCGTGGAGCAGGACGGCGCTGACTGCATTGTGCTAGGGTGTACTGGGATGGCGTGGCTAGCCAAGCAAGTGGCCCAAGAGCTGAGTGTGCCTGTGGTGGAACCCACTGCGGCTGCCCTCTGGCATGCTATTGGCCTCATCAGGCAAGGTTTGACCCACGGCAGGGCATGGATGTACATGAGGGCTTCCATGAACAAGATCGTTGGCCCTCGCAGTTTCCCTATTGAGCTTGGGCAAGATAAGGGTGTGTTATAATTGAGATGAAACTGAATAGGGACCGGACAGGAGCCCATGAGGGCACAGGGAATCAGGTGAAAAGCCTGAGCGGTCCCGCCACTGTAACCTGGAGCGACCGGCAGATTGCCACTGCAGCGGAAAGCTGCGGGAAGGCGCCGGGAGCAATGAAAGGGAGCCAGGAGACCTGCCTGTCCGGCGCGGAGTCGACCTTCGAGAGAAAGGGGGCCCGCCCAATGAAGATACAATACCCCGACCTCTAGAGGTCGG
>JBNARI010000028.1:0-20786 GCA_049718765.1 Bacillota bacterium | reverse complement strand
GCCGTTGGTGGGTTAAGTGGGGTATTGGAAGTGAGCGCACCGCTTGTAAGGGTGGGGGGGCTCGTGGTTGCGATGAGAGGGCCTCACGGGAAGGAAGAGGCAGCGAGGTGTGAGGCCGCCGCAGGGAAGCTTGGGTTGAGGCTGGCGCGGCTTGTGGAGCTGGAGCTACCGGGTGGCTGGGGGAAGAGAACGGTGGTGGCGTACGAGAAGGCCGAACGCACTGACGTGAGATTTCCGAGGCGAGCGGGAATTCCGTTCAAGAGACCACTTTGTGTTTGAAAGGAAGGGCTTTGGGCGGAGAGCGTCGAACTATTGCTGAGTGGGAATCGCTGGCAGGGCGGTGACTGGCATGGCAAGCAAGCTGCGTAAGATCGTGGCTGGTGTAGCTGGCGCTCTTGTGAAGGGCGGTATGGTCATTGAGGAGGTGCCCGTAGATGCGGTGGTGTTCAACAGTTACCAGCCCAGGCAGGAGTTCGACGAGGCGGAGTTGCTGGAGCTTGCTGCGTCGATCAAGAAGCACGGTGTGTTGCAGCCCATTGTGGTTAGGAGGGTGGGCGCGGGGTTTGAGGTTGTTGCTGGGGAAAGGAGAGTCAGGGCCTGCAAGCTCGCTGGAGTGTCCAGGGTGCCGGCTGTAGTGAAGGATGTGGGTGACGAGGAGTCTGCTGTGCTTGCGTTGGTGGAAAACGTGCAGCGGGCTGGGCTGAGCGCCGTGGAGGAGGCTCTTGGGTATCAAAGGCTGATAGAGCAGTTCGGGTGGTCCCAGCAGGAGGTTGCCCAAATGGTCGGGCGGAGCCAGTCAGCTGTGGCGAATAAGTTGCGGTTGCTGAAGCTGCCGGGTGAGATTCGTGAAGGGATCATTCGGGGGGTTGTAACGGAGCGGCATGCCCGGGCGCTCCTGCGGTTGCCTTCGGAGGAAGTACAGCTAGAGGTTTTCCGCGAGAGCGTGCGTTCCAATTGGACTGTGGAGAGACTTGAGGCAGAAGTGGAGAGACGGATCGGCGAGGCGGGAAAGCTAGAGGGTGGGCGCAGAAAGAAGCGGATAGGAATAGTGCGGGACGTCAGGATCTTCTTGAATTCCTTCCGGCAGGTGGTACGGGATTTGAGACGGGCTGGAGTGGAGGCATCGGTGACAGAAAGGCAGGAGGAAGGTGTGTACGAGATATGCGTACGGATAGCGTTGCCGGAGGGACAGAGGGGAAAGGCAGGGTCTGTGCAGGGGTGAGGGAATGGGGAGGATAATCGCCGTAGCGAATCAGAAGGGCGGTGTTGGCAAGACTACGACTGTGGTTAACCTGGGTGCCTGCCTGGCGGAAATAGGGGAAAGGGTGCTTGTGGTAGATATCGATCCCCAGTGCAATTGTACGACTGGGCTGGGAGTTGAGAAGTCGAGAGTGAGACGGAGTGTCTACGATGTGTTGCTAGGCGGAGCTCAGGTGCGAGATGTGGTGATGAGCACTGCCTGGAGGGGGCTTTGGCTGGTCCCGGCGGCGCCCGACCTGGCGGGTGCGGAGATTGAGCTGGTTGGCGTGGAGGGTCGGGAGAGACGCCTGGCGATTGCGCTTGAGGGGTGTCGGCTGAATTACGAGTACATACTGGTGGATTGTCCTCCGTCTCTAGGGTTGCTGACTCTAAACGCGCTGGTGGCTGCGGATTCGGTGTTGGTGCCAATTCAGTGTGAGTACTACGCCCTGGAAGGGTTGGGACAGCTAATGAAGACCGTAAGGTTGGTGCAGCAGTCACTGAACCCAAAGCTAGTGATAGAAGGGGTGGTGCTCACTATGTTTGATGGCAGAACCAATTTGTCGATTCAAGTGGTTGAGGAAGTGAAGAAGTATTTTAGGGGTAAGGTATATAGCACAATCGTTCCGCGAAACGTGAGGTTAAGCGAGGCTCCGAGCTTCGGAATGCCTGTTATCGTGTACGACGGTCGGTCGAGGGGCGCCGAGGTGTATAGGGAGCTAGCGAGAGAGGTGAGAGAGCGTGCCCAGGCGAGGGCTGGGTAAGGGCTTGGCGGCTTTGATTCCCGAGGTTGAGCAGGAGCCGACCGAGGGCGTTGTGGAGGTCGAGGTTGTTCGTATTGTGCCAAACAGGTATCAACCGAGGAAGGAGTTCGACGAGAAGGGGCTGGAGGAGCTGGCCGAGTCGATCAGGGCTCATGGGATTGTTCAGCCGGTAGTGGTCCGCAAGGTGGGGGAAGAGTTTGAACTGGTGGCAGGGGAAAGGAGATGGAGGGCTGCTGCAAAGGCAGGGCTTGAGAGGATACCTGCCATTGTGAGGCAGCTGAGCGATGCGGAACTCGTTGAGGTTGCGCTGATCGAGAACCTGCAGCGCGAGGACCTCAACCCGATTGAGGAGGCCGAGGCGTACAGGAGACTGGCTGACGAGTTCGGGCTTAGTCAGGAGGAAGTCGCCAGGCGAGTTGGGAAGAGCAGGCCCCAAGTGGCGAATACGTTGAGGCTGCTCGAGCTGCCTGAGAGGGTGAGGGAGGCAGTCAGGCGGGGCGAGCTCACGAGAGGTCATGCCAAGGCGCTGTTGGCGGTGGAGGATAGGGAGTTGTTGGAGCGGCTGGCGGACACTGTGGTCAGCAGGGGGCTGTCGGTGAGGGAGACGGAAGAGCTGGTAAGGAGAGCGCCGAAGGTTGGGGCCAATCAGGGGCGAAGAAGATCGGAAGAGGACGTTGGGGAAAGCGCGTGGCGGCGGGAGATGGAGTCCAGACTAATGGAGAGGTTGGGGACAAGGGTTCGGATCTGCGGAGACCTGGAGCAGGGGAAGGTGGAGGTGTATTACTTTAACCGGGAGGGGCTTGAGGAGGTGTTGCGTATGTTGGGCGCAGAGGGCGAACTATGAAAATGTTCCACGTGGAACATTACCCGTTAGCAGGATTTTCATGACGAGCGTAGAAGTAGTATGCCTGTCAGCTTACTGGCAAACTTGGAGGGCAGGTCGTTGAAGGGCATAACGTTGATAATCGTTCCGCATAGTCCATCGAAAGTGTTTTCCAGATACCTTCCGTCCAAGACGGTAAAGCGTTGCCTGGTGAGCCTTGCCCTCTCTGCAGTGGCGCTCTGTGTCTTCTGCGTGAGATATATCGCGCTGAGCAAGAACATGGTTGAACTCGCCAAGCTGCGGGCCGTTAACGCTGCACAAGAGCAAAGGATACTTGAGCTTACGGAGCAGGCCAAGGAAGCAACGGAGAAGTTGGAACAGCTGCTGGAGTTTGAGAAACAATTGCGTGAAATGCTTCAGCGCGAGGGCATTCAGGTGCAACAAGGGCGTACTACCTCCAGCGTAGATCAAGTCACAGTGGCGGGGTTACTGAGCACTGCTGTAGGGCCAGGTGGCTTTGGAGTCGAATCTACGGTCACCGACGCCCTGGGTAGGCTAGACGATCTGCAAGCCGAGTTCCAGCGGGTCCTGGAGACGGTCACAGAGTTGGAGCAGAGAAGGGGCGACATTGAGCAGACGGCGCAAGAACTGGTCAAGCTGGTGAGGGCTAAGCCCGATATGTGGCCTACTGCTGGTACGCTCACGTCCCGTTTCGGTTATCGAAGACCACCAACGAGGTACGCCAGCCATGACCATAAGGGCATTGACATTGCTGCACCATATGGGACTCCCATATACGCTGCTGGAGACGGCACAGTGAAGTATGCTGGTTGGTATGGAGGCTTAGGGAAACTGATTATAATTGAGCATGGCTTCGGGCTGGAGACCTACTATGGTCATTGTTCTCAAATCAAAGTGAGAGTGGGCCAACAGGTGAAGAAGGGACAAGCAATTGGCACAGTAGGAGCAACGGGGATAGCCACAGGGCCGCACCTGCATTACCAGGTGGTGCTCAACGGGGTGGATGTTGACCCGCTCAAGTACTTACCATACGGGCGGTGAACAGAGTTGGCGTTGGCACTTGGCAAGAAGGGAATCGGGCCTGAGGCTGTTGAGACAGTCTTGGGACCAAACGTAAGGATAGAGGGCACAATTCATAGCGACGGTAGCATGAGAATAGACGGCCAGGTACAGGGTAGTATAGAGTGTGCTGGCGACGTTGTGATCGGAAACTCAGCAAGGGTGGGAGCTTCAGTTAGCGCAAAGTGCGTCGTAGTTGCGGGTCAGGTACTTGGGAACATAACCGCAGAAAAGGTTGAACTTGCAAAGACAGCTGTGGTCAAAGGTGACATTCAATGTGCCCAGTTGTCCATCGAAGCTGGAGCAGCCTTTTCGGGAAAGACGGTGATGGACAGGGTTACCAATAAAGACGAACAAGCATCGGAGTGATTGGATGTTTGTCGACCGCAAAGATGCTGGTATAAGGCTGGCGTCGGCGGTGAAGCAGGCGCTGGAAGGGAAGGGGTGGTTCGACCCACAGAAACTCGTAGTGTTCGGGATACCTCGCGGAGGAGTTGTAGTTGCTGCCGCAGTTGCCAGGCACCTCGGATGTCCCCTGCATGTTGTGATAGCCCGCAAGATTGGTCATCCCCTCAATCCGGAACTGGCAGTGGGCGCTGTGGCCCAGGACGGGTCAATTGTAGTAGATCCCGTGGTTTCTGTGTGGTCAGGCATCAGCGAACACGAGGTTTCGAGACTAGCTCAGCCTGTGCGCGAGGAGGTCCAACACCGGATTGAAATCTACCGGGCAAACGGGGCAGCCGAAGTAGCTTGCGGTCGGATTGCTGTGGTTGTGGATGACGGGATTGCCACTGGTATCACCATTAGGGCTGCACTCGGCTTTTTGCGGGGATGTGGGGCGGCGAGAGCAGTGGTTGGAGTTCCAGTTGCTCCTCGAGAGAGCATTGAGGAGCTCCGAAAGCATGCCGATCTGGTAGTGTGCCTGGAGAGCCCGGGAGACTTCCTGTCGGTGGGGCAATGGTACTTGGACTTCTCGCAGGTGCGCGACGAGGAAGTGCTTGCCCTCTTGAATGAAGCTGGCTAATCGGGGAACCATAAAGACGCAGAACAGGTGCTGGAAAGGTGGTTCCCATGCAAGGTGGAAAACAAGGAGCGGCGAAAACCGTAGCCGTTGAGGAAGGACTTGAACCAGTACGGCGAGCCCTCGAGCGGGAAGGATACAGAGTGATTGATTTGGCGGGAGGACATTGGTCTGAAGCTGACGCCATAGTGGTTTCTGGAAGCAGAAAGGACATGTTGGGAGACCAATCTGCGGAGACTAAGGCGCCGGTAATCGACGCCAGTGGCCGGACTCCCGAGGAGATTTTAGGGGAACTGGTTCGTACAATCCCATGAGACGCCTAGCCATCCGCAAATACCTGCGGCAATCGCTCGCGCCATCCTCACTACAAAGCTAAGCCTTGTAGTTTGAAGTACTAGGAAATCAGCAAAGCCGGCTACGTTCACCGTTCCAGTTATGAACGCGTCGCCAATGGGCGGCAGCATCTTGTGCAAACCGGCCCCTGGGCGCAGGGGTCCCGGACCAACTGAGACCATCCCTACCTGAGACGGTGCCCCTAAGCAGGCGTCCAGAGCTAATACCGGTGTGCGGGGGCCTACTTCTTGCATCCAATGTTGTAGGTTTGCTGCGTGGACAGGTTGGTCCAGGGTTCCCATCACCCTGAAGACGCCGTCTTGCTTTGAGCGCAAGAGCATGCTTCCTACTAGAGGGCCCAAGGAATCCCCCGTAGAGCGGTCGCTCCCTATGCAAACGACAGTGAGGGGTACTTCTGGACAGCCAAGCACCCGGCGCAACGATTCAGCGATTCTTTGAGGAGCATCGCTGTCTGTTGAGGCTATCCTGTAAACAGTCACGACGGCTCATTGACTCCTTGAGGAAGCAAGTATACGGTTGCCCCCATGGATGTGGCGTTGCATTTGTGATTATATGTCCGACCAACTAACACATATGATTTGGGTCGCCTGACTTCAGGCGTCCGCTACCGGATGTTTGCCAAGCCACGGGAAGCCGGCTTTGTCGATTCGAAATGGCTCCCTGCAATCGAGCTTTCTTCGTGCCTGGCCTTTGCAGGTAGTTCGGCGGTGGTGAACGAATTCTACGGGTGTCATGATGAACGACGCGATGGGTAAGGACTGCTGGGAAGAGATCCGGTCCGTGATGATCCGGGGCGAGGTCGACCGAGCAGACGAACAGCTAGCCCAAATCATAGCGCAGTCGCCTGGTGAACCCCTGGCATGGACATTGAGAGGGGCTTGTTTGGGCATGCAAGGGAGGCTTGACGAAGCGGAGGCGTGCTTCGTCAAGGCATTGGAGCTTGATTCTCACCTGGCGGAGGCGTGGGTAGGCATTGGCAATGTGCATTATGGCAGAGGAGATTACGATAGGGCCAGGGATGCGTATCTCCAAGCTTTGCGGCTGGACAGACGGTTGTGGAGAGCCTACCACAACCTGGCTGCAACCTACCGCAAACTGGGGTTGGCAAACAAGGCAAGGACTGCCTGGAGGAGAGCAAGACATCTGGAATACGTGGAGCTAGTTGCGGTGAGAGGCAATAGGGAGGGGGCCGGGTGCGGGACCTACGCGGTATTGACTTTAACCGGACTCCTCGGCGTACTGGCAGGAGTTATCTTGGTCTTGGGCTTTTAGCGTTGTCACTGGTGTTGTGCGGACTTTTGGTAGTTATACTGGCTCGACCAAGAAGCACTGTGGCAATGCGGGAATCAGGGGCTTGGCCTCTGTCCAGTGGCTCCTGGTTTGTGCGGGCTCATACAGACTCCCTGGTCCTAGCCGAGCCAATGGAGTCTGGGGGCGTACAGCTCAAGGCCTTGACCGAGGGTGCGAAGCTTAGCACACTCGGTGCCCCAGGAGTTCAGGTGGAGGACGCGGCGGTAGGGAAATCTGGGGTTTTCATTTGTGGACAATCAGGGGTACGGAAAATCGACTGGGTTGGAAAGTCCCAGTTGTTGCACGCTGGGGGTGCGAGCCTTGTTGCCTGTGAAGGGGATATGGTTGCAGCCGTATTCAGGTCACCTGCGCCAAGCGACCCGCGCCAGCTCTGGTCTGACGAGACATTGATGGTGTTCGTGGCTGGTAAGTGGCAGGAATACGTCCGGCGCCAAGGACGGTACGCTCACGCAATAGATGTTGTTGTAGACAAGCAAGGAAACCTTAAGGTAGCTTTGGGTTCTGTTCTCCAGGGGTACCCGCTCAGGTCGGTTGTTGAAGTCTACGGTACCAAGGGAAAGGAGCTTGAGTGGGAGGGGGCTGGCGGAACAGTCAGGCAGATGAGTCTCGATCCCCAGTTGGGCGGAGGTTTTGTAGCATGCGGGAATACCGTGGCACGGTTCGACAAAAACGGGAGAACCAGTTGGAGGTACGATTGCACAGGATGTGTGGTAGGATTGTTGGTGGAAGAGGACGGTGGAGTGACGGCTGGCGTTAATAACGGGGCAAGCAGGCCACCTTTCTTGGGATGGCTGAAACAAGATGAAGTCGTCAGGATTGGTTCCGATGGGTCCAGAGTATGGTCAATCGGGTTTAGCTCTGAAGTGCGCAGCCTATGTAACGGGCCCACTGTGAAGGGCAAAGCTACCGTTGTGGTATGTACTGCTTCTGGCGTCACCATTGTTGATTCCAGCGGGAGGGTTTGTGGCTCGTTACCTTTAAACGGCGGAGCCCGTATTGCTAGGACGCTAGGCCAACACCTTTATGTGATAGCGGGGGACTGGGTATTGCATCAAATTGAGTGGCAAGAGCAGCAGGCGAAGTGAGCATGAAGGCTAGCTACGTTGACTTGGCAGCAACACTACTATTGTCGTATGAGGTGTTTAAGGGCTACGTGCGCGGATTCGTTAGGACTGCCCTAGACATCATAGGTGGCCTTGGCTCTTTGCTGCTTGCGTACCTGCTTGGCCCCAAGGTATCCCTCTACCTAGCAAGCAATGAAGTGCTGAACGCCAAGGTGAAACAATTTGTAGAAACAATTCTACCTGGCAGACTGGACTTGCCAGCGCTGAGCCCGCTGTTCGGAGGTCAAGTGCCCAGTACCCTTCGGGGCGTTGCGGTGAATACCATTTGCAGCGTGATCTTCAACCTTATTGGATTTGTAGGTGTGTTCGTTGGCGTGCGAGTGCTTACTGCGATCCTGTCCCTGGGCCTGGTAAGCCTTGTGGGCGCGTCTTCCTTAGGCGTTGTGGACAAGATGCTTGGTGCGCTCCTTGGTGGCGTGCGGGGGCTGCTTTGGGTTGTAGCTGCAGCTTGTGTGTTGCTGCTCTTGAGTAAGCTTGGTGTGGTGGAGGTGCCACGCCCGGTTTCCGAATCTGTGTTCTTTCAGGCGTTCCAAGGCATTGCATCCTCTTTGCTTAACGCAATTTGGCATGCCAAGTGACGGACAGGAGGCTTCCAACATTGGAAAGGCCCATAAAGCTTCGGATAGGAGACGTGGTGGAACTTAAGAAGACGCACCCGTGTGGCAACTCTAAGTGGGAGATCACTAGGACCGGGATAGACATTGGCTTGAAATGCTTGGGTTGTGGGCGCAAGGTAATGATACCCAGGGTGAAGCTGGAAAGGGCAATACGGAAACTTATCCCCCAGGAAGCCCAAGGCGGTGACGCCATCCACGAGGGTGAGGGCACTTGAGCTTTTCCCTTGGAATTGTAGGACTTCCCAATGCGGGGAAGTCCACGCTGTTCAACGCCATAGTTTCAGGCAAGGCTGCCACTGCTCCGTATCCTTTCACGACGATTGATCCAAACAGAGGCGTGGTAAGGGTACCAGACCAGCGTTTGGATGCCATTGCCAAGGCAGTGGGTTCTGAGAAGGTGACTTACCCTTGCGTGGAGATAGTGGATATTGCGGGGTTAGTGAAGGGGGCATCGAGAGGGGAGGGGCTTGGGAATCAGTTCCTTGCTCACATCAGGGAAGTGGATGGCATCATCCACGTTGTGAGGGCATTTGGTAACGGAGTCAGCGCTCTTCAGGACGCAGAAGTTGTTGACTTGGAGCTTGCCCTGGCGGATCTAGGCGTGCTGGAGCGCCAACTCGAGTCGTGGCGCGGCGCAGCCCGTTCGGGGAAAAAAGAGGCAGTTGCCAGGCTGGAAGCTCTAGAGAGTATCAAGGATCACTTGGAACGGGGCTGCCATGTTAGACAAATGCCCCAGAGGTACAGGGAGATCGGCGACGAGCTGTTCCTGATTACATCAAAGCCTATGTTGTACGTTTCGAACGTGGGGGAAGAGTATGCCTCAAGACCCATGGAATGCAAAGCTGCCGCGCAGCTTGAAGTTTACGCAAGCAAACGGGGTTCCCCCACCATAGGACTCTGTGCCAAGCTAGAAGAGGAACTGGCAGCGCTCCCCGAACCCGAGAGGCGGAGTTTTGGCGCAGAGCTCGGAATTAACCAGCTTGCCTCGGAGAAAGTGGTGTTGATGGGGTACAAAATGCTGGGGTTGATAACGTTCTATACAGCGAATAGGAACGAAGCCAGAGCGTGGGCGGTCAAGGAGGGTTGTACCGCGCTGGAGGCGGCCGGGAAAGTTCACAGCCAGATGGCCAAGGGCTTCGTCAAAGCAGAAGTGATTTCTTCGCAGGACCTTGTGGCTGCTGGCTCTTTGGCAAGGGCCAGGGACCTGGGCTTGGTGAGAATCGAGGGTAGGGACTATAGGATCACCGATGGAGACCTGTTATATGTGAGGTTCACTGGATGAGCAAGTGAGAATTGCAATGCTTGAACCCCGGTATGTATAATGGAGCTTGGTCGCAAGGGCCGCCGGTGGTAATCCGGTTCTCCTGCTCCGCACTGAGTTGTGGAGCCTTTAAGTCCGAGGGAGGTGATAAAGTGCCCAGCTATGAGGTCATGTATATTCTGAAGCCAGGCCTCGAGGAAGAATCTTACCAGGGGCTTGTTGATCGCTTCAATGGGATAATTCAAGCGCAAGGCGGTAGCGTCACTGCAGTGGACAAGTGGGGCATGAGGAAGCTGGCGTACGAGATTGAGAAGCACCGGGAAGGTTACTATGTTGTTGCCAACTTCACTGGCCCTTCCGCCTGTGCGCAGGAACTAGATAGGGTGTTGAAGATTACCGACGAAGTGATCCGCCACATGATCGTGCGTACCGACAGGTAGCCACTGTGTGACTACACTTTGAGAGGAGCGGGTCAATACGTTTAACCGGATTATTCTCGTTGGGCGGCTTACCAGGGATCCAGAGTTAAGGTTCACCCCAAGCGGCAAGCAAGTGTGCAGTTTCACCCTTGCGGTCAACAGGCGCTTTGCAACCCAACAAGGGGAACACGAGACCGATTTCATCGACATAGTTGTTTGGGGCAAACTCGGAGAAACGTGTGGGAACTACTTAGGCAAGGGCCGACTTGCCGTTGTGGAAGGGCGCCTGCAGATTCGCAGCTTTGAGACTGCTGAGGGCCAAAGGCGGCGAGTCGCAGAAGTAGTGGCCGACAACGTCGTATTCCTTGACCGCCCTAAGGGTAGCGGAGCTGGCGGTCCTGGGGGCGAGACCGATGCTGGAGAGGGACTTGATGAGGAAATTGGTTCAGACGTGCGCATAGAAGGCGGCGAGGATGCGCCGCCGTTCTAAGACGGTTTGGCTGAACGAGGAGGACGAACAGTGAAGAAGGACAAGGGCAAGAAGCCTAAGAAGAAGGTATGCGCGTTTTGCACGGACAAGATTGCAAGGGTAGACTACAAGGACGTTAACCGGCTTAAGAAGTTCATCAGTGAGCGGGGAAAAATCCTGCCCAGAAGGATAACAGGCAACTGTGCCCGGCACCAAAGGCAGCTCACTGTGGCCATTAAGAGGGCAAGGATAATGGCATTGATGCCGTTCACAGTAGAATGAAGGCGTGCACGGTCACTAGTGTGGGGGCACACGGTGCCCCCATTGAACGTTATTGGACTGCTGCGTGGGATTAAGAGTCCAACTTCCGAGGGAAGACGGGTGATCTGATGGCACAGAAGACCAGACCCATGGTGGAAGGGGCACTGCTGGCTGCAGTGGCCGTGGTGCTCGCGTTGATTGGCTATTACGTTCCCTTTGTTGGACCCCTTGTGGTATTCCTATGGCCTGTCCCAGTCGCGATCATACACATACGTCACGGGTTAAGGTTTAGCCTGCTCACAGTAATTGTGGCAGGGATACTGCTTGCGTCCCTAATTGGGCCCTTGGACGCTATTGGCATAATAGCCACATTTGGAATAGTTGGAATCGGGTTTGGCATCGCCATTGGCAGGAAAATGGATGCCGTGAGCACTCTGTTGGTTGGAGCCCTGGCTATGCTCGCTGCAACCATTGTGAGCTTCGGGATTTCCTTTGCCCTGCTTGGGCTCAAACCTGCTCAGATGCTTGAGGAACTACGCCAGGGAGTCGAAGCGGCAACAGGCATCTACTCCCGCCTTGGCATGAGCGCAGAAAACATCGAGCAAATGAAGAAGATGCTTACAACCACTGTTGACTTGATGAGGGTTGTGTTCCCGGCGATGTTCATAGCGGCTGCTATCGTTCAATCCTTCATAAACTTCAACGTGCTCCGGGCAGTACTGCAGAGAATAGGCTATTCTGTTCCCGCTCTGCCCAGGTTCGAGCAGTGGTCCTTCCCGTCCTGGTTTGTCGGAGGGCTAATAGGCGGAGTTGCGTTAGTGGCGTTTAGGAACATTCATTCCAGTGAGCTACTATACAACATTGGGTTGAACCTTTACAGTTTCTTCAGCCTCGCTTTCATGATTCAGGGGGTCAGTGTTGGCTATTGGCTGCTGGGCAAATGGAACGTTGCTAGAGGGTTACGAGTCGCGCTCGCCATGTTCGTGTTGTTCAATCCCACTCTCAGTCAGCTGGTCATGTGGGTTGGAGTGCTAGACGTTGTGTTCAACTACCGACAGAGAGGGAGTGGCGGCCGATGAAGGTGCTCCTAAAACAGGACGTTGCCTCCTTGGGTAAGAAAGGGACAGTGGTGGAAGTGTCAGATGGCTATGCCAGGAACTTCCTTGTGCCCCGTGGGCTTGCGGTTGAGGCTACGGAAGGCGTACTCAGGCACCTTTCCCACGAGACGGAGGTAACCAGGCAGAAGCAACAAAGGGAGCTAGAAGAGGCGCGGAAGCTGTACAAGGCTATACACCTTGCCACCGTGAACATTCCAGTAAAGGCTGGAGCTGGTGGCAAGCTGTTCGGGTCGATCACTTCCCAGGACGTGGTGGATGCGGTAAGGAAACAACTGAAAGTGACCCTTGACAAGAAAGAACTCAAGATGGAAGAAAACCTGAAGACTTTGGGCGTGCACCCTGTCCGGGTGAGGCTTCACCCCGAAATCGAGGCAGTGATAAACGTGGCGCTTATAAGTTCGTGAGGAGTGTTGTTGAGGAAATGCGAACATCCAGGGATTACCCGGCCGCTGCCCAGGGCGAGCCGGCTTTCACAATGGAACAAGAGGAAGTGCTGAAGCGTCAGGTCCGAGTATTGTTCAATTTGCTCTCCGCAATCATGGGGGCAGATAAGCTCATACTCAAGGCCGGGAAAATGGGCGCACTTAAAGGGATGCGCTCGAACAATTTGAGCGAGCTTGTGCTTTCCCTCGAGAAGATCGTGCTCGAGGATCCGACCATAGAAAGACCACCCGAGCCTGAGGAAATACCAGCTGTGTTGGCCCGAGTTGAGGACGAGATTGCAGAAATAGTCGCCCGGCGTTCGGTGGAAGAGCGTTTGGAGCAGAAGGTTAACCAGAGAATGCAGGAGCGGCAAGACGCTTACCTCAGGGACATCAAGCTTCAAATCCTCAGGGAAGAGGCCGGGCCTGAAAACGCAAGCACTCTCAAGAAGCTCGCCATGCTGGAGAAAATGGACTCAAGGCGAATAGCGCGTACTGCCCTTGAGGTACTTAGGCCGACCAGCTTGAAGGAGGTAGTTGGCCAAGAGCGTGCCATCTCCACGCTCGTGGCTAAGCTGGCTTCGCCGTTTCCCCAGCACGTGCTGTTGTATGGCCCGCCCGGCGTGGGCAAGACTACGGTGGCGCGGTTGGCTCTTGAGGAAGCCAAGAAGCTGCCTGGATCGCGGTTCGCCAAGGACGCTCCGTTCGTAGAAGTAGATGGCGCCACGTTAAGGTGGGACCCTCGAGAAGCTACCAACCCCTTGTTGGGTTCAGTTCATGACCCCATATACCAGGGGGCTAGACGCGACCTTGCCGAGAGCGGAATCCCCGAGCCGAAGTTGGGCCTTGTTAGCGAGGCAAACGGTGGAGTGTTGTTCATAGACGAGATAGGCGAAATGGACCCAATACTACAGAACAAACTGCTGAAAGTGTTGGAGGACAAGAGGGTAAGGTTTGAGTCGTCGTACTACGATCCTACAGATCCAAACGTGCCCAAGTATGTGAAGAAGCTCTTTGAGGAGGGGGCACCGGCAGACTTCATCCTTATTGGTGCTACTACCAGAGACCCGGAGGAGATAAGCCCTGCGTTGCGCTCCAGGTGTGCCGAAGTGTACCTCGAGCCCCTGGTGCCCGAGGACATTGCAAAGATCGTGCGCAACGCCGCAAAGAAGCTACGTGCAAAGCTCGAAGAAGGTGTAGCTGAACTCATTGGTGAGCACACGGTTGAGGCCCGTAAAGCCTTGGGCGTGCTTGTCGACGGCTACGCGCTTGCTGTGGACAGGAACAGGGATCTGTTGTCGTCCAGGAAGTACGTCCCTATTTCCCGGGAAATAATCGAAGAGGTTATAAAGAACCATCGCCTCACTTCCAACACCCTGGTCAAGGCGTCCAACTCCATCGAGGTAGGGCGTGTGCTAGGACTGGCTGTGTCCGGGTTTGTGGGATCTGTGCTGGAAATCGAGGCAGTGGCGTTTCCTGCTTCAGCACAGGGCAAGGGCACAATCAGGTTCAACGAGGCCGCTGGAAGCATGGCCAGGGATTCAGTGTTTAATGCGGCGTCTGTGGTGCGAAAGATCACTGGCGAAGACCTTTCAAACTACGATGTACATGTGAACGTTGTTGGAGGCGGTCGCATAGAAGGTCCATCGGCAGGCTTAGCAGTGGTGCTCTCGATACTCAGCGCCATCAAAGGCATGCCGGTGAGACAAGAAGTTGCCGTTACTGGAGAGATATCCATTCAGGGCAAGGTCAGACCAGTGGGCGGCATCCCCGAGAAGCTCTACGGTGCAAGAGTAGCTGGAGTCAAGCGGGTTGTCATCCCTTTGGACAACGGGAAGGACGTGCCGTCAGGCATCAGAGCCCTTGAGGTAATACCGGTGCAGTCTGTGGAAGAGTGTCTACCCATTGTGTTTGCCCCAAGGTGAGAGGTGTGGTGAAGTGACTGAATCGGTAGCTACCAGGGTACCGCCTCAGCACGTGGAAGCGGAGCAATCCGTCCTGGGCTCCATGTTGATTGACAAGAAGGCAATCCTCAGGGCAATGGAGCTGTTGCGCCCAGAAGACTTTTACGTAACTGCCCACCAGATCATTTTCCGTACCATGATAGAGCTTTTCGACCAGGGGGGCGCAGTGGATCTGGTGACTCTGTCCGAGGAGCTGCAGAGGCGAGGCCAGCTTGAGTCTGTGGGTGGCGTGGAGTACTTGAGCGAGCTGGCTAACGTTGTGCCCACTGCCGCAAACGTGGAGTATTATTGCCGAATCGTTGAAGAGAAATCCCTACTGCGACAGCTAATCGATGCGGGTACCGAGATAGTCAGGCAAGGATATGCCGCAAAAGAGGACGTCGAAGAAATCATAGATAGGGCGGAACAGCTCATATTCGAGATATCCCAGAGGCGCTCCGTCCAGGGGTACTACCTGATGAGGGACGTGCTGGTGGAGACCCTCGAAAGGATCGAGAAGCTCTACGCTAACAGAGGCAACGCCATTGGTATCCCATCTGGCTTCAAGGACTTGGATGCGCTGACATCAGGATTTCAACCCTCAGATCTTGTAATCCTTGCAGCACGGCCGTCTCAGGGCAAGACCACCATGGCCTTAAACATAGTGCGCAATGCAGCCGTAAAGGAGAAGATTCCCACTGCCATATTCAGCCTAGAGATGTCAAAAGAGCAAATTGCCCAGAGGATGCTTTGCTCTGAAGCAAGCATAGATGGACAAAAGCTTCGCCAGGGGTTCCTCGATGACGACGACTGGCGAAGGCTTTCGATTGCCCTTGGGCGGCTTGGGGAGGCACCAATCTTCGTGGACGATACCCCAAGCATATCAATAATGGAGCTGCGGACCAAGGCTCGAAGGATAAAGGCAGAGCATGGCCTAGGGCTCATCGTGATTGACTACCTGCAGCTCATGCAGGGACGGGGGAAAGCCGAGAACCGGCAACAGGAAATAAGCGAGATTTCTCGGTCCTTGAAAGCGTTAGGCAGAGAACTGAAGGTCCCTGTGATTGCCCTATCCCAGCTGAGCCGTGCAGTGGAACAAAGGCAAGACAGGCGTCCACAGCTTTCCGACTTGCGCGAATCGGGGGCAATTGAGCAGGATGCAGACATAGTGATCTTCCTGCACTCCAGCCCAGAAATGGAGACCTCCCAGATAGTGGAGGTCATCTTGGCTAAGCAGCGAAACGGGCCAACTGGGTCCATCAAGTTGTATTTCCTGAGGAACTTCTGCCGGTTCGAGAGCCTGGATTTGCGGCGCGCTTAGCCCATATAATAGCTGGTGCGGGAGGGTGGGGCGTGGAACAGTATGACGTCGCAATAGTAGGTGCAGGCCCGGCGGGGATTTTTACCGCCCTTGAGCTGGTTAGACGTGCACCCGGTCTGGGTATTGTTTTACTGGAAAAGGGAAAGCCCATTGAGAAGCGTTCGTGCCCTGCGAATACCACGGGAGCGCGCTGCGTTGGTTGTCAACCGTGTTGTGTGACGTCGGGCTGGGGTGGCGCGGGTGCTTTCAGTGATGGTAAGCTAACCCTAACCAACGAGTTTGGTGGGGTGCTTGACCAGTACGTTGGCCAGGACCTGGCAAGGGAACTTATCGAATACGTGGATGGCGTATACTTGCAGTTCGGTGCTACCACGGAAGTGTTCGGCACAGACGAACTCCAAATGAAGGAACTGGGTCGCAAGGCTGTGGCTGCAGGTCTTACCTTGGTGCCTGCTCGCGTGAGACACATTGGGACAGAGCATTGCCCGGTAATCTTAAAAGGGATGCGGGATTTCCTGGCGCCTCGGGTCAAGATTATGACCGAATCAGAGGTAGAACAAATAATTGTGGAATCGACTGCCTCGGGGGAGGCGCGCGTGGCAGGGGTCAAGCTCACCACTGGGGAGGAGATCCGAGCTTCAACCGTGGTGTGCGCTCCCGGACGGGGCGGTGCAGAGTGGATGGCGAGGGAAGCCAGGAGGCTGGGCATACAGTTGTACAGCAATGCGGTGGACATTGGCGTGCGGGTAGAGGTTCCTGCAGTGGTGCTAGAGCCCCTCACAAGCGTTTCTTACGAGCCCAAGCTCCATTTCTTTTCAATTACCTTTGACGACCCTGTAAGGACCTTTTGCGTTTGCCCTTACGGCGAAGTTGTCATTGAGAACGTCAACGGGCTCATAACTGTAAACGGACACAGCAGGCGCGACGTGCGCACCGAAAACACCAACTTTGCCTTGTTGGTTTCAAAGACCTTCACCGAGCCTTTCAAGGAACCAATCACTTACGGCAGGTACATTGCGAGCTTAGCCAACATACTTGGGGGCAACGTGATCGTTCAGCGCCTTGGCGACCTGATGGCTGGGAGACGCTCCACTGAAAAGAGGATTGCCAAGAGCATGGTTCAACCTACCCTCCGTGAGGCTACTCCTGGCGACCTTAGCCTGGTGCTACCGTATCGGTTCCTCATAGACATAATTGAGATGTTGGACGCAATGGAGCGGATGGTGCCTGGCATTAACTCGCGATACACGCTGCTATACGGTGTGGAAGTGAAGTTTTATTCGTCGCGCCTGGAGGTAGGTAGGGACCTGCAGACCAAGGTGAAGGGCCTGTACGCGTGTGGGGATGGAGCGGGGATAACACGCGGGTTGGCTCAGGCTTCTGCGTCTGGGGTGTACGTAGCCCGACAAATAGTTGGAGCTTTGCGTGGAAAATAGTCAGGTGGAGGTAGTGGTATGCCAGCAGTTGTGGTTGTTGGGACTCAGTGGGGCGATGAAGGTAAGGGCAAGATAACGGACTACTTGGCGCAAAAGGCTGACATGATCGTGAGGTACCAGGGCGGTGCTAACGCGGGCCATACAGTGGTGTATAACGGCCAGGAGTATAGGCTCCATCTTGTGCCGTCGGGCATACTGCATCCTGGGAAAGTGTGCGTCTTGGCCGGGGGCATGGTTATAGACCCAATTGAGCTCTGCAACGAGATGGATCACCTGGAGCAAAGGGGACACGACATATCTGGGCTGCGAATTGGCTACACTGCGCACTTGGTAATGCCTTACCACAAGCTTTTGGACGGCGCAGAGGAACAGCAGAGGGGCCAAAACAGGATTGGCACGACCCAGAGGGGTATCGGGCCTGCTTACGTAGACAAGTACTCCAGGGCAGGCCTCAGGGTTGCGGATTTGTTCGACGAGGCCTCCCTCCAGACAAAGGTTGAAAGGTTGGTGGCTGCGAAAAACCACTTGCTGGAAAAGGTATACGGCATGTCTCCCGTGAATGCCGAGGAAATCTTGAGGGAGCTGAGGAAGGCAGCCAAGCGTCTGGAACCTTTCGTTTGCGATAGCAGCAAGCTCATAAATGAGTACGTGGATGCTGGCAAACGGGTACTCCTTGAAGGAGCCCAAGGAACGATGCTTGACATAGACCACGGCACGTATCCCTTTGTGACTGCGTCTAATCCCACTGCAGGGGGAGCGTGTACTGGTACAGGGGTTGGGCCCACCAAGATAAATGGTGTAGTTGGTGTGGTTAAGGCTTACTCCACCAGGGTCGGGGATGGCCCACTCCTTACCGAGCTCAAGGACGAGCTGGGTACTTGGATACGGGAACGCGGCTTCGAATACGGCGCGACCACAGGGCGACCCAGGAGAGTGGGCTGGCTTGACTTGGTGATAGTGAAGTACGCGTGCAGGGTGAACGGGATCACCTCTTTGGCGGTGTCAAAGCTTGACACCCTTTCAGGGCTGGAGAACCTGAAAGTATGCGTCGCCTACAAACAGGGCAACAAGGAATTGGTGGACGTTTCGTTTAACGTAGAGGAGTACTCGAGCTTCCAACCTTGCTACGTGGAGTTGCCTGGGTGGCAGGGGTCCATCGAAGAGGTGAAACGGTTCGAAGATTTACCTTCAGAGGCTAGGGTGTACTTGAGGCTCATCGAAGAGGTTACAGGCACCAAGATCAGCATCGTCTCTGTTGGTCGTGAAAGAGGCAGCACCTTTGCGGTCAGCGACGTGTTTTAGAGCCAAGTTGTTCAGTTGACACAAATTAGATCGTTAGTGTAACGTAATGCATGGCCAAATGGTAATATAGGAAGCAAGTTCACGCGAAAAGTCACCAAGGGGGGTACTGACGTGAAGGTGGAAATATTCGGAGTGGGTTGCCCTAAATGCAGGAAGACTGAACAGCTAATCGAGGAAGTGCTGAAGAGTACAGGGGTGGAAGCAGAGATCGTGCATGTGACTGACCTAGACCAGATAATCGACAGGGGCGTTACTATGACGCCTGCAGTGTTCGTGAACGGCGAGAAGAAGATCGAGGGAAAGGTTCCCACCGAAGCGCAAGTGCGGCAGTGGTTCGGCAAGTGAACCGAGGAGGGTTTGTGGTGAGATTTGCAGTACCCAGGGAGCAGATTCCGTGGTATCCAACTGTGGATGAAGAAAAATGCATTGGCTGCAAGAGCTGTTTCGAGTTTTGTAGCCACGGCACCTATGAATGGAACGACAAGACTGGGAAACCTGTAGTCAGGAACCCTTACAACTGCGTCGTTGGCTGTTCGTCCTGCGCGCCCAGGTGTCCTGCAGAGGCCATCAAGTTTCCACCTCTCACAATGCTCAAGCAATACAGGGTGGACTAGCGTGGGCAGAGAGGAGACCGACAGTCAAGGAACCGGCCACAGCTGCCAGAGGGGCAGAGCTGTGGCCGATTACGTAAATGGAGCGCACAAAGCGCCGACTAGCTCCGACAGCGCTCATCAATATGAGCTCCTGGAAGTTAGGGTTAGGCAGGTGACCGTCTAGCCCCTACAGTTTTTGTGTGGTAGCGATGGTGTGCTGGGGCGGCGGTCCAATGATCGGCACAGAATGGGTGATGACGAAACGCGGTTGTCCACCATGTAAAGTTTCAGTGAGATCGAAAATCTGGGTTTGGCATATCGGCTAACTGAGCGTTGGGGCCGTTGTAGGTGAATACGGTTACTAGGCGGACAAATGGGGAATGTCGGGTGGCCCGCTAAGTGGGTACATCAGCCCCGGTGTGCAGTTCTTTCCCACGGCACCAGCACGTCCTGGCAGCTATTCCTACGCAGCCAGAATAAGTAGGATGAGGTTGGGCGTGGCACAAGCCAGAAGGAATAAGGAGGACGACACTGTGGAGGTTTCGGACGAAGGCAGGCCGTTGATCTTGGTGATTAATCCTGGCTCCACTTCCACAAAAGTGGCTGTGTTCGCCAGAGAGCAACCAGTTGCTGAGAGAGCTGTGTTCCACCGCGCAAGCGAGCTAGCCCAGTTCAGGAGGGTGCTTGACCAGTTGGAGTTCAGAAAGCATGCGGTAATGAGGTTCCTGGAAGAACAAGGCATCTCGATTTCCCAATTGGACTGCGTTGTTGCTCGTTGTGGCTTGGTTGGTTCGGTGGAAAGCGGCACCTATCTGGTCGACGAAGGCTTGTGTCGTGAACTCATGGAAACACCAGACGAACACGCGTCTAACCTTGGACCTTTGCTAGCGCAAGCGATAGCCCGTGCAGCGGGCATCTCCGCCTACATGGTGGACCCGCCCACTGTAGACGAGCTAGAACCGTTGGCGCGTGTGAGCGGCCTTAAGGGAATTGAAAGGAGGAGCGTGTTCCACGCGCTTAATCAGAAAGCCATTGCTCACAAGGCAGCGGCTTTGCTGGGCAAGCCATATGAAGAGTGCAATATGATAGTCGCGCACATGGGAGGCGGTATCTCTGTGGGGGCTCACCGTAGGGGCAGGGTTGTGGATGTCAACAATGCATTGGAGGGGGAGGGGCCGTTTTCTCCAGAAAGGGCGGGTGGCTTGCCTGTGGGCAGCGTGATCCAGATGTGTTACCAGAGCGGTCTTACCGAACAGCAGCTAAGGAAACGCCTAGTAGGTTGTGGCGGGCTAGTAAGCTATCTGGGCACCAACAACGCTCAGGAGGTGGAGGACCGCATTTCCAAAGGGGACAGCGATGCTCGGACTGTGTACGAGGCAATGGCCTACCAGATTGCCAAGGAGATTGGGGGATGTGCGGCAGTGCTCAAGGGGGACATCGATGCCATCGTACTGACGGGCGGGCTGGCCTACTCTGAGCGTCTTGTTGGGTGGATCAAGGAGAGGGTAGGATTTCTTGGACGAATCATGGTGTTTCCAGGAGAAGGCGAGATGGAAGCGTTAGTCGAGGGAGCACTGCGTGTTCTCACAGGGAACGAAAGGCCGAAAGTGTACCGCTCTGCTAGGATCTAGCTGCTTGCGGGCAGTGGAGAAACCGTAGCCATGTACGTTACAGCTGCCTAGCGGTGATCCCAGCCCATCCCGGCCAAGGGACGGCGAGCCAGTCGTGCCGTCCAATTAAGTCCGACCAATCTGTCTTTGTTAGCGTACTTTTACTGTAGGAGCTTATGGCAATTCCATGAGGACGAAAAAGGAGAGACCTCACCTGCCCTTGAGGTAAATTGAAATAAGCAAAAACACGCGGAGGTGAGCAGTCCTGTGGTGATTTGTAGGCATAGTTGATATAGTA
>JBNARI010000027.1:0-21458 GCA_049718765.1 Bacillota bacterium | reverse complement strand
GAGGAAATGGTCCCTATGGAAATCACTCCTCGCACACCCTGGGACACTTCCTGGATTTCGTTCATTGTTATCCTCATCAGCTCCAGGAGCTGACTTGCACGCCTCTGGAGTATTCTGCCTGCTTCGGTGAGCTGGAAACGGTTGTGAGACCTGTCAATGAGCCTGACTTGGAGCTCCCTCTCAAGAAGACGGATCTGCTGGCTTAGAGGCGGCTGGGTTATGTTTAGCCGTTTTGCAGCACGGGTAAACTGACCTTCTTCCATTACGGCAAGGAAGTACTGTAATTGCCTCAAATCCAATTGGTGAAGAATAGTCATGCTTCTGCTTTTGAACCTATTTTCATGTGTTCCATGTAGATCCTCCCAGAAGCCTGCTTGTGTTTTCGCATCAGCTCCTCACAAAGTGCCGCTTTTCCTGCTTTCATGGCATGGACAATCTCGGAGTGCTCATTGGCCGACTCCAACATTCTCGCCTTGCATATCCTGAACACAGAGCTAAATCTCACGTTTCTGTCCCAGAGTTCGCTTATCATCCCAAACAAGAACTCATATGGCCCAGCTTTGTAAATGTAGAAATGAAACTGCTTGTCCAGCTCGGCGTATTGCAGAAAATCACCCTTGCTCGCACAAGCCCGGGACTTTTCAATAACGTCCTCCAGGTAGGCAAACCCTTCCTCAGAAAGGTACGGGGCGTTCAACCGGGTTGCCAGTCCTTCCAGAACTGCCCTTATTTCGAACAGCTCGCGCACTGTATGGTCAGAGTATTCGGGCACCATGACTCCAACATGGGGCTTAAGGACCAGTGCTCCCTTTGACACAAGCTCCCGCACTGCTTCCCTGACAGGCGTTTGACTGAAACCGAGGGCGTTTGCTACCTCTCCAATTAGCACCCTGCTCCCTGGTGGCAGTTCCCCTCCAATGATCAGCCTTCTCAGGTACTCATACGCCACCTGCGCCTTAGTCTTAAACTCGCTGTCACCTACCGACATATACTATGCCCCCTTATCACTGCCCTCTCAAACCCCTACCACCAAAACTGGCTAAGGCAACCCCGGTCTAGCCCCAGTCTAACCAATTCTCGATTGAATTGGTCCTCTCACTTCTCGGATTCCTTTTTCTTCAGCTCTCTCAGTATCTTTTCTGGAGTCACTGGCAGTTCGGTTATTAGCACACCTACTGCGTCGTATATGGCGTTCACTATTGCAGGAGCAGTCGGCAACAAGGCCGGCTCTGCAATACCCTTTGCCCCAAACGGTCCGTTGGGGTCCTCCACTTCTACCACCGAACACTCCACATCTGGAACGTCCGCAGCAGTTGGAATTATGTAGTCTCGAAAGCTCGGATTCAACACCTTACCCTCCACGGAGTGCACCATTTCCTCCAAGATGGCGTACCCCAGGCCCATAGCAGCCGCACCGTGCAGTTGCCCTTCAATAAGCAAAGGGTTTATTGCCTTGCCGCAATCGTGCACCACATACAACTTTAATACAGTGACTTCTCCTGTCTCGCAGTCCACTTCAACCTCGGCACACTGGGCACCGTAGATGAACGTGGGACACGATACCCCTGTGACCGGAGAGTCCTTGCTTTTGTAATTAATAGCACTGTACCAACCAAGCCCTACGGGCAAAATGCCCATCTTGTAGCAAGCGTCGACTGCTGCCTCATAGGACATGCTCGGGCCGCTGTTCCCTTGCACGTAAACAGCTTCCTGATCAATAAGCAGGAACTTTGGCTCAATACCCAGCTTCAAAGATGCACCCCGGAGAATCTGCTCTCTTGCCTGGCAAGCAGCGTTCTTCACTGCCCACCCTGCGTAGAGAGTAACTCTGCTTCCCACTGTGCCAGCGTCGTAGGGAAAGACGCCGGTGTCTCCCTCCACCAGCTTCACCCTCTCGAAGCGCACGCCAAGCTCCTGGGCTGCGATTTGAGCGAGAGCTACTGAACTGCCCTGCCCCAAATCAACAGCTCCTGTAAGCAGCCTTACGGACCCATCTTGTTCTACCTTCAAATATGCAGCGCTGGGGCTAGAAGCCCAAGTAGGCCCTCCGGGATAAAACATGCATGCAAATCCCTTCCCGCGCTTCTTCTTGCTATTAGTGCTCACTTGGCCTCCCCCCACTGCGAATCATTTCCTCCAAACGGTCCAGCACCGTAGGTAAAGTAACAACTTCTAGCCGCTGTGATGTTACAGTGGTGCTGCCCGTCCTGACACAGTTCTCTTTTCTAAACTCCAATGGATCAACCCCAATAGTGCGGCAAATATGGTCAGTGTGAACCTCATGAGCAAAACACACTTGGGGCACTCCAAATCCGCGCATGGCACCACCAACGTTCTTTGTGGTGTAGACAAGGATCCCGGTCACTTTAATGTTGGGGATTTCATATGGCCCGGCTGCGCACACGCAAGCCTTGTCCAACGTTCGTGCACCCCAGCTAACGTAACCGCCAGCGTCGCTCACTATGTTCACTTCTCTTGCTAAGAGCTCTCCCCGCTTG
The DNA here is from genome assembly GCA_049718765.1 of Bacillota bacterium. GTDB lineage: Bacteria > Bacillota > Sulfobacillia > DUMF01 > DUMF01 > JBNARI01. The sequence continues at coordinate 18,960 of JBNARI010000027.1, read as the reverse complement.
CCCAAGCCCGTTCTTATTCTTATCACGTACGCATGTCGCACAGTTGAAGCTACCATCTCATCGTGCCTTGAAAAAGTCACCTTGACTGGCCTGCCACACTTGATCGCAAGCGCTGCTGCAATAGGTTCCACAGTTATCTCGTTCTTGCCACCAAATCCGCCGCCAACTCGCAGCACTGAGACGCTAACTCTGTTCAGCGGCATGCCAAGAACCCTGGCAATATCGTTCGCTATGATGAAAGGGCGCTGAATCGAGGTCCACACCCTCAGGCTACCATCGTCCAGCATCTGGGCTACAGCACCGTGAGGCTCAAGGTGGCAGTGCTCCACCATCTGAGTCCTAAACGAGTCTTCCACGATTATCTCTGATATCTGGAAGCCAGCTTGGACGTTTCCCTTTTCAAGCGTGGTTGTGTATGCCACGTTCCCGCCGTCGTGTACTTTAGGGCTTCCTGGCTCCATGGCCTCTACCGGGTCCAGCACTGGAGGTAATTCTTCCAACTCAACCTGTATCTTGCTAAGAGCTTCCTCTGCAAGCTCTGGTGTTTCCGCAGCAATTGCGGCCAACCCTTCTCCAACATGTCGCACCTTGCAGTCTGCAAGCACAGGCTGGTCCTTGTGCGTCGGACCGTACCTGTTGTCTCTGAAGTCCGCCGCAGTTACTCCCGCAACAACACCCGGCATCCTGAGAGCCCTGGAAATGTCCAGCCTGAGTATGCGTGCATGGGCTACGGCACTCCTCAAGACCGCACCATATGTCATTCCCGGGAGGTTTATGTCGTCAATGAACAATGCCTTGCCCGAAGTAAGAAGTTCAAGGTCAGTCCTGGGAATTGAGCTACCTACTACCAACCAGGTTCACCCCCTTGGCCAACCGCATTGCAGAATCCACAATTTTCGTGTATCCAGAGCACCGGCACAGGTTCCCCGAGATTGCATTGCGTATTTCTTGCTCGCTTGGGCTGCTGTTCACTACGAACAGAGCGTACAGCGATACCATCATGCCAGGCGCGCAGAACCCGCACTGAAAGGCACTTGATTGGACCATGACCTCCTGAATTCTTTTGAATAGCTCAGTCTTTGAAATGCCTTCGATTGTCATGACTGTGCTGCCATTGCACCTTACCACCGGTACCAAGCACGAGTTGACTGGCTTGCCATTTAGTAGTACCGTGCAAGCCCCACATTCCCCTGTACCGCAGCCTTTTTTCGTGCCGGTCAGGCCAAGGTCATACCGCAAGAAGTCAACCAGCATCTTCGTGGGCGGTACTTTCCCATGCACTTGCTGCCCATTGACTTCGAAACATACCTCGTACTGTGCAGACCCAGAATGCTCCATTACGCTCCCCTCCCATGCCCTGTCCTGTTTGCCTGGGCTCTCTGGTACGCAATACTGATTGCCCGTTCAACCAGAACCCCGGTTACCTGCCTCCGGTATTCTGCTGATGCTCGCAGGTCACTTATTGGAGCAATTTCATTCATAACAACTTTTGCAGCAGCCTTTAGCGTCCTCTCATTTATTCCCTCGTTTTGAATAACCTGCTCAGCAGCCCTGCACCGGATTGGAGTGGGAGCAACAGCGCCCGCAGCTATTCGCACCTTGCTCACGGTTTTCTGGTCCTCCCAAAGCACGACCTTTACAGCCACGTTGACTAGGGCCAGGCTTACAGCTTTTCGCCTGCCCAGTTTTAGAAAGCACGTCCCCCAGTTTTGACTTGCTTCTACTGGCACCTCTATGGCTGTAAGGAGTTCATCGCTGGTCAAAGCACAACGTTTGGGCCCTACAAAGAAGCTTTCAACTGGAATCTCCCTGTGCCCCCGAGCACTTTGGCATATGATCTTTGCGTCCATCACAAGCACTGGGGGTCCCAGGTCGCAGGACGGCACGGCCGCGGCAAGGTTACCTCCAATTGTGGCAAGGTTCCTGGTTTGCCAAGCCCCTACCTGGGCAGCCGCTTCCGAAATCACCGGAACGGAACTCCTGATGAGCGAAGAGCCCACCAGCTCGCTCATTGTGGTAAGAGCACCGATCCTGATAGCTGACTCCGTTCTCTCTATGAAGGCAAGGGGGGGCCTTAACCACCACAGGTCCACCAACAAATCGGCTCTTATTTGCCCATCTTTCATTGCTACCAATAGATCCGTGCCCCCTGCCAACGGCCGAGCCTGACCCTCAGCAGCCTGTAAGGCTTCCAGAGCTTCCACAAGGCTGTGGGGGCGCAAGTATCGAGTGCTCGCTAACACTTGACTCTAACCCCCCTCAGCCCACCTTTGCACGCATAATAGCAAGGTAGCTCGCGTCATCAGATCGGACGGAGTGCAGCTCCCCAGGGAACACCATTGCAAAGTCTCCTTCCTCGAGCTGATGTATTGAACCGTCACATGTGATCTCCATCTTGCCCTTCAATACAAAGAACGCCTGCACCGTATCGTGGGTATGAGGGTCAGAATGTCCGCCAGCTTTGCACTCAGAAAACACCACCCGGAGTCCTCCTTCACTGGAAAGCACCGAGCCGAGAATGCTGGAGTGACCGGGCAGCTCCCTTGCTTGTTCCCTGCATGCGGTTCTTACTACCTTCATACTCAATCGACACCTCCATACGAAATACCAAACTGATTGGTCGGAACACAGATTAATCACCGTCAAGCCCTTGCGGTTGCCCTTGCAGCGCGCCTGCTCAGCACCTCCCAAGCTGCGCCAAGCAGCGCAGAAAGCGCAGCTGCCAGGTCAGTGACAAGCCGCGTATCAATAAAACCAAGGGCTGCAACCAAGAAAAAGAGTCGAGGAACAATCCCCAGCGATCCCCTGAAATACCCCCTGGTTGAAAGCACCAGGCAGTAAACTCCTGCCATTGCCGTACACACACACCTGATGATTGTGAGGGGAGTACCCACAAGCATCAGCTCGTTCCCGTAGACGAACATGTAGGGCACTATGAAGGCCACCAGGCCCAGGTTACACGCAAGCACACCAATCCTGAAAGGTGACTCCCCCGAAATACCAGAGGCAGCAATTGCCGCCAGCGCAACTGGCGGGGTGATGGCGTTGATGGTTGCAAAGTAGAAGACAAACAAGTGAGCTGCCATTGGGTTCACGCCAAGCTGAACCAGAGCAGGGACACAAACCGAGGCAGCAATGACGTAAGCACCAGACGTAGGCAAGCCCATGCTCAAGATGAGCGTTGCCACCATTGTCATGATCAGAACTGGTACAAGGTGGCCTCCTCCCAGTTGAACCATGGCAGCAGAAAGTCGAATACCGAGCCCTGTGAGCGTCAGGGAGCCAACCACTATGCCGGCAACAGCGCAAGAAAGACCTACAGCTAGAAACCCCTCTGCTCCTTTCCTCAGGGAGTCCAGGATAACCTTAATGTTGAGCCTTGTCTTCGGTAAGACCTGCATTACCAGGTAGGTAGAAATCAAGCCATACAGTCCACCCTGCATAGGGCTGTACTTCAAGACCACCATGGCGTATATCACAACCGCGACGGGCAGCAAGAGGTAAAACCCCTTTTTAACCACCTGCGTCAAGCGGGGCAATTCCTTTTCGGGCAAGCCCCTCAATCCCAACCGCGAAGCTTCCGCATCCACAGCAAGGAATACCGCGAAATAGTAAAGCAGCGCTGGCAGCAGTGCAGCTCGAATGACGTCGGCATAAGGAACTCCCAAGAACTGGGCCATCAAGAATGCAGCTGCAGCCATTATCGGTGGCATGATCTGCCCGCCCGTGGACGCCACTGCCTCTACTGCAGACGCAAACAGTTTGGAATACCCTGTACGCACCATAAGCGGGATGGTGAAAGTGCCTGTAGCTACCACGTTGGCTGCCGCACTCCCGCTCACTGTTCCAAACAGCGCGCTTGATATCACAGCAACTTTTGCCGGTCCGCCCCTTGTCTTGCCAGTAAGTGCAGTGGCAAAGTCTATGAAGAACTCGCCAGTGCCCGAAGCATCCAGCGCCGCAGCAAACAACGAGAATGGAAAGATGTACGTCGCCGAGATTCCAGCCAGCATACCAAATATTCCCTCAGTGGAATACAGCTGGCCTATGACTCTTGACGGGCTATAAGGCATGAGCTTGAACTCACCTGGAAGTAGCTTCCCCAGAAGAGGCAACAAGAGGAACAACACTCCTACTACGGCCATTGGCACCCCGCACACACGCCTGGTCATCTCAAGCAACACCAGAACCGTGACTACGCCGAAAAACAAGTCAACTTTCGTGGGTTCAAGCCCTGCACGCATCTGCCAACCGAAGTTGTCCCTTAGAATACTCACGGTGGACGCGCTGATCAAGACTATAGCTACCAGGTCCACGAATCCTAGCAGGGCGCTCCTCTTGGAAGTACCCTTGTGTAAGAGTGCGGACAGTACGAGCAACATCCAAATGTGTATGGGATGCAAGATAGAAGGAGCCACTGGTCTGATCCCAATCGCATACAGGTGGAACAGGCTTCCTCCTATTGCAGTCACCGCCGCAGTCAGCTTCCTCAACGACTCAACTCGCGCCTCACCATCGGCAGTGCCTTGCACCACCCGGATCCCTCCCTCTCTCGGGTGGGCAATACTTGCCCGCATTGCCCACCCTTGCACGTACTTCTGATCCTACTGTACTTTCCAGCCCTTCTCGTTGTAGTACCTAACCGCGCCAGGGTGATACTTCTGGACTATCTCTGGAATGTTCTCCGGCTTCATGTCTTTCAAAGCAGCCACAGCAGATAGCAGCTGATCCCTTTTCTCCCATGCAGCCTTTACAATCTTGTAGACCAGGTCTTCCTCAAGGTCCCCTCGGCATGCTACAAAGCTCCAGTTGCCGATTGTGGTATAACCTGGTTGCATGTACTTCAAGCCTTCTGGCTGGAGCACCACTTTCTTCCAAGCTGGTAATGCCTGGAGTAGCTGCTTGCATTCATCTTCGGACAAAGGAATATACCGCACGTTCTGGGCACCTTGCTCCAGTTGCTGAGTCTGAGCATGGGGGTGACCACCCACGATAATGCCCACGTCTACCTTCTTATCTATAAGCAACTGAGAAATCTGGGAGTAGTCAGTGTACTGTACACTGGAAGGTTTAACGTTGAACACCTTGCATATTGCGTCCATTACGACTGAGCCATCTGAAGCAGCGCTTCCTGGCGCTACTGCTTTGCCGTTAATGTCTTTGACCGACTTGATCTTGTCGTTTAGCGTCACAATCATCATCACGCTGGGATAAATGGGGAACAGTGAAGCAAAGTTCTTGTAATCCTTGCCTTCTGCCCAGCCTACGCCCTGAATGGCCATGCTTGCCTGCTGGTTGTTTACGATACCAATGTCAGCCTTCCCTGTGCTGATCAGCTGGAGGTTGGCAGTCGAGCCCCCAGTGCCCTCCACAAAACACTTGGTTCCAGGAATCTCCTTTTCGATCAACTGTCCTAGCGAAGCCGCCACCATGTAGTAAACTCCGCCCACCGAACCTCCACCTATGCGTATCTGACGGGCCTCCGCCTGCTTGGCAGGTTCTGCCTGAGTGCTCTGACTCGGTGCAGGCTTGGGCTCAGTGGTGGCCGGCTTGCTGGCACACCCACTCAATAGGACTCCTCCGATGATCAACAGTGCCATGACCGTCCTTACACGCCTCATCATTTGACCACCCCACCTCCCATTTGTTGTTGGAATTCGGTCGCATTTGGTTCCCAGAGTCCGTGCCCTCAGTTCTCCCCTCCCTTCAAATCGATTGTCCGCCTGCTTGACCGGAAGACTGGTGCACTTCGTAACTTTCTGATGTTTTCGTGCATGATTATAGACACCCATACGGTGGCGCGGGAAGAGTCGCGGACTACCGAAGCATGTACACGTCGGGTCGCCTGGAGCCAAACACCGGAATGGTCTTCCTAACGTGGTCAACCATTTCTAAGTCAATGTCGCAAACGAATACGCCTTCCTGATCGTTTGCCTCGAGTACCGTTTCTCCCCAGGGGTTGACTACCACAGAATGGCCAAAGAAGGACATGCGTTTGCCCCCAACCCTGTTGCATGCAACAACGAACACCTGGTTTTCAATGGCTCTCGCGCTTGTAAGAGTACGCCAGTGACTGAAGCGAGAATCTGGCCATTGTGCCGGAACAAACAGTACCCTCATGCCCTGCAGCGCAAGGGTTCTTGCCAGTTCCGGAAATCTCAGCTCGAAACACACCACAATACCGCACCTGACGCCATCCAGGTCGAAAACCACAGCTCTGTCTCCAGCCGCGAAGTACTTGTCTTCTTTCATTGGAGAGAACAAGTGTACCTTTGAGTAGACAGCTACCACCTTACCCTGCCTGTCCAATACGTACGCATTGTTGTACACTCGCCCATCATTGTCAGCGATCTCAGCAATAGAACCGGCCACAATGTTGACACACAGAGACCTGGCCAGTTCCGCCATGGCCGTAATGGAAGGCTCCCCCTTGCGATCCGCGATGTCCTTCAACGTGTCATAGCAAAACCCGGTGTTCCACATCTCAGGCAGGACAATAACATCTGGCTTTTGCTCTCCTGCTCGTAGAACAAGGCTCAGTGCCTTCCGCCGGTTCCCTTCCACAGCCCCAGCAGATATACTCATTTGCACCAATGCTACCCTCATATAAGTTGAGCCTCCTGCAAACCGGCCCTGCCTTTAGCAAATAAGCCCATTTTTTCCCAGGCCTCTATTACTTGCCTGTAACTCGAAGGGGACACTCCCTGGAAGTACTGGTCCAGGTTTAGCGAAGCCGACCACTCAAGTCTCTTGACTGTCGCCCTTGCCATTATGGGTTCCACACCGAGGCTGGACAAAAACCTTGCAGCCCCTTCCATCTCGCTCACCCGCCGCTTGGCATAAACCGCATCGCTTCCAACAAACCGGTCCACCATCTTGTTCAGCCCCATTTGGAAGAACTGCTCCACTGCCCGTAGCACGTTGTCCTCCAAACCGCACGCGTGAGCAGCCAGCAAGGTTTCCACAAACAGCGCTTCCAACCCCTTGGTAACTATGCTGGTCAACATTTTGGCACCAGACGCAAAGCCTGGTGCGTTCCCCACCATGACCACGTTCATCCCATACTTGGTCAGTAACCGCTCAATCCCTTGAGAATTCTTTCCTGATATGTAAATGAGCACCTTGTGCTTGAGAATGGGAACCGAGCCCATTATGGCTCCATCTATGTACAGCGCGCCTCCAGCCTCGACCAGCTTGGCACAGTGTTGCTTTTCAGATGGCTCTGATGAGGTAAGATCCAGGAACACCTGATCGTGACCAATATATGCCGACGCATCCTGGGCTACCTCAACTGCCGCAGCGGGAGGAACCAGAGAAAAAACCAGATGACTGCCTTGTACTACTTCCCTCACGGAACCGCAGTACTTGGCTCCTACCTCCTCAGCGCGCTGCTTAACCAACGCTGCACGCTGGAGGTCTGCCGTTCTCTTATGGCAAACCAGAATCTCCTTGATGCCAGCTGCCCTCAAACCCTTTGCAATTTCGTAGGCAGCCTCCCCGAACCCTATGAAACCTACAGATACGTCTTCATGAAACACTGCGCTTTCCCCCTGCAGGGTCTTGGACAACCTAGCTTGTCCAAGACCCTAAACCCTTAGCCGAGCAGTCTTTCCTCGAACGGGAACTTGCTAATCACTTCGCACCCGGTTTCTGTAACCACGAAGTTGTCCTCCAGACGTACTCCGCCTACACCAATCTCGCCTGCATAGGGCTCAATCGAGAATACCATTCCGGGCTGAAGAGTTACAGCGTTCTCGGGCTCAAACACTCCTTCGTACGTGCCAATGAGCGGCGGCTCGTTTCCAGAGATGCCAATTCCGTGGCCCAGGCTCTTGCCAAGGATGTACTCGCCGGCCGCAAGGGCGACATCCCGGGTGGTGTTTCCAGGTTTTATTGCGGCTTCCACCGCACGCAGCGCCTTGTACGCCTTCTCGTGTACCTTTATTAGTTCCTTGGACGGCTTGGCACCCTTCCCGCAAATCCACGTCCTGGTAAAGTCGCCCCAGTAACCGTTGAACCTGCCACCAATGTCTATGATCACGGGATCGCCATACTCAATGATTCTGTCAGACGTAAATCTGCGGTAAGGCGCAGTGTACGGACCCGAGCATACTATGTTTGCACACTGGCTCCACTCGCTTCCATACCTGTACATGGCGCGGAAGCATTCAGCAAGTACTTCGCACTCCTTTACGCCAGGCCTCAAGTATTCCAGCCCTGCCTGCATCCCAGCCACTGTAATTGCATAGGCCATTTTCAAGCACATGATTTCGTCCTGAGTCTTTATCATCCTTGCCTTGAGGATTATTTCTTGACCATCTACGAACTTGGAATGGGGAAACACCTCTGGCAGTACCTCGTACAGGGCCGGGCTCCAGGCGTCTACCCCGATCACATTGGGAACTATGCCCAGCTTCTCTATTCTCTTCTTGGCATCTTTCGCCCAGGCCAGAGCCCCTGCGCGCAACTCAAGGCCGCGGCAAGGAACCTCGGTTAGGTGATGACCCAGCCAAGGCATTCTGTGGAGAGCATGGACGTAGTCAAGAGTGTATAGAGTGTAGTCGCCGCCCCTGGGAAGGATAACGCAAGCCATGCCCCAGTGAGCCATTGGCCAGTCGTGAGTCCTCAACCCAGTTACGTAACGCACGTTCTCAAGCCTGAACAAGAACACCACGTCGGCCTCTGACTCGTCTACGGCCCTGACTGCTTTTGCCAGTCTCTCCTTCCTCATGCGTTCGTAGTCAATCCTTGTTTCCCAGTCCACACCTATGGAGCCTAGTCCTAGGTCTGCCATTTGCTCTACCTCCCTTTGGTGTTTAGTAAGCTAACTCGATAGAATGCTGAGTGGACTTGTTGCTTTCCTGCTGAGCCTGCACCTCCTCACCCTAGTAATCCAGCCATGCCTTGGGGGCCCTCACGCTTGGTTATTTCCCTGCCAAGGCACAATCACGATCCTAATGGCATCCGCGCTCCGGCTGCTCATCAGCTCAAAACCTTCGTTCACTCTGTCCAGAGGCAATACGTGAGTCACAAGGGGTTTCACTGACACGCGCCTTTGTTCGAGCAGCCTCATGGCCTCAAGGTAAGCGCCACCCGCACCTTTTGAGCCAATTACAGTCACTTCTTTGTCATAGAACACTGAGACCGGGAATTGCTCTGCCCTGTCCGGATATATGCTGAATACCACCACGGTCCCGCCAACTTTCACAATATCAAGAGACAGTTCAAGCCCCTTTACTGAACCCGACGTTTCAAATACGACGTCCGCACCCTTGGGAAACAACCTCGCCAGTTCAGTCTTGAAGTCAGCGCTCCGGGAAGACACCGCCAAATCAGCACCAAGACGCCTGGCAAGCTCAAGCCTCGTTTCCCTGCTCCCTCCAACCACCGCAATCCGGTCGTACCCTGCAATCCTCATGACCTGAAGCAGCAACAGAGCCGCATGACCAGATCCTACCACCACGGCGCCTGAACCAAACCTGGCCGACGCCCTCCGCACCGCGTGAACCCCGCATGCAAGGGTCACAAGAGACTGGGCATCTTCCGGCTCAACTCCCTGCGCAAGTGGGTAAACAACACTTGCCGGTACCTTGACGTACTGGGCAAAAGCACCGTCCACAGACTTACCCAGCATTTTCCTCTGGCTACACCGGGCCTGCATTCCGCTCTTGCACCACTCGCATATGCCGCAGCCCCAGCTTCCCTGGGCGAATACCCTGGTACCAACAGCGAGACCCTTGCCCTGACTGCTTGCAATAACCCCAGCAAACTCGTGGCCAGGTATCACTGGGAAGTGGGCACTGATTGAACCATCATATATTTGTACATCCGTACCGCAAATCCCGGCCGCTTCTACTTTGATCAACACTTCTCCAGGGTCCAGGTCCGGAGTACTCACTTCTTCAACCGATAGCCTCCTCGGCCCGTACAACACTGCTGCTTTCATGATGTCACCTCATCTGTGCTTTTCCACCAGTTCCAAAAACTCTTCGTCGGATATGCTTGCTTTTTTCTGAATGGACCTGAGCTTGACCTCTTCCAGTATGGCGTCAATCCGATCTTCTGGAACACTCACACCCAGCTCCTCCAGCTTCATCCTTACTGACCCCTTGCCGCTCTTCTTGCCCAGAACTATCCTGGGAGATGCCCCTACAAACTCTGGCTTTATTGGGAAGGTTATCGTGGGTGCGAGCTTTACCATTTCGATTCCTATGCCACTTTCTTTGGCAAAAGCCACATATCCTGCAATTGGCTTATTAATGGGAAGTCTTACGCCAGAAAAACGCTCGAAAGCCCTGCAGGTATCCACTATTCTTGCGAAGTCTACCCCCAACTGCAGGCCGTAACATGCCTTCAGTGCAACTGCAATTTCCTCGAGAGCAGCGTTGCCACACCGTTCACCAAGGCCGTTTATGCAACCATGGACTACGCAGGCACCCGCCTCCACGCCCGCCAGAGCGTTTGCAACCCCCATGCCCAAGTCGTTGTGGGTATGTACTTCCACAGTCAAGCCACCAGCAAATCCCCTTACGAGCCTCACAAGCTCCCTCATGGCTGCTGGCGTAGCGGTACCAGTGGTGTCCACAACTGCAATTGAGTCTGCACCCGCTTCCCTTGCCTTTCCGCACAATTCAGCCAGGAAGCCCAAATTCGCCCTTGTGGTGTCGTAGGGAAAGAAGGTGACGTACATGCCACAGTCTTTAGCACACTTTATACTATCGGTAGCCTTCCGAAACACGTCGTCTGGTGTCCAAGATGCAAACTGGCGCTTTAGCCTCTCTTCTCCGCTTGCAACTTCTATTACAGTGCCCCATACTCCGCATTCTATGGCGATCTCTATGTCGCTTCGTACTGCCCTGCAAAAGGCCATCACTTTCGCCCTAAGCCCAGCGGACGCAATCTCCTTTACAGCCGCGGCATCGTCGGGGCTAACCGCAGGCATTCCTGCTTCGATCCTGTCGACCCCGAGCCTATCCAGGAGCTTGGCCATTTCAACTTTTTCATTCTTCGTAAAAACAACCCCTGGTGTTTGCTCACCATCGCGCAAGGTTGCGTCGTGAAGAAGAACTCTCTCTGGCAAGTCGAACTGCTTCCTCACTTGAGGCAAGTAATTCATGTGACTTACGATCCAGTTCTCAGAATGCCATGGTTTTTCAGGAGCCATTTTGTCATCCCCTTCTCTTTTAACCCCTGAGCACCTCAGGGTTCACCAAATGTTTTGGAAGCTCGCCCTTGAGCACCCGCGCGACTTCTTCCGCTGCCTTCCTTTGCAGCTCGGAAATCGCCTGTTCCGAGTACCAGGCAACATGAGGAGTCAGTATCACCTGGGGCAAACCAAGAAGTGGATTATTAGCTTCTGGGGGTTCCCGACGTAACACGTCCAAGGCTACCTTGCTCACTATTCCTTTTTCTATTGCTTCCACCAGGGCTTCTTCATCGATTATTTCGCCCCTTGCAGCGTTGATTATGGAGACACCCGCCTTCATCTTTTCAAACTGTGGTCTGCCCAACAGGTTACGTGTCTCGTTGCATAGCGGAGCATGAATCGAGATGTAGTCTGATACAGCTAGCAGTTCATCCAGGGATACCATTGAAACTCCGTATGCATTGGCCTCTTCCTGAGACACGTTGGGATCAAAAGCCACAATTTCGAAGCCAATTGGTTTGGCCTTGGCTGCCAACCTGCGGCCAATTCGTCCAAACCCAATAATGCCAAGCGTTTGGCCCTCAAGCCTCGGCATGGGCTTTAGGGGTTCAAGACGCCACTCACCAGACCGGACCAGCCTATCCCCTTCTAGGATCTTTCTGCACATGCAAAGCAGCATGGCCAAAGCGTGGTTAGAAACTTCCTCAATGCAATAGTCGGGAACGTTGACCACGTATATTCCCCGCTTTGTGGCAGCAGGGATATCGATGGTATCGGTGCCAATCCCGTAGCGCACTATCACTTTACACTTTTGCAGCGAGTCAATTACATGTGAAGTGATCTTTGCACGCGCGTTAAGTATTCCGTCAGCATCCCAGGCAAGTTCTATGAGCTCCTGCTCAGTCCAAGCGTTTCCCACAACAAGCTCTGCCCCCACCTGGGACAAAACCTCTTTTTCTGCGTCCAGGTTCGGGAACCTGTGCTCAGTTATAACCACCTTGAAAGCCATGACAGATCAACACCTCCAACCCTACTAACCGCCCACTATGAAGCTACTTCTTGTGCCCTAATTATGTGAGCGCTTACCAATGCCTACTCTTGAATACTCAAGACCACCCGACCAGCTGAGTCTGCCATTTTCACATGCTCGATTGCTTCGTTTGCCAGCGACAGCGGAAACACCCGGCCCACCACCGGCGTGAGCTTACCTCTCATCGCCAGACGCACCACTTCCTCTACTTCCTTGAACCCGCAGGCCAGTGATCCCAGGACGCAAATCTCCTTCTTCACGGCTCGTGCAAGGTACACCGACTGTTCAACCCCGTCGATGTACCCAACCACAACAAGGCGTCCGCCTTTCTTCAGCAGCTCCAACGAAGCCCGCACCGTCTGGGAATTCCCGATGGTATCAACCACCACATCCGCAGCAACCGAGCCCTTGTTCTTCATGAGCTCCTCAAACTCCAAACCACGATCGGCTCCAAACCGGCTGGCCGCATCAATCCTCACGCGGTTTATGTCAACGCCTATCACTTCTGCTCCCATGAGCTTTGCAACCTGCACTGCATGTATCCCTAGGCCTCCACATCCCAGAATCACAACCAGCTCCCCCGGCTTTACCTGAGCACGACTTGCCACAGCGTGATACGCTGTGCCAACCGCATCCGCAAGGATACAGGCAACGTGATGGTCCAGCCCCTCGAAAGGAATTACGTTCCTGGCTGCTACTGCCATGTATTGAGCAAAGCCACCGTCCCACGTGAATCCGTACTGCCTGACCACTTTTTCGCACAGTGGCTCTCTGCCGCTCCTGCAGAAACCGCAACTGCCGCAGGACTCATAAAAGTACACCACCACGTCCTTTCCCAGGAGAAAACTATGCTCTTTTGATACCCTCTCCCCCAACGCAACAACAGTACCGGCCACCTCATGCCCCAGAATCCTGGGGAGCGCCGCCGCTGGAACCTTGGGATGGTTGCCCGCTATTATCTTCAAGTCAGTTCCGCAAACTCCGGCAGCCTTAACATTTACAAGCACATCCTCAGGCCTTAACCGAGGCTTGGGTACCATTGCTTGTTTCAACGGCTTTCCGAATTCCACTAACTGCATGGCCGCCATCATCGTCAAACACCCCCATCCTGCCGGCTACGCCGATAATACAATGTACTATATATTTGTGTTTTCCTTCGTACTCCGTTCGTCCCCAATCTCAGACAACAAGCCTTTATCAGCTTGTCTTCCGTTTGAGCATCTTCGCTGCCGCGACTGCTCCCATAAGGCAGATGCCAATGAGGTCAGTTGCCACGCCTGTGTGGATGAGCAGCAGCGCTGCCACCACCAGGAAAGCCCTTTGCCAAAGCCTAAGAGGTCCGCCCCACCAACCCTGCAAGCCGACCCCCAAAGACACAACTCCAACCGTCGAGGTGACTGCCACCCTGATGACCTCGCCAGCAGCTCCCCGAAGTAACAGCGCAGGGCCGTACACAAACATGTACGGGACTATAAAGGCAGCAAGACCCAGCTTTACGGCTGTCCAGGAAACTTTGGTAACGCTTTCGTCGGCAATGTTGGCTGCCGCGTAAGACGCCAAAGCCACCGGCGGCGTTATGGCACAAATCGTTGAGAAGTAGAAGATGAACAAGTGGGCCCTCAAGGGATCCAGCCCCATCTTGGTCAATGCAGGCGCGCACACGCTTGATGCAATTACGTATGATGCCGTGGTTGGCAACCCCATGCCCAGCAGCAGAGCCACGAACATCGTGAGGACCAGGGCCGCGAGCAGTTGGCCCCTCGAAAGCATTATTATGGAGGCAGACACCTTTAGTGCAAGGCCAGTCATGGTTAGCATGCCAACAACAATCCCAGCTATTGCACACGCAATGGCCATGGTGATTATGCCATTTGCCGAGCGAGTAAAGCCATCCGCCACTGATTTCATATTGAGGCGAGTAGCTTTCTTCAAAGAAGAGCACAGCACGACCGTTACAACGCTCACAAGAGCAGCCTTGGTAGGACTGACCTTCACAACAAGAAGCTCGTATACGAGCACGGCCAATGGCAGTATTAGGTGCCCGTGCTCGGTTAACACATCCCTTAACCTGGGCAGGTTTTCCCTTGGAATCCCAGCCAAACCCAACTTTGCGGCCTCGGCGTCCACCATTGTGAAGCATGCCAGGAAGTACAGGATGGCAGGCAAGGCGGCTGCTATCGCAATCTGGTGATACGGTATCCCAAGCATCTCGGCCATTAGAAAGGCAGTGGACGCCATGATGGGTGGCATTATTTGGCCGCCTGTAGACGCAACCGCTTCCACTGCCGCAGCAAAATGACGGGCATAACCAGTCTTTATCATCATTGGGATCGTCAGAGATCCGGTGCCAACTACGTTAGCCACGGCACTCCCAGATATAGTGCCAAAAAAGGCACTGGACACAACAGCTACCTTTGCAGGCCCACCCCTTGTGCTGCCAGCGAGTGTGTTTGCAAGGTTAATAAACATCTGCCCGGTCTTCGTAAGCTCCATGAACGTGCCAAGCAAGACGAACGGAAACACGTAAATGGCGGAGACTCCCAACAACGAACCGAATATTCCTTCTGGGCTAAAGCACTGGCCTATTATTCTCTCGAGGTCATATCCGGTAGATCTCAAGAAGCCTGGCATCCGCTGGCCCAGGGCAGCGTAAGCTATGGACGCCAAAGCAATGGTCGGAAAAGCTCCTCCAAGTAACCTGCGTGCCAGCAAGAGCACCAGTGCTATTATGCAAACCCCGAAGAAGAGGTCAATTGGTTTCGGGGAAACGCTTCCTCTCCAACTCCATGCTTCCTCGTGCAAGATGATGTACCCGGTTGCCCACACCAATACTGGCAAGAGTACCAGCTCTACTACCCGCTGCAGGCGATCCAGGCCTGTTTTGGGGCGAGTAGTGAGTATGGCCAGCACAGCCGCGCCCAACAGGTGAATAGCTCTCAGCTGCACCTCTGAGCTGGTACGTATGCCCAGCACGTAAAGGTGATACAGGCAAAAAGCCGTGCTCAACACCAAGACCAGTACCTTGGCCGGTGAATCGTAGCCCTCTAAGCCAAATGGCTTAGCTGAAGGGTTTGAACTCTTGTCAGCAGCCACTCTCGTTACCTCCCACGGCCCTGGTTGAGTGACACCAGGGCACCCTTAACCGAAGGACCACTCTGTCCACTCTTTCTAAACTGACCCAACCAAACTCAACCGTTCGGGTGGGGGACTAACCAGAGTTACGGCTAGTCCCTCCACCACTTCTCTGCTGGCCCTAACCGAACACGCCTAACACAGAGGTGACCCGAACTCCTAACCCGCCCTATTTCTTTATGCCTTTTTCTGCGTAGTAACGTGCGGCCCCTGGATGCAGCGGAGCATCAATCCTGCTCACGTCCTCGGGCTTCATCTCTTCTGCAGCTTTTGCAGCAGCAACCAGCGCGGCCTTCTTTTCGAAGGATAGGCTCACTATCTTGTACACTAGGTCGTCAGATAGGTCCTTGTGGCATACAGAGTAAGTAAACGGTCCCACAGTGGCGTAATCCTCAGTGAGGTACTTGTAAGTTCCCTTGGGCACGTACTGCTTGGAATAATAAGGATACTTCTTCACAAGCTGGTCAATTTCTTGTTCAGACAAGGGTACAAATCTTATCTTCCTTGTGTTTTCCAGTTCCAGGACGGAAGCATTGGGGTGCCCAAACTGGCAAATCGCAACATCAACCCTGCCCTCAGCCAGAGCCTGCATTGAATCAGCCCAGCTAAGGTTCACGACCTGCCGTGGTTTGATGTTGAACAGTTCCATTGCGTCTTTGCCGAATTGAGCTCCACCCGCTGCCACAGGCCCCACACAGACTGTTTTTCCTTGCATGTCCTTCAAAGACTTGATCGGCGAATCAGCGGAAGTAAGGATGATTGTTGGGCTGGAGAATATGGGGAACATTGCCCTAAACTTCTCGTGCTTCTTGCCTTCCGCAAAACCTTCTCCACGCATTCCCTGATAAGTGAATATCGTAGATACCAGCGCCAGCTCTAGTTTGTCCTGCTCCATTAGCTGAACGTTAGCACCAGGTCCAGATGTAGCTTCTACTTGCACCTTTACCCCGGGTATGTTCTCCTCCAGTAGTTTGCCCCAGGCAGCACCTAGCACGTAGTAAACTCCACCTACACTGCTCGTTCCCATCCTCAAGTTCTTGGGTTGGCTGGTTTGCGCTGGTTCAGCCGGTTGCTGTGCCTGCTTCCCAGTATCTTTGCTGGCAGTTGGCGCTGACCCGCTGGAACAACCAGAGACCAGCAGCGCAAACACAAGTAATATCACAGCTATCCTGAGAGCGCCTACTTTCTTATGCATCTTTCCAGCACCTCCGCGTTGTCAACATATCATTTGCGATAGGAGCAACACTACAATTGACCACCCAGTTCTAATCACATGCACGCCCAGCCTGTGGTCATCTAATCACCAGCCAGCGCAAACCTTCTTACGTTTACCACCCCCCGCCGAACAGGTTGTCGCACTGGCCATTCTGGCTTGTGCCGCAATGGCTCCCACTCTTCAGACCATTTGAATAACAAGCAGTGGCAGAGCAAGAATTTTCAAAAGGTCAACCACGTGTATTCTATATTCTACACGCCTGTTAGAATTCCTTCTTTCTTCTAGTTCTTAACAACAACCAAAAGAATCCAACATCTCGAAACTAATAGCTCATGAGCTTCCAGCTATCCACCAGACCCTACATGCCTCAGGAGGGTTTTTCGAAAGAGTGGAGAAGTGTGCTTTGGGGGAATTCGCAACATGGAGGTTGACATCAGCAAAGATGCTATCTGATCAAGATGCGAGCAAGCTTCTGGAGCAGGCTGTTGACATGCATGTGCACACTGCTCCTAGCTTGTTCCCTCGATCCCACAACGATGTGGAAGCCTTAATAGAGGCTGCCAAGTACGGCATGGCTGGTCTTGTCATTAAGAGCCATGAAGGAGACACAGCTGCAAGAGCAAGCCTTGCCAACCAGGTGCAACCAACCAGGTGCAAGGCCATTGGAAGTATAGTGCTCAACCATTTCGTTGGTGGTCTTAACCCGTATGCGGTGGAAGTTTGCCTGGCTCTTGGGGGCAGAGTGGTATGGCTGCCAACGGTGTGCGCCGCAAACCATGTGGCCTACCACAGGACTAATGTAGGCCCGTTCCATGTGTCGGCCTCGAACTGTTGTAATCAACTGTCACCAATAAGCATCCTTGATGGAGGGCGCTTGAGGTCTGAAGTGATCCAGACTATAGATCTTGTGGCAAAGCAACGAGCTGTGCTCTGCACTGGTCACGTCTCCCAACAGGAAATCGCTTGCTTGCTGGAACAGGCTCGAAAGGTGTCACCAGGACTACGCATAGTCATAACTCATCCAGACGAATACATGACCAGAATTCCATTGGCAGTTCAAAGGGGATTAGCCGCAAGTGGCGCATACATTGAGAAATGCCTGTTAGCAACGGTTCAGAGTTGGGGATGCGCCAGTTTGGACGAGTTCGTACAGAGCATAGTAAGCATAGGGCCAGAACACTGTATCCTGACTACCGATTCTGGAGGAGCCGGAAGACCATCCTCACCTGCAATGCTGCAATCCTTCATAGAG
This sequence comes from Bacillota bacterium, assembly GCA_049718765.1. Classification (GTDB taxonomy): domain Bacteria; phylum Bacillota; class Sulfobacillia; order DUMF01; family DUMF01; genus JBNARI01. Next base: position 1,184 of record JBNARI010000027.1, on the reverse strand, counting down.
TTGGCCTTAAGGCTGGGACTTGCAGCTAAAGCCATACGAACCATGCTCGTTGATAACCCGCATCGGCTACTCGAGCTTTAGCCCTCCAACCCCTTGACGCGCATCGGGCACTGTGGGAGCTGCCGTTGTCGGGCCGAAAAGCCGTAAGTTGTTCGAAGGGTGCTGGCAAACACATTCCAATCAGGTTCTATTACTGGCACAGGTGGCATTCTGGATTGTGTCACCCACGGATCCCTTTGGCCGGTGGCGGTTATTACTGCAACGACGGTATGTGATGGGTTCAAGAGGCCCTTCCTTGGGAAGTTAGGGACTGTCGCAAGAGATGCATAAGACGAAGTTTCAACGTATATGCCAAGTCTGCCCCCCTTGCCCCCCTTATTCCGGAGTCATAATGAACGAGGCCGGCTCCCTCAGTGGTTAGGCGTAGGTTACATTGGAAGTATCTGCACCACCCAGTGTTCCCCCGAAAATCCCTCCGAGAATTTCTGCCCCATCAGCACAAGATTTTCATCGCCGGTGGCGGCGCGAAGCGCCATGAACAATTGGCATGATAAAAGCGCAAGCGCCTCGAATATAAGGGATCAGGGCGCGGACAAAGCCAATGGGTGCGGCGGGGCAGCCGTTAGCTCTGCTGGGTCACAGAACCCGTTCCAGTGTTTGGCTGCCCTACGACCCGCCCAGATGAGCCATGAGCTCGGATAGGTGAGTGTCGCACAGCCTTGGCTGCACCCGTGATCCCAAATATAGGCGAGGCAATAATCCTGCAATCCGCATTGAATTCGATTGACACCTTGGATAAGGAGCTCCAGGCTTTGGAGGGGGAGCTGCGCGTACAGGCCAAAGCACGGCCAGAAGTGAAACTACTGCTTGGTCTTCCTGGTTTGGACGTGGTGAGCATCATGACGATTCTGGCGGCGGTTTTCTTCCCCGAAGCAGCTGGCAAGCTATGCAGGGCTCGTGCCTCGGGTTTATGCATCGAGCTGGTAAACTGCAGGCACCAATCCGGCGTAACTGGCCAGTTTCTTCGCCGATGCAAAACGCTTGATGTCACCAATTCCGGCCAGAATGGTGAGGGCAGCCAGCATGTTAATGCCGGGGATGCCGAGCAGTAGCTCAACGCCTGGAATAAGCTTGGCTCGCCAGTTGAGTTCTTTCTCCAAGCTTTGGATCTCTTCCTCCAGAAA
>JBNARI010000026.1:0-22248 GCA_049718765.1 Bacillota bacterium | reverse complement strand
GACAGGCTGTAGTGCAAAACCACTACATATACCTCAAATCTACCTGCCATTTTCCGAAGCCTTGTGGAACTTGCGTTGTAAATCATACCAAGGTCAAATATCTCGACTTCCGGTTTAACGCCGCACTCTTGCATCTTAAGCCCGAGTTTTTCGAGAAAGAGCGGGTGATTTATAAAAACATCTGAGTGCATCCAGTTCATAGAACCACAATCGTATGAGGCTAGTTCGGGCCTTAGCTCAATGAACGGCCTCATTCGCGTGTAATCGTCAATGCCAAGACCGCCAGAAGTCGTAAGGTTTATTACGATATCGCACTTTTCCCTTATGAGCTCTACAGTCCGGCGGAACTTTTCAAAGTCCATCGAAGGGCGACCCTCGTCGTCGCGTACATGGACATGAACGATAGCAGCCCCAGCCTGCCAAGACCTGTAAACTTCTTCAGCAATTTCTTCGGGTGTGATAGGAATGTACGGCGTATCCTTCCTCGTAGGCCATGCGCCTGTTGGCGCCACCGTTATGATGAGTTTTTCCACGTAACCAAACACCTCCGCGATGTCATGCTGCATCTACGAGCAAGCAAATGACATGCCACACTCTCGCAAGGGGGCGGACGTCACCAGATGTCTGGAATTCCTACACTTCACTGTAATGTGCGTCCGCTATTCGGACATTGCAGGATTTTTGCAATAAGGATCGAATCATGCAATTGTCCGACTTTAGGACATGGAGGTCCGAACATGCTAGCTTTCAACGTTGACCTGAGGCACGAGGTTGCAAAGTACTTCGAAGACCTTGACATTACAGGCTTTCAACCAGGTGCAACAGCGATCGCCCTCTTTGCAGACGACCTGGAGCACCCGATCTTGGTCAAGGGGGCATGGAATAACCTGATGTCTCAATTACCAGCGAGTGTGAACCTACATCTCGATCGCGAGTTCGCTAAAGCAGCACCGAACGTAGATACATACGGCGTAACTGTCTCGAAGCTTACAGATGATCCGTGCCCTGTCTGGCTTGTGGTGCTTAGAGTGACTTTGGGGCATGGAAACGACTATCGAGCGGCAGCACTGACCTTAACACCTGAGGCAGCAAAATTTCTTGAAAGCTGCTTTAAGGTAGTGGCTAGGGCAATCAAGTCTGAAGCTGAACACCGCGCTCAGATTCTTAAGAACCAGTACATCGAAGCACTCGCTGAGTCAATTTCGGATGGCTTCATGATTCTCGATAACCGAGGGACGATTCTGTATATCAACAAGGTTGGTCTTTCTATTCTTGGCTTGGGTTCAGATGTGATAGGTAAGAACCTAAGAAGCGTGACTAGCTTCGAACCAGAGATATTCGACATTTTCAAGACTGGTAAGGGCTGGGTGGACAAAGAGTTCATTGTTGATCTCGTTTCAAAAAAGAACGTCCACTTAGTAAAGACAGCAATCCCTGTTTTCGATCAGGAAAACAGGGTTATGGCCGTAGTGGATACATTCCGTGAAATTCACCGTGTGCAAAGGCTGGTTACAAAAATCAGTGGATGCCAGGCAAAGTTCACTTTTTCAGATATCAAGTACGCCAGCAGGCAAATGGCGCACATCGTTGAGTTTGCCAAGAGGGTTGCAGAAAGCACATCGCCAGTGCTCATTTACGGCGAAAGCGGCACAGGGAAAGAAATGTTCGCTCACGCAATCCACAATCATAGCCCCCGGCGAGATGGTCCATTTGTCGTTGTAGACTGTTCTGCAATCCCTCACGAGTTAGCCGAAAGTGAGCTGTTCGGTTATGTGGAAGGCGCATTTACTCGAGCAAGGCGCGGTGGTAGGCCAGGCAAGTTCGAAATGGCTAACGGAGGTACTGTTTTCCTAGACGAAGTTGGAGAGTTGCCATTGGATATTCAAAAGAAGTTCTTGAGGTGTCTGGAAAGCCACACCATCACCCGAGTTGGAGATCATGTGCCGATACCTGTTGACGTAAGGGTCATCGCAGCAACGAATCGTAACCTGGAGCAGGAGGTGCTTGATAGGAACTTCCGCGAAGACCTATTCTTCAGGCTCAATGTGATTAGTTTTTCCATACCGCCTCTCCGTGAGAGGCGCGAGGACATCATTCCGCTGGCGCAGGCGTTCATCCAGCGGTTTTCAAGATCAATGGGTAAAGCCTTCGTGGAGCTTTCTTCAGAAGCCGCACAATGCCTTCTAGCCTATCCATGGCCTGGAAACGTACGGGAACTGAGAAACGTCATAGAGAGGGCCCTCAACCTAGTAGAGGGAGGAACCATACTGCCTGAGCATTTGCCATTGAAGGTTCAGCAAGCTAGGGAGACTAATCTCGCTAATGTCATAGATCACTCAAAGCAGCCAGTGCCAATCTTGGAAAATATGGAAAGACAAGCTATTGTGTCGGCACTACACCAAGCGAAGGGCAACAAAAGGCAAGCCGCTCGCATTCTTGGCATATCCCGAAGCACTTTGTACGAGAAGCTCAGAAAGTACAACATTTCACCGTAGGATCTGGTTAGCAAACGAGCCGAAACATGGGACATAAGGACTGCTGCATGCATACTTCTGTAAGGCTTGGGTTCCACGATCCCCGAGTTTCATAAACCATTGCAGTAGCTGAAAAATAGATGGTGGGCCATGCAGGACTCGAACCTGCAACCGCCCGATTAAGAGTCATCTACAGCGTGCTGGCACGCTGGCTTTTTGCAGACCCCAAACGCACTAGCTGGCCTGCTTTGCTCTCCCGCATCCTGCAGTGCCCCCAAAAGGCCAATAAAGTGGCACCGGTTTGGCACCGGTGCCCTCCCGCACTATTCGATTGTCGCGCTGGCATACAGGTCTTCTGTCTGCCACCACCCCAGCTCGGCATGGCAGACACCGCAGTAGGCAGTGTCTGGTTCCCCTTCGTCCCAGCGGGCAACGTACTCCCCGTCTGGGCCTCGCTCCACGCTGAGGCGCAGGTAGCTCAAAACGAGACTGAAGTACTTTTCGTTGCCGCACCTCGGGCACTTGACCAACGTGTTTCCCCTCCTATCCGTAGTGCTTTGAGTCCAGCGGCTTCAGCGGGCCGCCGGAGATCCTGCTACTGCTTCGCCGGAGCTATCTTGTACTCCGGCATCTGACATTGCCGCCCTCTCCTTGCTAGTCCATTCGTTCCAACAAAGGGCAGGGCGGTAGCCTTCCGCCGCCGGTTGAAATTAAATCGCCAGCTTGACTACAACATATGCGAAATACCGATGGTACCGGAGAAACTCTGCTACACCTTCCTAAGCAGGTCTTTACTACCGAAGACCACCGTAGTACACTGTTAACGTGGTAAGCTATGAGCCGGAGGTAAAGTTTATGCAGAAGGTTACTGTCTCTGAAAAAGGACAAATCTGCATCCCGGTTTCCTTGCGCAGGCGGTACGGCTTAAAGAAGGGGGATCGGTTGCTTGTGGAAGAGGTCGACGGTGCCATCGTATTACGTCCTCTACCGCGTCACCCCCTGCTTGCCCTCAGGGGCAGCCTGAAAAGCGCAGGTGGAGAGAAGCTAACAGACCTGTTGCTTAAAGAGCGCGCCGCAGACAGGGAGCAGGAGCAGCCTTGAAGCCTCGGAGGTTTGTTTTCGACAGCTACGCGGTTCTTGCCCTTGTGGAGGACGAACCGGGAGCAAAGGTAGTGGCCGAAATTGTTGCTGACGAAGCAGCAGAGCTCTACATGAGTGCAATCAGCCTGGGAGAAGTCTACTACGTTGTCTTCCGAAGGCACGGTGAAGCAGCAGCGGAAGAGGTAGTGCGCAGCGTCATGGAGGAGGAGTTCCTTACCATCGCTGAGGCCTCCTGGCGGAGGGTAAAGGAGGCAGCCCGCATCAAAGCAGCAGGCGGACTTTCGTATGCCGATGCTTTTGTTTTGGAGCTTTCTCTGGAACTCGGAGCACCGGTGGTCACTGGCGACCCTGAGATCCAGGCAGCAGCCGGAGGACTCGGCGTAGAAGTCCTGTGGATTGGCAGATAGATCTGCCTTCCTCCCGGGGTCTATGCCAAGGGGGAGGGCAGATCTACAATCAAGCCGCCTGAAGGAATCCCCGAGCTTTAGCTCTGGGGAGGAAGTCAAGAGAAACTTATCTCGTTCTCAACTTGCTAGCCTCACTTGATGGCATAGACCACTGCCCACAGCGCTGCGAAAAGGCCAAAAATCAGCACCGTGAACCAGCCAACCCCTATCAAGAGAGCCGTGTTTAGCCCATTTCTGATTTCAAGCGTTCAGCCCGAAGTTCCTTTTCCATAAGCCGCAAATGGTATCAAACTTTCCTGTATCAGCCGCACATGGAGATCCACTTTTTCTTCAGTGAGCCGAGCCCAGACGTCATATTTGCCGTGTCCAGCCGTTTTTCCATACCGGCTGCCAACTCCTCCATTCTTCACACCGTACAAGGATCAATCATGCTGTGAAATGATCGCAGTCGATCTGGCCGCTCACCTCTGTCCCAGTTCCCTACGTATTGCCTCTGCAATCCAGGACCGCATGAGAGTCTGATACGGGATGTCCTTTTTACTTGCAATCTCCTTGGCTGCCTCGATCTGTGATACTTTCAGCCGCAGGGTGATCCGTTTCGTCTTTGAACGATCCCTGCTCTTAGCCACGAGTTCAGGGGCAAGCTCAATGTCTACTTGGTCATCGCTTTCGATGTAATCAAGGGAATTGTGTCTATCCCAGAACTCTGCCTCTTCCTTTTCGCTTCCGAAGCGGGGTAGTGCTTTTGTCATTTTCAATATCCCCTCCTCTGCCGATAGTACCGGCGCTCCGCCTTGTTCATGTCTCTCGCAGTTACTACGCGAACAATGCCTCCAGATTTCAGGTAGAAAATCACTGTCAGGTACCGCCCTTCATCCGTCTGCCCGTAAGCGGCAAACCGCCCTTCTCGCACCCTCCGGACCAACGGATCATTGTAAAAGACCTCTTCTACATCATCCGGGAACAGCCCGTGCCTTTCTCGAATATGTCCAGCATTTTCAGCGTCCCACTCAAATCCGTTTATCGTGTACACCATCAGCACCTGCCCTTATGCTAAACTCCCGTCGTGCCACTGTCAATGCAATGACGTAACCTCTTCGCTGAGAGGAGCAGCACAACCAAGATGCAAGATGCAGGTGCCGCACCCCGGGGGGCAAGAATGCCACCACGCAACTGCAACCGAGCTGTGCTGCTCAAACCTCCCGGCAATACCAGTCGAGGGCTTTTGTACTCCCGACCTCGTCTACAGTTCTTAGTCCTAACTTGATTTGCCAGCCTTACCAAAAAGTCCGTCGCTGAAGGCCCCGGCTTTTAAACCTGGGGATGAAAGCGGTGGCTAGGAGCGCTAAAATGGAAGCATGAGGCGAACAAACGTTGTTTGGGTTTTGCCCGGCAAGCAACAGAGCCAAGTGCTCGAAACCATTGGGAACCGCTCTGCCGCCCTCTGGAACGCCGTCCAGTACAGGTGCAGACAGGCCTTCTTTAAAGGAGAACCCGTGCCTTCATATGTGGCCCTGTGCTCCGAGTTCAAGGAGCACCCGGCGTATCGTGCCCTGCCCGCTCACATAGGGCAGGAGGTCATCAAAAAAGCAAGGAAGGCGTGGGACTCCTTCTTTGTGCTCTTGCGGCTGTACCGGAAAGGCAAACTGGAGAAGCCGCCGCGCCTGCCCCGCTACTGGAAAGACCGCCGCACGGGAAAGCGCACATTCCGCGTCATTCCCGCCAAGGCACCCAATATTGGCATACCTCCCTGCACCAGGACAATCTGGTCGAAGATTTTGCGCATCTCCTCGTAGGGCGTTTCCCTGATGAAACGCACGACTTCCCCGCCCAACCATTCAGGAGCACTGTCGAGATAGTTGTACGTGGGCTTGTCCTTCCCCTGGTAGTGAAAGCCGTACAGTCCTCGCATTATCTTCCCTCCTCAGGGGACCGCAGTGAACACCGCCAGAAAAACCAAAAGAGCCGGGAGCCCTGTGCCCCCGACCCTGCTTCCGTCCTGCAGTCCCGCGACCTGCCAGCCTTACTTCAACCCTCTAACCATGGCCCACAGTGCCCCGAAGAGACCGAAGATCAACACCGTTACCCAGGCAAGCCCTTTGAGAAGGGCTGCCCGGATCATGTTCTCGGTTTGAATCTCGTGCCTGGCCAGCCTTTCCTCAAATCGCTTGAACTTCTCTTCAATTAACTGAGCATGAGCATCATATTCACTTTTATCCACCTTGCCCGAGACAGCACTCGCTGTTACCTGGCTAATCAGCTGCACAAGCTCAGTGGCAGCCTCTTCCCCTATTGCCGCTCGCAGCTTCTCGGGCAGCGGGATCACCAGCGGCTGCATCGCCCCGCTCACAACGCTCACCCCGCTCCACCTCCAGCATACCCAAACTTCCGGGACCGCGCTATACGTTCCCGAAAATCAGCTTCACCGCGTCGCGGTCGTCACCAGGTGCCGCACGCACACAGGCGTCGGAGAAGGGCCTCACACCTTCTTCTGCGCCGCCCGGCATCAGGACGCTCCACACGCGCATGCCCCTGGCCCTCTTTGCGGACAGCACCTTCTCCAGCGCCTCCGGCTTGAGCCTGCACTCACCGTCCGTGATGAACACCACGTCCGCCCCCTCGAAGGAGGCCTCCGAGGCGATCTTGACTGCCTCGAGCAGCGGCCCTTCGAAGTCCGTGCCGCCGCCGAACGCAAACGTCGCCAGGTCCAGCACCTCGTCGGGCTTTGCTGACCTGGGGTCCCGGTACGTGAAGCTCTTAACCTCACCGGATGCCCCGAACACCACAGCGGCGTACGGCCGCCTCTGGCGGGCAGCAAGGTGCATCAGCGCCAGGGCAAGCGCCTTCGCCCAGATCATATTTGCCCCCTTCATGGAGCCGCTGGTGTCCACACACACGATGACGGGCCCCTCCCTCCTGCAGGGCACGCTCTTCTGGATGCGCCGCAGAAGCTCCCCCTGAGCGAACTTCTTCAGAAAGACGCCCTCAGTGTCGGCGTCGCTCAGGTACGACAGCTCCGAAGGGAGGACACCGCGCAGGTCCCTGCCGGTGACCACCTCGGTGACGGATACCGCCTGCGGCCTGAACCTCGTCCTCCAGGCGTGCATGCCCAGCTCCTTCAGGCGCCCCACTTCCCGCGCCAGCGCGACGAGGGAAGGGTTGCGTGCGACCTTCTCTGCCAGCTCGAAGCTGAAGGAGTGCCGCACGCGGCTGCCAGCCTCGAGGCCCCAGCCGGGAGCGAACTGGCACGCGTTTTCCGCCGCCTCTATCGCCTCCTGCATACCGCGGTGCACAGCCCGCCTGAGCCTTGCGGCTTCCTGCGCGAGCCGCTCCTGCAGCGCCTCCGAGCGCTGCCTGGCCCGCTGCATCGCCTGCTCGGCCTTTTCCGCATATTCCCTGGCGCGCTCCTCAGCACCCTCGCCGGCCTGCGAAAGCGCTTCTGCCAGGGCGGCAAACTTCTCCGCCTCGTCTGCCAGGGCGGAAAGGGCAGCCGCCTCACGTGCAACATCTTCCGGCATTTCATCCAGCACGTGCTTCATGACCCCGCACATGCCGAGTGCGGAGCCCCACTCGTCCAGCACGGTGTGGGCACGCATCTCGTGGTAGTCGGGCAGCGACATGGCCGACTCCACGGCGCTCCTCACCACCTCAAACCCCGGCCTCACTTCTTCCTCAAGCTCCGGCCGGCGCTTGTACAGGGCCGCCCAGAGGGAAGCCCCGAGCGAAAGGCCCGTGGCTTCCCCGAGCCTCTCCTGCGCTCCTGCAACTGCTTGCTGCACGGCCCGCGCCTCCATGACGGTGCCCGCGAACACCCGCCGGTCGTAGCGGTCCGTCTTCACGACCGGCTGCAGCGATGCAGGATCTACAACTCCAGCCCGAGACATTTCTTCAGCACCTCCCCGAGCAGTCGCTTGACCTCGGCCCTCGCAGAGTCCAGCCGCTCACGGCCGCGCAGAGTGTTCGGGCAGATCTTCTCCAGCTCTTCGCCTATCCTCTTCAGCTTTTTGTGGGCCTCCAGGCCGGCGTCCGCGCTCCTCTCCTGCGGCGCCTCAAGCGCGGCACGTGCCACCTCGCGCGCCTCTAGCACCGCCTCCTCGATCTCTACCAGGTACGGGTCAACCGCGTTCATCACGATCTTCGCGGCCGTCCCGATCTGGCCGGGCTCGTGCCAAAGGATGTGCCTGTACACGTCCAGGTCGCAGAGCTCCGCGGTGCCCCTGCCCTCCAGCGCCGCATTTGCCCTCACCACCGTCAATCCTTCCCTGTACCGGCGGTCGGAGAACACCAGGCCCGCCTTCATGCACTCGTCGCGAATGACCGCGAGCGCTCTCAGCACCTCGCCGGTCACCCCCACCGAGTCAGTTGCCCGCTGGTACTCCTCCACCTCGTCCCGGCTTACCCTCGGGACGTCGCGTATCAGGGCGTCAGGGTCCGTCGCCAGCAGGCGCTCGAAGTTCTGCGGCTCCCTCACGTAGTCCACCGTGTAGCGCAGCAGGAACCTGTCCGCAAAAGCGGCCTGGTCCCTCTGGTCCTCGCCCGGCAGCTCGTTCGAGGCCGCGACGGCCACCTGGAGCGGCACCTTCACCAGCCTGCCGCCGTTTGTGAAGCAACGCTCTTGCAGTATCATCAAAAGCAGGTTGTTCACTGTCGCGTTCGCCTTGAACACCTCGTCGAAGAACGCCACCGTGGATTCCGGCAGCATTCCGCTCGTCACGTGCTCGTACCTGCCCTGCTTCAGGCCACCCACGTCGATCGGCCCGAGGAAGTCCTCAGGTGTCAGGAAGGGGTTCATCAGTATGACGAAGGGCCTGCCGTCAAGCGCCGCGGCAAAGACTCTCACCGCCAAGGATTTCGCAGTCCCCGGAGGCCCTATGAAGAGCACGTGCTGCCTCGCGCCCAGCGCGAGTACGAGCCCGCGCATCGCCTCCTCGCGCTCTACGATGTTTTGCGTCAGGTACTCAAGCAACCGCCGGATTCCGTCCATACTCATCTCTCCTCTCCTTTTCAAAATTCAGCGGAGTGCCGTTGCCGGCACCCCGCACATGTGCTCAAGCGCTCTCCAGCATCAGCTGCCCGGCCCTGTCCACCAGGGACATCGCCTGGGCCTTCAGCAGCGCCACGCCCTCTTCGAGCTCCCTGAGGTCTGCCTCAAGCAGTTGCCTGTACTCGGCGATCTGCTTGAGCAGCTCCTTGGCACGCTCAAGCTCCCTCAGGCAGGCCCCCTTGGTAACCTCGGGGTCTTTTAGTGCCTCTGCGGCACTCCGTATGGCGGCCGTCACCTGTTCACTAAACTTCTTGAGCACCATGTCCCGGGTGCTCTCCGTGTCAACCACCGGCACCTCGTAGTACTCAGCACCGACTCCCCTGAGGAAGCTACCGACTGCAGCCAGGTCGGCACTGTGGTACTCGGGCACAAAGTACACCGCACCAGACGACCTCACCTCGGTCGCAGCCAGCCGCTCCATCATCGCCTGCGCCCACCTGCGGATCGCACCCCCGTCATAGTTGGAAAGGCACTCCCGGTAGATGCGCGGGAACTCGGCACACACGGCTGCCACCTCGGGGGCAGCACCGGGGCTGCTCACGGCCCTCGCGGTGTCGGCCGCCCTGTCCAGCACGACCTCGCCGTGCTTGGAGTAGCTCAGCCGCCTGTTGGCCCTGTCCACCACTTCCCAGATCAGGTGGCGGATGATCTGCCGCTCGTCTGCGCACACCTCCCGGACAAGGATGTTTGCCGTGCATCCCTGGGGATCGCCCAGCGGGATGCGCTGCCGTGCAAGCATCGTGCATGCACGCCTAAATGCGTCGCAGGCCTTTATTGGCTTGGGGAGCCACTCTTCCGGTAGACCCGCCTGCCTGAAGCGGTCCCTCACCTCCGACACCGGCACCCTCAGGCTGTCCGGCACCGTGTACCAGCACAGCCGCCCCAGGTAGGACGACACAGCACCACCGCCGTTCAGCGCAGCCACGCGCGTTAATTGAACCTGTCTCATCGCCGTTGGCAGCGGCCCCCTGGCGGGCCGCTGCACTGTACCCTCCTTTGTCAGGATTTCTCAGGCCCTGCCAGGAAAGCCCTTCTGCCGCGGAGTCACGCCCCGCAGTAGGTCAGCAAGACACGAGACAGCCCGAGTCATGTCCGGGCTGCAGTCAGGTGCATCAGAAGCTGAGAACACTTGAAAAAAGGGGCAAGGCCGACCGCCCGCCCCAACGCACTGACCCCATCAACGTCCCCTTCGCGGCTAGCAAGCCTTCTGTTCCCGCTCAGGCGTGCGCAGAGCCTTATCAGCCGCCAGCCGCAGCTCTTTCGGCATCGCCGTACCCCAGAATTCGTTCAGCAGAACAACAGCGCTCTGCACATCTGTAGTGCTGATGGAATAGCCGGGGTTGCCAGTACTTCTTCTGCTCTCTCTCTTCTGCAGCTTGAGCACCCCTCTGGCGTATCCTGTAACGTCCCAGACCGCCTGCCTGAGCACCGCGGCCAGCAGGTGGTCGCGTGGTTCGAGCTCGCGCTCTCTTACTCTTAGGGCGCTACGGCGCACAAGACATTTGCTGCGGCCCATCTTTCCAACCCCGGTCCCGCAACCGACAGGATTGGGACCTTGAATGCTGCACCTTCGCGCAGGAAGTGTTTGTTGTACCACCACACCACCCCACCTACCGGAATGCCTGCTGCGATGTATGCCAGGATGCACTGCGGGTCGTCCTCAAGGGCCACCGTCGCTCCCACCTGCAGTGCCACTTTCACCTTTTCCTCCGGGCCACCGCAGAACTCGATGGGTCCTTCCGGAAACCCATGCCTGCGCAGCCACCTGCGCGTCATGTCCTCCGTTTCTCTGGGTCTGCAGGTGACGTATATTATCGATCCCGGCCCAAGCGCACACAGCATCCGGTGCACTTCCGGGATCGGCGGCGCCTGCCACAGCATACCCATGCCCTGCGGGGTGCTCCAGAAACCCTCGGGCAGCGGCACCGGGTAGACAAGCTTCTCCGGCGAAAAGGTCCGGTAGATGAGCAGGTTCAAGGCATTCAAGGTATTGTCTATGTCCGATACCAGAGAATTCTTCCCCATAAACGCGGGACGGGCCAGGCAGCCCGCCCCATTCCCTCCTTCTCTCTTCAGGAATAGCAAACGGGCCACCCGGCCCTATTGATTACAAATGCTTTTCAGTTAGGCTTACACCATGCGAATCGAACCTACTGCAAACCGAGGCTGATTTTGCTTGCCCGGTCTACCTGGCGCATGCGCTCCGCAGAAAGGTTGCCAAGCTTCTTCATCAGGCGTGACTTGTCTACAGTGAGTATTTGGCTGGTGTTCACCATGCTATCCCTATCTAGCCCTCCTTCGCCAGCTCGAAGCGGCACGAGAAAGGGATATACCTTTTCCCGCGCCGTACTGATTGCCACAACAATGGTGGTAGGACTGTGCTTGTTGCCCACGTCGTTCTGAACAACGAGGGCGGGCCGGAAGCCCGCCTGCTCGCTCCCGCGTGCAGGGTTGAAGTCTACCAGGAAGATGTCCCCACGCCTAACCTCGCTCACGCAGCACCACCTCGGCCTGCGCGGGCAGGAAAAGTTCGGCGTCCGATCTGTTGGCCTCTGCCCACGCGATATACCCCTCCTCGAGCTCCCGCTCCAATTCCTCTCGCTCGGCCCGCCTCAGCAATTCAGCCACTGCTCCGCTTCTGCTCGTATCCAACCGTTCCGCCAACCGGTCAAGAACAGTAACTAGCGGTTCAGGCAGGCTTACTGTGATCTTCGCACTCACAGTCGCCACCCCCTCCAGGCTTAACGCTATCATACCCGAAGTCATAATTTCAATCATACCAAGCATCCTTCTACTCTCTCGCAGCAGCAGATTTATGTGCCAGGTAGAATGTTGTGACCCGCTCACCGAGGGCCTGCAGGTCGTTCCCTAGCCTGCCCTCTAGCAGCGGCGTGATCTTCTGTGTATCCACCTTCAGGTAAGCAAAGGGGTCTGGGACGTGATTTGCGAGCAGCCTGTACACGGCTTCAACGTTGCGAAACTTCCAGGACACCCTCTGGTACAGGTCCCAAACCTCGCCGCCAACCTCAACCGGGCCTTCAGCGGAGACGCGCTCCTTTAGCAGCGCCCTGACCTGTTCGAGGCAGGCCTCAAGCCGCAGGGCCAACCCTGCAAGCCCTTGCACATCCTGCTCATCTTCCGGCAGTTGTACGCCAAGGCAGCTAGCTGCTACACCGCACCACGCGCAGGCACTGCCTTCCTTCCGGCTGTACCCTAACTCTGCCCGCCACCGCGACACCTGCTCAATCTCGGCAATCACGCGCTTAGCCCACGCTGCGGCACCGTCAGCGTCAGCTTCCATTTCGAACTGCGGCCCCGACCTGTACCGCAGCCACCAGAGCCGGACCCTCACGGGCTTTCCCGGAAAGCGGTCCCTGGCCATCCAGGCGTACAGCCCGAGCTGCTGGGTGTCCGCCGCTGCGTACTGCTTCCACCCGGTCTTGAAGTCCGTGATGACCACTTCTCCGGGCAGCTCCTGCACAAGGTCCGCGTAGCCCACCAGTTTGTGCTCGCCTATTGGCCTTTCCAGGTAGAGCTCGGAGTACAGCTGCGAACCAGGCGGCGTGCTGAACACCGAAGCAAAGTTCACCACCATTTCGCAAATCTCGGAAAAGTGTTTCTCGAATGTGAGAAGCGGCTGCTTTTGAATTTCTTCCTGGACTACATAGTCAATGTCGCGTTCTCCGCCAACCAACCTTGAGATAGCCCCGTGGACTGCTTTGCCCACCTGGAGCGCCTCCGTGGGCGGCTCCTCTATGCCGCACACGTAGCGCAGGTAGTACCTGTAGGGGCAGGTTTCAAACAACGAGAGCTTTGTGTAGCTGAATTCTGCCACGGCTTCTGGCATCACGGCTTTTCCGGCCGCACGCCGTTCCTCCTTTCACAAAAAATTCGGCCCCGCCGCAAGGGCATGGGCCAACAGGCAAACAACGGCATGTGTGCATTTGGATTGTCTCAGCCTGAAGAAGCAATCAGAGGATTATCTGGGGTTTCCCAGAGCGGTTTCTACTTCGCAAGCACCGAATAAAGAGCAGCAAACAGGCTCACAAAGAGCCCAAACGTCCAGACAAAAGTCTGGACGCGGACCTTCGCGCACTCCGCACGGATCTCGGCCTTAAGTTCGTTCCGCAGAGAGTCTATCTTGTTGATGATGGTATCGAGTTTGCTTTCCAGCTCCACTCGCGGGACAGCAACACTGTTCAGGACGTCCACGAGGGCCTGGGCGCCATCGTCACCTAGCTTTTGCCGCAGGATCTCCGGCATCAGAACCAGCATCGATGACACCATCCCGCACCTCCCATTGTACAGTATCCGGGAACAGAAGGCTACGACCTTCTCTTCCCACGGCCTGCGGCCAGCGTCCTACATCCCGCCCACAGACGATATTTCGCCCACCTGCCGCCTGACATCCTCAGGCGTCAAGCCGTCCGCCAGATAGGGCCCGAGGAGCCCGGCGATTGCTTCGGCCACCGCTTCCGGAGTGAAGCAGCAGTACTCTTGCGTCAGGTTCCACGGCAGGTACGGCGGCAGATAGAGGTAAATCCGTACGTCTCCGCCCGCCAGCTCTCCTTCATCGCTGTACATCAAGTAGTAGGCCGGGCCGCGAGGCATCTGCGGAATCACATCTTCGAACAGCGCTTCAATGAGGGTGTAAAGGTCCTTATCTTCAGGGTCCACGCCACGCCTGGTCAGCAGCCCGGCAGCTTTGCGAAAGTCTATCATCTCGGGCTCAACAGCAACTCCATATCCCATAATTGGCCAGTACTCAAAAACTCTCATGGCTCAGAGCCCCCTTCCCACAGGAGTTTCAGATTTCTCCCTCTCAACGCGCACCAATACTTCTGCAGCAGCGTCGAGGGGATCCACACCCCATCCAGGGAAAAGCTCCCCTCCCAAGACACCCTCGGCCCTCCAGTAACCGGGACCGATCTTCTGCAGACCTGCGCCCCGGAGTCTTTTTCTCAACACGTTGAGGGAATGCGGTGCCTCGTCGGTTAGCTGGAGCAGTTTTTCGTACGCCTTTCTCCGGGAGGCGTTCTTCTTTCTGGCTTCGCTCCTTTTGGAACTGCACTCTTGGCAGATGAATTCCCAGATGAGCCGCTGCAGAAGCAGGCTCTCCCGGCGCGGCCGGCATTCGTGTGCCCTGCGGATGGCCTGGAAGCACTGCCAAGCAGTCTCAACATCAGCAAGGCCAGGATCGAAAACGTACTTCCTGATCCGCCGCACCATGCGCCAGAGACCGTCCCAGAAGGCAGTGGGGAAGATCATCTTCTCCAGATCTGCTTCTGCGCTCCAGTAGGGCAGGACGCGTACGCGAACGATGGGGCCGCCGAGCCGGACTGCATAGAACAAGCGCCCGCTTTTGTCCGCTCCAAGCCCAACGGAGAAGAGCCTTCTTGTGAACTCCAGGCCGTGCTTTTCAATTCCCTGCCCGAAGGCCACGGTAACGTGCAGCAAGTCCTCTTCTTCTACCTTTGCGCCCAACTCCAGGAGGAGATGGGCAACATCCTGGATGGTTTCGACTTCTTTCACTTTCATTTGAAGAGGAAAGCGGGCCCCCGGCAGCCCGCTTCCCCCGACCCTCTTTTTTCATGGGATTTATGGGATTGCGGGCCTGCCGGGAGGCCGGTGCAAGCCTACAGCTCAGCTCCGCACTCTATGCAGATGGTCCGCGGGGCGTCCATGTGCTCGGGCACGTGCAGGGTTAGAGCACCCCCGCACACAGGACATTTTTCTTCTTTCACCTCAAGATCGGGACCATACTGCTCATTCTGCGTCTCTTCCAAAGAAACAACGTCCCATGCTTTCCCTTCGAGCCACCGCCACAGCGCGTCTTCGGCTGCCGCGGCATCAGGGGCCTCGATCATGTAATCGAATTCTTCTCCTTCCAAATCGAAGTCCACCACGACGACTCGGAACACTGCCACTTCTCCCGAAGGCAGGCCTTATGGGCCCGCCTTCTTCCCCCCTTTCGTTTCTGTTCCGTTTACTCCCGGCACCACCCGGGCAGCAGTTCTACCATCCCTGGGGTCTTCCTGTTGCTGGATGGACCCTTGCAGCTTCCGGTAGAACTCTTCGAACTGCTCGGCCGGGTGCTGCCTCTCCAGAATCGCAATTGGCACCAGCATAGTGCTTTTTCCTCCCTTCTCCAGCCGCTGAACTGCAGCTTCAAGCAAATGTTGCCGAACCAGCACCAGAGTCATGCCCCAGCGCAAATTCCCAAAGCGCATCGGCCCGCGGTCACGCCGCAGGCCGAACCTGTCCCACTTCTGTAAACGAAAAATGGAACCGCCCTCCGGCAGAGCCACACCAGCACCGGGAGCGGCAGGCAAACACTAGTGATTATCCCTACCTACTGCGGGCCTGTACCACAGCACACAGCCGCCCGCGAAGAACTCCGCCGGGTCGTCCCCCAGGTAGGAGTCAAAGACGCCGGCTGGCGTCACTGTGGTCACGCGGTCCGGCCAGTAGGGCCCGGGTTCCATGAGCTTAAGGTCCACCGGCAGGGGCATGGAGTGCCGGCGGACGAACCGGCGCCACCAGCGGAGGGGCGGCGCATCCCAGCCCACCACGACCAAGAGATCCAGGTCGCGTGGATCAGGCCTCCACACAGCCGACCCGTACAGTACAATCTCGACAATGCCGGGGCGGCCCGCAAGGGCCCAGACTAGATGCAGGGCCTGTTCGGCTGCCGCATTATTAGGGAGACGGAGCACACGCCACACCCCCAGCAAACCCAACAACTCCCTCTGGACTCAGCACGCGGGCAGGCTGAGTGGCCTGCCCGCGCCACACTTTGCTGCTACCTCAGCAGTACCTGCTGCTTATTCCAGCAGGCGCTCCAATAAGCCCAATGTTTCTTCAAAAGCCTCGTCGCTCAGATCCATCTTGCCCAGAATCACCTCTGCAGCTCCTACCTTCTTCGCAACACTGCAGAACTCTAGCACTGTCACCAGCAGCGCGCTGCGAATGTCAGCACTCAGCTCGGCTGTCTTGCGCAGCATACCCTGCATACCCCCTTCTCTTTTTCAGCTTCATGCAGCAGGCACGAGCCTCCAGTACTGCTCCGGCGTGAGCACTCTTAGCGCCTTCCCGGCCAGCAGGGCGTCGTCTATGCCCTTGCAGCCCGGGTCCCACACCGCAACCCTCACCCGGAACCACTCTGCCAGCACCGGCACGAGCTCCCCCAAGGCCCTCGCGACGTTGGGGTTCGTTCGCACATCTGAGTCAAAAGCAATCACGACCTCCCTCACACGGGCGCGCCTCAGATCGTGAACCACTCCGGTGCCCTTCCAGCAGCCCACGCCCGGCACGGCCACGACCACCTCGCCGAGCCTGGACGCAGCTATGTCGGCCTTTAAGGGCCCCTCTGTCAGCCACACCCTGCGGCTGCCCTGTCTTGCAGACACGTCTGGGCACGCCACGTGGTACCTTGCCCTGGCAGGTGCACCGCCTTCCTTCCCCGCAGAAGACAGCCACACGTACCGCGGGCCGTCTCCGGCTGCGTCCCGGCGCACCTGCACGCCCCACACCTTGCCCTCGAAGTTCCGTACCGGCACCAGGATCCCGGGCGGCCCGGCAAGGCACCACTTCCCCGAAGGAACCACGTAGAAGCCCGGGACCCCTCTGAGGCTCACCCTGCAACCCACCCTCTCGGCAACGGCCGTTCTGCCCGTCGCTGGGAGGGTGCGGTAGCCGCGCGCCCCGACCTCTGCTTCGCTCAGGCCCCGGACAGGCGACGTGAGGTGCGCCATGTGCTCTGCACAGAGGCCCAGCTGCCGCAGCAGCTCCTCATAGGCTGCGGCTACCTGCTCCACAGGGGCACTGCTACTGCCGCTGACGGCACGCACCGCGGGAGGGGCAGCTCTCCCCCCATCTACGCGTCCACCCCTCCCGCACCGGAAGCAGTGGTACAACCCCTTCTCAGGGTTCACGTACAGGTGCTTGGCCCTGTCGCCGCAGAAGGGGCAGTCCACCCTGAGCTCGCCGTTCGGCGCAGGCACTGCCTGCGAAAGCAGCAGGTCGAGCCTAATGTCAGGCATACTTGCGCACCTCCTGGTGCGGGGCCAGCACCACCTTGACCCCGCTTACGAGCACCTTTGGCCCTTCGACATCAGGTTTGACCTGCTCCACCCTCGCCAGGATCCGCGCACCCCGGCTTATCCCGCCAGCCACCCGGTCCCCACGGTAGTACAGCCTCAGCTCCCCTTCTACCGGGGGGCGCACCGCCTCTGCGGGGATTATGCAAAACCTTTCTGGCTGCCCCTTCTTGCTGTTGAACTCCCGAACCTCGTACGGGCCCAGAACCCGAAAGAACGCTTCGGTCCCCGGCAGAAGCACCTGCTCGATACCAGCAGACGCAGTAGTTGCGCCCTTTTCAGGCTCACCAGCCGGTCCTTCGACCTTCTGTCCGACTTCGCACGTCTCGACAACGTGCTCCGGAGTCTCCTGTGTCGCCCCGGCCTCTATGGGCTTGGGCAAGACGGCATCTTCTGCGGGCGGGTCCACAGATGCTCCCCCTGCAGCCCCGCCTTGTTCAGAGCTGGAAACTGTGGGAATACCTTCTTCTGCTACTTCTGGCACTACATGTGGTTTGCCTGAAATCGACACCCCCATCTCTTCCTCCGTGTACACGTCGCCGAAGCCGAACTGCCGCCGCAGCGCCTGTGCTTCGGCCACCTTGGCAATCATCGTCGCCGGCATCCTCGTCCACGTGTCCCACCCGGGCCGGAAGTACTCCTCGAGGTCGACCCAAACGACCACCGGCACCCGCTCTCTGGCGTCGACGCGGGCCCAGGCACCTATCACCTTGCCGCGCTGCTTGCCTAATTTGTGAATGACAGTGTGGTTTGCCGCGTCGATGGCAAATTCGTCGCCCTCCCGCACGGCAAATGCCTGGGCCGGCCCCACGTAGCTCGGGTCGCGGCGCGCCAGCTTCCGCAGGCCGTCTATACCAACTATCACCGACCACCGCCCCGTCTTGGCGTCTTTCATGAAGTACGCCTCGTGCTTGAACGGGTCAAGCCCGTACGCCTTGCAAAGGTACAGAAAAGCGTACAGCTCGTGCGTGGTCGCACCCTTGGCGACGGTGTTTGCTATTACCTCGACCTGCTCCCTAGTCCACCCGAGCTCCTGAAGCGGGTTCGGCCTGCTCTGCACTATCTCGCCGCTCATGCTCACTTCCCCTCCCTCGCAGAAAAAGCCGCAACCTTGCTGACCCCCCGCAGCGCTGTCCTGAGGTTGTCAAACCACATCACACCTCTGCCCGGCTGCACTCTGTCTTCCCCCGGCAGCCGCGGCAGATCAACAGCGTCGTACCCCCATGCCAGCGCTACTCTGTCGCCCCTCTGGACAAGCACCACGGATACCTCCCCGTCCGTGACGCGAAGGTGCGCAACAGGACGCTTTCTCAACTTGACCACCATATGGATTCCCCTCCCTAAACCTGCGCTTCCCGGCACCGGGAAGGCAGGAGATTTCTCCGTCCCCCCGGTGCTCCGGGGCACGCAAACGAGAAAGGGAACGAAAAAGCCAGCCCAAGAGCTGGCATCAAGTGTGACGCGGCTTGGCAGCTCCGCTGCTGCCGCACGCTGCGCACAATTTCAACTCGCCTCTGCGGCTTTCCAGACAGCACAGTCAGTCGGGCAGAAGCATGCCTCCGTCTGGCGCCTGGAACAACCGTGGTCCACACCATCTTACTCGGCTTGGCGAGCGCCGCCCGCATGGGCCGCACGACGCGTTCGTGCCCACCACCAGCTCCGAGCTCCTAACTGATCGCCGCACGGCCGCAAAAAGAAACGAAAAGTCATACGGGTAGTGCGCGCCTCAGGAAGGCGATATTTCCTGGTCACATTCCCAGTTTCCAGTTTCCAAATGGGAAAGCCGGAAAGAGGACTTGCTCCAGGGACCACCCAGAGCGGAATGGAGTGAAAAGTTTGGGCACAGTTTCCTGTGCCGCTTGCCGCAGGATCACGTCCCGCAGCAAATCGTAGGGAATCTTGGGGACAGCCCGAGTCGCGCTCGGACTGTGATCAGAGGACTTGCTGACTTAATAATGACAGAATCGAGCGAAAAAATCAAGCGGTTGTACTGGTTCACATCACGTGAGACACTCACGCACTGCAAGTAGTTCCAGGTATTGGGCGGGGCTCTTGTATCTCAGGCTTTGGTGCAGCCTGAGGTGATTATACACATCGAGCATCCAGCGCTTGGGTTCAAGCCGCAGCTTGCTATCGTAACAAGCCCAAAACTTTTCCTTGTGCGTTGTGTTCACGCTCTCCACAACTCCGTTCAGCCACGGAGACCGCGCGGCTTCCGGCTCCCGCCCGAGCCGCACAAAGTCTTCGTCCCCTGCAGTTCAGGGCTGACTTGCCTTTTTCACCATCTACCACCCCGAACCTGTTTGGGACAGCTGCTACTTCAGCTTCTTGATCTCTTTTACCGCGGGTTCAATTGGAAACTCGATTTCGATGCCGTACAAAGACCATCACTTTAACCGGCTGAGTGTTTTACGCAGCAGCCTGCATGGCCTTCTCCTTGGTAACCAGCCCGTGTTGATCATCGAAGTAGTAAGGTACGAGTACCTGGGCCCGTTGCGCGCGGGTTTCCGCGTTATGCGAAGCGATTTTCGCCCGATAACACCCGGTTTTAGGCGGGGAAATGGGCCCTTTCCAGGCGATTCTCTTCGCCTAACACCTATTCTGCGCAATCATTACGCGCAGCTGCCGAGCAAACGGCGTCAAAGCCCGAGACGCTTTTCGGGAACCGCAGCGGTTGCTGCCTTTCGGGGTACAGGGGTCCTTCGACCAGATAACGGTCCGCAACTATACCTCGCCATTAGGTTAGGAGGTGAAAAGCCAATCTGCCCTCACAGTATGGCACTCATACAAGAGTGTCTGGTAGAGCGCAAAACCAGTTTCCTATTGAAGAGGCCTTGGCTTAATACCTCGGACGTCGTGGTATATCTCTACGTTGGAACCCCATGGATAGAGTATTTTGGGGGGGTATCTGGACATAGACCGCACGCCGATCCACAACACCATCGTGGTGGAAATGGCCTTGGCTGGAATGACCACTAAGCAAATTGCCCGAAGGATCTACCATGCGGAAGAAGCGGTCGGCTCCTACCTCAAGATCTTCGACCGGCTGCTGATCCTCAGGCACTACCAGCTACCCATAAGCGCAATGGTCCGAGTCTTGGGCCATGGGCGAGCCTTGATCGAAGAGCACCTGGCAATAGCGGACAAGCACTTCCCCACTGATGAGGCCTTGACTGCTTACCTCACCAGCTGGGGAGTAAAGCTTGAAGACACAGGTTAGATGTAATGGCTGTAAACTGCGGAGTCTTGTGGCTCGAGGTTTGAGGGGGGGGTGAAATTAGTCATCTCCGATGCCCACGAAGGGTTGAAACGCGCTATCAGTGAGGTGCTGTCCGGGGCCAGTTGGCAGCGTTGCAGGGTTCACTTCATGCGGAACCTGCTTGCACGGGTACCAAGCACGCGCGGTCGACGGTGGCGGCAATTGTTCGAACGGTGTTTGCCCAGCCAGATCAGGCGTCGGCCCGGCACCAGTTAGAGCAGGTGGCAAGAAACCTTTAGCGTCGGTTTCCGCAGACAGCCGCCCTGCTGCGCGACGCTGCCGACGAAGTGTTGACCTACATGGCCTTCCCGGAAGAACACTGGCGCCGGATACACTCCACCAATGTTTTGGGGCGTCTGAATCGGGAGTTGGCGCGGCGCTTCGACGTCGTGGGGACTTTCCCAGACGTCAGATCAGCCTTACGCCTTCTGGGCGCAATATTGGAGGAACAGCAGGAGGAGTGGCTGGTAGCACGGCGATATTTCAGCCATGACTTCATGGCAAAGCTCTACAGTAACCTGGCGGGCACAGAGGAGCAAAGCGCCGCTTTGCATACCTTGATAGGAGTTGTCGCAAGTTGACATGTTCTCACCCGAAGGGAGGCCAAGTTACACCTATTGACGGGACGTGACCTTACAAATCTATACTGGAGATGGGACGGTGCGTTGATTATGAGCCCGCACGATAGGAAGTATAGGACTCAGTGGGCCGCTCAGTTCTTTGCTGCTGCTGAGTTGATTCGTCGAGGTTATTTTGTGTCATTGACTCTTGGGAATGCCCCCGTGGCGGATATCCTGGCTCAAAGCCCCAATGGAACCCACTTTACCGTGGACGTGAAAGGACAAGCAACGAAGAACTTCTGGTTGATCCAAAAGAGGGAGCCGAATCCTGCCCATTTCTTTATTCTTGTCTATCTTCCAAAGGACTGTGATCCCCCATGGTACTTCATTCTCTCTTCGGATGAGCTAATGAAAAAAAGGCAGGAGTACGCAGAGAGCATCATTTCAAGAGGTCGCAACTACAGAGATGACTTGGGAGGGATCAACTGGGCTACGGCCCTTCAATACCGGGACAAGTGGGATTGTTTGCCACAGTAGTAGGCTGCTGGCCCGGTCTAGGCAACAAAAGCAAATTTGAGGGATATGCCTTCCTGTACAGACGGAGGCCCTGCAGACCAGGCTAACTTGACGAAGGAGAGGGCGAGGTTCAAGATTGCATAATGCCCCAGCTTTATCGAGCCTTGGTGTCCCCCATCTTGCTGTACGTTGATCTGTCACTGGGTGAGCTTTTCTGCCGACCAGAACATGTTGCAGCCCGCATTATTTGTCGGTGATTAGGGCCTGACCGACCGAATGGAATGACGGTGAGAGGAGAGCCACGTTCCGTGACGTAATTGGGGACGTGGCTTCTTGCTGTGTAGTCATTGGGGAAAAGGGAAAGCCCGCCCCTGGCTCTAGTTTGGGCCCTACCCAGGTACGAGCTCCCGCAACCCCGTTAGGGGTCGTTGCATGATCATCGTACTCCAGGCAGCCGTTTCGCTCAAGAGATCGAGTTGCCTCGACGGTGTCAAGTAATTGTAGGATCAGGAAGGCTACTGGCCTCCCCTTGGCCCCCTTATTCCGGAGTTTTATGCTGCAAAAGCTTCTGCGCTCACAGCATTACACATGAACGCCTCATGAAATGTCTGCGGTGACATGTAACCGAGAGCCCCATGCCTCCGACGACAGTTGTAATACTCCATGTACTCGGCAACAACCTCATATGCCTGCCGGAAACTCTCAAATTCGTGCCTGGTATAGCACTCGTCTTCGAGTATCGAGTGGAAAGCTTCTACGTGCGCGTTCATGTTCGGTGTCCTCACAGG
>JBNARI010000025.1:0-22332 GCA_049718765.1 Bacillota bacterium | reverse complement strand
GGCCCCTTTTCTGGGAACAGGGGTGGCTCAAAATTCAGTGGGAAAGTGGCTCAAAATTCAGCGGGAATCTGCACCGGAGGCCTGGAGCACTTAGGGGATGGAGGCTCCTGTGAGACGGGTGAGGGAAGTTGAAACTTAGGGAACCTGGGAAGTAGTCGGTTCAGCTCTTGACGCAAGAGGGTTGAAATTGAGGGCTCAAAGGGCCTCCTCCTCGAGCACCATTAGGAAAGTCTCAACAAGGCGAGGATCGAATTGACTGCCAGCTTGGCGCTTCAGCTCAGATATTGCTTGTTCTTTTGTTTTGGCCTTTGAGTATGGGCGATCGTTCACCATGGCATCATAAGCGTCCACAATCGCAAGCACTCTGCATTCCAGAGGTATTTCCTCTCCCTTGAGACCCAGGGGATACCCCGTACCGTCCCACCTCTCGTGGTGCTTCAATATGAGCTCTGCTACACTTGCAAGGTCTGGCGAGGAGAGCGCAATTCTGTAGCCCTTTTCTGGGTGGGTACGCATCACAGCCTGTTCTTCCGCAGTCAGCGGGCCAGGCTTAAACAGAATCGAATCTGGGATGCCCACCTTGCCCAAGTCGTGTACCTGGGCGAATAAGGCTAAGTCTGCAACCTGCCTTTGGGATAGGCCTAGCTTCTTCCCCATCCTCACGCAAAGCTCTTCTACTCGCTTGGTGTGCCCCTGCGTGACAAAGTCGCGTTCGGCGAGCGTGCTTGACAGTATGCTGACTATCCGACTCCTGGCGCTGGCTCCTCTCAGCAGTTTGTCTCGGTACATAGTATCGTCAGCTTTCCTAAACGTGTCGGAAAGGGGTTCCTTTGGGTTCACGGTGGTGGCAAATCCCATTGAGATGCTGAGCGGCAACGAGGGGTTCATCTGGTTATACACTTCCGCCTGGGAGTGAATTCGCTCTACTATCAGCGACGCGTTGCGTTCATCTGTCTCAGGCATAATTGCAGCGAACTCATCCCCACCAATCCTTGCTAGGACGCTGCTGCCAGTAAGACACCCGGCGATGAGCTTGGCACAGGCACGCAATACTTCGTCTCCTTTGTTGTGGCCCATTGTATCGTTGATTAGTTTCAACCCGTCTAGGTCAGCTACTAGCACAGTTACTGGGAACTTCCATCTGTCCATTTCGCCGAGGGCCTTTTCAAAAAAGGCTCGGTTGTACAGGCCGGTGAGCACGTCATGTAAGCTGAGGTACTCCAGGCGAGCCTCTTGGAGCTTCCTTTGGGTGATGTCTTGAAGGATAAGGTAACTTCCGTCTGGACTGTTGTCAATTAAGACTGGCACGGTCTTCACTGCTACCTGAAGTTGATTACCGTGCTTTGTCACTGCTACTGTTTCTACCGGTTCATAATGAGAAACTGACGCCATGGACTGGGGTGGTTGTGCTGATTCAAACAACACTGCGATTGACTTGCCTTTTATCTCCTGCAACTCATAGCCGAAAAGCTCGCAGAATCTAGAGTTGACGTCCCGAACGCAACCGTCATTGTCAAAGAACACCACTGCATCTTGGGAATGGCTAAACAAAGCCTCAAATCGTTGCTTTTGGTAACGCAGTTCTTGTTGGGCCTGGCGCATGCTGGTGATGTCCCGTATCGTCTCTATAGCTCCCACGACTCTGCCCTGGGAGTCCAAGATGGGCGCCGCTTTTGCCCATGCGAATATCCCCAGCTTGGCAGAATAATCTTCGCCCACGAGGGTGCCGTCCCGGTTTCGAATCACCGTTGTATACGTTGCCTTGTGCACGGCGTCAGGGTCGAGGATTATGTCCGCCAACAGCGGTTTGGGCTCTCCATGGAGGGCTACTGAGTGAGCCTGGCCCGCACTACCAAGGATTTTTGCAGCCTGGACCCCTGTGAGCTCCTCAATTGCGCGGTTCCAGATGGTAACCTTCCCAGAGAAGTCAATGGCGAAGGTTGGGTCCGGCAAGAAGTCCACTACAGTCCGGAACAGCTGATCGCTGTTGCGAAGCTGGGTCTTATGGTCTTCGATTGCCTTGAGCAAGTCGTTGACCTCGTGAGACAAAACGGCAATTTCGTCATTGCCTGGAAAACTCACCACGTGCCCGGAGAATTCCCGTGAAGCGCGGAGTTTGAGCATGTCCTGTGCGAGCATATGTAACCTGGTGACGATCATCTTGTCCAGGGCCACCCAGGCAATGGCGCAAAGGAGAACCAGCGTAGCAACCATGATCAGGCAGTAGTACCTGTTCGCCGCTTCGTAGGTTTGTGCAATTCGTCTTGGAACAGAAAACTCCAAGATAAAGGCAAGATTACCCTTGACATCGGTAATGGGCACGTGCCCGCGGCTTTCATCCTGGGATATACGAGTGAGCAGGCACGTTTGGCCATTGTGTAGGGTGCCAGCTGCCACTCCTTCAACTGACTCCCAGGCCGGTAAGTGCAGGGTAAGGGGCAGCAGGGTCATGTCGGATAGCTTACGCAGATACGCCTGATCAATGATTCGGCAAAAGGCCAGCCATCCTGCTGGGGGTCCGCTCCTGTCGCTCCTCAGGATTGGTCGCCACGCCACAATCAATGGCACGTCTCCTGCCATTAGGATTCCCTGGGTGGGATTGAGCGGGCTTGGCTGTGGCTTGAGCAAGGGAAGGATAAACTCAGGCAGATGGAGGTCGGGGCCAAGGATTTTGGAGTACACAAGGCTGCCCGATGGCGAAAAGAACAGCATGGCGTTGAGTTCGAGGTTTTCAAGGGTTTGTTCGCCGAGGTTTGCCGCCACGTACTTGGCGTTGGGCGCGTTCACGAATTCGTAGGTATCGTCCCAGAAGGCCCAGTCTGCAACCACTTGACCCAGCTTTTCCGTTTCCCTGAACAGTGCGTTCAGCACCTGCTCTCCTCGATGCAGAATGTCTTCCTTTTCACTGCTTCCACCACCCTGGAAAGTATCGAGCCAGAGGCAATCACGTGCGCTACCAAACCCAACAACACGATGAGGACCATCAAGGAGACGAGCCTTGTCTTAACGGACATGAACCACACTCCTGCACCGGTGTGTTATCACCAGGGGTGACAAGTAGGTGAGTACGCCTCTTTACATACATCGAATGAAAGCAAGCCGGGATAAAGGCCTTAGGGTTGAAGGAAATTGCGCAATGGCCGTGAACTATCGCTGGGGGATTGGCAATGGATGGGGTGGCGTTGTCCAGGTTGCAGCGTCTGCTGCCCCAGATGTTTCGGCCGAACTGGTCAAGCATCAACCTCCGGGGAATTCCGCGTGTTCGGCCTCATTATGCACAGGGCTGAGCAGTTAGTCTTCGACGACCCTCCCCACGCGCTGCAAGAGGAGCGGGACCAGGCTGCCCAAGTGATTGCGCACCTGTACCGTTTCTTTGATAGGTGTTACAGGGATGTAGAGTTTGTGGCCTACTGGCAGGTTGGATTGCTTGAGGATGGTGGGAACGACGTTCACTTCACCTGGGCTACTAGGAGTATACACTACGCGGCCAGCCGTGCTTTCCCCAAAGAGCACACCTTCCAGGGAGGGAAAGGCCCAGCGTATGCCGTGCGTTTGGTACTCATGAGCTCGCCCGCTGGGGAGACCCAAGACCGTGGTACCGGGTGCCTTGTGCCTAGGCCCGGCTTGGTGGCCTACGAGGCTACGCTCAGGAGGTTGACTATACCTTTGCAACGGGTACTCCGCTGAGGACAACTCGGCTAGCCGCGCTCAAGCCCGTGTGCTGCGGGAGAACCTGCCGAGACTGCTGGATGTGATTCCCGGAGTGACCTTTGCGCTGGTTGCTTGGTTCAGTGCATTCGCAAGAGCTATGCCGCTTCTGGGCCAGAAAGCGCCGCTCCCATTTCATCCACAAGGGCTTCGGGCAATTCATGTTGAAGGAGCTAAAGGCTATATCCAGAGGCAGGAAGTGAGCCAGGAAACGATCACCCCGTTCAGGCGCCTGGCCTGCGCAAGTGATGACTGTGCTTTCGGAAAAGCAGAAAACGTGCGCAGGTGGCTTTTCGAAGGCAAGAAGCTCGTCTTGGCTGCCGACTACTTGATGCCAATTGGGTATGTGCCCAGGCAGTTTTGGGATGAAATTGCTCGTATCGCGGAGCAGAGAAGGGAATGCTTGCCCTTTCGGCGACCTGGACGAGGCCACTGATGGCGTCCTCATTGAGGGGGAAAACTACCAGGCTCTCAGGCTCCTCAGGGCCGGGTACTGTGGTCAAGTGAAATGCGTTTACATTGACCCACCATACAACAATGGTCGTGGGGATGTCGTTCCAAAGGGCGGGTACAGCCATGCCACCTGGCTCACGATGATGGAAGAGCGCCTGAAGCTTGCCGGGGAACTGTTTGCCCCCGATGGGGTGAACTTTGTAAGCATCGATGACAGCGAAGGGAATCACCTGATCGAGCTCCTCGAGGAAGTGTTTGACCACTTGATTGGCAAGTTCGTGTGGCACAAGAAGGCCCAGCCCTCTTACCTTTTCCGGGAAATATTGGCGGTGACGGAATGCACCCTTGCCGCCACGAAGATGAAGGTGCAGGATACAGTCAAAGGGGTAACCCCACCGAGCTGCTGAAAATTAGGTAACCCAAGGAGACAGCGCGTGCTTCCCGGCCTGGCTACCACGGCATGCCAGTCTTGGGCCGGGAAGCTCTTGCCAGGTGACTACGAGCGAGGGGAGGTGAAGGTTACCCTTCTGAAACAGGTGCCCGTTGAGCACGGAAGGCTGTACCGTGACCTGCACTTGGTAGGGCGGTTCAAATGGACTCTGGCGAAGATAAACAGCGAAGTTGCCGCTGGAACCAGGCTTCTCATCAGGGACCTCAGGTTCATGCGGCCAGTGATGGTGAGGTGTCCAGGAAGAGACTTGAAGGGGAAAACCCCTGGTTACCCTTTCGTCCAAAAAGCTAAATGGTATCCCAACCAATATCGATGCAGACTCGGAGCCGAAGGCCTGTTTGGTGTGCGACCTTTCACTTTCTCCAAGCCAACAGGGCTGTTAGAGTTCCTAAAAGGAATGCCAGGATTTGTTTGCGGGTTCAGGCACCACTGCACACGCTGTAATCAACCTGAACAGGAATGGAGCGTGCTTTGACAGGGTCCTCCTTCCACGCGTCGCCAAGCTAACGTACTCCCCTGGGTGGAAGAGGGTAAATCCCGTTGAAGTTCCTGAGGATGTGCAATGGGCTAGGACTCCTCGCAAGGTGAAATTGTTGTGCATTGAACGGTCTGAGGACGCTTTCCGGGACCCCACCTCTTCCCTGGAACTGCACAAACGGGGCTTTGACTTGAAGCAACTTCAGCCCTGGGACTTTGCCGAGACGTTCAACCGGCTGTACGGCCTTAGAGTGAAAGGGATGTGCACGTGGCATTTGGATGGGCGTACCTACTTCGTGGTAAAAGCAACACAAATCAAGACGGGCGCAAGACTTGCGCGAGGTGATTGTGGTTTTGGCGGGATGCCCGGAGCATTGATGTGTCCACGGAAAGGGCTTTCCTGGAATCCAAGTGCAGGTAGATGTCTCGAAGCAGGAGAGACGTGGGATGAAATCCTCATAAACGGTGTGAACCAGTGCTTGAATCCCCTTTTCAGCGAGATGCTGGCAGGGACTGAGTGAGAAGTTCAGCAAGGTAATCCAACCTTATGCTGTAACCGTAATCAGGGGAGGGCGCCCACCTTCCCGTGCCCCCCAGGTCTTCAACGAACTTCACGGTGGCGAAAAGCTTGGGGAAATGCCTTGGGTCTGAGGTTTCCGCCTTGGGATAGCCGGGTGCCCCTGCGTAAAGCGCAAGGTGATCCACGTGAGCTTTGACGCCTTCCTCCCAGTTTCGGAACTGTTGGTGCGCAGCCCTATCTGAGTCCGAACCTCCGCTCCGGGTTTTCAACCCACAGGGATTGTGGAAGTACTCTGGCACCACGCCAGTGAACTTGCCGAAGTTAGTTTCCTTTGCTGCCTGGCAGTAGGCAATTTCGGGGCGAATCCCTGCCTGCACTGCCAACTGCCAGTAGAGGGGGGCCAGGGACACGAAAGTGGCAGTGGCATTTCTGCTGGCTGCCCAGCGCTGTGCCTGTTCAACTGTGGCCTGAGGAGGTCCCAGAATTGGGGTTTTCTCCATAACCACGAGGGCGTACGCAGTTGCTGCTGGGCTCGGGGCCACGAGTATGGGCGAGCCGTCAAGGTACAGGCACGAGGTCTCGTCAGCAGGCAATTCCACTGCATCTCTGCAGCCCAACTCGAACATGGTCAGGGAAAGCTCGTGGCTTGTCATGGAAGAGGTTACGGCAAACACCAGGAACCCTTCTGCTGTGGTGCCCACAGCGCTGCGACGTAGCTTCAAAGAGCTCTTGGCAGTTGAAAGCTGTAGTGGTTTACCCGATGACAATATGGCCACGCCAGAAGTAGACAGTGCAGCCAAGACCTGGGAGGCTTCAGCCGGGGAGCTTACGCTGAGTTGAGTGGAATCACCGGGCACTGCCACAAGCGCAGTTCTCACACCAGGACCCTGCGCCTTGCTGGGGGGAACCCAGCGCACGCTCCAGTTACCCCTGTTGAGGTTTGTCCTTACCACCCACAGCTGTGCGGAGCCTGGGCTACCTGGAAATGCGGTGTACTGCTCAGACCATCCTTGGGGGCGGCGTTCTACGCTAAGCAGCCTAGCAACTGTGGTTGCTGCTTCAGCCCGTGTTGTGCTCGCGGTCGGCCGGAAACTTCCGTCGGGGTAACCAGCAAGCAACCCCCTGGACAAAGCGGCGGCAACGTAATTGGCCACCTTGTCGCTGGGGACATCTGGTATGGACGTGGGTCGCAAAGACACCGCCCCCGGGGGCTCTGCGCCTGCTGCGCGTACCAGCATCGCTGCAATTTCTCCACGGGAAATGGGCTGGGCAGGTTGAAAGCGCGAGCCGTAGTCAGAGGTTTGGATGAGACCCGCCTTTACCGCCGCCTGCACATAAGGATAGGACCACCTGGTGGGCGTGACGTCTTGAAACGCCTGGGTGACGCTGCTTCCCGAAAGCTGTAGCCGAATTGCCCGTGCTAGCAAGGCCACGAACTCTTCCCGCGTAACGGGGTTTTCAGGGCGGAAAGTGCCGTCTTCGTAGCCTGTGATTATTCCCAGATCCAGTAGATGGGTTACTTGAGCTTCAGCCCAGTGACCGGAAATGTCCTTGAACCGTGCTGTTGCCTTCCCCGTTCCGAGCGGACTCGCCAGTGAAAACGCCAAGCCAAGCGTGATGAGAGTTGCTGAGATGACCCGACTGAGAAACCTCAACATTTGCATCGCACACCCCCTGGCGATCGAGTCCATATTACCATAATTGCTTGCTCCTGGCTGTAAAGGCACTGTAAAGGAATCTGTGCGGGCTGTGGAGAACACCAGGCTAGGAAAGCTTGAAGGGAGGGGTTCGGCTCCATGGACAAGTTAATCATTGTGGTGGCTCCAGTGGGAGCAGAGGTGACTCGGAAGGAGCAACCCAACTTGCCCATTACGCCTCGGGAAATCGCCAGGGAAGTCAAGGAGTGCAGGGAAGCTGGGGCTTCCGTCGTTCACCTGCACGTTCGGGACAGCGAGGGCAATCCCACCCAGGACAAGGAAACGTTCCGACGGGTGATAGATGCCATCAAAGAGGAAGTACCGGACATAATAGTGCAGGTTTCGACGGGGGGCGCCGTGGGGATGTCCGATGAGGAAAGGATTCAATCCATTTTCTCCCATGAAAGCGTGGAGATGGCCACCCTTTCCACTGGCAGCGTCAACTTCGGCAGGGATGTCTTTGTGAACACCCTTGGCATGATGGAGCATTTTGCCAGGGCCATGAAGCAAAGGCAAATCAAGCCCGAGATAGAATGTTTCGACGCAGGCCACGTGGAGAACGCCCTCGCCCTGGCCGGGAGGGGCCTGATTGAATTTCCAGCTCATTTTGATTTCGTGTTGGGTGTTCCCGGGGGACTTGCAGGTACTCTGAGGAATCTGGCTTTCCTGTGCAGCATGATACCTGAAGGGTCTACCTGGCAAGTGGCTGGGATAGGTCGCGCAGAGTTGCCCCTTGCGATGATGGCTATTGCTGCCGGGGGACATGTGCGTGTGGGTTTCGAGGACAACATCTACTACTCCAAGGGGCGCCTGGCCAAAAGCAACGCGGAGCTTGTGGCGAGGGTTGCTAGGCTTGCAACCGAGGCTGGCAGGGAAATCGCCACACCCAATGAGGCACGGCAGATCCTGAGGATAGGCGTGTGAGAAGGTAGCAACCGCTGAAACGGTTGACCGTTACATTATGCCCTGGCGCCTCATAAGCTGTGTGTGATCGGTTGGGTCTCACTACAAGTTCGAGGAGGGACGTCAGGGCCAATGATTGCCAGGGCTAAGCTAGCGATATGCGTGTTGTGTTGTTTGCTGCTGTTGTTGGGCTGCGGCTCACGGAACGCAGGCCAGAATCTGCCTAGCGGAGGGGAGAACGCTGACTTGCTCAAGCCCCTAGACCCACCACAAAAGGTGAAGGTGGGAATGAAGGGTGTGCCATCAGATGCGGGTGTGATAATTGCCCTCCACAAGGGGTACTTCAAGCAACTGGGTCTTGAAGTGGAAGTGTTCACCTTCAATTCGGGCCAGGAGATGATAAACCCCCTTGCGGGCGGGCACTTGGACGTTGGGTTGGCTGTTACTGACGCTGCAATGTTCAACGCCTTCCTCAGGCAAATCCCGGTCAAGATCGTAGCAGACAAAGGATATAACCTTCCTGGAAAGGCCTATTACCAGCTGGTCATCAGGAAAGACCTTGAGGGCCAGGTGAAGGATTATCGGGACTTGAAGGGGAAGACCCTCGCTGTGGTGGGCACGGCGTCCTTGGACGAGATTTGCCTGGACCGTGCTTTGCAAGCAGGCGGGCTTAGCACTCAGAGCCAGGAAGTGAAAGTGACCGTCATCAAGGCTTTCCCTGACATGCTTGCAGCTCTAGCCAACAAGTCCGTGGACGGCGCCATGTTGATTGAACCCTGGACTGCGCAGGGAGAAAAGATGGGTGTCCTGAAGCGCTTCCGGGATCCGTCCGAGTTTGACAAGGATGCCCAAATTGCCATCGTGATCTACGGTGACACCATGCTGAAACGGCCAGAGGTGGCAAACCGCTTCATGGTGGCGTACCTGAAGGCAGTGAGGGATTACAACGACGCGTTCGTAAAAGGAAAGGGCACAGAAGAAGTGATCGATATCCTTGCCTCGAAGTCCCTCACCAAAGACAAGGAAATGTACCGGTTGATGAACCCTGCGGGGCTTAACCCCAACGGCTATGTGAACACCAAGGGTCTAGAGGCCGACCTCGAGTGGTACCGTCAAAGAGGGCTGCTGAAGGGCACCATCAAAGCTGAGGACATCGTGGATCACAGCTTCGTTGAGGCAGCCTTAAAGGTATTGGGGAAGTACTAAGCGCTGCGGAGGGGGAAGCAGTGGGGGAATACATGCCTGAAGCATCACTCAAAGTTGAGCTCATGGGGCGAACCAGGAACAATTCTGGCATGTTGGGCAGGTTGTCACCAGTGCTGTGGTTGCTTCTTTGGGAAGTGAGCTCCAGGCTGGGCTTGCTTGATCCCAGATTCTTCTCGAGTCCTCTCAGCGTGCTGGCTGTGTTCAGCAAGTGTTTGGCCAGCGGCGAGTTGGTCACCAACGCAGGTGCCACGCTCCTCAGAGTGCTGCTGGGGTTTGCCTTGGGTGCTATACCGGGCCTGGTCTTGGGGCTTATCATGGGCCTCTTCCCTGTGGTGAGGGACTTGCTTGAGCCCACAGTCTCGCTGGCATTTCCCCTGCCAAAACTTGCACTGCTTCCCTTGATCCTTCTCATCTTCGGCATTGGAGATGTCTCCAAAGCGGTGATAGTGGCAGTTGGAGTATTCTTCCTAGTGTTATTCAACACAATGAGCGGCGTGCTCACCATAGACCAAACTTACCTGGATGTAGCCAAGAGCTTCAAAGCAAGCAAACTAGATACCTTCCTCACCGTAGCGTTGCCAGGAGCCTTGCCCATGGTGTTCACTGGGTTGCGCCTGGGCATGGGTACTGCAATGCTTTTGATTGTATCTGCTGAGTTCGTGGGCTCAAGGAGTGGCATTGGATTCATGATTTGGGAATCATGGGACATGTTTGATATTGAAAGGATGTTCGTCGGGCTCATCACCACGGCTGCGATGGGCTACGCGTTGAACGAGCTTATCCGGAAAGTGGAAAAGGTGGTCATGCCATGGGCGTGAAGATCAAAGTCAAGGAAGTTAGCAAGGTTTTCTCTACAGCCGGTGGCCTGGTGAGCGCGTTGGAAGATGTAGACCTGGAGGTGTACGAAGGGGAGTTCTTGTGCATCGTGGGGCCATCTGGTTGTGGCAAAACAACCCTACTAAAGGTTCTGGGAGGATTGGAGCATGCCACTACTGGTGAGGTTTGGGTCCACAGCAACGGACGATTGCCAGGTACCGCCATGGTGTTCCAGGACCACTGTATTTTCCCGTGGTTTACGGTAAAGGAGAACATCGAGTACGGGCTCAAGCTAATTGGCGTGGGTAGAGAACAGAGGGAAAGGATATGCAGTCGATTGTTGGACATGACCGGCCTTCGTGGATTTGAGGGGGCGTATCCCCGGCAACTCTCTGGAGGAATGAAGCAAAGGGTCAATGTGGCAAGGGCAATTGCGGTTGATCCCGATGTGCTGTTAATGGATGAGCCCTTTGGCTCCCTTGACGAGCACACCAGGTTGCTCCTCCAGATGGAGCTGCTGCGACTTTGGGAGGGCTCTGGCAAGACAGTGGTATTCGTGACCCACAGCGTTGACGAGGCAATAAGTTTGGGCGACCGCATTGTGGTGATGACTCGAAGACCAGGCAGGGTGAAGATGGCGGTGCCAGTGGACATAGATCGTCCACGGCACCCGGTTGAAATCAGGCGCCACCCCAAGTACGGCGCGGTATTTGCCCAAATCTGGAGCGCGCTGGAAGAAGAAGTGCAGCCTGTGACTAGGTAGCTACTTTCTGGGGAGTCTGGGTTTGCATATCACCTCCATGATCTGTGTGTCAAAGAAGTTCCTTGCGTGCGCTGGTTTGATCACGATTGCGGTGTCAGCTCCCCTTCCAGTCCCCCCTACTGCAATTACTTCCTGACCATAGGGCACAAGTCCTGCGTCCAGCGCCATGGTAGCAATTTCCACGCAAACCTTGGTTCCTTGTCCCAACAAGCGAAGGGTTTCAGATATGATGCCCCCTACGTAGATGCCCCCGAACTTGTTCGTTGCAGCCCGCTCCACGTTGGCAAACAGGTGAGTGGTGGTGAGCACGCTGGCACCTGCTGCTCGCAGCTGCTGCCGCGCTGCTTCGGGCATTTCGTCAGTGCCGGGAGAACTAAACCCCACGTGGTGGGTCACCACAACCAACTTCACGTCGGCGTTCAGGAAATGCATGGCCGTAGCTCCGGTATTTGAGGCTACCACGAGGTGGCCGATGCCCAGTTCCTTAGCCCTGGCAAGGGCCAACTTGGCTGTTGCTTCGGTGTTTTCTGGTCCAGGCTTATCGAAGTACACCGTTTTGGCCTCGATCATTCCGCAATTCACCCCCAGAATACAATACCATTTCGAGGGTTTCCTTGGCTTACCTAGAAGGAAAGACGTTATTTGCGTTGAATCACTCTATTTAACACTAGCTGCTAGGGGGTATGGAGCTTGCAACCACTAATAGCTTTGCTAATCTGTCTCGGTATCTTCGCTCTAGGGGATTACGTATCCACTAGGACCAAGGCAATGGTGTCGTCGCTTTTCGTAGCCTCGGTGCTGTTCCTGCTGGGATTCTGGACGTTCTTTCCCAAGGACATAACCACAAAAGCTACGCTCCAGGCCACAGGAGCGCTGGCAATACCGCTGCTGATCACACACATGGGCACTCTGATGAGCGTGAAGGAGCTCATAGACCAGTGGCGCACCGTGGCGGCGGCGGTATCTGCAGTGGTAGGGATCGGAGTGGTGCTGGCCACACTGGGCGTCGCCATATTTGGTAAGACCATTGCGTTGGTCGCGGCTCCTCCAATTGCAGGTGGAGTGGTGGCTTCCCTGATTATGACCGAAGCTGCCAAAGCCAAGGGTGCTGCAGATATGGCAGTGCTTGCGACCTTGCTCCTTGTGGTTCAGGGTTTCCTGGGGTACCCGATAGCCTCCGCGTGCCTGCTTAAAGAGGCCAAGCGTATTCTCGGTAGTGCAGGAGAAGGCCAGATCCAAGTAGTGGGTACTGAGGCGAAAACCGAAAGGAAGAAGCTCATTCCGCCCGTTCCTGAGAAATATCGCACTCCTGCAGTATACTTGTTCAAGCTTGCAATAGGTGCGTGGCTTTCCGTGTATTTGGCGGGTCTCACCAAAGGTGTCATACATCAGTACGTTATGTGCCTCATAGTTGGAGTCATCCTGAGCGAAATTGGCTTCCTCGAGAAGGATATAATGACCAAGGCCAACAGCTATGGCTACCTGATGATTGCACTGCTTGCAATCGTGATGGCGAACTTGGCCAACGCCAGTCCAGACACATTGGTGAGGCTGCTCTGGCCGCTATTTGGTACGCTGGTGCTTGGCGTGATTGGCATAATCATATTCACATGGCTGGTACACAAGCCCTTGGGGCTTTCCAAGGAAATGGCGTTGGCCATTGGTGCTACTGCCTTGTTCGGATTCCCGGGAACATACATTCTTTCCCACGAGGCAGCTAAGGGTGTGGCCAGTAACGAGGAAGAGAGACAGCTCATCCTGCATCACATCTTGCCCAAGATGCTCGTGGGCGGGTTCTGCACGGTGACCATAACATCTGTTATCCTGGCGGGTATTTTGGCCAAGTACCTGTGAGGTATTGGGCTGTTGCCCAAGTGAGGCATGGACGAAGTAAGCAAGATCGTGGCTGAACTTGGCCGCGTTCTGCCTCCTAAGGGCCTAATAATGGTCGTGGGGGGGCCTGACACTGGCAAGAGCACCATGGCTGCAGCTTTGGCGTCATGGTACTTTGCCAGGGGACTTGTTGTGTCCGTTGTAGACGGGGACATAGGCCAGTCAGACGTTGGCCCCCCTGGCTTTGTATCTTACGGGCTGCTACGCGAAGAGGTGTCCCTTCTGGCGCATGTGCCCCGCGCTGGTTCTTACTTGGTTGGCGCTACTTCTCCTTACGGGCGGCTGCTTGCCACTGTGGCAGGCGTGTCCACTTGTGCCTGTTGGGCTCAAAGGGACGGCGCAGAGGTGATAATTGTAGACACCTGCGGGCTTGTGGGCGGGAGCGCAGGGGTCAGGCTAAAGTGCGCAAAGGCGGCTGCGTTATGCCCCGACTTAGTGCTGGTGTTGTCAGCTGGCTGGAGCCTGGTCAGCGTCAAACTTAGGGAACTGGGATACAGGGTTGAAGTGATCTCTCCTTTGGCTGGCGCTCGGATGAGGACTGCTGAAGAGCGCAGGCAGAACAGGTCAGTGCGATGGAGCCGCTACCTAAAAGAGGCCAGTGTGACTTGGGTTGAACGAGCCTCTTACCGCATCGTGCCATGGTGGGCTGATTCTGCACGGCCAAATAGTGGGCATCTTCCTAGGGGCACTGTGGTGGCCTTTCCGGATCAACGTAAACCAGGGCTTCAAGTGCCTGCCGTTTGGCTTGGGGAAGACCAAGGGGTTGGGCGGGTAATAGCGCCTCACCCCGTTGTAGGTTCCACAGGAGTCTTGTGGACTACCAGTTATGTGCTTCTTCTCTCTGAGGACGGTTGTGTGCTTCGAGCCTGAATTGTGAGGAGGGAATTTGGACGTGGGTATGCTTGTAGTGAAGGACGGCAACGTTTGGACCGCTGGCAAACCTGCAAGACCAGCCACGATAGTAGTTGAGGGCAACAGGATTCGGGCAGTATTGGAACCAGGTGAACCTTTCGAGATACCAGCTGATGCCACTGTCATTGACGCAAGAGGGAAGACGGTAATGCCAGGGCTGATCAACGCTCACACTCACATCTGCATGGGTGCCAGACCAGACCCCATGGCGGCCGTACGTGATGGCACCTTAATGATGGCTTATCGTGCTGCTGCGAACGCCCAGCGCACGATAAGCAACGGCATTACCACCATTAGGGATTTGGGGGCTCCAGACGGGGTTGACCTTGCGCTCAAGAGAGCAATCGAAGAAGGAACATTGAAAGGGCCTCGCATGCTGGTCGCAGGCAAATCGATTTGCATGACTGGCGGACATGGATTCTATATGGGTTGTGAAGTGGATGGAGCCGATGAGGCCCGCAAGGCTGCTCGCCAGCAACTCAAGGCGGGAGTGGACGTGATTAAGGTGATGGCAACTGGCGGTGTTCTCACGCCAGGCGTGGAACCTGGCTCCCCTCAACTCACGGTGGAGGAGCTGAGGGCTGCCATTGAGGAGGCACACAAGGCTGGCAGAAGGACTGCCACCCATGCCCAAGGCACCACGGGCATCGCTAACGCAATAGAGGCCGGGGTGGATAGCGTAGAGCACGGAATCTTCCTCAACGAAAAGTTGGTGGAGCTCATGGCAGAGAAAGGAATATTCTACGTGCCCACTTTGGCTGCGCCCTACTACATTCTTAAGGGAGGACTTGCGGCTGGGATTCCTGAGTTTGCCGTGAGGAAAACCGAACGGGTTTGGGATTACCACAGGGCCAGTTTCCAACTGGCATTGAAAAGCGGCGTGCGGATAGGCGTGGGTACCGACGCTGGTACCCCATTGAACCCCCATGGCACGATAACCGTAGAACTGGAGCTCATGGTAGAATGCGGCATGCGGGTGGCTGATGCCCTTGCCGCTGCTACCTTGGTTAACGCTCAATGCTTGGGCATAGATGACCGCCTTGGCTCCATTGAGGCTGGGAAGCTTGCTGACATAATCGTGGTGGGCGGCAATCCCCTCGAGGATTTGAAGGCGCTGGACAGGGTTGTCACAGTGATCAAAGACGGCATAGTGGTTTGACCGCTCCGAGGAAAACTGGGAGGGGCAGATGCCCCTCCTCTCTCGGGGACTTTGAGGTTACTGATTGAGGAAGGCCTTTGCAAAGGAAGCATACAGCCTGGTCCCAAGCTCAAGGGCGTCCTCGTCGATGTCGTACTGGGGATGGTGTTGCGGGTAGGTGATCCCCTTGGCTTCGTTGCCGGTTCCAAGGAACAGAAATGTCCCTGGCACTTTGGACGCAAAGAACGAAAAGTCCTCGCTGCCAGTGAGAGGTTCTAGGTGCTTCAAGGAATCTGCGCCCAGTTCTGCTGCAGCTACGCGCTGGGCAAGTTCGGTGAGCTTTGGATCGTTAAAGGTGACTGGGCAAGCCCTGGTGTACTGCACTTCGGCGGTTGCCCGGTGAGCCTCGGCAGTGAGCTTGGCAATCCTCTTCATCTTTTCCTCAACCATGTCCTGAATGGTCGGGTCAAAGCACCTCACAGAACCATCCATCCACGTTTCGTCAGCTATAATATTAAACCTGGTACCCCCATGGATTTGGCCCACGCTAAGCACCACTGGGTTCCTGGCATCAAGCTCTTTTGTGAGTATGGACTGGAATCCCAGCACCATGTGGGCAGCAGGAATAATAGTGTCGATACCCTGGTGCGGAGCGGAGCCATGGCCGCCTTTGCCCTTGACCGTCACCTTGAATATGTCTATTGAGGCGAGCCTTGGCCCTGGTTCGATGGACACCGTGCCGGTAGGCAGGCCACTCCACACGTGGATCCCGAAAACTGCGTCTACGCCTTCGAGTGCCCCTGCCTCAATCATAGCCTTAGCGCCTTGAGCCAGCTCTTCTGCAGGTTGGAAGAGGAACACCACGTTCCCGCCCAAAGATTGTCTGGATTCAGCTAGCATGCTCGCTGCGCCCAGGAGCATGGCAGTGTGGGCATCATGGCCGCAAGCATGCATGACCCCGGGGTTTTGGGAGGCGTACTCAGCACCGGTCTTTTCAGTCTGTTGCAGCGCGTCCATATCTGCCCTGAGTGCCACAGTTTTCCCGGGCATGCTGCCCCTGAGCACACCGATTACCCCAGTAACTGCCACCCTTCTCGTCTCAATGCCCAGGGACTTGAGGATTTCCTCGACCCGGGCTGCAGTCCGGTGCTCCTGCCAGCTGGGTTCCGGGTACCTGTGGAATTCCCGCCTGAGCTCTATCACCCATGATTTCCTGTCCATTGGATCGACCTCCAGTTCACGATGGTTCTGCTAGTTCAAGTACCGCTTCCATTAAGACCCGTGCTCCGGCAGCGATGTGATTGTAGTCTGTCAACTCCTCGGGAGAGTGGCTCTTGCCGCCGGCGCTGGGTACGAACACTACCCCAATGGGAGCAATCTTTGCCATCACCATGGCGTCGTGTCCGGCACCGCTGTTAATGTGCATGTAGCGTAGCCCAAGCTTGACCGCATGCCGCTCAAGCATTGCTGCAATATCTGAGGACGTCGGCACCGGATCAACGCCCAATGTGCGGCTCAGTTCGAAGTTGAGGCGCCTTGCAGAGCACACGCGTTCAAG
Source organism: Bacillota bacterium (assembly GCA_049718765.1). Lineage (GTDB taxonomy): Bacteria > Bacillota > Sulfobacillia > DUMF01 > DUMF01 > JBNARI01. Next base: position 5,837 of record JBNARI010000025.1, on the reverse strand, counting down.
GGTTTCCTTCAGCCTCGCTTCGGCCAGGTCCAAGACGGAGTTAGAGGGGTCCCTCATGTCCACGGTAAACTCAACCGTCGACGGCACTACATTGAAGGAGCCGGGCTTGACCTGCAAAAAACCTACTGTGGCAACCATATTTGGGGAAAGCTCCCGGGCCATGCGTTCCACTTCTGCAACCACAAGGGACGCACCCACTAGGGCGTCACGGCGCAGGCTCATTGGGGTAGTGCCAGCGTGGTCCGCGCTTCCCGTGACCCTAATCTTGAACACCCGGATGCCCACAATGTAGTCGACTATGCCGATGACTTTGCCAGACTGTTCCAGAATTGGCCCCTGTTCAATGTGGAGCTCGAGGAATGCCTTTATGTCCCCGGGCCTGCGCCTTGCCTCGTGTATCCTGCTCGGATCGAGCCCAAAGGCACGCATGGCTTCGCCCTTGGAGACGCCAGCAGAGTCTTGCCTGTTCAACTCCTCTTGTGAGATGCCGTCAACCATTGCCCGACTGCCATAGAGGCCCGAGCCAAAGCGGCTACCTTCTTCTTCGGTTAGGGCACACACCTCGATGGGATGGCGAGTAGTGATTCCTCGTTGTGTAATTGCATGGGCTACTTCCAGAGCTGCCACTACACCTGCAACCCCGTCAAACTTCCCTCCGTTTCTGACAGAGTCGAAGTGGGAACCCACCATTACCACCGGGGCAGTTGGGTCCAGCCCTTGTTTGCGACCAAACATGTTCCCTGCAGCATCTGTGTATACGTTCAGCCCTGCCTCGCGCATGCACTGGGCTACGTACTCCCGCGCCCTTGCTTCTTCAGGTGTGAAGCAAAGCCTTGTCACCCCATTCCCAGGTGAGGCGGTGAACGATGCCAAGGCCTCCACACGCTGCCTTACCCTTTCTGGGTCCACTCATGTCACCTCCTGCTGCTTTCACCTGGTTGTTGCTACTCAGTGAGTATACCACAACAGTTGCCAGGGGCTTGGATGACCAAAATGTTGTCTCAGCTGAGTTCCTGGAGCACCTGAAGCAAGGGTACGTACTCCATCCCATGAGCTTCTGCCACTGGTGCGTTGGTGATCTTGCCGTTGGCCACGTTTACTCCTTTAGCCAGAGCTGCGTCTTCCTTAACTGCTTGGATCCAGCCCTTCTTGGCCAGAGCAAGCACGTAAGGTAATGTGGCGTTTGTTAGAGCCAATGTGGAGGTGCGTGGTACTGCGCCCGGCATGTTGGCAACCGCGTAATGTACCACCCCGTGTTTGATGTAAATTGGGTCTTGGTGAGTGGTGGGGCGGTCAACTGTCTCAACACATCCCCCCTGATCCACTGCCACGTCCACAATTACGCTGCCCGGCTCCATTGTGCGCACCATTTCCTCGGTCACGAGCCTTGGGGCGCGCGCTCCAGGGATAAGCACAGCGCCAATGAGAAGGTCGGCGCTTGCCACTGCGGCCGCAATATTGAACCTGTTGGAAGCCAGGGTTTCAATCTGGCCATGGAAAACGTCGTCCAGGTAACGCAGACGGTCCAGGTTCTTGTCTATGACTGTTACTCTGGCTCCCATGCCTACTGCCCTCTTCAGCGCGTTGGTGCCCACGGTGCCTCCTCCCAGGATTACCACATGGGCAGGGGGCACTCCAGCGACGCCTCCAAGCAAGATACCTTTGCCGTGGTGGGGCTTTTCAAGGAAAGTGGCTCCTACCTGCACTGCCATACGACCAGCTACCTCGCTCATGGGATTGAGAAGAGGCAGAGAGCCGTTGGGCAGTTCCACGGTTTCGTAGGCGATGGCCACCATCCGTGATTCTTTCAACGCCTTGGTCAGTTCGGGCTCTGGCGCCAGGTGAAGGTAGGTGAACAACACCAGCCCCGGGCGGAAATACTTGTATTCCGAGGGCACGGGCTCTTTCACCTTAACGATCATCTCCGAGTCTTCCCAAACAGTCCTCGCCTGAGGAACCACAGTGGCGCCAGCATCACGATAGGCTTCGTCTTTGAACCCACTGCCTTCACCTGCGCCAGCTTCAACCAGCACCCGGTGCCCTGCCCTTACCAGGGCATCGACTCCAGCAGGAGTCAGACCAACCCTGTTCTCCTGGGGCTTGATCTCCCTCACTACTCCCACAACCATGTGGAATTACCTCCCCAAACCTTGCACTTTGAACCTGCAGCCAACTGTGAGCAAGTTCCATGCCAAGCCCACGGCCTTCGGACAGTCGGCTGACGTCTACCACTGGAGCTGAGAATGGCAAGGTTTATTTCCAATGGTATTGGGTCTTGCCACTTATGCGGTAGCGCCGCATTTTGTTGATGATAGTGGTGTGGGATACTCCCAGGATTTCAGCTGCCTTCCGGATACTCCCTGCCCTGTTGAGTGCCTCCAAGATGGCTTGCCTTTCCACGTCTTCTACTGCCCTCTTGAGCCCCGGCACATGGCGTAACTGTTTCCCGGTGGATGGAAGGATGATGTGGGAGGAGTCTATGGTCTGCCCTGAGCACAGGTTCATTGCTCGTTCAATCACGTTTTCCAGTTCCCTGACGTTGCCAGGCCAATCGTACTCCCAAAGGCGTTTCAAGGCAATATCAGAAAGGCTCCTGACGTCCTTGCCAAGCCTCTGGTTGAACTTTTCTATGAAATGTTTGGCAAGTACAGGGATGTCTTCTTTTCGTTCCCTGAGGGGTGGAAGGTTCAAGGGGATGACGTTGAGCCTGTAAAACAGGTCTTCGCGGAAGCTGCCTTCGGCCACCATTTGCTCCAGGTTGCGACTTGTTGCAGCAATTACTCGTACGTCCACCTTAGTTTCTACCATTTCGCCCAGGCGTCTCACACAGCCGTCCTGAAGTACCCTGAGCAGCTTAACTTGTACGTATGGGGGTATTTCCGCGATTTCATCAAGGAAAACTGTACCCTGGTGTGCAAACTCGAACAGGCCCTGGCGGCCCCCCTTCAACGCACCTGTGAAGGTGCCATCTGCGTAACCAAACAGTTCGCTCTCTAGCAAAGTGTCAGGTATTGCAGCACAGTTCACAACCCCAAAGGGGTTATCCCGCCTGGGGCTGGCCATGTGGATGGCTCGAGCAAAGAGTTCCTTGCCCGTACCGCTTTCCCCACGAATGAGGATAGTGGAGTCGCTTCGCGCCACCGCCTTGGCGAAGTTCACAACTTCTGCCATCCTCTTGCTGGTGTAGATTATTTCGTCAAATGTGACCATCACTGGTTGGGTGAGAGACTGCACCAAACGCCTCACTTGGGACATCTTTTGAATGGTGATCATGGCACCTGCGGGCTTGGCCTCCTCGTTAACGAGGGGCTGGCTTTTCACCAAGCAGCGCAGCCTGCCGTGGGGGGTGGAAAGCAGCGCTTCCTGCTGACTGAGACGCCCCAGGGCAAGCCACACCAGCATTTCCTTGGGAAACCCTAGATCCTTGAGGGATGTACCCACCAGAGACGAGGCCATGCCCAGTATTTCCTGGGCCTTTCGGTTGCACAGTGCCACGGTGCCGGCAGCATCAGTTACCAGGATTCCTTCTTCCACTGCGTCGAATATTGCTCTGAGGCGTTGTTGGGCAAGCTCGTGGGGCAAAAGCTCTACTGGAGCCACTTCCAGCACGTTTGCCACTGTCCCGACCCTGCGCAGGATATTCTCAAGCACTTGGGAAGGCACGTGGTCGATCTGGATGTGCATTTCCCCAGGCCTTACTTCCAGCGAGAGTATGTTGGCTCCGTGGGCCGACACCACTTCAGCCACATCCCTAACCATGCCTACCCTGTCCTCGAACCGGACCTTAAAGCGGAAGCGGTTCATGCCTTCACCTGGTCCTGGGGAAGCGACCAGGTCCCTTTCCCCCCTTCCCACTGGTGGTTTACCCAAAGTTACGTGGCGCAATTCCATGGCTGTGCGTTTTACTCGACAACAACCGCCAGTATGCACCGTCCTTCATCTGCTAGAGTTCTCCACGGGGAACTGTTTTCCTACCGGGTTTGGGCTTTCGACTCATGCCAGTGTTCCAGGCAGAGGGCGGCATATCCTTTGTTGCAGCCGAAGCCCGGGTGCGGTATCCTGGCTGTGAGGCCATGGGCTGCCTTGAAGCCCGGATGTGATGACGCCGTGCTGGGCACGAGCAGTTGTCCGGGACATGTGCAAGCAGGCGGCCCAAGGGGGATAGTCCTGGCATGGGACCTTGTTGGCTTGGCCAAAGGACAGGTACGCTGGGAAGCGGGTCTGCTCGGGTTCGATCCTGGGTGGAAGTGGACTTGGCTGCTATCAGGCACAACGTTAGGGTAATCAGGAGACGCCTGGGCCCTGGCGTTCGATTCATGGCTGTGGTGAAAGCCAACGGCTACGGCCATGGTGCAGTGGAAGTAGCCCGAACCGCTCTGGAAGTAGGGGCAAGCTATTTGGGTGTTGCCACGGTTGACGAAGCGGTGGAACTCAGAAAGGCGGGGCTAGATGCTCCCATACTGGTGCTGGGCCCTGTCCTGCCTGAAGGGGCAGAAGCAGCAGTGAAATGGGACGTCACGGCTACAGTGTTTTCTGATGGCCAGGTGGATGCGCTGGCAAGAGAGTGTTTGCGCCAACGCAAGAAAGGCAAAGTTCACGTTAAGGTGGACACAGGCATGGGCAGAATAGGGCTCAGACACCCTCAGGAAGTGATATCCTTGTGTAGCAGGGTGCTCTCAGGGCCCCTGGAGCTTGAGGGCGTATATACCCATTTTGCATGTGCAGAAGAAGAGACAAAGCACAAGGCGTCTTGGCAACTCAAGGCGTTTCAGGAAGTGCTTGCCATAATGGAGCAGGCGGGCATAAAAGTGGGAATCAGGCACGCTGCCAACAGCGCTGCTGCGCTAGAGTTTCCTGAGTCGCACTTGGACATGGTGCGTGTGGGGATAGCAATGTACGGATACCACCCTAGACCTGGGACAAGGGGACTGGACTTGAGGCCAGCGCTTACGTGGAAGGCTCGGGTAGTGCAGGTGAAACGGCTGCCTCATGGTACTCCCATAGGGTACGGCTGGAGTTACACCACTCGCGGGGAAGAGATAATTGCCACGGTTTGCGTGGGTTACGCGGATGGGTACCGCCGGGGTCTATCTGATAAGGGCTGGGTACTTGTACGGGGGAAGAAGGCTCCTGTCGTGGGGCGAGTATGCATGGACCAACTTATGGTACGTTTGGACCAAGAAGTAGAACCCGGTGAAGAAGTTGTGCTGTTGGGCTGTCAGAGTAACGAGTGCATTTCCGCAGATAACATCGGTGATTGGCTTGACACGATTAGCTATGAAGTGCTCACGTCGATTGGCGAGCGTGTACCGCGGGTTTATGCTGCAGCCTATTGAAATTGGGGACCAAACGTTGTAACATATCATCTGCAGAAGCAAGGAGAGGTACCCAAGTGGCTAAAGGGGGCAGACTGTAAATCTGTTGGCTTATGCCTTCGGTGGTTCGAATCCACCCCTCTCCACCATTCTCACGATGTCGCGGGGTAGAGCAGTCCGGTAGCTCGTCGGGCTCATAACCCGGAGGTCGCAGGTTCAAATCCTGCCCCCGCAACCAAATTGATATATCCGGCTTCAAGCCGTTCAAGCATATTCTTGTGTAAGAGGTGCTCACATAGCTCAGTCGGTAGAGCGCGTCCTTGGTAAGGACGAGGTCACCGGTTCGATCCCGGTTGTGAGCTCCATTTTTTTGATTTTAGGGCTAGGGCGTCGGTGCTCGGCGTGACATAACAAGACTTGGACAAGGAGGATTAAGATGGCGAAGAAGAAGTTTGAGCGAACGAAGCCGCATGTGAACATAGGGACGATAGGGCATATAGACCATGGGAAGACGACGTTGAC
>JBNARI010000024.1:0-25807 GCA_049718765.1 Bacillota bacterium | reverse complement strand
TCAGAAACCACAATAAGTTCCGGGATCTTCAGAGATCACGGAAGACTCTGGAGAGCCAGATAGTAGGAGCGAAATGTTCGTCCCGGTCTCAGTAAGGAACTTGGTGATTGGTGGTGTGAAAGCCATCTCTGCAGGCAATATTCCCGTGGAGCAGATCAAGCGTTTCTTGGAGCACAACCGGGCTGCAGTCATTGCTATCATCGAGGAAGACATCAGGTGGAGGAAAGCAGTAGAGTCGCTGTTGTGGCTGCACGAGCTGAGTAAGATAAGACTTGAAGACATGGCTTTCCACGCCCAGAATGTGGGATTTTGGGCTGTTGAGATAGCGAGACGAACTGCATACCCAGCTGAGAGGCTAGAACGCCTGTACTTGGCCGCCATGTTTCACGATATTGGAAACGTATGGCTGCCCAGAGAGATGCTCGCAAGCCCTAGACCACTGACTCCGGCTGAGCGAAGCATGGTGCAGAAGCATCCGGACTACGGCTTCGAGATCACCGGGAACTTGTTGGGGGACTTTGACGATCTCAGGGACATACCCGAGTGGATTAGGTTCCACCACGAAAAGTACGACGGCACTGGATACCCCTTGGGCTTAGCTCGAGATCGTATACCTCTTGAGAGTCGAATAATCAAAGTAGCTGACGCAATCGACGCGATGGTTTCCAAACGGCCGTACAGGGAGTCCTTCAAGCCCGAAGAAGTGGTTGATGAACTGGAAGCGTGCAAGGGGAAAGACTTCGACCCAGAAATTGCCGACGTTGCCAAGGTTGTGTTTCTGGAGAGACTGCGATCTGTTTCGGATACCATTGAAGAACCCATGGTGCCTGCCTTCCTCCTGATTGACAGGGGCGAAACTCGCAAGCTTTACGAAGGCACCATAATGAAGGTCAAAGACGAACGGGTTTTTCGGGCTGACGGGGTAGTTTACGAGTTTGAGAAGGAACAAGGTTCAATGTCAGCCCTCATACTTGTGGAGCGAGCTTATACGCTGTACGAGTACGATGCCGAGCTGCTGCCAGTGGGAGGAATTGCCGCTTCCATCACCAGGCTCCGCCTCAGAGAGGACAACAGGTACTTCAGCGTGTTCTGGAATTTCCCGGGAAAACTCATGGCTGGCAACTCTGTGTTCGATGTGGTGATCACCAGGCTCTCCGCTTCTGCAGCAGAGTTCTCTGCCAAGGACAGCAAGAGCGTGCACGTTTTAGGCCATGCAGTCGGCAAGATGAAACTGGTGTTTCCCAACGGTGCCAGCGTTGACGTCCCAGGATTCATTCTCAGGAGGATCTCTGGATCGGAGCGATTCATCTTTGCCTTCACCAACATTGCAGAAAAGACCAGGTCCTTCCTGCTGCAGCAGATGCTGAGCTACCAAATCCGTTCAAGGCAGCTCTTCCGTAAGTGAACATGCTACCGTACGTTTACTGAAAGAACGACGTACGGGAGGACAACGCCGGGCCTTGCAGCATAATGAAGCTGATAGAATACCAGCGTTTGTGGCAACCCGAACGGCGACGGGGTGTACATCTTCGGCAGCTAATAGGGCATTCACTACCTGGGGCAACCTTCAATGAGCTGGTCGGAGCAGGGGTGCTTTCCACCGGAGACGGGTCCTGTGTCCATGTCGTCACGGGCTAAGATGTTGATCCAAGAGCGAGTATTGGTTTCCACTGAAAGCACCCAAGAGTCCGTGTTCCACTTCACGGAGTTTAGCCCAACCGCAAGCGAGACACTGCCCTGCTGGAAACGACGACGCATACCTACGTTGGGGCGTTATACCGTGCCCGCGAACTCTCCTTAACCGCGATTGGACCGACCGAATGCTATGTTTTCACCTGGTAGGAGCCTGCGTAGGTGGTGTATCATATTGGCATCAAGGTAGTCAGCTGTAATTGCAGATGTGAAGGAGCTGATGGGGGGGTTAGGCTTGGGCGAAATACCTAGAGGAAGTATCACGGATGTGCCAGGGATAATCGTGGGGCATGCCAGCGACCTCGAAGCCCTGACGGGTTGCACGGTGGTGATCTGCGAAAAAGGGGCTGTGGCAGCGGCAGATGTCAGGGGAGGGGCACCTGGCACCAGGGAAACAGACCTTCTCGACCCATCCAACTTGGTCGAGCAAGTTCACGCTGTAGTGCTAACCGGTGGAAGCGCCTTTGGACTTGAAGCAGCCTGTGGGGTCATGCAATACCTTGAGGAAAGGGGTATTGGCTTCGAGGCTGGTGTTGCGCGTGTGCCCATAGTGCCTGCAGCGGTGATCTTCGACCTGGCAGTGGGAAGTCCAAAGCGCCGTCCAGACAAGGCTATGGGCTACCTTGCGTGTGTGGCTGCATCTTCGCGGGAATGCGGGAGGGGGAACATCGGGGCTGGAACTGGTGCCACTGTGGGCAAGTTAAAGGGCATGAAGTTTGCCATGAAGGGGGGGTTGGGCACTTCAAGCAGGCGGGTAGGCCAGCTGGTTGTGGGAGCCATTGTTGTAGTGAACGCTTTTGGAGATGTGGTGAACCCGTACACTGGTCAGATCTTGGCGGGGACACTGAACGATTCCCTCGAGGGCTTTGCTGATACCGCCTCCCTCATGGTCCAAACACAGCTGGGCTACGCCGGTGGTTTCACCACCAATACCACCGTGGTAGTGGTGGCCACCAACGCGAGGCTAACAAAAGCTCAAGCCAAAAGAGTTTGCTACATGGGCCACGATGGTCTTGCGCTTGCAGTGAGACCAGTGCACACCTTGTTCGATGGGGACACAGTTTTCACCATGGCTACCTGTGAGGTGAACGCAGATCCAAACGTGGTCGGCACGCTTGCCTGTGAAGTGGTTGCGGATGCCATCGTCGATGCGGTGATTGCAGCAGAAGGCGTGGCTGGGCTCAAGGCTTACCGCGATTTGTTAGGCCAAACGCAATATGGGAGGTAATAGGGGATGAGCAAGGAACTTACTCTTCGGTCGATGTTGCTCGGAGCTGGCGGTTCAGTGCTCGTTACGGCTAGTTCCATGTACGTGGCGCTTAGGATGGGAGCCCTGCCGTGGCCAACCATATTCGTGGCCATCCTTTCATTTGTGGTGTTGAAAGCCCTGGGCAAGACCAACCTCAATGAGGTGAACGTAACCCACACTGCCATGTCAGCTGGCGGCCTGGTCGCAGGGGGCGTCGCGTTCACAATACCTGGCATCTGGATGGTGGACAAGGCTGCCCAGGTCAGCCAGACCACCCTTTTGGTCGTAGCCCTGAGCGGTACCATATTGGGGTTGGTGTTCACCGGGTTGTTACGAAGGCAGTTCATAGAGGCGGAAAAGCTACCGTATCCGTTAGGCATTGCTTCTTCCCAGACCCTCATAGCTGGGGACCAAGGTGGCAAGAAGGCGCGCTTGCTTTTCGGTTCTCTGGGTGCGTCCGCGGTTTTCACTGCAATGAGGGACCAGTGGGCACTTGTGCCCGCATCGGTGATGCCCAGGGCCCTAACTGCCAGGAACGTGTTCTTCGGGATGTACCTGTCGCCCATGGCGATGGGCATAGGTTACATCATAGGCCCATTGTTTATGGGCACTTGGCTCCTGGGCAGCCTGATTGCATATTTTGGAGTGATTCCGCTAGGTATTCGACTGGGCTTTTTCCCTGACGTGGCTGCGGCTACCGCCTTCAAAAACAGCCTGGGCATCGGTCTCATTGTGGGCTCTGGAATTGGAGTGCTGGTCCGTCAAACTATTCCAAGAGCCTGCACGATGTTTGCTGCTTTCTCGTCCCACAGGTGTGAAACAGGCAAGAGGCGGAATGGTGTTGTGCCCCTGGTGCTTGCTGGAGTTGCCCTAGCGCTGACTGGCGCTGCTGGGATAAACCTGATTTGCAGTGTACTCACCATCGCTGGCACCTGGGTGACCACGGCGATGGCAGCCACCATCACTGGCCAGACAGGGATAGACCCCATGGAGGTGTTTGGGATCCTGGTTCTCCTGGCGGTGAAGGCGCTGATGACTCCAGGCATGATTGAAAGCTTCCTGTTGGCCGCGGTAGTGGCGATAGCCTGTGGCCTTGCTGGCGATGCACTGCAAGACTTCAAGGCTGGCCACATCCTGGGCACTAGCCCCAAAGCCCAAATGGTTGCCGAGGCGGTGGGCGGGCTTGTGGGGGCGGTGGTGTCGGTGTTGGTGCTGGGGATAATGCGGGCTGCGTACGGGGCCATGGGCCCTGGCACTGAATTGGTTGCCCCCCAGGCCTACGCCGTTTCCACCATGGTTCAGGGCTTGCCAAATCCGAGTGCCTTCGCGGTAGGACTTGTGTTGGGAGGACTGCTCAACTTTGCTGGTGTCCCTGGCATGACGATTGGTATTGGCATGTACTTGCCAATGCCCGTGTCCACCACAGCAGGCATTGGAGGGCTTGTGAGGTACGTGGTGAACAGGAGACGTCCACAGTTAAACGAAGCGGGCACCGTGATTTCTTCTGGGCTTTTGGGCGGTGAGGGTTTCACAGGTGTGTTGATTGCTTTGGCCAGGGTGATATCCCGTACCTGACGCATTGATCAAAGGAAATAGCTGGATCAGTTTCGCAAAACTGAAAGAATAACTGGCTTGACTGGGCGGCACGATAGTTAACGGCAGCTACAGATTGAAGTCTCTTCCCTACATAGTAGGGGAGTAGGGTGCCTGAAGGGCTCAGTACCCGTACATGGAACACCAACGGCTTCAATCCGGTAGCTGCCTTTTCAGAATGGTGGGGGTGAGGACAATTGCGACACATTAAGCTACTGGGGTTGACCGTGCTTGTCCTGGGTGCGCTAATGGGCTCCGGATGCCCTTGGGCGCCCTTCAAGAGGACTGAGCCTGGTCCCCAGGGAAAGTCTGTGGGTACGGAACCCACCATTAGCCTGCATCTGGATGCCACTGGCCAGACGAGGCAGCTGAAGCTTGAGGAGTACATCCTGGGCGTGGTGGCTGCAGAAATGGATCCAAGCTGGCCGTTGGAGGCTTTGAAGAGCCAGGCGATAGTGGCCAGAACGTTCACTTTGCAGAAAGTGGATGAAGGCAAGGCCAGGGAGCTGCACGGTACGGACGCTTGCGACAACAAAGACCACTTTCAAGCCTACGATCCCTCCAAGGTCAACGACGCCGTGAAAAGGGCCGTCCAGGAAACCAGAGGCCTGGTGCTGACGTACGACGCCAAGCCCATCAGGGCGTTTTTCCACTCCAACTCCGGTGGCAAGACTTGCACTGCAGAGGAGGGCTTGAACTTCACAAGGGAGCCCACTCCGTACCTGGTGCCTGTGGACGATCCGTACAGCCTACAGGAAGCGCCCCAAGACAAGAAGGCATGGACCGCGTCCTTTGGAACGGCAGAGGTGAGGGCTGCCCTTAGCAAACTTGGGAAGGAGATCGGGGCGCCAATAAGGTCATTTGTGATTTCCAAGAGGGGGCCTTCAGGTCGAGCAACTAGCATTGCAGTCAACGGCGTTGAGGTGGTGGCTGCAGACCTTCGCACTGCGCTCGGGCCGGACCGGCTTAAGTCCACCCTCATAGACGGGGTGACCCTTTCTTCCAGCGGGGTGAAGATCACCGGGAAAGGATGGGGACATGGCGTAGGGCTTTCTCAGTGGGGGGCGATGGCGATGGCAAAGGCAGGCAAGAAGGCTGAGCAAATGGTGAAGTTCTACTATCCCAAAGCAGCCCTGACCAGGATGTGGTGAATATAATGACTAAGGCATTTGAGGACGGGAGTTGATCCCACCCATGCATGAAGTTGCAATTGGAACAGCTTCAACGCTTGGGCCTTTAAAGGAAAGGCTGGATTACGAGTTTCGGTTCCTAAGGGAAGAAGGAATCACCATTCGTACCAGGGAAATAGACAGGGGAAAACTGAAGTTCCTGGGGTGCTCGCTCCAAAAAGTGGGCCGGGAGAGGTTTTCCCCCGAGGATGCCACTGAGATCATGAAGAGGTTCATTGCCAATGCCCTTTCAGACGTCATTGTAAACGAGCTGGAGGGCAGCATTATCAGGAACATTATCAAGAGCGAGCACGGCTATCTGACTAAGGAAGACCAGGAGAGGCTGTACAGGGAAGTGATCAGGGCTATAGATGGCGACGGAGACGGGCAGGGTGGGCTACTGCTCAAGATGTACAGGAAAAGCAAGATCCTTGGCAGGATTCTAGACTATCTTGAGTCCAACAAGGAACTCGTGCTGGAAGGGTTTGTCAATTTCCGTTTGAAAGATTACAAGCAGGAGCTGGAAGAGACTATCGAGAGAGTAGCTGAGGACCTGCTTGTTGAAAAGGAGTACAACGATTTCGTTATGCTGCTCAAGTACTATGTGGACCTCCAGGTTCCGCAAGTGGAAGAAGTGCACGTCCTTCTCGAAGAGGGCGGCAAATACCTCCTCTTGGATTCCAGGGGAGCCCCAGTACAGCTTGGAGGTTCGGGTGACTTGTCCGTGACTGGACCTGGCGGCGAAGTGGAGTACGAGGACCTGCTAATAAGCTCCCTTGTTTCTCTGGCACCCAGGCGCGTGGTAATTCATGCTTCTCCCCAGAGGCTGGGCGAACCCACCCTCAACATCCTCATGGAGATCTTCGACCGACGGGTACTGTTCGTGAACGATTGACCTGGAAAATTCCCTATGCTATACTGACTGCGGTTGAGGAGACCCTGCAAAGTAGAAGCTCCCGCTTCTCACCTTACGCCTTCTAGGTTTAAGGTAGGGGTTAGCCAGCGGGATGCGATCCCGCTTCATTTTTTAATTGGAGGTGCTGGTATCATCAGTAAAGACCTTCGGATCAACCAGGCAATCAAGGCTAAAGAAGTTAGGCTTGTTTCCCCTGAAGGTGAACAGCTCGGGATCGTGAGCTTGCGAGATGCACTGAGGGCAGCAGCGGAAAGGGGCCTGGATCTGGTTGAGGTTGCGCCAACGGCAAAACCGCCTGTGTGCCGCATAATGGATTACGGGAAGTATAAGTACGAACAGGCCAAGAAGGAAAAGGAAGCGAAGAAGAAACAGAAGGTATCCGAACTAAAGGAAATCAAAGTCAGGCCAACAATAGACGACCACGACTTTGAGGTGAAATTGCGCAGTGCCAGGCGGTTCCTTGCGGACGGCGACAGAGTAAGGATTGTGGTGATGTTCCGCGGTCGGGAGATTTCCCACTTAGACCTGGGCAAGGAGATACTACAGAGGTTTGCTCGGGGCGTTGTGGAGCTGGCGATCGTGGAAAAACCCCCTAAGGTAGAGGGGAAGAACATGACTATGACTTTAGCACCGAAGGCACAGACGGCGCCTCCAAAGGAGAACAGGAGTGATACAAGTGGCCAAGTACAAACTGAAGACGCATAGGGGACTAGCTAAGCGGATCAAGTATACGGCTACGGGCAAGGTACTGCGGCGAAAAGCGGGCAAGACACATAAGCTAGAGGGCAAATCGGGCAAGAGACGGAGGAACCTCAGAAAGCCCACGGTAGCCTGTAAAGCGGACGCCCGCAGAGCAAAGCTCCTTGTGCCCATGAGATAGGAGGGGATTTCATGCCAAGAGTAAAGACGGGGACGATCACCAAGAGACGTCACCGTAAGATACTGAAGCTTGCCAAAGGGTACTATGGCCGGAAGTCAAAGGCCTTCAGAATTGCTAACGAGCAGGTGCTTCATGCGCTTGCTTACGCCAGGAGAGACAGGCGGCAACGCAAGCGGGAATTCAGGCGCCTGTGGATAGTGAGGATCAATGCTGCTGCGAGAGAGCAGGGTATTACCTACTCCAGGTTGATCAACGGGTTAAAGAAGGCAGGAGTTGCCATCAACAGGAAAATGCTTGCTGAGCTTGCCGTAAACGACAAGGAATCCTTTGACAAGCTCGTGCAAATTGCAAAAGAGAGCCTTACCGCATGAGGGCAATAATGCTGTGTGCGGGGGATTGCTGGGGAGTTGTGGCAGTTGTCACAACTCTTTGACTTGAGGGGACCAAGTATGTCGATAATTCGAATATCGCCTGTCATAAAGATGCCGCCGGCCAAGCTTCTAACGCTCAGCTTTGCGGCGCTGATCTTGGCCGGTTCGTTGCTTCTTTGGATGCCCTGGGCCAGCAGGGACGCTGGAACCAGCTATGTGGACGCACTATTCACGGCAACGTCTGCTGTGTGCGTGACCGGCCTAACAGTGGTGAACACTGCAGCCCACTGGAGCATCATTGGAAAAGTCATCATCCTTTTGCTGATTCAGGCGGGCGGGCTTGGGGTAATGACAATGGCCACGCTCGTTGCCTTAATTGTGGGGAAGCGGATAAGTTTAAGGGAAAGGATTTTGATCCAGGAAGCGCTGGGCCAGTTCACCATTGCAGGGGTCGTGAGGCTTACCAGGTACATCCTCCTGGTTACAGTCATAATCGAAGGCTTTGGGGCACTATTGTTGACAGTACGATTTGCTGGGTCTATGCCTCTCATAAAGGCTGCGTGGTACGGTGTCTTCCACGCGGTGTCGGCTTTCTGTAACGCGGGGTTCGATATTTTCGGTGATAGCTTCGTGAGATTTGTATCAGACCCGCTGGTGAACCTTGTGGTTACCGGGCTAATCGTCACTGGCGGTATTGGCTTTACCGTGATAGTGGAAGCCTACAGGTTCCTTGTGGCCAAGGAAAGGCTTTCGTTCCACGCAAGACTGGTGTTGAAGGTGACGGCAATATTAATCCTTTCCGGCACGGTGCTCATTTGGTTGTTGGAAAGGAGCAATCCCAATACCCTTGCGCGGCTGCCGTTGCCTTCCCAGGTACTTGCGTCTTACTTCCAGTCTGTGACGGCGCGTACTGCGGGCTTTAACACCATTGACATTGGTGCTTTGAGGCCTGCTACAGCAATAATAATCATGTGCCTTATGTTCATCGGAGCATCTCCAGGCGGCACTGGTGGCGGAATAAAGACGTCCACAGCTGCGGTGGTTGTGGCGGCCATGTACGCCACAGCTTCAGGCAGGAACGACGTGGAGATGCTGGAGCGTCGTATTCCTCAGCCCCTTGTGATGCGGGCGCTTTGCCTTGCGGCGCTATCGCTGTGCCTGGTGGTGAGCACCACCACAATGCTGTCGGTTGTGCAGACGGAAAGCACTTTGCCTGTGGCCTTCGAAGCGGTGTCTGCGTTTGGTACGGTTGGGCTCTCCATGGGGGTGACTCCAAAGCTCACTACTGTGGGTAAACTGCTAATCATCATCACTATGTTTGCGGGAAGGGTGGGACCGCTAACCCTGGCCATGGCGGTACTGGCAGAGCAGAACCATGCTGGGGTCAAGCACCCAGAGGAAAAGATACTGGTTGGCTGATGGAATGGCGGAGGTGCTTGGTGTGAAGGAGTTTGCAGTCATAGGTTTGGGAAGGTTTGGCCGCAGCGTTGCCCTGGGACTCATGTCCCTGGGTGAAAACGTGTTGGGGATAGATGTTGACGAGAATCAGGTGAATCGCATGGCCCACGAGTTGACCAAGGTGGTTCAGGCTGACGCTACTGATGAGGAAGTGCTGAAGAGCCTGGGACTGCGCAACTTCGACATGGTTGTGGTTGCCGTTGGGGCCCTGGAACCAAGCATATTGATAACCTTGGGGCTAAAGGAAATTGGGGCCAAGTACGTCATCGCCAAGGCTTCCAGCGATGCCCATGCTAAAGTGCTCCAAAAGATAGGTGCTGACAAGATCGTGTTCCCCGAAAAGGAAATGGGTACCCGAGTAGCTTACAACCTGGCCTCGAGCAACATCCTTGACGTCATAGAGCTGTCCCCGGACTATTCGGTGATGGAAGTGGCCGCAGAGGGGGACCTAGTTGGGCGTACTCTCAGGAGCATGGACCTGCGTAACAAGTACGGAGTGAACGTTTTGGCCATCAAACGCGGGAGCTCGGTGAACCTTTCGCCCAAGGCTGAAGACAGGATAGAAAAGGGTGACATTTTGGTGCTAATCGGCACCAACGCCGGACTCCGCAAGGTGGAGGAATTAAGCGCTAGGTGAGAGAACTGTCCAGCTCTGAAAACCAGGTGGTCAAGCAGACGGCGCGGCTGCTTGTGAATGGTGCTTATCGCAAGCAAAAAGGGCTCGCGGTGCTCGAAGGGTTCAAGCTGGTTGGAGACGCGGTTGGGGCTGGGGCGCAGGTGGCATGGATTATCTTTTCTCAGGATGCTTACGAGTCGCCAAGCGCCAGGGACTTGGTCAGCAACGCCGACCCGCGCAAGGTGTTTGTGGTTCCTGACAGGATCGTGAAGAAACTTAGTTCCGCTGTGACCCCTCAAGGGGTTGTGGCAGTGGTTGCGGCGCCCAGAACCGAGCTGTTGGACTGCCGTGACGAGCTGACTAGGTTGGTGGCCCTGGACGGTGTCCAAGACCCTGGAAACTGCGGGACGTTAATCAGGGGCGCAGCTGCGTTCGGCTTCGGTGTGGTGGTGCTGCCTGGCACCGTGGACCCGTACAGTCCAAAGGTGCTGAGAGCCAGCATGGGCGGGTTGTATCGCACGCCAGTGTACTGGTGTTACAGCGCCCAGGACCTGCTGGACTTTGCGGACCGCCGAGGCCTTACAGTGTGGATGGCACACAACAAGGGTGGAATACCTGTAGACCAAGCCGAAATCGAAGACCACGTTGTTCTCGTGCTTGGAAGCGAGGGACAAGGTCATGTAGGCCTTTCCCCCGAGCTGCACAGTGAAATAAAGCGTATTTGGGTACCAATGGAGAGGCACGTGGAGTCTTTGAACGTGGCTATGGCTGGCACCATATTGATGTACGAGTGCTATCGAAGGAGAAAGGCCTGGAGGTGTTAGGTATGGGTGATTGCACTACCCCCTTAGAGCTCTTGACAGGTGCTCTAGGGGAACTGCGGGAGCGCGCGATTGCAGCTAAAGTGGACGGCAGGTTGGTAGACCTGGGAGCATGTGTGCCTTCCGATGCAAAGGTGGAGTTCCTCACTTTTGACTCTCCCGAAGGAAGGGCAGTGTACCGGCATACCGCGGCCCATGTGCTGGCGCAGGCGGTGAAGCGGTTGTACCCTGGGGCCAAACTCGGGATTGGGCCAGCCATAGACGACGGATTCTACTACGACTTTGGAGTTGACAGGCCCTTCACGCCCGAAGAGCTTTCGGCAATTGAGAAGGAAATGAGGAAGATAGTGGGGGAAGACCTCCCGGTACAGCGATTTGAGGTGACCCGCGAGGAAGCACGACGCATCTTCGAGGAGCGGGGAGAGCCCTTCAAGCTCGAGCTGATAGAGGAAATCCCCCAAGGCGAGAACATTTCCTGTTACAGACAGGGGGAGTATGTGGACCTGTGCACAGGCCCACACCTGGTCTCTACCGGGCGACTGAAGGCGTTTAAACTGCTCAGCGTGGCGGGCGCTTACTGGCGGGGCGATGAGAGGAACCCGATGTTGCAGAGGATTTACGGCACTGCTTTTGAGACCCAGCAGCAGCTTGAGGAATACCTCTTCAAGCTGGAGGAAGCTAAGCGCCGGGACCACCGGAGGCTTGGACGGGAGCTGGACTTGTTCAGCATGCATGAGGAAGGCGGACCGGGGCTGGTGTACTGGCATCCCAACGGTGGACTGATAAGGCAGCTCATCGAGGACTTCTGGAGGGTTGAGCATCGCAGAAGGGGATACGACATCGTGTACAGTCCCCACATTGCCAAGCTGGACCTCTGGAAGACCAGTGGGCACTGGGACTGGTATAAGGACAACATGTATTCCCCGATGAAGATCGACGAGGTGGACTACCTGCTCAAACCGATGAACTGTCCATTCCACATCCTAATGTACAAGACCCAGACCAGGAGCTACCGGGACTTGCCCATGCGTTGGGCAGAACTGGGCACCGTGTACCGGTATGAGCGTTCTGGGGTGCTTCACGGGCTCCTCAGGGTGAGGGGGTTTACCCAGGACGACGCCCACCTGTTTTGTCGCCCCGACCAGCTGAGGGACGAAATCGTTGGCGTGCTCGACCTGGCTGAGTTCATGCTGAAGAGCTTTGGGTTCAACGAGTACGCCCTCATGCTTTCGGTGAGGGATCCCGAAAACAAGGCCAAATACATTGGCGATGACAAGGTGTGGTCCATGGCAGAGGAAGCCCTTAAGGAAGCCCTGTCGGCAAAGGGACTACCTTACGTGTTGGGGGTGGGCGAGGCAAAGTTTTACGGCCCGGCGATAGACATCACGATTAAGGACGCCCTGGGTAGAGGATGGCAAGGACCCACGATCCAGGTGGACTTCAACCTTCCCGAGAGGTTCGATCTCGCTTACATGGGCGAAGACGGCCAGTGGCACAGACCTGTAATGATTCACAGGACCGTGCTGGGCTCCATGGAACGGTTCCTCGGCTGCTTGATAGAGCATTACGCCGGGGCATTCCCTGTGTGGCTCGCGCCTGTGCAGGCGGTGGTGATACCCGTTGCGGACAGGCACTACGAATATGCCAAGACCCTTGCAGCCCAGATGAAGGCCAATGGCGTGCGGACAGAGGCAGACACGAGGAATGAAAAGGTGAGCTTTAAGATCAGGGACGCCGAGGTCAAGAAAGTGCCATTCATGCTGGTTGTAGGCGACAGGGAAGTCAATTCTCAAACAGTTTCCCTGCGCAAGCGGGGAGTGGGGGACCTGGGAAGCAAACCTTTTGGAGAAGCGCTGGAGCAAATCAAACTGGAGGCTACACCTCCGGCCCACAGTTGAGGGTGGGCCGGAGGTGTTCCTTCCCTAGATCTCACGACCGGAGCACGGCGCTGAAGCGGCTACCCAGTACCTCCCTGACTTTCTGGTGAACCGAATTGACCTCTTCGTCTGTAAGGGTGCGTTCGTTGGACCTGTAGGTGATTCTCACTGCCAAGCTTCTCTTGCATTGGGGCACCCAACCTCCCTTGAACACGTCAAACAGTTGGGCGTTCACTGCCAGGGGTGAAGCTGCCTCCATTATTGCCGAAATGATTTGGTCAAAAGGTATGGACTCATCCACTACGAAGGCAATGTCCCTTTCCACAGATGGATAGCGGGGCAGAGGCGTGAATACTCGCTGGGCCTGAGCCGATTGTAGCAGCAGTTCAAGGTTCAATTCGGCAGCTGCAAGCGGCTGCGGTATGTCCCAAGCCCGGAGCACGTTAGGGTGAAGCTCGCCCAGGAACCCAAGCACCTGACCACCGTGCCCAAGCTGAGCCTGACGGTACGGGTGATATTGGGGTTGGCTTGCCTCCAGGAACTTGACTTCTACTCCAAGTGACTTCACCAACGCCTCCACGATTCCTTTGATCCAGAAGAAGTCAATGGTTTGCCCTACTGGAGTCCAGTGCAGGTCGTGGGTTCTGCCGGTACCGGCTATTACCAGGGTCAGCCGCTCATGGGGAAGCTTCCTGGGGGGTAACTCTCCTGCCAGGAACACCTTGCCTATTTCAAACAGCTTGAGGTCACGGCAACCCCGGGATACATTGTATGCCATCACTCTCATGACTCCCGGTAGCAGCGTGGTAGGCAATAGACTTTGGTCTTCTGCCAAGGGGTTGGCCAGTCGGATGCTGCGAGCAGTTTCCTGCGCCAGCTTTGTCCGGCACAGGTCTTCAGGGCCAATCAGCGGGGATGTAAGCACCTCTTGCAGCCCGCAGTTTACCATGAAATCCCGAATGCGGTCCACACTCAGCTGCTCGTGCGTTTTGCCGCCAGATGGTGCGTTGCCCTGGAGGCAGGACGCAGGCACTTCCGAATAGCCGTAGGTACGGGCTAGTTCCTCCACAAGGTCGATTTCCTCGTTGACGTCTCCTCTGCGTGTCGGCACAACTACCCTGAGCACGTTGCCGCTTTCGGAAACTTCAAAATCCAGGCTCTGCAGCAAGCGCTTAGCCTGATCCATGGACAGTTGGACCCCCAGGATCCGACATGCCCGGTCCAGTCTGAGCTCAATAGTCTTCCTAGACGCTGGGCGCGGGTTTCTCAGTATCACCCCTGTGAGGGGCCTACCAGCTCCCAGTCTTTCCATCCAGTACGCTGCCCTTTCTGCGGCCAGAGCCTGAATTGACGGGTCAACTCCTTTCTCAAAACGCAAGGAAGCCTCGGACCTTATGCCTAGACGGCCAGAGGTGCGTCGTACCGACACCGGGTCGAAGTAGGCAGACTCTATGAGCACTGACGAGGTCTCAAGGGTGACCTCTGTGTCAATCCCACCCATTACTCCTGCCAAGGCCACAGGTCTCGATGAGTCAGCTATAACAAGGTTTTCTGAACTGAGCTGGCGCTCTATGCCGTCCAGAGTGATCAGCCGTTCCCCGTCCAGAGCCCGTCTCACAACCACACGGTTACCCAGCTTGTTGTGGTCAAAAGCATGAAGGGGCTGACCGACCTCTATCATGACGTAGTTGGTGATGTCCACTACATTGTTTATGGGCCGCATTCCTGCCATGTGGAGGCGCCACTGGAGCCATGGGGGTGAGGTTGTTACTCGAACGTCTTCAACAAGCTTGGCGGCATACCTGTGGCACAAGTCAGGGTCCTCAATGTGGATGTGCGCATCTGGATGGTCTTCGAGCAACTGCAATGTGGCGTTGCCGAGAGGGTTCCTGACAGCTGAACCAGTCAGCGCCGCTACCTCATAGGCTACTCCAAGTATGGATAGGCACGCGGCGTAGTTGGGAGTAAGGTCAAGTACCAGAACGTCGTCCTCCAAGTCCAACAAGCTAATCACGTCCGTGCCAGGAAGGGCGTCTTGGAGTTGCAGTACCCCTTCCCCTTCAATGTGGGGCTTTCCGAACAGCAGCTCAGTTGTGGCGCACAACATTCCCTGGGATTCTACCCCATGGATGAGGTTCGTTTCGATCATCTTGCCTCCTGGCAGGCATGCGCCCGGTAGCGCAACGGGGACCAAGTTGCCTGGCTGGATTTGAGGGTCTCCACATACCACCTGAAGGGTGGAATCGCCAATGAACACTTCCACCACGCTCAGGCGCGGCTCTTGGGGGTGCTGGGCCTTGTTCAGGATGCGCCCCACCACAACTCCATGGCAGTCTGGCTTCATCTTCTCCACGGCGTCCACTGCAACCCCCTGCATGGTGAGGCGCTCCGCCAGCCTTTCGGCTTCCCAGGTGACTTCAACGAATTCCTGCAGCCACTTTAACGGTACTCTCATGGAACCACCTTCTCAAACGAATTGGGAAAGGAACCTTACATCGTTTTGTAGGAACAGGCGAATATCGTCGATGCCGTACTTGAGCATTGCAATGCGTTCCACTCCCATGCCAAAAGCGAAGCCAGTTACCCTTTCCGGGTCATAGCCACCATTGCGGATCACGTTGGGGTGGACCATGCCGCTTCCGAGGATTTCAAGCCAGCCGCTGCCGCCACAGGTCCGGCACCCTTTTCCCCTGCATACTGTGCAGGACACGTCCACTTCCGCGCTGGGTTCAGTGAAAGGGAAATAGCTGGGCCGCATCCTAATGGTGGCTTCCGGGCCAAACATTTTCCTTACGAATTCCAGAAGGGTGCCCTTTAAGTCGCTGAAGCGTACCCCTTCGCCAATAGCCAGTCCCTCCACTTGAGTAAACACAGGGGAATGCCTGGCATCTGCGGGGTCCCTGCGGTACACCCTTCCAGGGGCAATTAATCGTACTGGCAGTCGGGGACAGCGGGCCCTCATGCCCCGGATTTGCACTGGCGAGGTGTGGGTCCTGAGCAGGATGTCTGGAGTTATGTAAAAAGTTTGCTGCATGTCCCGGGCGGGGTGGTCTTTCGGGATGTTGAGCGCAACGAAATTGTTTTCGTCGGTTTCAACTTCTGGGCCCTCTGCAACCTCAAAGCCCATGCCAGTGAAAATCCTTACGATCTCCTCGGTTACTAGGGTTAGCACGTGCTTTCCCCCAACGCTCACCGGGACCCCTGGTAGGGTTATGTCAACCCTTTCTGCGGCCAGTTTTCTGTCCATTTCCAGCTGTTCCAGCTGATCCAGGCGTTCCTGCAAACGGGCTTGAAGCTCGTTCTTGGTGTCGTTGAGGAGCTTGCCGAGGTAGGGTCGCTCGCTTTCTGGCACAGAGAGCAGCATTTTCAGGAAGGAATTGAGGAGGCCCTTTCGTCCCAGGTACTTGGCCTTGAGGAGCTCCAGCTGCTCCTTATTCGAGGCTTCGAGGAAGGCGCTGATGGCTTGCTCCTTCAACTGGATGATTTGCTTTTCCACTGCGATCCCCCGCTTGGTTTGAGAGCTTGAGCAATTATATAACAAGAGCTAGCTGCCGTTCAAAAGTCCCGTGTGATGGGTCTTGCCAGCTTGAGGTGGCATGTGTCGTTACACAGCACTAAAACCCGGATTGAACCCCAAGTCTCCGCTACCGAAATAGAGGCGTTGTCTACCCTGATTTGCCAAAAAGCCGATAGGGGAAGCCCAAGCACACTCATGATCATCAGCTTTATGGGCACCCTGTGGCTCACCGCGATTGTGCAGGAAGGTCCGCGGTCGCTCAATACCCTGTTCACGAAGGCCTGAGCGCGTTCAAAGGCAGAAGATAACGACTCACCGCCAGGAAAGCTCACGAGCTCCGGGTGATGCTGCCACGCCAGGTAGACCTCAGGATAGGCTTTGCTTGCTTCTTCCACGGTTAGCCCTTCGAACTGGCCGTAATCTACGTCCTGGAGTTCCTGGGACACCTCAACCTCCAGCCCGGAGAGCTTGCCTATAGCTTCAGAAGTGGAAAGTGCCCGCCTGAGTGGGCTTGAAACCAACCGCACTGGGGCAAAGCCGGATACCAGTTCTGGCCAGATGGCACGGGCTGCTGCCTCTGCTTGAAGCTGACCTACAGGGCTCAAGTCCACTTCCTTGCGACCCCGGAACAGACCGTCCCTGTTCCATTGAGTTTCACCGTGTCTGAGCATGATCAAGCGCGACAAAGCTTTCTCCCCCCTGTGGCTACATTCTACCAGAGGCCGAGGATGAGCTTAAGGGTTTGGTACAATAGGGAAGGAACCAGGAAGGGGATGGGCCGTGAGGAACTACGAAGTGGCCGCGTTGCTCGAGGAGATTGCGGACCTGACCGAAATTGTTGGCGAAGAAAGCTATAAGGCAACTGCTTACCGCAGAGCAGCCCAAAACATAACCAAGCTCGAAGGCGACATTGAATCCTACGCTGATGAGGGTAAACTCACCCAGATCCCCGGCGTAGGCCCTGCTATAGCTGGCAAGATCATGGAAATCCTCAGCACTGGAAGCTGCAGACACCTAGAGAAACTCCGCGCTCGCGTCCCCCAGGGTGTGCTGGAACTGTTGCGCGTTCCAGGGCTTGGCACCAGGACGGCAGCAGCGCTATGGCGGGAAGCTGGGGTGACCAGCCTCAAGGAGCTTGAACGGGCGCTCCAGGAAGGCCGGTTGAAGGGCATAAAGGGGTTTGGGGAAAAGAAGGTTGCCCAGCTCATGGCCAGTTTGCGGAAGTGCAATGACCTGACGCTCAGACCACTGCTGGCCGTAGCCTTACCGGTTGCAGAAGAGCTGAGGTCGCAGCTTCAGTCATTACCTGGAACGCTTGCTGTTGAAATTGCCGGGAGCGTACGAAGGAGAAAGGAGACTGTGGGCGACATTGACGTGGTGGTAATGTGCCATTCTCTCCAGGAGTTCACCCGGGCGCTCTCGGAGGTGAAGCTGCTGGAGACGTGGTCCCGAGGAGATCAGGGGCTTAAAGGCGTCACTCATTCTGGCTTGCCTGTAGACATTATCCTGGCCACCACGAAGGGCGAATTCGTGCGCAAGCTGCACTCTGCCACTGGGTCCAAGGCTCACGTTGCGAAGCTCGAAGGCATGAGGAGCTCCAGTGGGAACTGCAGCGAGCCCTGGAATCCTGTATGTGAAGAACAGATTTATTCCAGCCTGGGCCTTCAGTACGTCGTGCCAGAACTGCGGGAAGATAGCGGGGAAATCGAAGCAGCGCAAGATGGCACCTTACCCGAGCTGCTTGAAGCCTCACAAATAAAAGGGGACCTTCACGTGCATTCCGACTGGAGTGACGGTACCTCAAGCATTGCAAGGATTGCACAGAAGGCTGCGGAAATGGGATATGAGTATGTAGCCATCACGGACCATTCTGTGTCCTTAGGTGTGGCAAACGGACTGGATGTAGCCAGGCTGAAGCAACAGGTGGAGCAAATCAGGAAGCTGAATGAAGAAGGGGCCGGGGTACGGGTTCTGACAGGCGTGGAGGTGGATATAAAGAAGGACGGCAGCTTGGATTTGCCAGATGACCTCCTTCGTGAGCTGGACGTGGTTGTTGCGTCTGTGCACTCGTCCTTTTCCTTGGCCAAGGAAGCCATGACGCGGCGAATTGAGGCTGCAATCAAGAACCCCAACGTTGACATCATTGGTCATCCAACTGGCAGGATGTTGGGCCACAGGGACGCCTACGAGGTGGACCTTCCTGCCCTTCTTGACCAGGCCAAAGCCATGGGCTGTGCGATGGAGGTGAACTCTTCGCCCGATCGGCTTGACCTCAATGACACCTGCGTTCGCCAGGCGGTCGAAAGGGGAGTGAAAATCGCGGTCAACACTGACGCCCACGGTCTGGGGGGCCTCAACGACATGATCCTCGGGGTGTACACTGCTCGAAGGGGATGGGCCACAAAGCAAGACGTAATAAACTGCATGGGCCTGGATGAATTGCTAGAGTGGCTTGAGGAAAAACATAAGTGAGGTGAATCGTTTCTACGGAGGGCGTTGCAGTGCAGCGTCTCTTAGGCGAATTGTGGATGCTTCTGTTCCGGACAGTGGTGCTGTACCTCACTGTGGTGGTCATGGTGAGGATTGTGGGTAAGCGCACTGTGGCGCAGCTGGCTCCTTTCGATCTGGCAGTAATAATCATTGCTGGCTCCGTGGCTGCGATTCCGATCGAGAACAAGGAACTGGGAGTGATGTCGGGCATAGTGCCCATTGCCATGCTTGGGTTGCTCCAGTACGCGGTGGCCTGGTTGAACGTTAGGAGCAGGTGGTTCGAGAAGCTGACCCAGGGCACATCCACGGTGCTGGTTCAGGACGGGCAGGTGCTGGAGGAAAACCTCAGAAAAGAGAGGATAACCATGTCTGACCTGAACATCGTGTTGAGGCAAAAAGAAGTTGAGCACCTGGCCGACGTTGAGCTGGCCACCATAGAACCAGACGGCATGATTAGCGTGATCAAAAAAAAGCAAGCTCAGCCCCTAACTCCCCAGCAGCTGCAAAGCGGTGCCCTAAAGTACCTGGAGCTGATCTGGTTGGAGAATTACCGCCGCTCTCAGCAAACTTTCAACCAGTTGCTTGGGGAAGCTTGCAGGAAGAGCAAGAGACCAAGTTGAATTAAACTCTTTATGAAGCTGCTTCTGGTTTTCCTCGACGGGTTTGGTGTTGGCAAGAAGGATCCTGCAGCGAATCCCATCTTCTTGGCCAGAATGCCAGCGTTCAGCTTCCTGTGTGGTGGGGAGCCCCTCCACGCAGGTAAGAGTTGCGCTGAAGGCCAGGAGTCGCTGGCAATTTCGGTGGACGCGTGCTTGGGCGTGGCTGGTATTCCCCAGAGCGCTACAGGCCAAACGGCGCTACTCACGGGCTATAATGCGCCCCAGATTGTAGGCAGACACGTAAACGCCTTCCCCACTGGAATGCTCAGAAAGCTCTTGGCAAGCAGGAGCATTTTCAGGAGAGCGTTGGAGTGTGGCCGCACTGCCACGTTCATCAACGCCTTCAGGCCTAATTCTCTCCAGAAAATAAAGGACGGCACGTATAGAGCTTCTGCCACAACCGCTGCAGTGCTAGGAGCTGGCCTTCCAGTGAGACCGGCAGATCTGATTGCCCTGGGACAAGCGGTGTACCACGACATAACTGGGGATATCCTCAGGGAGATGGGTGTTGACGTACCACGGTTGAACCCTCGTGATGCAGGACGAATAGTGGCCAAGCTGAGCAAGGATTATGACTTTGCCATGTTCGAGTTCTTCCTCACGGACCGGGCAGGTCATTCTCAGGACCTGGGTTTCGCTGTAGAAGTACTCGAGAGGGCAGATCAGTTCATCGAAGCAATATTGGAGAGCATTGACACCAAGAGCCAATGCCTTTTCCTGGCCAGCGACCATGGCAACATTGAGGACCTTTCGGTGCCGACCCATACCCGGAATCCTGTGCCGTTGGTGGTATATGGGTTGGATGCAGAGCGAAGGCTCTTGTTGACGTGTGACGTGCGTGACATTACCGACGTGAACGCCGCGATGCTCAAGGTGGTGTGCGAAGGGGTGGGAGACTAACCCGGGAGGAGGAGACCTTGATGGTTGCGGAATGTGAATTCAGCTGCTTTAGCACAGGGCTTGGTTGGATTACACTGGCGTGGAGCCACAACGGGCTTCGACGCGTGTTGCTTCCAGTACCAAACTTCCAGGAGGCGGAAGTCCGTGTTCTTGCCGAGGGCTGGGCGAAGTGCCAGAGCCTGCCAAAGTGGGTGGAGCAGCTCGAGGGCGAGCTGGTTGGCTACCTTGAAGGACGCCGTGTTGATTTGAGCTGGGTGAAAGTAGACAATTCAAGAGCAACCCAATTCCAGAGGAATGTGTATCAGGCATTGAGGAAAGTGCCATACGGCAGCACTGTGAGCTATTCCGAGCTAGCGAGCCTTGCTGGATATCCAGGGGCCGCCAGGGCGGTTGGTCAGGCATGCGCCACTAACCCTGTACCGCTGGTGGTGCCTTGTCACAGGGTGATTCGAGGGAATGGAAGCATCGGGGGCTTTGCTGGGGGTACTCCCATGAAGCGCAAATTGTTGCAGATTGAGGGTGTGTTGGTATTGTGAACTTGCATTCGCTGCAGGTACTGGATTACTACAAGGTGCTCGAAATGCTGGAAGAGCTGTGCCTAACACCTTGGGGCAAATCACGGGCCAAGGAGCTTTTGCCAGCCTCACGCTCCGAAATGGTGAAGGAGCTACTTGAGGAAACTCAGGAGTACGTTCTAGCGATGGAAAAGGAGCCCCGTACTCCAGTGGAAGCCCTTGCAGATTTGACTCCACAGGTTCACAGAGCAGTGGCGGGCGGTTCGCTGTCACCAAGGGTGCTCTGGGAACTGTCCGAACTGATACAAGTGGCTCTGGCTTGCAGGTCCTACTGTCTTAGGCTTGGTCAGGGGTTTGCGCGGATGGGTCGGGTGGCTTCCGCAATTATTGTGGATTTGGAAGACCTGCGGGAACAGCTGTGCAACTCAGTCAACGCTGAAGGAGAGGTGCTTGATTCTGCAAGCCAAACCCTCGCTCGTTTGAGGAGCTCGAAGCGTACTCTCACTTCAAGGTTGCGGGACAAACTCGAGGTCATGGTGCGGTCGGAACTGGCCAAATACCTGCAGGAACCAATTGTAACGATAAGGGCTGGCAGGTACGTGCTCCCCGTCAGGCAAGAGTACCGGCACATGGTGCCTGGCCTGATCCATGACCAGTCTGGGAGCGGTGCCACTGTATTCATTGAACCCTTCGAGGTAACGGAACTGACCAACGAGATCAGGCGCCTTGAGGCCATGGAAAGGGAAGAAATAGAGATGATCTTGGCGGAGCTAAGCCGCCGGGTAGGGGCTCGGGGGGAAGAGTTGCTTGCTGCCATAGAAGCCGTTGCCGAGTTGGACCTGGGGTTTGCCAAAGCAAGACTTGCTTTAAGAATGAAGGCCATGAAGCCTCAAATAGTGCCAGAAGGGGTCATCTGCTTGAGACAGGCGAGACACCCATTGCTGGGGTCCCAAGCAGTGCCCATTGACTTCGAGGTAGGGCGAGACTTTAGAGTTCTGATCATCACTGGGCCAAACACTGGAGGCAAGACGGTCACCTTGAAGACTGTGGGCTTGTTGACCCTTATGGCCCAGTCAGGGCTATTCATACCTGTTGGTGGTGGCAGCGAGCTTGGGGTGTTCGAAGACGTACTGTGTGACATCGGCGACGAACAAAGCATCGAGCAGAATCTGAGCACCTTTTCGTCCCACATGGGCAACATCATAGAAGTGGTACGCAGCCTGGAGCATGGGAACCCCTCTGCCAAGCTGGTGCTCCTGGACGAACTGGGAGCTGGGACTGACCCTGCAGAAGGCGCGGCACTGGGTATGGCCATCCTTGACTACCTGATTTCCACTGGCGCCCGGGTGGTTGTTACTACCCATTATTCCGAACTCAAGCTGTACGCGTACAGGCATGACCAAGTGGAGAACGCTTCCATGGAGTTCGATGTTGAGACCCTTAGGCCCACGTACAGGTTGGTGATGGGAATTCCCGGGAGGAGCAACGCCCTTGAAGTTGCGGCCCGCCTTGGCCTGAAGCCCCAAATAATAGAAAAAGCGGCCAGTTACCTGAGCTCGGGCTTCAGGGAATTCGACTCTGTCATTGCTGAGCTGGAACGCTGGAGGGCCCAGGCCGCAAGGGATGCGGACGAAGCACGCAAGCTCAGGGAGTCGGCAAGGCACTATGAGGAGCAGGCCAGGAGCGAGTGGGAGCAGATAAGGAAAAAGCGGAGCCAGCTGGTTGCAACGGCCAGGGAAGAGGCTGAGGAACTGCTGAGGATTGCTAGGGAGCAGATTGAGGAAGTGGAGAGGCTTGTACGGAGGGCAAGGGAAGCCAAGGAGTCCCAGCTCGAGCTGCTCAAGCAGGCCCGGGAAGCTTTGCTCAAAGGTGTAGAAGCAGTTGGCTCCCAAGTACCGATAGCGGCTCCCCTAGAAGGCTCGTTGGGCAAGCCCGTTGGCCGAGCCGAACCTGGGATGAAGGTTTACGTGGCGAAGGCGAATGCGGTTGGGACTGTAGTGTCAAAGCCTGAATCGGACGGCACTGTCGAGGTACAGGTTGGGCCAATCCGCATGAGGGCAAAGGCGCAAGAACTATTCGAGGTGGAGCCCAAAGGAGAGGGGAACTCGTTTCCCGATCGGTCCGGAATATGGGCCGTTGCCAGACAAAAAGCCGAAACAGTTTCTCCCAGCATAGACGTGCGGGGAAAAACTGTAGCAGAAGCAGTTGGCGCAGTAGACAAATACTTAGACGACGCAGTGCTTGCGGGTCAGCGCCGCGTGATGGTGATTCACGGCAAAGGCACTGGCGCGTTGCGCGCCGCCATTGCCGAGTTCCTGAGCACCCACCCCCATGTGGCCTCATGGCGGCGCGGCACCCTGGAAGAGGGAGGAGACGGCGTCACTGTTGTGGAGGTGAAGGTACTGTAGCTGCCGGGTTGTGAAGAGTGCACACCATGGATGGCAGTTCCATGCCCGCGTCCGCAGGTATTCCTGCGGACTTATCGTAAGGCGCGCGCTTTATGAACACCCTGGGCACCTTAACCGGGCAAAGGGGTCCCGCGAGTTCGCTGGGGTTGTCAGCGCACACTAGCGCTTGCACATGGGTGTCACAAGTTTGGGTTGGCTCCCTGCCCTTGAGGAACACTTCTTCCACAATGTCCTCAGCTGGGCAGAAAGGACCGGGCAGTTTACCTGACTTCTTGCATATCTTCACCTGAACAAACCCCGAGGGCTGCGGGAAATCCTTAACAGGTCCTGTGGTGATCGATGCCATGATTTCCTTCCATATGCGGGCAGGGTAGCTTCCTCCTGTTACCCTGTCCTTTTCCATGGTCAAGTCCTTGTCGTAGCCCATCCACACCACGCACACCAGGTCAGGCGTGTATCCGCAGAACCACGCGTCCCGGTAATCGCTGGTGGTGCCGGTCTTGCCGGCGGCTGGCCGGCCGAAGTTCGCAGCGACGCCAGTCGCGTAGGGTTTGGTGAGCACTCCCTTAAGCATGTCCGTCATGGTCCAGGCGGTTTGCTCACTGAGCACAATGGTTGGCTTGGGGGTGTGCTCCTCCAGCACGTTACCGTCTGCATCCAACACCTTGAGTATTGCTACAGGCTGATTCTTGATGCCGCGGTTTGCCAGCACGCCGTAGGCAGTTGCCATGTCCAGGGGCGTTACTCCCTCGGTGATTCCACCAAGGGCCGCTGATGGCACGTAGTCGGTCTTGCCATCTTTGGTTTTGGTGACGAGGGTTGTGAGCCCCATCTTTATTGCATAGTCTACCCCAGTCTTCACACCGATTTGGTACAGCAGTTTTGCAGTAGGCACGTTTAGGGAACGCTCAAGCGCTTCCCGCAGGGTGACGAGCCCCATGTATGTATGGGAATAATTCGTGGGGGCCCAATTATCGTACTCTGGGAATGTCACAGGGGTGTCGTCTAGCACGTTGCCGGGGTTGTATCCCAGCTCGATAGCTGGTGCGTAAACCACTATGGGCTTGATGGCAGAGCCAGGCTGCCTTGGACGCAGGGCTCTGTTTAGCGCAAGCACCTTGTTGTGGGTTCTACCACCTAGCATACCCTTGATATGGCCAGTATGGGGGTCTACCACAACCACTGCAGCTTCAGGGTAGGCTTCGCCCTCGCGAATTGGGTATGCTTTGTCCAGGACGTTCTTGACAGCGCTTTCCACCTTAGCCTGGATCTCAGGGTCATAGGTGGTGTACACCCTGAGGCCGCCGTTGTACGTCTTGTCGGCGCCGTACTTTTCAAGGAGGTAAGAAAGCACGTAGTCGTAGAAGTATGCCCCTGTTCTGTCCTTTTGAGTTGGCCGCTTGGTGATGTTTAAAGGCTGGGCTCCTGCTTGCTTGGCCTCTTCCTGGGTGATGAAGCCGTACTTGGCCATTTGAGAAAGCACTACAAGTTGCCTTTGCTTTGCTGCCGAAAACCTGGTGTAAGGGTCATACGCCGAAGGGGCCTGGATTATGCCGGCCAGGAAGGCTCCCTCCGCTAGCGTGAGCTCGCTCACGTCCTTGTTGAAGTAGGTTAGCGCTGCGGCCTGAATTCCGTAGGCACCGTTGCCGAAGGGTATCTGATTGAGGTACATTTCCAGGATTTCGTCCTTTGTGTACCTGCGCTCAATTTCTAATGCAAGGAACGCTTCTTGGATCTTGCGCTTCAAGGTCACTTCCTGGGTGAGGAAGGCGTTGCGCGCTAGTTGCTGCGTTATGGTGCTTCCGCCCTGGAATCCCTTACCAGTAAGGTTGACATAGAGGGCGCGAAGTATAGCTTTAACGTTCACGCCGTGGTGCTCGTAGAAGGAAGCGTCCTCAATTGCCACGAACGCGTTGCGTACATGTACTGGCACTTTCTTGAGGGGCACCAGGGTGCGGTTTTCCTCGGCATACAGCTCAGCGAAAAGGTTCCCATGAGCGTCGTAAACCTTGGATGACAACCTCACAGACGGTCTCAATTCCGCAAACGCCGGGGAGTCAAGCTGCTTGAGCGCGGAGTAGACGAAACCTACCAGCACGCCGCTGGCTACTACGAACCCTAGCGCGACGAGCACCAAGAGCAACCTGCCCAAGGACACTCGCCGTGGGGCCTTCCTCTGGTTTCGTCTTCTAGCAGTCAACGATGGGCCTACCTCCACCTATTGTATTCTACTATGAGTAGACGCCGCTTTGGAGGCGGGGGTTCCGTATGCTATAATTTCATGGACTGATCAGGAGGTTTGCAGCAGCTTCAAGGGACTGAACCATAGTTGACTGTACCTGACCGTAGCATGGAGTTCTTATCGATTAGAGAAAGAGCAAAAAGATTAGGCGTTGAGGCAAACCGCCTTCGGGCATGGGGAAAACAGGGTTTGACCAGGCGTGTACGTCTGCTCAGCGGCCAGCGGAGGTACTTGGTGGAGGAAATGAACTGCATTCTGGGGCCAGGGGGATAAAGGCAGAGCCGGATACGGTTATTCTTTACGCCCGGGTATCTCCAAAGAAGCCAGCTGATGCCGGAAACCTGGAGCGCCAACTGGGGAGGCTACGCGCATACGCACAGTGGCCAAGGGTTCTGATGTGGGTTCGGGTCTAGGTCAGAACCGCCGTGGTCTGG
>JBNARI010000023.1:0-31853 GCA_049718765.1 Bacillota bacterium | reverse complement strand
AGATACATCCAGGGAGGTGAAAACCGCTTAAAGAAGGAGAGAGGGTCCGCCATGAAAATCTACGACGTTCGGGACAACCCCGCCCAAGACCTCGTTGACCTCTTTATCAAGCCTTCGGCTTCGTGGTATTGTTTCTGTGGGTTTAGGTTTCTTCCTGCCTGTCTAATGAAAACGTTCCAGACCGGACCCATTCGCTTTTGCACGGGGTTTAATACCTAATGAGGAATGACACTGGAGCCCACAAATACAACCCTCGTTTCTACATCCTACCAGAAAAGGGGAGAGCTTATGGCGCTTCACTTTAGACTCCCGTATGGTGGCGGGCAATACCAGGAGGTTTCTATTGAGGAAACGCAGTTTGCTGGCCTCTTGAAACACACGCAGGCTGGACAGCCTTTAAATCAAGCCGAACTCCGCTATGCTTTGGAAAAGCCAACAGGCAGTTCCCCTTTGACTAGCCTAGTGAAGAAGGGAGATCGTGTAGCAGTAATCACAAGCGATATTTCCCGCCCCTGTCCTAGCAAAATCCTCGTACCCTTGGTACTTGAACAGTTGCACAAGGCCGGAGTAAGGAAAGAGGACGTGTTCATTGTTCTTGCTCTTGGCAACCACCGGGCACACACTGAGGCAGAAAGGCAATCTCTCTTAGGGATTGATACATGCACTGGATACCGCTGCCTCGACTCCAACCCTAACGATGTCGTGCACTTGGGCACCACCACCCGGGGAACGCCAGTCGCAATCTTCCGACCCGTTGTTGAGGCGGACAAAAGAGTGCTGCTAGGCAACGTGGAATACCACTATTTCGCAGGTTACAGCGGCGGACTCAAAGCGCTCATGCCCGGGTGTGCTACCCACTCTTCCATCCAGGCAAACCACAGCATGATGGTTGACGAGCGGGCAATAGCAGGTGAGATTACTAACAACCCTGTGAGGCAAGACATTGAAGAAGTGGCCAGATTTGTGCCAGCGGACTTCATATTCAACATGGTGCTGGATGAGCAAAAGAACGTGCTTGGAGCGTTTGCTGGTCACCCCATATCCGCCCATAGGGAAGCAGCAAGGTACCTCGACACCATCTACAAGGTCAAGCTGGATGAACCCGCAGACATAGTCATTGCTTCTGCCGGGGGATTTCCAAAAGACATAAACTTATACCAGGCTCAGAAGGCGATAGACAACGCCAGTAGGGCAGTACGCCCAGGGGGCATCCTTATACTGGTAGCCGAGTGTCCCGAAGGACTCGGTGACGAGGTGTTTGCAAGATGGATAGCAGCAGCGCGGAAACCCGAGGACTTGATCGACCGAATCCGAGTCCAGTTCGAGTTAGGTGGTCATAAAGCTGCTGCCATAGCCATGGTAAGACAAAAAATAGACATTTATTTGGTATCCTCCATGCCCGAGGAGATAGTGAGGAGAGCTTTTCTCGAGCCTTTCGACAGCATCAACGCTGCATACAGACAGGCACTCAAGGCGGTTGGACCGGGGGCAAAGGTAATGGTTATGCCACAAGCCGGCTCTGTTCTGCCCGTCGTGGAATCACCTTCATGGGCCTGCGAACTGCGCTATTGAGCTTGGAGGCGTACTTGCTCCGCTCATCCCGTGCTCTGGCAGTCGTTCGGTCGATCGTGCCTGAGCATGCTTGCTATTCCTTGGGCAGCAAGCAACCACGAAATGGATGCCTCTACATAAAGACTGGCCAGCCCAATCTTGCGCAGCAGGCCAGAGCTACTCGCCTTCGCTCGCAGGAGAGAAATGAACCCCATAAGCACTGCGACAAACTGGAGCCTTGCAAGCAGGTTGGGCCTGAAGTTCGCTGGGCCCATGGCGACCGCCACGATGCGCCGCGCAGGAGTCTCAAACTTGAGCGTGGAAGCCTTGATCCTGTCGGTCACACCGGTCACCACCTGAGGGATAACGATCATCAGCACCACCCCAGTGGGCAAAAGGCCGTTGGTAAGCGTCAGGATCCCCATCCACCCTCCCAACAGCCAATCGGACAGCTGGTCCAGGTACTCGCCCAGTTGTGAGCTTTGCCCCCTTGTCCTTGCAAGGATACCATCCACAGAGTCTGTTAGGGCAGCAAGCACCAGCACATCAGTCTGCATTTGGAGAGAATAACCCGAGAGGAAAAGAACGAAGGCAATCCCAACAAGCAGCATCCTCAATGAGGTCACGTGATTTGGTTGGACCCATTCGGGAACAATTCTTGCCAGTAACCTGCCAAGGGTGCGGTCCCTGAGCCTCTCCTCTGCTTCAGTGAGTCGCTCCAGCATGCTAACTCCCCCGTTTGCAGGCTCTTCGTTGGTCTTGCTGCTGCAGCAATTGTTCCCGCTGTCAAGTATATGCGCTGCTCAATCTTCCCGGAATAGCCGTATGTACTCGGGCTCCTGTGAATACGCAACAGCTTGCGTACGCAGAGAACCCAATCGCACACGGGATGCACACACTCGAGCACCTGCGCCTAGCCTTTGCACACCCTTCAGCCCGGCCTTTACCCACACTCCAGTCCAAGGCCTTCCGTGAGCGACTATTCCTGCGCACTCAGGAGAGCATAGAACTCAACTGCTTCAAGTACTCCCGTAAAGGCCCCCCAAGCTCAGGTGTGCGAAGCGCCAGCTCCAGGGTGGCCTTGATTAAGCCCAACTTGTCGCCAACGTCAAACCGTTCTGCCTCCAGTTCGCATGCCACTATGGTTCCCACCTTGAGGTACTCCCGCAGAGCGTCTGTCAACTGGATTTCCCCATTGTAACCAGGGGACGTCCGTTCAAGGATCTCGAATATTTCGGGCGTAAGCACGTACCTGCCCACTATTGCCAGCCTGGAGGGAGCAAACGCTGGCAGGGGTTTCTCCACGAGATCTACAACTTGCCAGATGTCCACTGACATATCAAGAGCTGCCCAGTTCGCCGTGGATACCTTCACCACACCGTATCTTGAGACTTCCTGTTCGGGTACCTCCCTCACCGCGAGGGCAGCACACCCCGTTTTCTCGAAAACCTGCACAAGCTGCGCAGTGGCAGGCGGCTCACCCAGAAACACCTCATCGCCAAGCATCACCACAAAGGGCTCATTTCCAACGTGTCTGCGCGCCTGGTACACCGCGTGACCCAACCCCAGGGGTTGCTTTTGCCTGACAAAGTGAATGTCTATGTCGGCAATGCGGCGTATCTGGTCGAGTAGTTCTTCCTTGCCAGAGCGCTCAAGGCTGCTCTCCAGCTCAATGGCTCGATCGAAGTGATCCTCAATTGCACGCTTTCCTCGCCCGGTCACAATGAGAATGTCCTCAATGCCGGACTGCATTGCCTCTTCCACTACGTACTGGATTACTGGCTTATCTACAAGGGGTAGCATCTCTTTGGGCTGTGCCTTGGTTGCCGGCAGAAACCTCGTGCCCAGCCCCGCCGCTGGAATGACCGCTTTCCTAACCATAGATCCCATGGCCCCTCAACCTTTCTCATTATGTACTAATTGTGGCAACCCCTCATAGTTCCGCCGGGTGGTCTCACTGCCAACTCGTTTGTTGTCATATCCCACATGGTGGAGCAAGCTACCCGTTCCGTCCAATAGGCCGGATCCTCTCGGACACAATTCCGTAGACCAGCCGCAGCTCCTTCGAGCCCAGTGCCAGCAAGAGCAAGAAGTAACACACCGCAGACGCCGCTATCAGCGTAAGGCCCGCCACTGGCCCACGCGTGCCCCAAAAGCGTGCAAGCGCAAGGCCCACCAAGCACATGCCACCAGTCGCTGATGCCATCTTAGCCAGGGGCACGAAAAACTCGCGCCTCCAGGGGCTGTGCTGTCCCATGGCTTTGTGAATCATGAACCCGAGCAGTACCGTGCTCAGTGCCGAGCTGCAAGAGTTGGCCAGCGCTAGGCCAGCATGGCCCAAAGGCTCCACGAATAGCACGGCAAGCAACATGTTTAACACCGCGCTAAGCACTCCGGAAATC
The DNA here is from genome assembly GCA_049718765.1 of Bacillota bacterium. GTDB lineage: Bacteria > Bacillota > Sulfobacillia > DUMF01 > DUMF01 > JBNARI01. Next base: position 27,900 of record JBNARI010000023.1, on the reverse strand, counting down.
ATGGGCCAAACAGTGCTCTTGAGGCTGTACAGACCAAAGCTCAGTATCGAAGAGACTGCCATTGCCACCATACCAGGAGCGTAGGCTACCAAAGCCTTGGCTGTGTTCAACGTGTCTGAAGCATCGAACGCGCCCCGCTCGAACACTACACGCACTGTGGTACGACTGAGCACGCCAAGCCCGGCAGCGGCAGGCAGCATGATCATGAGCACAAGGCAAAGGCCGGTGGCCAGTTGCTTACCCAGTCCTGCCATGTCCCCCCTGGAACCACATGCGGCAAGAGTGGGGTACAACACTGTGGTCAGGGAAGTGACGAACAAGCCCAGTGGCAGTTGACGTAGCTTATCCGCGAAGTTCAATGCAGCAATACTGCCTTCAGGCAGGTGAGAAGCTAGGTTCTTGTCCACGAGGGTGTAAATTTGTGCGACAAGGGATGAAACAAACAGGGGAAGCGCAAGACGATACACCTTCCGTGCCTCACTTCGTGCTACCGACCAGTTGCTCGGTCTGCGGAAGCCAAAGCCGTGTTTCCTGAGCCATGGCACTTGGAGCAAGAAAGCTGTGAGCATGCCCAGGGATTGTCCTACTGCTAGCGCCACTACTCCTAGCCTGCGCGCAGCAAGGAGCAAGGCACAGATTATCACACAGTTCTGCACTATTGGCGCAAGTGCTGGCACGACGAACTGTCTGTGACAGTTGAGGGCCGACTTGGCCAGGGTAGTCAAGCCCGTGAACACCACTCCGGGGAACATTATTGCAGAGCAGAGCGTAGCTAACCTCAAAGTGTTCCCGTGAAGTCCAGGGGCAAGCACCCGGGTCACTTGGGCTGCCAACAAAACCCCCGCTGCCCCAAGCCCGAACAGAAACAACCCTGAGACCCACAACACACCTAGCCAAAGGTCGCGGCGATGTTCCGCATCGGCAATTCGTTCGGAATACACTGGTATGAACGTGGTGGCAACCCCGTTACACAGGATCGTTACACCCACAGTGGGCACAGTGAGCCCCACGAGATATGCGTCAGTTTGAGCGCTGGCGCCAAACATGGCCGCAATCACTTGGTCTCGCAGGAAGCCCAGCACCTTGGAGAACGCCCCTAGAACCATCAGCAAGAGTGCAGCCGCTCCAGGGTTCATTGTGGGTCCACCTGTCCTAAGAGTTTCTCTACCACTTCAGTTGCCGGGCCACCCTTGTTGAGTCTCTTGAACCTCTTCCAGGCTTCCTCCAATAACCCGCACTGGGAGCTGGAATGGGCATCGCTTCCCACAAGGGCGATCAGCCCACGCTTACACATGTTTTCAGCTGCGGACTGGACTGCCTTTCCGTAAGTGCCGCATAAGCTGCCAGCGTTGACCTGGGCCACCATGCCCCTGTACACCCAAGCCGCGAGCTTGTCTGGATCCTTCCTTAGAACCCCGTTTCGCTCGGGGTGTGCAATTACGGGCGTTACGCCCTGCAGCATCACTTGGAAGAACACTGTTTCCGTGTAAATGGGCAGCTCCTCGTGGGGCAGCTCAATAAGCAAGAAGCTGGACCTCCCCATTGTGCACAGCTTGTGCTCTCGCAATAGCCGAGGTACGGCAGGATCCAAGTATACTTCGGAACTAGGGATCAACTGCAGCGTTAGGCCTTGTGCCGCGAGCACGCAGGCCAGATTCTGTACAGCGCGCCGAACCTCATCTGCGTAGTTGTCGAAAGCTCCAAGCATCACGTGGGGAGTGGCAAATACCGCAGTGCATCCTCCTTGGGCCAACGCCTCAGCCATGCGAAGCGAGTCTTCCTCGTTCCTCGCTCCATCGTCCATACCCGGAAGGATGTGACAGTGGAAGTCAATCAAACGTAGTTTCAAGCTCCTTTTTTGCCGTTTTCATCATGCCTTGGACTGCTATGACCGTAATAGTAATAGTACCTGTACTCGTCCCCCGAGTAGCGCACACCGTTCAAGACCACTCCCACGATCTTTCCTTGTGCCTGCTCAATCATTTCCTTGGTATCTCGAACGATGTCCGTCCGAGTGACACCCGCCCGGATGACTAGTATGATGCCGTCCACTTTAGAACTGATCACCATGGTATCAGCCACGGAAATCACCGGTGGAGTGTCAAGCAGCACATAGTCGTACCTGGCCATGCATTCCTTGAGCAACTTCTCCATTGGAGCTGACCCCAGCAGCTCGCTGGGGTTTGGAGGGATCGGCCCAGAAGGCAAGAGGCTCAAGCCCTGTATAGGCAGGTCAACGCTGGCTTGCTCGACTGGCAACCCGTCCACCAGCACGTTCGTGAGCCCTGGGCTGGACGGCACCTGGAACAGCTTGTGCTGGATAGGTTTACGCAAGTCCGCATCGACCAAGAGCACCCGGTTCTCGGCCTGAGCCAATGCAATGGCAAGGTTAGCCGCAACAGTACTCTTCCCCTCTTCGGGCCCAGCGCTGGTGACCACAAGCAACCTGAGCTGGCTTCTTGGTGAGGCAAAATGTAGGCTAGTCCTCAGAGTCCTGAAAGCCTCCGAGACTGGGGACTTGGGATGATGGTACGTCACCAGAAGCGGTGACAGTCCGTTCCACGAGATGTCGCGTCTACCGCTCCCTTTCACACCAGGAAACATGTGTGTAACCACTCCTCCGTCATGTGCTCTTGCCAGTTAACGTTTGCCAAACACAGGGATGCTTCCCAGCGTCGGAAGGCCAAGCACTCTGGAAACGTCATCCGCTGTCTTAATGGTGTCGTCCAGGTACTCCAATACAAATGCAAGCATCACAGAAACCATGAGTCCGAGTATGCCTGCAACTGCCATGTTCAGGGCCTTTCTAGGCTTCACGGGTCTGCTCGGCACCAGCGCTGGTGATACCAGGGAAATGTTGGTCTCCCCGAGGTTCACCGACTTTGCCATCTGGGTTTGGATCCTTTTCTGCTTTATGAGTGAGAGCGTGCTTTCCAGCTCGTCCACTTCTTTCTGTACAGCCGTGTACTCATCCCGCTTGGCGGCCAGTTCCCCCTGAGCCGCCTCCAGGTCCTTGCTAAGCTGGTCAATGAACCCGGAAATCAGCCCAATTTCGGCTTCCTTCTCAGTAAGGGCCACTTCCTTTTCAACCAACATTTTCTGGAGCTCCTCAAAGGAAGCGTTGGGAACACCGTCCAGAGTGCGGGGGGTCTTGTCCAGCTCATCGCGGAGCTTTGCAATCCCTGCTTCAAGCAATCCTTTCTCCACCTGGGCGCTGAGCAACTGGGACCTTTGTTTTGCTATTTCGTCGTTGAGGCTCTGTACCCTGCGCTGAAGCAATTCCAGCGCGTTGTTTGCTGCTGTCCAGCTTCTCAGCTTTTGCCTTGCAGCCTCGAGGTCCTTGCTAACCACTGCCTCTTGCTGTTCGAGAAACCTGACTGACTTTGCCATCTGCTCTTCTACGTTCTCGCTTATGAACGCGAGGAACTCCTTGCACAGAGTGTTGAGAACTGAAGCAGCCAGTTGAGGGTCAGTGTTTTCGAACTTCACCTCGATCAGGTTGGTGTCCTTCATAGTCGTCACGGTGAGAGCAGACAAGAGCTTCTCTGGAGTGTACTCTATGGGATCGAGCTTTGCAGCCTTGATCACTCGGCTCAAGAAATAAGGGCTCTTGAGTTGACCCACGTAGCTGTTTATGGACATGATGGGCAGACGCGACACCGCATTCACCACTGACTCCGTACCGTCAGTGGTTACGATCCTCTGCTCCTGTGAACCGTGGGTCACCAGCAGCGTGGCCCTGGCTTCGTACACCGGCGCCATGATCAGGAAACTGAAGACCCCTGCAGTTAACACCGCCATCACTGTGAGCAGGGTGATGACCCAGCGCCACTTCCAAATCACTCTCAAGTACTGCCTCAGATCGATTTCCTGTTCCACTACCAGGTTTTCCCCGTTCACTGCGCTCTCACCTTCCTCAACACGTCCGAAAGCTTGTTCACCTGCTCAAGCAACGCCTTATCAGCTTTCAGGTTCAGCCCCAAGCTATCCAGCGCCCTTTGGTCACCTGACAACGTGTACACTGCCGCAAGCCACAGGCTTGCCTCTTGTCTCAATTCCCCGCTGCGTGCCGCTGTCAACAAGTTCTCTCGGCCATCTTCCAATTGCCCAAGTAGCAGCTGGGCTTGTCCAAGGTAAAGTCGCAATGCTGGGGTTACCCTTGCCGTTTGAGACACGCCGTATCTCACGCGGCGAGCAGCTGTTACCTGGTTGAGCTTTGCTATTTGATCTGGTATGCCCAGGACCCTTTGAAGGATAGACCTCACCTGCGTTTGGCCACCAGGCTCAGAGCTCGAGTACGCCCCCAGGGCTTCTGCCACTGCACACTTTGCAAATACTTCATAGCTTCTCGAGTCCATGGGCACCAGCTGCACAAGCCTTTCTGACACTTGCCTCGCCCGGCTGAGCTCGCCAAGCATGGTGTACACATCCACTGCTTTCATCAGCGTAGGAAGATCAAAGGGCTGGGTAGACATTGCGCTTTCAATGAGCTCTACCCCCCGGGAAATCAGCTCCTGTTTTCCCAAAAGTATCCCCTTTGCAGTATACACCTGACCGAGGTCCATTTTGAACGATGCCTTCCAAGGATCCAGCCTGATCGCCTCGAAAAAGGCTTTCTCAGCAAGGTCAAAGTTGTGCTTTAGCAGAGCCCTTGCACCAGCGGCGCCTACTGACCCGCCCAAGAACAGCCTCCAGCACAACACGGAGACGAGAGCTGCCAACCCAGCAGCCGCCACAAGGTGCGCTGCAGCGCCACCCGGCCTCAAGCGAGCCGTCCTTGAGCCAGTCGACCTTTTGGGGCTTCCTGACCGTGGTACGTAGCCTGGGACCAAGCTCCGGTGTGCCTCCCAGGCACCCTCCAATCCCCCTCTCACAAGCCCGGCTCCGCACCAGACGATGATGCCTAACGCGGGCAATGAAAGGTCGAAGTCCATGGCGCTGTGAATGCCCAGTGCCAGTAGAGCGCAAACCAAGCCGCAGAACCCGGTTATGGTGCTCACGTGATCTACGATTGGCTTGATTTCTGATCGGGCCCCACTGAGTATTGGCTCACCCCACTGGGAGTGCTCCAGCAACAGCCCGCATTCCTGGGACCACCTGAAAAGCACCAACGCTAGCCCGATGAGGCCGCCCCAAAGGGCTAGGTAAGCTCCAAAGGCCACTACTCCAGCTTCCACCCATATCTGCAAGAAATGGTTGTGAACCTCGGTGCTCCAGTAAAGGTAGGATTGCACAGTGTGGTAGAGAGCGTTCCAAGCGCCACCACCCCCACCAAGCAAAGGCCTTGAGGCTATAAGGGCGAGGGCATCCCTGTTCATTGCGGCACGGGAAATCACGCTCGGTGCCCCCGCATGCAGCGTTTCCAGCTCCCTCACCACACTCTCGGGCACAAGTCGCTCCGCACCCGGCAGTCCCGAAAGGCCCAGCGCGATGTAAAGCACCATCAGCAGCCCAAGGTAAGCCGCCACCAGTGCCCCCAAGGCCTTCCTGTGGCGCAAAGAGAGAGGTAGACTTTCCAACGCCCTCGCCACAACGGAGTAACCCGCGCTAAGGGCACACACCACAATACCGCCTAGGACGAAGTAGCGGAGGGCGACCCGCCCTTGCGAGGCCCTAGCAGCCGCCATGAACGGCCTGGTCACCGTCAAGGCAGCAGTAAGGCCAACTAGGGTGTAATAAAGTGCCCTGGGAAGGTGGAAGCGCGGCACAATGAGCAAGAATGCAACTAGCGCAACTGGGAATACTAACCACCCGCCCCTGGATTGGCTGGCCACCATAACCAGCAGAAACACGTAGTTCAACGTAGCCGCAGTCACACCCAAGAACGTGGAAGCAGCACCAGGCCGCCTGTTAGAAGCCACTGCCAGGGCCACAAAGCTACAAAGCATCATGTAGCCTGCAAGCGCGTTGGCGTACTGCAGTGTTGACATTATTTGGACGCCGTCGAAAGCTCCCGGGAATTTGGCGAATCCAGCAGCTGCAGATATGCCAACCCAGGCAACCAAGCACCCCCCAGCCATTATTGAGCCATAGGCCCAGCCCAATTGGCCCAGTCTGCCACTCCAAACCCCGCACCTATAGACCATCCAGAAACACGTGTATCTGACTGCTGCAAGAAGCGCGGCCCTCTTGTCCACAGCCACCAACCCAAACGACAGCCAGTACATCACCGGTACAGTGAGTGCAGCTACGTCCATCACCTGCCCTGCTCTCCAGGGGGGACTGATTCTGGCATTACCCCACCAGAACTCAAGGCAGCTTTTCCTTGTGAGAGCGTCGAGGGCGTACACTGCAAACACTAGTGTGCAAAAGATTAACACCGGCAGGAGGTCTGGTTCGAAGAACAAGCCGCGCAGGTACGGCGTAGCTGAAATCAAGATTGCCAACCCTAAAACTGCAATCTTCGACAGGTCAGCATTAATTCCTGGTGCTGGCAACAAGTCGCTTCTGCGAGACACTTGGCTGAAAGCCCACTCCCCACCAACCTCGATAGTGTTCCCCCTAGTATTCGCTGCAGAGGAGCCACCTTCCTGCTTTGCCTGCAACAAGCAAGCCCATTTCCCTTCATAAACCGACAGATCAATTACGCCTTTCAGCGGGGAAAGACAAAAGGAGTGAGGCTGAAAGGATCCAGCCTCACCCACCATGCCCTCTTATGGTACCCAAGCAATTCCGACTTCAATACCTGCCGAGGTAGGCCAACAACCTCACCAGCATTGTGGACGCTTCAGCCCGGGTGGCATCCGCCCTGGGCTCTAGAGTACCAGGTGCCCGCCCCTTTACAATGCCGTGCTTCGCTGCAATTGCAGCTTGCTCCCTGGCCCAGCTGGACAGCTGGCCAGCATCTGCAAATGCACCGAGCACAGACTCAAGCTCTCCGCCTTGCAGGCTACCAGGCATACCCGCAACTCGCATGGCATTGACCACCATCACCGCTAGTTGCTCTCTGGTAATCTTCTCGTTTGGCCGGAACGTACCGTCGCCCATGCCCCTCACGATGCCGAAGCTTGCTGCAGTCTCAACTGCTCCGAAGAACCAGTCGTCCTGAGCCACATCGGCAAATGTGGCCTGCGACGGCTTCCTTTCTGGTAAACCAAGTAGCCTGACGGTGAGCGCCGCGAACTGTGCCCTGGTGACCGGGCTCTCCGGCTCAAAGGTGGTATCGGTCACGCCCTTGATGACCCGGCGCCCTGCAAGCACCTCGACGTTCTGCTGAGCCCAATGGCCTTTGACGTCCTCAAAGCTCTTGTCATAGGCCATGACGGCGAACTTGCTTGCTCCCCAAAGCCACGTGTATACCTTGCGCTCTCTGTATACTGGCCACCCACCTGTTGGTACCCACCTGCCATCGACCAGTCTGTAGGACGTGAGGTGGGTTTCGTTGAGGCCCGGCTCAACGCTGTAACCAAACCTGGCCACCATTGGCCTTTCCAGGGTGGTTATCCGGCCCACTGTCTGGCCGAACCTGGTCACGTGAAGCTCAAGGTCGTACACCCTCGATGCTACCTGGGACCCAGCTTCTGGAGGCGCATTGCGCAGCACATTAGAGGACTCAGCTTCGTCGGTAGCAGCGAGCACCACTCTCAAGCCCGCGGCTCCTCCAGCAGGCAGCGCCCCGCCAACCACTTCGGGCCGGTCGAAAGCGGCAACCTGCTCCAGTATTTCCTTGAAGGGCAACTCCACCTCCACGTCCGGAGCTCTAGCGCCAATGTACTCAACCCACTGGCTTCCTGGAGACCTGGAGAGGGTGTCCAGTATGTCGGATGGCAGGGAAAGCTCAAGCCTTGGCACGCCCGAACTGCGTGCATCCACAAGGTTGAAGGTCCTTGTGCCAGTCTGCTGGGCAGTGGCTGCAAACTGCTCGACCTGCTGACTCAGGCGCTCAGCCACTGGGGTGAAGCTGGCAATTCCTGAGGCTTTGTCTACAGTGAGGATCCCGCTGTCAGTTGGAGTGCTAACTACACCAGGAGATACCACAGCTCCGCCACCAGCGCTGGGCCTTGGGGGTTTGAGGATTACAGTGATGTACACGCTCTTGTACACTTGTCCAGTTATGGAGACGCGTTCTGGCAGTGCTTCCAGCGGGCTGGGCATAGGGAACCCTTGCTGCGCTTCATAGACGTTGCCGTATACCACACTAATAGCGGTCCCTGCCTCCAGTTGGCCGTACACATCTTGGTATACGTACTGTGCGGTTCTACTTGTTGTTTCATCGTATTTTTCGTATACCACAATGTTGATCAGCAGACTCGCGTACGAGATGTCAGTATCTGGGGTCAGAACAAACGATATGGTCCAAGGTTGCTGGCTCCCATCACCGGAGACGTCAACGTAGGTTACAGTCGCAGTTCCAATCTTATCTACCTGCTGCGCCAACGCTACGCACGGCCCCCCCAGCATCGCTACTGCCAGCAAGATCATGGATGCCATCAGGAACAGGCACAGGTTGCCAGCCAGCCTCCTCATCTTCTGGTATCTCATCCTTCACACCTCCTTTCCCTTGAATTTGGAAACCACTTATTATTGTACTACGCCAGATTGGGCAATTCCTCCTTTTTTCGCTTCTTCGATTACACGTTCCAGCACCAGCCAGAAAGACCAAGCCAGGTTCTCTGATTACTCCTCAGCATGGCCGACAGCCAACATCTCTCAAGTCGCAAGCTGACTACTGGCGGGTAGCACTTCTTCCATCCTTCACGTTGTGGTTGCAGGTAGGGCAAATGTTCGGTATCATTGCCAGCAGAGACCATCAGGAGGTTACACAGCAATGATCGACGAGACCAAAGATACCGCTGGCTCCAGAGAAAGAGAAGGGGAACCAGGCATTGGCCCTCGCCTGCTCCATCCAACGCCGGGATTCATCCGTATTTCCCCTGCTGAGAGGCAAATGTTTTACATTTCAAGGCACCTGAGCACATGCGGCAAACGATTTGCTTCTATAGAGGAACTCAACAACTACCTGCGCACGGTTGGGCAAGGACAGCTCGAACTTGACTACACTCCAACCCATGCCTTCGAAAAAGCACAGCTCCTAGTGTATAAGGGTGTCACAGCCACGAAGAAGAAACGAGTTTCCTACGCCAACGAGGCCCTTTCGGTATATCCTAATTGCGCAGACGCCTACGTGGTCATGGCCCAGGACACAAAGGACCCTCATCTCAAGCTAGAACTGCTCGAGCAGGGAGTAACGGCAGCGGAAGCCTACGTGGAAGAGCTCAGGCAACTGGGACTACTCCGGGAACTCTCTTGGGACACAGTCCTAGCCAGGCCCTACTTCAGAGTGAGGTTTGCGAGGGCGCTGGCCCTTGCAGAACTGGGTATGCATAACGCAGCTGTCCCAGAGCTAGAAGAACTGCTGAGCCTCAACCCAGGGGACAACCAAGGAGTCAGGTATGTGTTGCTCTCAAACTACCTGAGACTTAAACAGTATGACAAAGCCAAGCACCTCCTCCAATCCAGCGATGAGCCGTCAGCAATATGGAGGTACACTCAGGCTCTGATGGCTTTTCTGGAGTCCAAAGACGAAGCTATTGCTCAGCGCGCAGTACTGCGGGCGTTTTATCAGAACGCATACGTGCCAGGTTATCTCACGGGCCAACTGCACACGCCCAAACGCCTGCCCGAGTACTGGGAACTAGGTCACAACGACGAAGCTATGGTATATGCAGGGATCTATGGTCCTTTCTGGCATGGGACGCCAGGCGCTATGGATTGGTTTGAGTCGTCGCTCCACAAAATTACTGGCGGTACTACTCCACTTTTCGGGTACCCCAATCTCTGGGTCAGACAAAACGTGTTCAGAGTTACGCACAACTACTTGTTCGGTAAGCCACTGACCAAACGAGACAGAAAGCTGATTCCCGCAATCGAGTCTCATCGGTTCTTTGACCACGTTTGGCTGGGAGCATCACAGCGAGAGACTGACGAATTGATGGTAGGGGACGATGATCCCGTAAACCATATTGCCCTCCACTTGGCTGTGGACAGCTTGATCAAGGCACAAAACCCAGCAGGTGCCGCCGCGTCCCAAGCCCTAAAGACCCTCACGGAAGCAGGAATGGTCGAACATCAGGCCATTCATGTGATCGGCGCCGTGCTGGCTGACATGTGGTTCCTTGCGCTCCAAGCCAAAGAACCTCTAGACCTGGTGGCCCTCCAAGCCAAACTCCAGTACCTCGCTAAGGCTGCAACAGGCAGTCTTTCTGAGGCTGCGCTGACCAGGAGGCTGTCCAGAAACGACCCCTGCCCTTGCGGAAGTCAACGCAAGTTCAAGAAGTGTTGCGGCAGTGATCCAGATTGGCCGCTGCCTTTCGTGGCATCCATAGCCCGACACGCCAGGTACCAGCCTTCCTTGAAGACTTGGACCCATGAGACAGTCCCCAACTACCTGATGCGAACAGGTCGGTTTGAGGACCCATCCAAAGAAATCGGCCTCCCTGATAACGACGTCTTAGTTGAACTAGAGAATCGGTCGTTCGTGGTGGAAGAACTGTGTAAGCAAGGGTATCCAGCGCACGCGTTCCTCGCCGCAAAAGACAACCTAGATGCCGTACTGTCAACCCGTAACCCCCGCTACCTGGTTACAGCCCTGGAAGACCTCATTACGGTCATGGAAGCAGTTGGCGATTCCCGGAAAGCTCGGCGCTACCGTAGGAAACTGAACAAGCTCAAGGAAAAGCTAGGCATGTGATCTTGTCTCGCAGAATCTGCCTTTGGTCACCTGGAGGATTTTTCTGAGTCAGGTAGAACTATCCTCACTCAGAATTACCTTTCGGCCCCGCGTTGACACTGGTTCAAGGCATGCACGCGGAGCTTTTTGTGGCTTCAGAAGGGTTGCGGCGTCTAGTTCTTGATCACGACTGTAGAGGCAAACCCCTAGCCAGCTTTGCTGACGCGGCCGGGAGGCGATATCGTTGGAATCCTGGGCCCATCCTGAAGATCGCCAGCTCTTGCCAGTCCCTCTTTGCGGGATGCCCCTACTCATTGACTGCACTCGCAAGCCAGCGCTTGTGCATGGGACAAGTGCAGGAAACCGCCCGCCCCTTCTTGCTCGAGACGGCAAGTACCCCAAAGAACTAGAGCCCTCTCAGGTGAGGACCGTAGCTGACCTCAGTGACGTACTCACCAGCGAGGACAAGCGCTCCCTGGACGGATGCCTGGTAGCGTACTGGATTTACAGAGGCCTGTGCTGTCCCCAGCATGAGCACCTTTTCAACCAACTCAGCCTGAGATTCGACATCACAATCCTTGAGCCCATGAGGCTGGGTTCCCAATTCAACAAGACCTATGGTCACTACCACGCAGAGGCTGCACCCGGAGTAACTTACCCTGAGGTGTATCAGGTGCTGTACGGCACGGCACTTTACCTGCTTCAAAAGCCTGTGCAGGGACGCCCTGACGTCGTCAGCGATTTCGTGGCAGTGCCTGCCAACCAAGGGGATATCGTAGTGGTACCACCAGGCTACGGTCACGTGACTGTCAACGTGGGCAATGGACCTTTGGTCATGGCTAATCTGGTGGAAACACACTTCCTTTCCCACTACGCACCCTTCCGCGAGCTTGCAGGAGCAGCCTACTACGCGAAGCTCAGTCAATCCTCCGACTTGTGTGACGCAAAACCGAGCAGCCTAACCCTGGCGGGCTCCCTAGTTAACCTCGCTCCTAATCTCAGGTATCACAGAATACCCGAACCGAGATGGCTTACCCCCTTGGAACTGGCACGGGAAGCTGGCTTGTCCCTCTTACTGAACGGACTTGTTACAGGAAGAAACCAGTCACTCTACTCCAGGTGCTGTTCCCACCCGGAGCTGTTCAGTTTCCTGGTCAGTCCCCACCTGTACTTTTAGCAGAACGGGTGCAGGCCACTCAGTTGGGTCGTTCGCATATCTGAACGCTTCTTTCGCCAAGATGAGCCACACAAGGCATGACTTGGCTTCGCCCATACTCTCTGGAGTCCCTGCGCCCACAGTAAAGCAACGCCTCAACCTAATCCGCGTCGGACCTTTTCAAGCGTGTCCTCGGCAAGCCTTGTTCCCGTAGAAAGCAGGTCGTCTGCCTTTGCAGCAGCCTTTTCCGCAAAACTCTTGTCTTTCATTGAAGTCAGGTTTATCCTCACGTTCATCCAAGCACCCTGCAGGGCAGTTTCTAGACACAGCGCGCCCACACCTATGTCGCTCATGACAGACTTGGCAACGCTTGCCGCAGCCTTGTTGCACAACTCAAGGGCCCCTACGGCTTCTTCCATGAGGCGAAGTGGAACTGTGGTGGCCCGCTTCAGCGCGTCCTCCATGGCTTTCGCCCTGGCCTGCTGCTCCTCTTGGGTGCCCTTCGGCATCCTGAACACTTCTGCTACTCCGTTGAAAGCTTGTGTGTCCTCGTCCACCAATAGAAGCATAGCGTTCCTGGCAGTCTCAGCCTGGACCACGATTCCCTGCAAGAGCCCCTCCCTGTCTTTGAACTTCTCCTTGCCCAGGGTCACCTTGGCTGCCATCGCCACCAGGGCTGCACCCATTGCACCCACAGCTGCAGAAGCCGAGCCACCGCCCGGCGCGGGGCTCCTCGAGGCAAGCTCCTCCATGAATCCTTTAAGCGTCAGCTCCACGAGCATTCCCTTCCCTCCCCCGGCTTACGAAATCCCCGTTATCTGGCCATTCCCATCAACGTCCACCTTTTCTGCGGCTGGTTCCCTGGGAAGTCCAGGCATAGTCATGATGTCCCCAGTAATGGCTACGACGAAACCAGCCCCAGCACAAAGCTTTGCACTCCTAACCGTTATCTTAAAGCCCTTCGGCCTGCCCACTATCTTGGGATCGTCAGAAAGCGAGTACTGAGTCTTGGCCATGCAAACCGGGAGATTACCGTACCCCAGCTCCTCGATGTAGCTTATTTCGTTATCAGCTTCCTTCCGGAACTGGACCCCGTCTGCCCCGCATATTTCCCTGGCAATAACCTCCATCTTCTGCTTGAGGCCAAGCTCCAACGGGTAGAGGAACTTGAACTGGTTTTTGCTGGCTTCACAAAGGTGCATCACATGGCGGGCTAGCTCAATGCCGCCCTCCCCTCCCCTGGAATAAACCTCAGACACAGCTCCGGGCACTCCCATGGCTCTGCAGCCTTCCAGCACCGCCTCTAGCTCCGCTTGGCTATCGGTGGGGAAGCGATTGACTGCCACCGCTACCGGGAGCCCAAACTTGTCCCGTACGTTCTCCACGTGCTTCCTTAGGTTTTCCAACCCCTTGTGGAGGGCCTCCATGTTCTCGTTGCCCAGTTCTAGCCTGCCTGCTCCACCGTGGTGCTTCAAGGCCCTCACGCTGGTCACAATCACCACTGCGTCGGGCTTCAGCCCTCCCACCCTGCACTTGATGTCTATGAATTTCTCCGCACCCAGGTCAGCACCAAACCCAGCTTCTGTAACCACGTAATCCGCAAGCCCCAGCGCAAGCCTCGTGGCTACTAGAGAATTGCATCCGTGGGCAATGTTGGCAAACGGTCCCCCATGGACAAACACCGGCGTGCCTTCGAGGGTCTGGACCAGGTTGGGGTTGAACGCGTCCTTCAGAAGTGCCGTCACGGCCCCCTGGGCCTTCAAATCACCTGCAGTGACTGGCCTGCCATCGCGCGTGAAAGCTACTACCATCCTCGCAAGCCTTTCTTTCAGGTCGGCCAAGTCCTTTGCCAGGCACAGTACTGCCATCACCTCTGAAGCCGCAGTGATGTCGAAACCGTCTTCCCTGGGCAGCCCGTTAGCCTTTCCCCCAAGCCCGCTCACCACGAACCGCAGCTGCCGGTCATTCATGTCCAGGCACCGCCGCCACACTACTCTCCTGGTATCAATGCCCAAACTGTTGCCGTGGTAAATGTGGTTGTCCAGCATGGCTGCAAGCAAGTTGTTTGCTGACCCCACAGCATGAATGTCGCCTGTGAAGTGGAGGTTGATCTCGTCCGACGGCTCTACCCGTGCAAGCCCCCCGCCTGTTGCTCCGCCTTTCACGCCGAACACGGGCCCAAGGGAGGGCTCTCTGAGGGTAACCATGGACTTTTTCCCAAGGCGTCTCAGCGCATCGCCCAGCCCTATAGTTGTGGTTGTCTTGCCCTCGCCTGCAGGCGTAGGGTTAATTGCAGTAACCAGGATTAGCTTGGAGTTTCCCTCACCTAACCGGCGGATCACCCGGTGGTCCACCTTGGCTTTGTACGGGCCGTAACAATACACTTCGTCCTCGTTCAACCCGAGTTCCCGGACAATCTCGGTAATGGGTCTCAGTCCAGGCGATTTGGCCATCCGGATCATTGTGGTCATGCAACCCCTCCCCCACCCCCATCTTTGCTCTGGAATGATGTAATCTTCACACCACGAGCCCTGGTGCGCACTAAGTACCAAGCCAGCCCTGCAGCAAGCGCAACGAACCCCACCAGGTCAGTCACCACGTTGGGATCTATGAGGCACACCGCAGCAGCAAAGAACAGCAGCCGTTCCATGGGAGCAAGGGCCTGAGCAATGTAGTTCTGTGCAGCCGAGGCGAGACACCAGATTCCGATTGCTCCAGACACGACTGCCCAAATCAGTCTCAACGGCTGGACGTCCTGCATGAGCAGCATTGGCTGATACACGAAGAAGTACGGGATTATCAGACCCGCCATCGCAAGCTTTAAGCCTGTGAGGGCCACCTTTGTTGGGTTGTCCCCCGCAATTCCAGCGGCAGTATAAGAGGTCAGCGCAACCGGCGGTATCACGCAGGACAGAGTGCCATAGTAAAACACGAAGAAATGGGCTGCCAGCGGCAGGACGCCCATTTTCACCAGGGCAGGTGCTGCAACGCTTGCAGTCACAATGTAGCAAGCCTCAGCGGGCAAGCCCATGCCAAGCACCATGGCTGCTACCATTACCAGCACTAAAGCAAGCCACAGCTGACCCATGGACAGCCTCATGATGTTGAGTGCAATCACCTGGCCCAACCCAGTCATGGAAACAGTACCAACTATGAACCCAACAACCGCGCATGAGGTGCCAACGGAAATCGCGCTGCGCGCTCCCTCTGCCAGGGCTTCGAGCACCTTGGGCAGGGTCATCCAGGTCGACCTCCGCAGAAAGCTGCAGGCAACAGTTGCCACAAGCCCAAAGAACGCAGCGTATAGGGGGGTGTACCCCTTGACAAGCATCGCGACGATCACGACTATTGGCAAGAGCAGGTGGCCCCCTTCGAGCAGTACTTTCTTTGGGTCTGGGAGCTGCTCCTTAGGCAGCCCCCTGAGGCCAAGCCGTTTTGCCTCCAGGTCCACCATTAAGAACACCGCAAAATAATAGAAGAGTGCGGGAATTACTCCGGCGGCCATGATGCGCACGTAGGGCACGCCAAGGAAACTGGCCATCATGAAGGCTGCTGCGCCCATGATTGGTGGCATGAGGATGCCCCCGGTGGACGCGACGGCTTCAACTGCTCCCGCAAAGTAAGGTTTGTACCCCACGCTCTTCATCAGAGGTATGGTGAAGGTGCCAGTAGTGACTACATTGGCCTGGGCGCTTCCGCTAATGGTGCCCATGATGGCGCTGCCAAACACCGCAACTTGTGCAGGACCTCCCCGGAGTCTTCCCGCCAGGGACAAGGCCAAATCGTTGAAGAACTTGGCGGTACCAGTCTTGCTCAGGAAGGCGCCAAACACAATGAACATGAACACGTAGGAAGCAGAAACCATCAGGGTCACGCCAAACAAGCCTTCGTCAGTCATGTACATCCTGGTGAGTATCCTTGCCCAGGAGAAGCCCCGGTGGGATATGGGACCTGGGAGCAAGTACCCGTACCTGGCATACAACAGGAACACAATTGCAAGCAAGGGCAGCACGCTTCCCACTGCCCTGCGGGCACCTTCCAGTACCAGCAGCACTGCAATTATCGCCATCACGTAGTCTGCCGGTATGGGCACCAGCGCGGTTTCCACAAGCCGGTCGTAAACGAAGTAGATGTAAAGCCCACAAGCTCCTGACAAGACAGCTAATACTGCGTCCCAGACGGTAAACCTGTCTTTGGGGGAGTTCCTGCGAGCCGGGTAAACCAGAAACGTGAGCCCGAGCATGAACGCCAGATGAAGTGCATTGCGCTTGATCGCAATCATCAGGCTGAAACTGTTCATCCATATGTGCATAACGGAGGCAACCACTGCAATCACGGTCACCACGTCAAGCCACGGCCTTGCCAGGCTGCGTTGTACAGAGGGCTCAGTCAGATTCAAACGAAATGCACCAACACCTCGCCGTGTGCAAGCTTGCACGGCCAAACCTCCTCCCGTAACACGCAACCCTGCAGGGGACGGGTTTGGCTCCTTTCCCCTGCAGGTCCACATTCCCAGCAGTTAAGACTTGGACAGCAGTTCGTCTGGGACCTTGACGCCCTTTTCCCTGAAGTACTTCACAGCACCTGGATGGAGCGGAACTGGCGGCAGTCCCTCCACAGCCTTCTCGAGGGTGAGGTACTCAAGCGCCTTGTGGGAACCCTTAATTTGGTTGAGGTTGTCGTACATGGTCTTGACCAGGTTATACACGACGTCTTCGGGCAGGCTGTTGCTGCATATGAGTGCGCACTTCACACCCAGTGTCTTGACTGCCTGGGTCTGCCCTTTGTAGGTATTGGCAGGAATCGTGTACTGTACGTAGAAGGGCACCTCTGCCTTTAGCTTGGCATAGTCCTGGTCAGAGAATTCCAGCAGTTTGACAGGAGTCTGTGAGGCAAAGATCTCGGACACCGCAGCAGTGGGAATACCGCCCTCGGCATTGAACCCATCCAGTTGGCCGTTCTGCATTGCCTGGGAGCACTCGAAATAACCCAGGTGTTCCGGCTTGAAATCCTTGTACTCGAGACCGCCGATCACCTTGAGGATCATCCTGCTGCTGTACTCAGTGCCACTGCCAGCCGCCCCTACGCCAAACCTCTTGCCCTTGATGTCCTTGATTGACTCTATCTTGGAGGCCTTGGTCACCACGAACTGGGTTACGTCTGGCCAGAGCGCCGTAATGAACCTCAAGTTGGGGTTGGCTTTGTCTTTGTACTGCTCGATCCCCTTGAAGTTGAACCAGGTGAGGTTTGTCATGGCTATGGCCAGCTGCGCCTCGCCACTCTTGATCATGTTTAAGTTCTCCGCAGTGCCACCAGATGACTGGGCTGACGCCGAAATCCCAGCAGACCCCAGCTTGTCGCTCCAAAGCGCCGCGAGGATAGTTCCAACTGGATAGTAAGTCCCCCCGGTGGAGCCTGTCACAATGGTTAGCTTTGTCTTGGGAGCTTCTTTGGGCTGCTCAGCCGGTTTCTCTGCGGGCTTCTGGGCCGACGGTGTCGGGCTACATCCACTCATTACCCCTATGCCCATAACTACAACAAGCCCAAGAGCAACTAGCCACTCCTTCTTTCGGAACAGCATCAAGCTTTACCCCCCTGCTCACAAGAATTGAACTTTGTTACTCAGCTGCACGCTCTGTCGATACCGCGGAAGTCTCACCACCCCCTCCTCATATTGGCTCCTCACTCGTAAAGCCTGTTTTCCAACACCTGACTCAGGGAGAACTCTTCAAGTTGCAGGTAATACGCCGCAGCATCGATCAGCGCCTGCATTGGAGTCAAGCCAACTATCTCACTGGACAGGATTGACACGCCGTAGCGCCTTGCCTCGGCTCTTATGAGTTCCATTGCACGGTAAAGCGGGGTTTTGGTGTAATCCGTCATGTTCATTGACACTTGCACAATTCCCTTTTCCTTCAACTCGATACCCAAAGCCTTGACGTACCGAAGCCCGCCATTTATGTGCCTCACTGCTCGGGCAATTGCGTTGGCAATCTTAATGTCACTAGTGGCCAAGTTCACGTTGAACGCAATAAGCGGCATCCGGGCGCCAATCACGGTGGCACCCGCAGTGGGATGCAGCCGATTGGGGCCAAAGTCTGGCGCCCATTCCGGTAGGGTTATCTTTGTCTTCCAGCCTTCGTACTCCCCTTTGCGAATGTCAGCCAAGTTGGTCCGCTGGGGCGAAGTTGCAGCTGCTTCGTAAAGGTACACTGGGATCTGGAGCTCCCTGCCTACCATTTCTCCGAGTCTCCTGGCAAGTTCAACGCAGTCTTCCATGGAGACGTTCTTTATCGGCACGAAAGGCACCACGTCCGTGGCACCCATGCGGGGATGTGCCCCCTTGTGCTCCTCCATGTTGATCAAAGCAGTGGCAGCACGAATTGCCTCGTAGGTGGCAGAGAGCACTGATTCGGGCTCGCCAACCACTGTCACCACCGTTCTGTTGTGGTCCGGGTCAGAAGAGTAATCAAGGAGCTTGACACCCTCTGCCCTCCTGAAGGGCTCTACAATCGTCTCAACTACCTCCTTGCGACGACCTTCGCTGAAATTCGGTACACACTCAACGATCCTGTTCATTTTACCTACCTCCCCGTTTCCTACCAGTCGGCCCCGCAAACGCCAGTCCGAGGGCTTCAATTATCAACCTAGATGCAATCAGCGGCGTGCGCTGCGTCGGGTCCAGGTAGGGGTTCACTTCCACAACGTCGATGCCCACCAATTCGCAGCACTCTGCCACGTGCTTGACGATCTGCTTCACGTGCCTGTAACACAGCCCGTCTGGCTCTGGGCTGCCCGTGCCAGGGGCAATTGATGGGTCGAGAACGTCTATGTCCACGGTAAGATAGTACTTGGCGCACCGAGGTATGCGGTTCAAACTGTACTCCACCCCGTGCTCCAGGATCTTCGAGGCAGGTATGATTATGTTCCCCCTGCTCAACGCAGCCTTAAGGTCTACCTCTGACGTGCGGATGCCCCTTGCCCCAATGGTCACAATGGATTCAACGAAGGGCAGTTCAGCCACCCTGCGGATGGGGCTGGAGTTGCCCAGCTTCACCCCGAGCACCGAGTCTTTGAAATCCAGGTGCGCGTCCAAGTGAAGGATGCAAAATTCCCCCACCTCCTCAAGGCCTTTAACTACAGGGAAGGTTATGGAATGGTCCCCGCCCAGCACTACAGGAATTGCGCCACTCCTGACGATTTGCGCAACAGTGGTGGTTATCTGGTTGAAGGTGTAGTCAGTGTCCAAGTAGAGCACGTCTACGTCGCCAAGGTCTACAATTTGCGGCCACTCCAAGAACCTGCTTCCGCAGTCGATGTCAAAGTAACCTGGTTCCGTACTCGCTGCTTGGCCAAAGGCATAGCGCGTGGACATTTCCCTTATTGCCCTGGGGCCAAACCTCGCACCAGGCCTGAACCCGATGCCTGCATCGTACGGCACACCCACGATCACTGCATCGGCTTGCCCAGGCTCTGGTCGTTCAACGATCGGCAACTTGGCAAAGCTGGCAATACCTGTGAACGACATGTTGGCCTTGGCGTTCTTCACCATAGCACGGCCTCCCACACCTTACTATGCTGAACGTAAGGTCAAGCAAGAATCATGCCCTACTGAATGCCCAAAACAGTCTCGGATTTTCGATAGGGGGCACGAGGAAGTCCGGCAAAACTTGCCGGTTTCTACGGGAAAAAAGTGCCGCTCCCGAAGGAACCAGCCTGCAGCACGCAGAATCCCTAAAGTGGGACGGTGACACGCGTAAAAGCCTTCATGCGGTTGTTTGCTGCCATTATTGCAGTGCTTGCCGGGATTACGCCAAAAGCAGCCCTGGCAGGTCAGGGCGACGTGCCTACGCTCAGGGTGGCTGGTGACGAGTTTTTCCCTCCCTACGAATTCGTCACCGAACAAGGGGTTTACACTGGCTTCAACGTGGACCTGATGAACGCAGTTGCAATCGAGCTGGGCATCAACATCGAATTCGTGCCATTACCCTGGGCTCAAGCCAGAGAAGCTCTCGAGCAGGGCAAAGTGGATGCTATCCAAGGGATGAAGTACAGTCCCGAAAGGGACAAGGCCTTTGACTTCTCTGAACCCTATCTCACTTCGTCCCTGGCAATATTCGTTCGCAAGGATACCATGGACATTTCTGGTCTTCCCGACCTGAGCGGTCACAGGGTGGCAGTACAGCATGGGGACATTGCCTTTGACGTAGTAAACCCCATCCAGGGCGTTAGCTTGGTGGTGTTCGAGAACCAAAAGGCAGCGCTGGAGTCGCTGCTTGCTGGAGAAGTGGACGCCTACGTGGGCAACAGGCTTGCAGGCATTTACATGACCCAAAGAAAGATGCGAACAGGGGATGTCAAGATCGTAGGAAGCCCCATAGATCCAGCGCCTTACTGCGTGGCCGTGAGGGAAGGCGACCGAAGAGTTCAAGAGCTTTTCAACAGGGGGCTTCAAGCGGTAAAGAAGTCGGGCACCTACGACAAGATATACAGGAAATGGTTTGGCGAGGAAATCGAACCCCCAGCTGCCTCCGTGAAAAGGGCAGTCCGGGTGCTGGGCGGGATACTTGTAGCCCTTGCCATTGCTGCCACGTTGGTCATCAATTGGAACAGGAGCCTGCGAAAACAGGTGGCCATTCGCACCGCAGAGCTTGCCAGAACCAGCGCCCTGCAAAGCCTCATACTTGACAATTCCTTCAACGCGGTTGTAGCCCTGGACTGCAGCGGCCGAATTGTCCTGAGCAACAGAGTAGCAGCGGAAATCGTGGGCGCAAGCCCCCAAGAACTCCACGGAGCTTTCTGGTGGCAATCCCCAATTGCAAGAATCCTCGATCAGGCAATGGTGTTGGCAACTCTTGGCAGCGGCAAAGTGTTTAGAGATAAGGAGGTTCGCATTGAGGGCGGCGACGGCCAGAGGGTCATACACTTCAACCTCGGACCGCTCTGCAGCAAGAATGGCATTGAGGGCGCAGTCCTAGTTTACAGAGACGTCACAAGCCTTAAGAAGGTGGAGGAAGCTGAAGCTACCAAGAGCAAGATGGAAGCGATGGCCCAACTGATCGGGGGCATAGCTCACGAGATACGCAACCCGTTGACCGCAATAAAGAGCTTTGTGGAGATGCTACCTCACAAGTACGATCTGCCTGAGTTCAGGGAGCAAATCGTGAGGTACGTGCCATCCGAAATTGAGAGGGTAAACTCCATCATTCAAGAGCTCATGGAATATGCCAGGCCTAGGCCTCCGTTGAAGCAGGAGTTCAAGCTGTCAGAGCTGGTACATAGCGTGGTCAGCATGATGGCATATGAGGCATCCAAGAGAAAGGCTCTCATCAAGACGGATGTACCTGACTGGGCCACTTGCTATGCTGACAAGAACCACGTAAGGCAAGTGCTGATCAACCTCGTGCTGAATGCGCTGGAAGCACTAACAAACCCAGGGGAGGTCCGAATTACTGCCTGCAATTGCCAAGACGGCATGGTGTGCTTGTGTGTCGAGGACTCGGGTATAGGCATACCCAGGGACCAAATACCCAGAGTGATCGAACCCTTTTATACAAGCAAGCCTGGAGGCACAGGTCTAGGGCTTTCAGTGAGTTACAAACTGTTGAAAGAAAACGGGGGTACCCTCGAAATCCAAAGCACGCTTGGCGTGGGAACCCGAGTGGCAGTGTTCCTGCCCACTACCAGCCACGCATCAGACGGAGGGACGACACATGCACAACAAGGGTCGGGTACTCATAATCGATGACGAAGAGGCAATTCTCGCCTCGTTGAGATTTGCCTTGGAAGACCAGTTCGACGTGGCAGTGGCCCGGAATGCTCAGGAAGCCCTTCGTCAAGTGGAAGGGCGTCTTTTCGACGTGTGCTTGATTGACCTGCGGCTTGGCAGCGACGACGGGCTGCAACTTCTCAAGGAAGTAAAACAAGAGCAGCCCGACGCAAGCCTCGTGGTCATGACGGCCTACGGCTCGATCAGGTCAGCAGTGGAGTGCATGAGGTGCGGCGCCAACGACTACGTGACCAAGCCCCTTGACATCGACGAACTTCGAGCAGTACTCAGCCAGGCAGTGGAAAACTCCAGGCTCAGGCAAAGGCTGCGAAGGCTGGACAGGGAAATCGAGCGCAATTACGGCATGGCAGGGATAATAGGCCAAAGCGCTGCAATGAAACACGTGTTCGATCTCATAGATAAGGCCAGGTGGATCGATTCCAATGTACTAATACTAGGCGAAAGCGGCACTGGCAAAGAGCTCGTGGCAAGAGCTTTGCACTACACAGGCAAGAGGAAAGACGGCCCGTTTGAGGCGATAAACTGCACTGCCATCCCCGAAGCACTGCTCGAAAGCGAACTGTTTGGTTACGAGAAGGGGGCGTTTACCGGCGCCTTGAAGAGGAAGCCCGGTCGGTTTGAGCTTGCGGACGGAGGCACTCTCTTCTTGGACGAAATAGGCGACATGGATGTAGCCCTTCAAGCCAAGATACTCCGGGTAATCGAAGACCGAAGCGTAATGCCTCTGGGTGGAACCTCTGCAAGGAAGATTGACGTGAGAATCGTAGCAGCCAGCAACAAGGATCTGCGCAAGGAAGTAGAGCGCGGCAACTTCAGAGAAGACCTGTTCTACCGTCTGAATGTGGTAACGATAACCTTGCCTCCGCTGCGCGAGAGGAAGGAAGACATCCCGCTCCTTGTGCGACATTTCGTTGCCACGTATGCAGAGCGGTTTGGCAAGGAAATCAAGGGAGTTACCAGGGAAGCAATGCAGCTTCTGTGCCAAGCAGACTACAAAGGCAACGTCAGGGAGTTGGAGAACGTCATAGAACGAGCAGTAGCCCTCAAGGACCCCAGCGACGTACCGTTCATTGACGTGCACGACCTACCCGAAGAAATGCAACAGTTGCCACACTCTCAGCCCCAGTTGCACAATGCCCTGCACATCGTGTTCCAGCCAGGTGAAACCCTTGCAGAGCTGGAACGGCGGGCAATCCTCGAAACGCTGCGCTTCACTCAGGGCAAGCGAAACCTAGCAGCGAAGCTGCTTGGCATCAGCGAAAGGTGTTTGAGGGATAAGCTTAAGCAGTATCGTAGCCACGGTACGGTTTAACGCCAAACGATTGTGCCAAACTTGCACTTGCCGTTACGGACCGCTTCGCGGATGACCTCCAAACTTAACCTTATCAGTGATTACGCCTGGAGTGTGCCTTCGGGACTCACCACTTGCCGTGACAGGCAATGGTCCCAGTCCACCTTTTCGAATCACCCCCGCTCCCAGCATTAATCCCGTGTGCCCCCGCAAACCGCTGTACCGGCACCCAGATTGCTCCAGTGCAGGCATACATCTCCGGCAGCCGCGGGGCTCGGGAAGCACTGCACCATCGACCTCCCCGGTCCCACGTTAAGCTCAATTGCACACAACCACCGGTTTTACCTCGCCAACCAATAGGCTGTGTGTTCAGCAACAGCTGGCAACACACATAGCTATCTCCTTTGTCCTCTCCCCGAGCGGGATGCCCATGACCCGCTTGGGCCACTCCCTATCCCCCTCATTGCAGCACACAAGACCCAGAGCAGTTATGAAGGTCTCCAGATCAACGTTGGTTCATTCCATTCCAGGCAAGGTAGAGCGGAACGGCAACGAGGACCTCAAGGATTCCAGTAAAGCTGACAGCGTCAACTCCTTGTGGGCGTGAAAATGTGTCTGACAACTTACGCAATTAGTCGGTCCAACGAACCCAGTGCTTTGAGTACCTGCCCAATCGGATACGAACACTTGTAGCTGTGCAGTATGGGCATCGAGGCCTTCAACCAGCTCGCAGGATCTTCCTTTGCCAGCGGCTCAATCACACCCTCCTCACCCGTTCCACCTTGTCCTCCGTCAGCTTCGGCCACCTGGATTGCTCGTACTTCTCCAACCACCCTGTTATGGGCACCAGCCTGACTCCAACTCATCCCTCGCCTCTTCATCCTTCTCGCCAACACATGGCTCACCTGAGACTCTATTGGATCAAGCCCGTTCTGTCCACAGTGCCAACCCTTCAACCCATCCCTGTTCCTGCGCTGGTACCCTTCCAGATCCCTCACTCGCTCCAGATGTACCCCAGACGGTGCTTTTAACTTCGCCTCGGCTATCAACCTCATCAACCCTTCGAAATTCCCTGCGCTGGCTTCCTCAAGCGCCTTCTCCCGCAATCGCGGATCAAAACCTAAGGCCTGGTTTATCGCCCTGTTCCGGTGGAACCTGTCCAAGTACACTTTCGCTCCCTCTATGTACTCACTAGCACCCTTTATCCACTCCTCACCATCCCCATTCACAACTACTTCACCAAACTGCCTGTACGTCTTGGGCAAAATGTAAGAGCCCCTCTCCCAGAACCTCTCCTCGCTCATATGCCCAGCCCAACATTGCTTGCCAACAAGCTTCTCCCTTCCTCCAGCAGCACTCTCACTCTTCCACCCCTCATGCATTACCCCAAGCTTCAACTCAACCGCCTTCTCTTTCGCCCTCTGAGCCCTTACCCTCACTCCGTTCGCTTCTATCACAACAAAACTCGCTTCCTTGCTGCCCTCCGGTACTTCCCCAAACTCAAATACTCGCCTCTCCTCTTCCGCTAGCTCCTTCTCCCTCGCCTCTCCAGCAGCCTGTACCCACTCGTGCACCGTCTCCGCACTCACCGGTACACCAAGATACTCCTCCATAAACTTCGCCGCTACCCTGAAACTCGTCTCTACAGCAAGCTCAACCCCAATCTCTTGTATCAGCGGGCAGAACCTCTCCCCTTCCTTTATCCCCAGTAACTCATCAAGCAGATACACACACTTGCCCCTCTTCCTCCCTCGCTGCCTGTACCCCCGACGGCTATAGCTCACAACTACCCCGAAGAAAAGTATGGGCAGCTTTTGGGGAGATTTCTTGAGCAACTTGATGAGGAGCTAGCCAAGGAAGCGCGGGCGAAGGGTTTGGAGTCTGTAGGCAAGCGCAAGTGAAAGAGATAACGAGGTTGCCTACCATCAAGGTGGGCCTCACTCCTTTCTGTGGTTTTTTCTCTTCAACTCAATTCTGATATCCCACAAGGAGTGGGGCTCAAGTACTTACCCCAACCCATAGAAGTTGCTCCACGAAAACTTTACGCTAACAAACGGACCACACGGACCACACACCCGTACACTGTCTGCAGTGTCTTCTTGGTGCAGTAAACATGCTGACATCTGCTCGCGTTCCGTGTAGGATTGCCGCACCAGCGGCCAGTCTCTAATGGGTCCAATCACCGGCCGTACCTGTGCCAAGCGTCGCCAGGGTACCCTCCTACAACAAACAACTGCCGCCCCAGCAGTAAGCACTGGGCTCGAGCCGTAATTGGTCTGCTCCTCTGCGCCGTATCGAGTGTGCCAGTCGCATGCTGCCGCCCAGTGGTAACATCCACAGATTTCACTGGCCTGTTTCTGTGGTATGATCTATTTCGCTGGCCCTTGCTGGCAAACGGTAGTTCTGGGCTCAGTGCGGGCCACTGAGCTCACCGGGCCCATCTGGGTGCAAGTACCAACCGCTGGCGAAGCACCCACATCTGGACCTAAGCTCAGCTGCACCAAGACAACAGGGGGGCTGTCCAATGCGCGCTATGGTGCTCAACGAATACAGTAGGCCACTGGTGCTGGAGGAAAGGCCAGTACCCAACGTTGGCCCAGGCGACGTTCTGGTGAGAGTGCGCGCCTGTGGCATGTGCGGCACCGATCTGAAGATAGCCGATGGGAAACTCCCTGGGACTCGCGTCCCACTGGTCATGGGACATGAGCCTGCGGGAGAAGTGGTTGAAGTTGGATCCGGAGTTACAGGTTTGGCCCCAGGAGACAGGGTGGTAGTCCACTTCTACGTCACCTGCGGGCAATGCGAATTCTGCCGCTCCCAACAGGAAACCGTGTGTCCTCAGCTGTTGGGCAGGATAGGGTTTGAACTCGACGGTGGCTATGCCGATTACCTTGTAGCCCCGGCGCGCAACCTGGTGAAGTTCCCGTCCACTGTCCCGTTTGAGCATGCTGCAATCCTTGGAGATGCGGTGGGCACCGCATTTCATGCAGTTAAGCAACGGGCCAGAGTCTCCCCAGAGCAGACTGTTGTAGTAATGGGATGCGGTGGCGTAGGGTTGCATGTACTGCAAGTAGCCAAAGCGTTCGGCGCCAGAGTCATAGCTGTTGACATCAATCAGGACAAACTTGAACTGAGCAAGCACTACGGCGCAGACGAGGCAATCTTTTTCGATGAGGACTATGTGAGGAAGGTGCTGTCACTAGCTGCAGGCAAAGTGGATTGCGTCATTGAAACCGTAGGGCTGCTTGAAACTTTGACCGCGAACCTGAAGGTGTTGAGGCCGCGGGGACGCCTGGTGATCATCGGATACGCCCCTGGTTCAGCGTTCCCGGTTAACCCCCTCAGTACGCTCTTGGACGAGCTTGAGATCCTGGGCTCCAGGGCATGCACTAAAGAAGAGCTGGCAGCCGTGGTCGACCTTACCGCCAGGGGACTGGTGAGGCCTGTAGTAACGCGAAGGTTCCCCTTGGAAGAGACAAATCATGCTTTAGACGAGCTGCGCCATGGGAGAATCCTGGGAAGAGCAGTGATCGTCCCTTGAGGCGTCATGGAGTCTCCCATTATGTTCACGGCACAGTCCCACCTAAACTGCTGGGGCAACTTACACCAGGACTACTCCACAGCTGCGGTGCCATGCCCCTGAGGTGCTGGCCAACAAAGAATGCAGTGGTCGGCATTTTCTCGAGACTGCTGCCACGCCTTGTCGTCCCTTGGCGGGCTGACGCTTCAGCTCGCTCGTTCCCACACAAGTGGCATCATCAGAGTCCGTCCAGCACCCCGACGAACTCCACCGGAGGCTTCGGACGCTCGTCTACTATGAGCCTGAAAACGTCTGGCCGTGCGTAGTGTCCCACCACGTCGAAGTCGTACCGGCCCTGTGCTATCAAGGACAAATCCAGTTCCGCAAATACAATCCCCTCTTCCCCGAAGAGAGGCCCAGCAAGGTACTCGCCCATTGGCGACACGATAGCACTTCCACCCCTCGATATGACTTCGGGCGCGTCAGCCAATTCCGAAAGCACCTCAAGGTCCTTAGGGTACATATCCTTAGTCACGAATTGGCAGCAGGAGACAACAAAGCACCGTCCTTCGCAAGCTATGTGTCGAATTGTGGCCTGCCAGGTATCTCTCGAATCAGCGGTAGGGGCAAGGTATATGTCCAGTCCCTTCGCGTACATTGCCATGCGCGCCAGGGGCATGTAGTTCTCCCAGCAAATCAGTCCTCCAATTCGACCTATTTCCGTGCTGAAAGTCGGCATGGTGCTCCCGTCTCCCTCGCCCCAAATGTAGCGCTCAGCAGCTGTTGGCTTGAGTTTGCGGTGCTTACCAAGCAGCCGTCCGTCTGGCCCAAAATAGACCAATGTGCAATAGAGGGTACCGTGACTGTATGTCTGATCCCTCTCAATCAGGCCAAGGGCTACATATACGCCAGCTTTCTTGGCCGCTCGTCCAATTCTCTCGGTGACAGCACCCGGCACATCCACTGCACTTGCCCAATATCGATACCACGATTTCCGGCCTACGGGGTCACGGTGCCCCACAGTGGTGCCAAAGTAAAGCCTCCACGGGTATCCAGGAATCAACGCTTCCGGGAACAAGATCAGCTGTGCCCCTTGAGCAGCAGCTTTCTCCACGTAATCACACACCTTCTGCACAGTTGCCTCTCTATCCATCATAACAGGAGCAATCTGTACTGCAGCTACTTTAGCTTTCCCGCCTGCGTTCGAAGGAGTTTCCAACTCTTGCTGCCCCCTGTTCCGTTATGATTGCACTATTCCAATTCTCTCACTCTGGGCACTGCTCGGGCAACTCTGTCGGATGCCCAAGAGCCCGCCAGCGCTCAGGTGGCGCAATGCACCAACTCGATGTTCATGGTGGGCTAGGGCTTGCATGCTACTTGCGGTTGCGTCTTTCACTCCCTGTTACCATCTCTGCCTCCCCAAGTCGTCCATTCAACAGTTGGCTCCTTTCCCGATCAATGCTATACTTAAATT
>JBNARI010000022.1:0-32118 GCA_049718765.1 Bacillota bacterium | reverse complement strand
CGTAACTCTGCCGCAAACACCTCTCGTCCAATCGAGTTTGGCAACAGCCCCCAGGAGGAAAGTGGCAACCACACCAACGAACATGCCCAGAACCAGACCAAGGGTGGGGTAATACTCTGAGCCACACTGGTGAGCTTCGGGGATGAGCTCGTCACCTGCCACGTACATCATGGCACCCGCTGCAACCCCGAAGGACACTGACAGCACTTGGTTGGATAGCGCGCCAAGCCTGGCCCCTGCCCAAGCGCCAGCTCCCATTGGCAATCCCGCAAGCAGGGTGTAAACTACTACCGCAAACGGGGAAATGGCTCCTGCCTTCAGGGGCACTGCCATTGCCATTCCTTCGGGTATATTGTGAAGCGCGATGAGCAACGCCACTCCAAGTCCAAGGGATTGCTGCTTTACGCAGGCTGCTCCAATGGCCAAGCCCTCGGGGATGTTGTGCATGCCAATGCCAAAGCCGATCAACATGCCCATACTGAGCAGCTTGCCGCGCCTGTCGCCGTGGTACTTCCTGTAGTCGGTGTGGGGTGTCATTGGGCGGTGAATGTGAGGTAGGAGCAAGTCCACGATGAACAACAACCCGCAACCCAAGAGTAGTCCAAAAGAAGCCAGGGCCTTGCTGCCAACGTCTATGGCCTCGGGTACCAGTTCCATGAGGGAAATGCTTATCATGGCGCCACCTGAGGCAGCCAGCAGGAAGCTCAGGTTGTCCCGTTGCCTAAGGTCCAGCAAGATTGCAAGTACTCCGCCCAACCCAGTGCCAACCACACCTGCAAGCATACCGATCAGTGATGGCCACAAGCTGCCCATGGGATTCACGACCCCTCTTGTTGATGGATTGTTGGGTCACAGTGACAATTATAAGGAGAGGCGGGGGGCTTTGACCAGAAAAGTTGGCACCGGTAGCAGCTATGGTACTGACGTGTGCAACCAAGCCAGGGTTTTGGAACCTTGACAGCAAGCTGGGCTGATGGTATTTTCTAGGTTGAACGGTTAGCACTCTCAATGGGAGAGTGCTAATGATGAGGGCGTAGCACTGAGTTGCCCTAGCTACGGACGGGTGTTTGGTTATGGCGACCCTTGACGAACGCAAGCGATTGGTGTTGTTCGCAGTTGTTGAGGACTATATTGAGACTTGCTCTCCGGTGGGCTCTCGAACCCTCACCAAGAAGTACTCGCTGGGGGTAAGTCCTGCAACCATCAGGAACGAGATGGCTGACCTTGAGGAAATGGGCTTCCTTGAGCAGCCTCATACATCGGCTGGCAGGGTGCCCTCAGACAAGGGTTATCGGTTTTACGTGGACGAGCTCATGCCCAGGTTCAGCCTGAGCGGGGAAAGCCTGAGGCAAATACAGTCCAGGCTCTCTGAGAAGGCGATGCAGTTGGATCAGTTGCTTCAGGTGACCGCTCGAGTGCTGTCCGACGCCACTGACTATATGGCGGTGGTGTTGGGCCCCCAGGCAGACAACGCAGTGGTGGAGAGGCTCACCTACCTCAAGCTTGGGGAAGACAAGGCACTGCTGATCTTGGTGACAGACACGTGCTTGGTCCACAAGTCCGTTATCGACGTTCCACCTGGCACCACGCCAGAACAGCTGCTGATGATAGGCAACGTGGTCACTGAATACCTCAGGGGGCTGAGCCTCAAGGACGTGAGCGCTCGGGCGCTCCAACAACTGCGCAGCGAGCTCCATGAGCATCGCCAGGTGCTGGACGTCTCCTTGGAGGCCTTGAGGAACCTGATGGAAGACCCAGGTTACGAAAGGCTGGCCATGGGTGGGGCGGCCAATATCTTGAAGCAGCCCGAGTTCCGGGACATACAAAGGCTAGAATTGTTGCTCGGGCTGTTAGAGCATAGGGCAGGACTTATAGACCTGGCTTCTTCTGGCCAAGGGGAGCTGGTGATAAGGATTGGTTCCGAGATAGAGGACTATCGGGCAAGAGAACTCAGCCTCATAGTTGCTGAGTACGGCTCCAAACGTGGGCCTGTGGGCAGGGTTGGCGTGCTGGGGCCCAAGCGGATGAGGTACAATAAGGTGCTGGCTGTGGTCACTTACGTACAGGAACTCCTCAACAACTGGCTGGAGCGTGCTGCGCTCTAGTTGCTCTTCAGGTGCACTAATCACGGCTGGTGGCTCTCCAGCTCGGGGAGCCTATTATAGTGTAAAGGAACTGGAGGGGTCACGGTGGGCATCAAACAGGGTCCAGGCGGTTCCGAAGTGGATGAAAAGCTAGCTGCTCTTATCACTAACGCCAACGCTGTGAGGGCCATTGCCTCTGCCGTCGAGGGTACCATTGGGCCCAAAGGATTGGATACCATGCTTGTGGACCGCTTCGGTGAGGTGATAATCACCAACGACGGGATTACCATCCTCACCAAGATGGATGTCAACCATCCTGCAGCTCGCATGGTGATCAACAGCGCCAAGGCTCAGGAAGAAGAAGTTGGTGATGGCACCACCACTACTACCATAATGGCGGCTGCGTTGCTCTCAGAGGGGGTGACCCACGCCCTAAAGGGGGTGCCGGTTACCCGCATCATCGAGGGCATCAAGGTGGCCATCAAGAGGGCCCTGGAGCTAATGGAGGCGAAGGCTAAGCCGCTGAAAGGGCTTGACGATCCCATGCTCAGGAGGGTGGCATACATAGCGGGCCGGGAACGGGACGACATTGCGGACTTAGTAGTGGCTGCGGCCAGGATGATCGGCGAAGAGAAGCTTAAGGAGGAAGCCTTCAAGCTGTCCGACATTATCTTGGCCCAGGAGGGCGCCGAGAATGAGGTGTTCACAGGGGTCATCCTGAGCAAGCAAAGGCTTTCCAAGCAAATGCCAGACAGGGTGACCAACGCTCGGATACTCATAGTGGACGACGCCCTTGAGCCAGAGCAGGTGGAGGAAGAAGCCCTTGGGACAGAGGCGGGCTTTGCCAGATACATGGAGCTCCAGGAAGAGTTCAAGCGCAACATCTCGAAGCTGATCAAGATGGGCGTTAACGTAATATTCGTCGACAGAGGCGTGCATGACGTGGCAGAGGAGCTGCTGACCGATGCCAACGTCATGGTAGTGGAGAGAGTGGCTTCTGAGGATTTGCGGCGCGCTGCCGAGCACACTGGGGCGCGTCCCATAAAGCGCACAGGCCTGAAGAAAAACCCTCAGGACATAGAGAAATACCTTGGGGCTGCTGACCTGGTATTTGAGGACGAGAAGCTGGAGCACATCAGGATCGTGGGTGGTAAGGGCAAGCCAATGGCTACAATCCTTGTGGGGGCAGCCACTGAGGAAGTCGTGGGAGAGCGGGAGAGGATTGCAAAGGACGCTGCCTCTGCAGTTCAAGCTGCAGTGAAAGGCGGAGTAGTTCCAGGCGGCGGTGCCGTGGAAATTGCCATAGCAAGGGAGCTCGAGAAACTCAAGGCTAGCATGAGGGGCATGGCTGCTTTTGGGGCTGGCTGTGTGATCGAGGCCCTCAAGAAACCCCTGGCACAGATTGTGGCAAACGCCGGGTTCAACCCCCTTGAAAAAGTGGGCGACGTGATTGCGGCGCAGTCGGAACGCGGCTGCGATGCTCTGGCTATAGACTGTGAAACGGGCAGCGTTGCGGACATGTACGAGCTGGGAGTGGTGGATCCAAAGCTGGTGAAAACCCATGCCCTTAGGGCTGCTGGGGAGATTGCAGAGGCAATCCTGCGAATAGATACCATAATCAAGAAGAAGGACGAAGGCTCCGGGGAACAGGGCCAGGCTGCGCAGGAAAGCGCGGATGAAGAGGAGTTCTAACGCTGTCGGGGCAGTGAGGTGGCAGGTATGGCGTCCAAGGACTACTACGAGATCTTGGGTGTGCCGCGTAACGCCACGCAGGAAGAGATAAAGAAGGCTTACAGGATGCTCGCCAAGAAGTATCACCCCGACGCGAACCCTGGAGACCCAACTGCAGCGGAGAAGTTCAAGGAAATAAACGAAGCCTACGAAGTGCTCTCTGATCCAGAAAAGAGGGCTCAATACGACAGGTTCGGGACTGTTGGCAGAAGCACCGAAACAGTAGGCGAGGGCCCGTTCCAGGGTCCTTTCAGTGGGCCTTTTGGGGATTTCGGTTTCCCTGGGATAGACGAGATATTCGACACCTTCTTCGGAAGGACTACGCGCCACCACGGGCCCGAGCGTGGGGCCGATATAAGAAGGGAGCTTGACATAACCCTTGAGGAGGCTGCGCATGGGGCTACGAAGGACGTTGAAGTGTGGCGTACCGAGTTGTGTTCCGATTGCAGGGGCACGGGTGCCAAAGGTGGTACCCACCATGCGCAATGCCCGGTTTGTGGTGGCAGAGGCCAGGTGCAGACGGTACAGAGGACGTTACTTGGTCAATTCGTATCGGTCAGGACTTGTGATCGTTGCGGGGGCACCGGCAGGGTAATAACCACCCCGTGCCCAACGTGCAATGGGTCTGGGCACGTGCGCAGGAAAAGGGTGGTCTCGGTAAAGGTGCCCCCTGGAGCGGACGAGGGGCTCAAGTTGCGTGTGCCCAACGAGGGCGAGGCAGGAATACGTGGAGGTCCCCCGGGCGACCTTTACGTGGTCATACATTTGAAGCCCCACAAGTTCTTCACCAGGGAAAACGACGACATACATTATAAGGCGTCCATATCTTTCCTGCAGGCAATATTTGGGGCAGAAATTGAAGTGCCCACGTTAGATGGTGTGGCTACTGTCAGGATTGAGGAGGGTACTCAACCTGGGAGCGTGATTCGCCTTAAAGGGAAGGGGCTGCCCCACCTTGGCGCCCTGGGCAAAGGCGATCTCATAGTGCATATTAGCGTCGAAATACCGAAGAAACTGACAGACAAGGAAAAGAAACTCCTGCTGGAACTCGCAAGACTACGTGGTGAGGAAGTTGGATCCAGCGGGGTTTTCAGAAAGGTGAGGGACATTTTTGGCTCCTAAGGTGGGGTTTTATACCCTTGGCTGCAAGGTCAATCAGTACGACACCCAGGTTCTCATCGAGAGCTTCCGTAACCGCGGCTTTGAGGTAGTGCCCTTCGACCAGCCAGCTGACGTGTATGTGGTGAACAGCTGCGCGGTCACACAACGAAGCGTATCCAGGTCCAAGCAGGCCCTCAGAAGTGCCCTAAGGCGGAACCCTCGGGCAGTGCTGGTAATGACTGGCTGTTTCCCCCAGGTGTTCAAGGAAGAAGCGCTCGCCATGGCTGAGGTAGCAGTGGTATCTGGTACTGCCGCCAGGGGTCGCTTGGTAGACATGGTGGAAGCTGTCTTACGAGGCGGTGGGCGCGTGGTGCAACTTGGGGACGCAGGTGTCGAGGAGGTCCCGTGTGGGGGTCTCGCACGCTTCGAAGGGCGAACCCGGGCTTTCCTCAAGGTGCAGGAGGGGTGTGAGGAGTTTTGCAGTTATTGCGTGGTTCCCTATGCAAGGGGACCAATGAGAAGCCGCCCGGCTCAGGACGTCCTGGCAGAAGCCAAGAGACTGGCGGAGGCCGGATGCAAGGAGGTAGTGCTTACTGGTACCCACCTTGCAGCTTACCGCTGGCAGGACACTGACTTGAGCAAGCTCCTGGAGGAGCTGGAAAGAATCGAAGGAATCCAGAGGATAAGGCTCAGCTCTGTGGAACCCCTTGACGTACACGAGCGACTAATTGAAGTGATGGCCAAGGGCGGGAAGGTTTGTCACCATTTGCATTTGCCGTTGCAGAGCGGCTCAGATGAAGTGTTGCGACGGATGAACCGAAAGTACGATACCGATTACTTCCGGAAGCTAGTGCGTAGGATCAGGGAGGCCATGCCCGACGTTGGCATTACCACAGACGTGATGGTGGGCTTCCCTGGGGAAACCGAGGAGCAGTTCCTTGAAACCATGGAGTTCGTGCGGGAGTGCGCCTTTTCCAGGCTTCACGTGTTCAGGTTTTCGCCCAGGCCTGGCACACCTGCTGCCCAAATGCCAGACCAGGTGGACCTGGAGGTGAAGGGACAAAGGGCTTCCGCAATGATTTCCCTGGGAAGGGAATTGTCCCTCAGCTTCGCGTCCAGGTTTGTTGGGCGTGTGCTGGACGTGCTTGTGGAGGAGGAAAGGGCAGAAGACGGGGGTCTTTCTGGTTTCACCGGAAACTATATTAGAGTGAGCTTCCCGGGAGGGGATGAGCTGGTGAACCGAGTGGTGCCAGTGGAGATCCTAGTGCCCGGAGACAAGATATCCCTGGGCAGGGTGGTGCCTGTTGGGGATTGAATCGGGGGCGGAGCCATGGGCAAGACAGTGGTGTGCGTGGTGTTTGGCGGCAAATCCGGGGAGCACGAGGTATCCCTGATGTCTGCTACATCCATATTGAGGGAGCTGGACAGGCAGAAGTTCGACGTGGTGTCGGTTGGTGTAGCAAAGTCAGGCAAGTGGTATTGGGTGGCTGACCCCCAGGAAGTGCTGAAGCTCGGTTATGTGCCTGACGGCTGGGGGCCCGAGGTGGTGGTACGGCCTGGGTACGGCGATTGTGGCTTCGTGCTGCAGGAAGGCGGTCAATTGACCCCCGTAAGGGTTGACGTGGTCTTTCCTGTGCTCCATGGCACGTTTGGCGAAGATGGCACGGTTCAGGGCCTGTTAGAGATGGTTGGGGTTCCCTATGTTGGGGCTGGGGTAATTGGCTCTGCCATTGGGATGAACAAGGTCGTATCCAAGAAGCTGTTCCGCCAGGAAGGGTTGCCAACTGCTGAGTTCATCGTGGTTTCCCGGCGGGACTTGGAGACCCGGCCTGACCATGTGGTGAGGATGGTCGAGGAGGCCTTTGGATACCCCTGTTTCGTTAAACCTGCTTGCCTAGGGTCAAGCGTGGGTGTGAACAAGGCGTTGGACAGAGGCCAGCTGGTAGAGGCTCTCGGTGAGGCTGCCCTATATGATTCAACGATACTGGTGGAGGACGCAATTGAAGACATCCACGAGGTGGAGTGCAGCGTCTTGGGAAACGATGCACCCCTGGCTTCATGCGTGGGCGAAATAGTGCCTTCTGACCGTTTTTACAGTTACCGGGCCAAATACATAGACGGCAAGTCCCAAATACTGATTCCCGCCCCAATACCCCACAAAGTGGCCGAAACGGTAAGGGAATACGCCATTCGGGCGTTCAAGGCTGCTGGGTGCTGCGGTATGGCGAGGGTTGACTGTTTCGTGAGGAAATCCGACTACAAGGTGTTCATAAACGAGATAAACACTATTCCCGGATTCACCGCCATAAGCATGTATCCCAAACTCTGGGAACATGCTGGACTGAAGTATCCCGAGCTGCTGACCGAACTCATACGACTTGCCATAGAGTGCTTTGAGGAAAAACGCAAGAACCGCACTTCTTACCAGTTCGGATGAGAGGATTTGTGCCTGGGGCTGTGGAATTAAACCTTGGGAGGTGACAGATTGGGGGACTGTCCGTTCTGCAGAATAGTCCAGGGCAAAGCACCTGCACAGGTGGTTTATGAGGACGAAGTGCTGATTGGCATCAGGGACATAAACCCTCAAGCCCCGTTGCACTGCCTCTTCATACCAAGGAACCATTACGAGAACATTATAGATGCAGTGGAAAAGGATGAAAACTTGGTAGGGAAATTGTTTGCCGCTGCAGTTGGTTATGCCAAAAAAGTTGGCCTTGACTACAGAGGTTTCAGGCTCGTCGTCAACTGCGGCCGAGATGGGGGCCAAACCGTGGGGCACCTTCATGTACACCTGCTGGGCAACAGACGGATGACATGGCCCCCGGGTTAAGCTATAATTCAGGTTGTGCTTTGGTGGAGTTGACGGCCGGAGGGGGGATATTGTGCCCGAGGTTCACGTTGGAAAGAACGAGTCGCTTGATAGCGCTCTCAAGCGTTTCAAGAAGGAATGCCAGAAGGCGGGGGTTCTAGCTGAGCTCAGGAAGAGGGAGCACTACGAGAGCCCAAGCGTACGCCGGAAAAAGAAGTCGGAGGCAGCCCGCAGGAGGAAGCACCAGTAAGAGGGGTTGACCTTAGCATGACCATAAAGGAAAAGCTCGTAGAAGACATGAAGCTGGCGATGAAGGCGGGTGAATCCGGAAAGGTACGGTTATCCGTTATCCGGATGGCACGCGCGGCAATTCGAAACGCTGAAATAGACAGCAGGCGAGAATTCGGTGACGAGGAAGTCATAGAAGTGCTTGCAAAGGAGATTCGCCAGCGTAGAGACGCCGCGGAGGAGTACAGGCGGTTGGGTAAGCCCGAAGCGGCCGATGCCCTAGAGGAAGAGATACGTGTGCTCCAGGAGTACATGCCTGCTCCTCTGTCCGAGGAGGAACTGACAGAGCTTGTGCAGCAGGCAATTCGAGAGGCTGGTGCGGCTTCCAAGGGCGATTTGGGTAAGGTGATGAAACTGCTAATGCCCAAGGTGAAGGGCAGAGCTGACGGTAAGGCGGTAAGGGACAAGGTGTCGTCTTTGCTTCCTTGAACTTGAAAGGCCTGGCGTAAGCCGGGCTTTTTTAGTCTAGGCGCGTACTTGCGGGTGGGATGTGAGCCTTGTGAAATGCATGCGGTGGTTATTGTTGCTTGTGCTCTTGCTTTCCCTCATGTGGGCGCCGTACCGGGTCGTTGCAGCTGGTGAGACCTCGGCGGTAGGGGAGGTACTAGTGCTCCAGTTATATGGCACGGTTGACTACGGTATGGTAAGGTACGTGCAACGTGGGATAAAACTAGCGAACCAAAGGGGAGTCAAGGGTGTGGTGCTTGAGATAGACACCCTTGGAGGCAGAGTAGACGCTGCACTTGACATCCGAGACGCTGTCAATGAATACCAGGGTCCTAGTGCGGCCTTGGTAAAGGGGCGCGCCTGGTCGGCGGGGGTTCTGCTGGCGCTTGCCCCTCAAAAGCTGTTCATGCAGAGCGGGTCAAGCATTGGCTCTGCGGAGGTAAGACCTCTCGAGGAGAAAACCCTTTCGGCATGGAGGGCGGAGCTGGAAGCTGCTGCAGAAAGCAGAGGGAAGGATCCCAAGGTAGCCGCCGCTATGGCCGACGCTTCCTTGGAAATTCCGGGGCTGGTAGACAAGGGCAAACTCTTGAACCTCACCGCAGCCAAGGCCAAGGAAATCGGCTTTGCCGACTCAGTGGTTGGTTCCATTGACCAGGTTGTGGAAGCCATGGGGCTTGAGGGCGCGCCGGTGGAGGTGCTGGAGTGGAGCGCCGCGGAGAAGGTTGCCAGGTTTGCTACTGATCCCATTATTTCCCCGATTCTCCTCGCCGTAGGAATTGGGGGCTTGTTCGTTGAGGCCATGATGCCAGGCTTTGGGCTGCCAGGACTAATTGGCTTGATATCCCTTGTGCTCTTCTTTGGGGGACGTGCTATGGCTGGCCTTACCGCAT
The DNA here is from genome assembly GCA_049718765.1 of Bacillota bacterium. GTDB lineage: Bacteria > Bacillota > Sulfobacillia > DUMF01 > DUMF01 > JBNARI01. Next base: position 22,768 of record JBNARI010000022.1, on the reverse strand, counting down.
GGAGTATAGTTGGCTTGTTCCTAGTTGGACTTGTGCTGCTGACCATAGAAGCGTTCATTCCCGGCTTTGGGGTATTCGGCATTACAGGTATCGTATGCGTTGCTGTGAGCATTTACCTTGCTGGGGGGGCAGGTGCGGAAGCGCTGCGAAGTGTGGTAATTGCGGTGGTATTGACTGTCCTCCTGGCAGCGGCTGTGGGAAGGTTTGCGTTTAAACGAGGTTTGTGGGCCAGGATTTCGTTAAACGAAGCAGTAAAGGGAACTACTAAGCCTGTAGACAAGCTGGAAAGCTCCCTACTGGGGGCTGAAGGTGTCTGTCTCACGCCCCTGAGGCCGGCAGGTATTGCAGAAGTCAGGGGGCAGCGGGTGGACGTAATCACTCCTGGGGATTTCCTTGAGAGGGGAACCAGGATCAGGGTTGTCAGGATCGATGGCACAAAGGTAATTGTGGTTCCACTTAAGGAGGAGAGTGCTAATGGCTAACTTGATCATATTTCTTGTGATTATGGCAGTGGTGTTCGTAGGGCTTTCGCTATTCTTCAGCTTCATTCCCCTTGGCCTTTGGATTTCAGCTGCAGCCGCAGGGGTTAAGATCAGCCTGGTCACCTTGGTGGGGATGAGGCTGCGCAGAGTGCCTCCTGCAAAGATAGTTAACCCCCTGATCAAGGCCACCAAGGCTGGCATCGATGTGAGCGTGAACAAGCTGGAAGCCCACTTCCTTGCTGGTGGTAACGTGGACAGGGTGGTCAACGCCCTGATTGCAGCCCAAAGGGCAGCAATTCCCCTTGAGTTCGAACGAGCTGCGGCCATTGACCTTGCTGGGCGCGACGTGCTCCAAGCGGTGCAAATGAGCGTTAACCCTAAGGTCATCGAGACTCCCGTCGTTGCCGCAGTGGCCAAAGACGGGATAGAGCTGAAGGCAAAGGCGAGGGTTACAGTCAGGGCTAATATAGACAGGCTGGTAGGTGGCGCTGGAGAGGAGACCGTGATCGCGCGGGTTGGGGAAGGTATTGTCACCACCATTGGCTCATCCGACGACCACAAGGACGTGCTTGAAAACCCGGACAGCATTTCCAAGACGGTGCTAAACAAGGGCTTGGACGCTGGCACAGCCTTTGAAATACTTTCCATCGACATTGCCGATGTTGATGTTGGGGCCAACATCGGTGCCAGACTGGAGATGGACCGGGCTGAAGCCGACAAGCGAATTGCCCAGGCCAAGGCGGAAGAAAGAAGAGCCATGGCCATTGCGCGGGCTGAAGAAATGAGGGCGCTAGTCGAGGAAATGCGCGCCAGAGTGGTTGAGGCCGAGGCGGAGGTGCCCAGGGCAATTGCGGCCGCTTTGAGGGAAGGGCGCATTGGGGTACTGGATTACTACCATCTTCAAAACGTGCTTGCGGACACCCAAATGAGGCAGGCAATTGCCAAGGCCACTGGCGGTGGAGGGGGTAAAGGGGAGCAAGGCCCCGAGCACGTCAAATGATAGCGCTGTTGTGGTTCGTGTTCATGTTCATATGGATATTGGTATCCATGATCTCAGCAAGTAAGGCTGCTCAGAGGAGAACGCCCCACAGGATACCTGTAGGGGAGGTCCAAAGGAAGCACGAGGCTGCCAGGGAAATCCCAAAGGTGTTCTCTCAACCTGCGCCCAAAGAGGAGACCCCAGAGGAGGCGCGGGCCGAAGCGCAGCCTGAAACAGTTGCGCCCGAAATCACTGCTTCACATGGGCTGGACCTTGCGTTTTCCGGGGAGCGCCTGCTCCAGGCAATAATATTGAGCGAGGTACTAGGCAAGCCCAAGTGCCTCCGACGCTATGATTAATGGGAAACCCGTTGCATAAATTGGTTTAGGGGAGATCATATCGCAGCCGGGGAATTCAAGAAAGGGCTGTGCAAAGCACTTGAGCTGCCGCCGGACCTGTTGATGGATCTACCCAGGGTGACGATCCTGGGGAACAAGCGCTTTTCGGTGGAAAACTACCGCGGGCTGATAGAATGCAGTTCCACGCGCATCAGCGTAGGGTTTGCCAGGGGACAAATCTTGCTGAGGGGGGAAGGCTTGAACATACTGAGCATCACCCAGGGGGAACTCATTGTGGAAGGCCAAATCTCCAGCATCGAGTTCCAGGGATGACGAGGCGCGGGGATGCTGCGGTTCACATTGTTCGGCGCGCTCTTTGGGTTTGTGGAGATTAGCGCGGTTGGTCCAGCCCTTGAGAAGTTCGTCAATCAGGCGGTGCTTTCCGGCATATTCTTGTTTGATATCCGCCTTGACTCAGGGGAGTTAAGGGCCAAGCTTCTGGCGGCAGATTTCAAACGTCTAAGGCGAGCGGCCAGGCTAACCCACACGCGGGTGAGACTAACCCGTAAGGGTGGCCTGGTCCCGTTATTTGGGAGGTTGAGAAGGAGGAGGGCAATTCTCCTGGGGAGCCTGGGAGCTGCAGCGTTGCTGCTGTTTTTTGGTACCAGGATATGGGTGGTGGAAGTTCGGGGAAACCAAAAGGTGGCCACTGACGAGGTTTTCGAGGTCCTGGAAGAGGCCGGGTTGAAGCCAGGGGCAAGCAAGTCTGCCCTAGACCTCCGGGGGATAGAGGTTCATCTTATGCAGCGCCTGAGGCAAGTGTCCTGGGTGGACATAAGGCTGGACGGTGTAAGGGCAATAGTGGAAGTCGCAGAGAAGTCCAGGCTGCCTGAAGAGCCGCTGGGACCTTGCCATGTGGTGGCTGCAAAGCCGGGCATGGTGGAGGAAATCATCCCTTTTTCAGGGATGCCTGTTGTGAGGGAAAACCAAATGGTGAGCCAAGGGCAGGTGCTGATTTCCGGGGAAGTGGTGTTCAGGGCAGCAGGGGATGGGGGCCAGCCTTTGGAGGTTAGGCAGCTGTGCCGGGCTTCGGGCATAGTAAGGGCGAGGGTGTGGTACCAGGTGTACATGGAAATGCCTTTGACGAGCCTCCAGCCAGTGATGGGGCCTGGGAGGTTTGTGGAATACTTCCTGAACGTAGGGGGCCGCGAGTTCCGCCTGTGGTGTTCAGGAAAACCCGTAGAGGGCCCCAGATGGTGCGAGGTAAAGAGGCTGTCGCTACCGGGGTGGAGGAATATAGTGTTGCCTGTCGAAGTCACTAAGAGAGTGTATAATCAACTGCAGTACGAGGCAGTGAGCTGGCCTCAGGAGCTTGTGGAAGCAAGGGCAGTGGAGGAAGCTAGGCGAAACCTGCTTGGCCTCGTTCCCCCGGGTGTGAACGTTACCGACCTCAGAGTTGAGGTAAAGAGGGCCCATGACTTCGTTGGCGTTTCCGCGATGGCAGAGACAATTGAAGACATTGGCGTGAATAAACCGCTGACAGGGGGTAGACAAGGTAGTTGAAGCAAGCTGTGCAACAGAACAGGTTAGCAATTGAAGACAACCAGCAGGCCTTCAGGGTTTTTGGCATGAACGATCAGAACTTGAAGCTCATCGAGAAGGCGCTCAACGTACGCATATTTTCTAGGGGCAACGAGCTAACCATAAAGGGGGAACCCGACAACGTAGCCAGGGCCACCAGAATAGTTGAACGCCTGAAGGAGCTGAGCGAGTACAGGGATGTCATTTCCAGCCGGGAGGTAATGGCTCTCCTGATGAGCGAAGCGCATGAGGACGAGGCCCAGCGAACACTAGGTACGGACATCACGGACGTGATTACCTTCACTCTCCGCGGGAAGCCCATTAGGCCAATTGGGCCAGGTCAAAAGCAGTACGTCGAAGCCATGTCCAAGTTCTCGCTTGTTTTCGGAATAGGCCCTGCTGGCACAGGTAAGACTTACCTGGCAGTGGCCATGGCGGTGAGGGCTTTCAGGAACAGGGAAGTGGCTAGGATTATACTCACCAGGCCTGCAGTGGAAGCAGGCGAGAAGCTTGGGTTCTTGCCAGGGACTATCGAGGAGAAGGTGAACCCATACCTCAGGCCCCTGTACGACGCGCTTTTCGACATCCTTGGCATGGACACCTTCGAGAAATACCTGGGGAAAGGGCTTATAGAGGTGGCGCCCCTTGCATACATGCGAGGTCGCACTTTGGACGACTCGTTCATAATCCTCGATGAAGCCCAGAACACGACGCCAGAGCAGATGAAGATGTTCCTCACAAGGATGGGCATGGGTTCCCGGGTTGTGGTGACTGGAGACATAACCCAAATAGACCTTCCAAAAGGGCAGTACTCCGGGCTGCAGCAGGCCAGGGTAGTGCTGAGGGACGTGGAAGGCATTGCCTTCGTGTACCTTTCGGACCGGGACGTGGTGAGGCACGAACTGGTTCAAAAGATAATCAAGGCGTACGAGAAGTTCGACAGTTCGACAAACGCCAGTGAAAGCTGAGCTTTCCAGGAACTATCTTGCTTTCAGCCTGCGCGCTGGGAAAGCCGCGCTGCTTCTCGGCGCGTACCTGGGGTTTTTCTTCGTTTTTTGGGCCATGTTGAGCCCCCAGAGGGTGGCCTTACAAGTTGGACAAGTGTCTCCAAGGGGGATCAAGGCTCCCTTTGACATTGTGGACGTGGAACAGACTGAAGAGCTAAGGCGACAAGCTGCGGCCCAGGTAAAGGAAGTTTATGACAGCGACCCCCAGGTGGCCATAGACATTGGGCTGCAGATCAGCAGGACCTACCAAAGGCTCAAAGAGGTCAAGCAAGCGCAAGCTATCCCCCCCAACGAAAAGCTCAGCACCCTTAAGGCGGAGTTCGGTGAGTCACTTCCCGAAGAGGCGCTAAAGGCTGCCCTGGAAATGAGCGAATCGGAGCTTGACTACTGCCAGGTAGCAAGCAACGAGCTCATGTCCCGACTGCTTGAGGGGGGCATTACTCCAGAGGCGCTGCCCTCGAAGAAGTCCCAGCTGGAAAGCTTGGTGTCTGGAACAAAGCTTTCCAGTGGGCAGAGGCTCTTGGTGTCTGCAGTTGTGAAAGCGTACCTCAGGCCCAACATGTTCCTCAATGCCCTGGAGACCCAGCGAAGGAGGGACAACGCAGTTGCGGCTGTTGAGCCAGTGAAAGTGCTCAAGGACATGTGGATCATCCGCGAGGGAGACGTGGTTACCCAGAGACACATTGACATGTTGAGAGCTGCGGGCCTTCTCGCGGAAGGAGCGAACACCAGGCCAATGGTGGCATCTGCTCTGTACTCAGGGGCTTTGCTATTTGCCCTGGTACAGTACGTTCGCTTCTTTGAGCCCAAGCTATCCGCAGACCAAAAGGGCCTGGTGGTACTGATTGGGGTGTCCTTGGGTGCAATGGCTTTGTCTGGGGTCTTGATGCCCATTTCAGTGCACCTGTCGCCTGTACCAGCAGCTGCGCTGCTTGTGGCCAACCTCCTGGGGAAACGGTTGGGCCTCGTGGTGGGAGTACTGCTCAGCTGTGCGGTGAATTTCGCCACCGAGACTGGGGCTGCATACGCGGTCACTGGCAGTCTTGCGGTGCTTGTGGGCGTGAGCAGCATAACCAGGATAGGCCACCGCTATGACCTCATAAGCGCGGGCCTAAAAATGGGCGTGGTTAACGCTTTGTCTTCAGCTGCTCATGCTGTGGCAACTGGGAAGGGCTTCGGGTTAGCCACCGCGGCAGACGTGGCGGGAGCTATTGGAAACGGCATTTTCAGTGCGTTCGTTGTGCTTGGGGTGATGCCCTTCCTCGAGGCTGCTTTCGGCATGATAACTCCCCTGCGTCTGCTGGAGCTCGCCAACCCGAACCATCCGCTGTTGCTCAGGCTGCTCCACGAAGCTCCTGGCACTTACCACCACAGCGTGATGGTGGCCAATCTGGCTGAATCTGCCACAGAAGCGATTGGAGGGAACTCGCTGCTGGCAAGGGTAGGGGCCTACTACCATGACGTAGGGAAACTCAGACGGCCCTACTTTTTCATCGAGAACCAAATGGGCGATCAGGACAACCCCCACGACAAGATCTCGCCGGCCCTTTCAAAGATGATCATCACCTCCCACGTTAAGGACGGCGTTGAGCTGGCAAAGGAATACAGGCTTCCTGGAGAGGTGGTGAGCTTCATTAGGGAGCACCACGGAACCACCCTTGTGAGCTACTTCTTCAATAAGGCGTGCGACGGCGCGAACCCCATTGAGAGCGACTTCAGGTACGAGGGTCCCAAACCCCATTCCAAGGAGACTGCACTGGTCATGCTTGCGGATTCCGTTGAAGCCGCGGTGAGGTCCCTTCCCAAGGCCACGCCCACCAAAGTGGAAAACGTGGTGAAGAAGATATTCGAGGACAGGCTATGCGATCATCAGCTTGACGAGTGTGACCTTACCCTTTCCGAGTTGGGGGTTGCAGCTTCGGTGTTCATAAAGATACTCACAGGCATGTTCCACCAGCGAGTTGAGTACCCCGCTGGGAACGCTGTTGCTGGAGAAGCGAGGGGTTGAATTTGGAGATAGATCTCGAAATTGCCAAAGGGATTCCAGAACTTGACGAAGCTCGCCTCGTGGAGATATGCAGGCGCGTGCTGGAGAGGACTGCCCTTGAGGTTGGAGAGAACCCCGATGGCTTGGAAGTGAGCGTGTTGTTCACCGACGAAGAAGAGGTGAGGGCTCTCAACAGGGATTACCGGGGCGCTGACAAACCCACCGATGTGTTATCATTCCCGTTAAGGGAGAGCCGGGAAGAAGAGCCCAAAGTTGCTGGTGAAATAGAAGGGCCTGAACTGCTTGGGGATATAGTGATTTCCGTGGACACTGCAGTAAGACAGGCTAAGGATTTCGGCGAGACAGTGGAAGAGGAGCTGGTCAGGCTGCTGTGCCACGGAATGCTCCATTTGCTTGGGTTCGATCACGCGACGCCAGAGCAAGAGGCCCAAATGATGGAAATTCAGGAAAGGATCCTCCAAGATGAGCCTTTACAGGACTGAAGGATTCGTGATAAAGAGCGCGGACTTCGACGAGTCAGACAAGTTGATCACTGTTTTCACAGTAGACTACGGGAAGCTCAGGTTGCTGGCAAGGGGGGCCAGAAAGCCCCGGAGCAGGCTTGCTGCGGCATGCCAGCAGTTCAATTTGGTGAAGTTCCTTGCTTTTCAGGGCAGGGGCTTGGACGTAGTCAGCCAAGCGGAGACTAGGAACGCTTTCCCGGTGCTCAAGGGCAGGCTTGACTTGCTCGCTTACGCCAACTGTTTTGCTGAGCTAGTTGACACGTTTTGCGGCGAATGTTATCCAGACGTAACAGTGTATTCGGCCCTGGGCTCTGCTCTGGCCATGTTAGAGTCAGGCGTGGACCCAGAGATAGTACTCATATGGTTTGGGCTAATCAGCCTAGGCGCGGCAGGATATGGTCCCCAGCTAGAAAAATGCGCTTTGTGCGGGAAGCCCTTGGTTGCACCGTGCTTTGTAAGGCCGGATGCTGGCGGAGTGGTGTGTTCCTCATGTGCAGGAGGAGACTTGGAGATTGGCAGTGGGGTTCTGGAGCTCCTCAGAAAAGTGCAAAAGTGCAGTGCCAAAGGGCTGCGCGCTGTGCAAACTAACCATGAGACCAAGATGGTTGCGGGCCAGGTGGTGCGGAAGATGCTGTTTTGGTTTATGGAAAGGCAACCCAAGTGTTTCGAGTTCCTCGAAGCTTCGATTTAGGAGTGAGGTGTGGGCCATGGATGAGCTGCTTCAGAAGGTAGACCTCATCAGGGAAAGGACGGGGTTAGGCTACAAGGAAGCCAAGGAATTGCTAGATGTTCACGGCGGTGACGTAGTGGCTGCGCTCGTAGCGTGGGAGCAGTCGGAACAAAGTTGGAAAGAGAGGGTGCAGGTAAAGGGGGAGCAGCTGGTAGAAAAGATAAAGGAACTCCTGCGCGAGGGCAACGTCACCCGCATTGTGATTAGAAAGGGCGAAGACGTGCTGGTGGAGATCCCCGTCACATGGGGGGCAATAGGTGCAGTTATGGCGCCGGCCCTTGCAGTGGTTGGGGTCGTGGCAGCGCTTGTCACCAATTGCACCATAGAGGTTCAACGCAGGAAATAAGCGCAAACGATCGGGGGAAGGGCTGTGACGTTACAGGAAATAGTGTTGAAGTTGCACCAGTTCTGGGCAGCCCAAGGCTGCCTGGTGTTCGAACCTTACGACGTGGAAAAGGGCGCGGGCACCATGAACCCCGCCACGTTTTTCAAGGTTCTTGGCCCTGAACCGTGGCGGGTGGCCTATGTGGAGCCGTCGCGCAGACCTGCTGACGGCAGGTACGGGGACAACCCCAACAGGCTGTATCAGCACTTTCAGTACCAGGTGATCATAAAACCGTCACCCGACGACATCCAGGAGACTTACCTGGAAAGCCTTGAGGCATTGGGAATTGACCCCAAGTGCCACGACATCAGGTTTGTTGAGGACAACTGGGAGTCGCCCACGCTGGGGGCGTGGGGACTTGGCTGGGAAGTATGGTTGGATGGCATGGAAATAACTCAGTTCACCTACTTCCAGCAGGCGGGCGGGTATGAGTGCAGGCCAGTGCCCGTGGAGATCACCTATGGTTTGGAAAGGCTAGCAAGCTACGTGCAGGGTAAAGACAACGTGTTCCAGGTGGAGTGGGGCCAGGGGGTTACGTACGGCCACCTGTTCAAGACTGCGGAAAGGGAGCACTCTACGTACAGCTTCGACGTGGCGGACGTAGCCATGCTCAAAGAGGCCTTTGATACCTATGAGGCGGAAGCGTCCAGGCTTATCAAGCTGGGCCTGGTGCTGCCAGCTTATGATTACGTGCTCAAGTGCTCCCACACCTTCAATCTGCTGGAAGCGCGGGGCGCGATTAGCGTGACGGAGCGCACCGGTTACCTACTGAGGGTGAGGGCCCTGGCCAGGGATTGTGCCACGGCTTACCTTGACCAGCGGGAGAAGGCGGGTTATCCCCTATTGCACGCTTGGGGTAGGACAGGAGGAGAGAACGGTGCCTGATTTGTTGTTTGAGGTGGGCGTAGAGGAGATCCCAGCTTCGTTCGTGCCAATAGCTGCAGCGCAACTCGAATCCAGAGCGCGGGAAACCTTCTCCAAGCTTCGCCTTGGAGCCCCGTCAGTTAAGGTGTTCGTGACTCCAAGGCGGATGGTGCTGGCCGCTCAGGGCCTTCCCGATTGCCAGGAAGATGCAGTGGTGGAAGTTCGCGGGCCTTCGGTGGTTGCAGCCTTCGATGGGGAGGGGCGCCCCACCCGGGCCGCTGAGGGGTTTGCCAGGGCTCAAGGAGTTCGCGTGGAGGAGCTGGTGTCCAAGGTTATCCCTCAAGGCGAATACGTGTTTGCAGTGCGCAGGGAAAAAGGCAAGCCTGCCGGGGAGGTGCTCCCGGAGGCCCTATCCGAGCTTGTAATGGGCATGGAGTTTCCCAAGTCAATGCGCTGGGGGGAAGGAAAGTACCGTTTTTGCCGCCCAGTGAGATGGGTGGTTGCCCTCCTGGATTCTGAGGTTCTGCCGGTGGAAGTTGCAGGAATTAGGGCAGGCAGGCACACCCGAGGTCACCGTGTGTTGGCTCCTGGTGCCCACGAAGTACAGGACTTACGGGACTTCCTGGAGAAGATGCCCCAATTGGGGGTAGTGCTTGACCAGGAGGAGAGGAAGAGGCTCATTATCAACCAAGCCACGCGCGTGGCAGCTGGGTGCGGTGGTGTGCTTGTGGACAACCCAGAGCTGCTGGAGCATGTGGCAAACCTTGTAGAGTGGCCGACTGCCTTTTGTGGTGAGTTTGCCCCTGAATACCTAGAAATGCCACAAGAAGTACTCATCACGGTGATGGCCCACCACCAGAAGTACTTTGCGGTGCGTGACGGCGCAGGTAACCTCATGCCCAAGTTCATTGGAGTGAGAAATGGGGGCACGGAATACCTGGACTTGGTACAGAAGGGCAACGAGAAAGTCATCCAGGCCAGGCTTGCGGACGCAAAGTTCTTCTATAGCGAGGACCTCAAGAGAAAACTGTGGGAGAGGGTAGCTGACCTGGACAGGCTCATCTTTCAGGAGAAGCTTGGCTCGATGGGAGCAAAGGTGCGTCGAATTCAGTCCTTGGTCGAGTTGCTTTGCGACCAGCTCCAGGTGGATCAGAGAACCCGCGCTGTCACGTCCAGGGCAGCTTTGCTTTGCAGGGCCGACCTGACTACCAACATGGTAAAGGAATTCCCGGAGCTGCAGGGGGTCATGGGCAAGAGGTACGCCCTGGAAAACGGCGAAGGGCAGGAAGTGGCCCAGGCCATTTTCGAGTCTTACCTGCCAGCCGGCAGTGGGGGCGCGCTGCCCGAAACCCTTCCAGGCAAGCTTGTAGCTGCTGCTGACAAGGCCGACACCCTTGTGGGGATATTTGGGGTGGGCCTTAAGCCCACGGGTTCTCAAGACCCGTATGCTTTGCGCAGACATGGGACGGCGCTCGTTGGGATAGCTGCCAGCTTGCCAAGGCCTGTGGTCTTGAGATGGCTCCTGGGAGCAGCAGCGTCCTTGCTTTCGAACACGGTGCCAGTTGGTCCAGCTGTGGTGGATGAGGTAATGGAGTTCCTTGTGGGCCGACTGAGGACTGCCTTGGGAGAGCGAGGCATAAGATACGACGTGATTGAAGCTGTCTTGGCCAGCAAGTGGGATGACCCGAGGGATGTGTTCTTGCGAGCGGAGGCGCTGGCTGAGTTTGCCAAGGAACCTGACTTCAACAAGTTCATGGTGGCCTTCAGACGTGCGGCCAACCTTTCCAAGGATTCGGAACCTGGAGCGGTCCGTCCCGAGCTCCTGGTGGAGCCTGAGGAACGGCAGCTCTACTCGGCTTTCCTTGCGGTAGGTGACGAGGCTAGGCGGGCGCTTGATACTCGAGATTACGGCCTGTTCCTAAGGACTATGTCCAAGCTCTATGAGCCAGTCAACCAGTTCCTTAACAAGGTGCTGGTGATGTGCCCTGACTTGGATGTCAGGAAGAACAGGCTGCTGTTGCTGAAAAACATCGCGCTCTTGTTCACCGAGGCAGCGGATCCTGGAAGGCTGGTGGTGGAATGAGGGCGACGATCTACGTGGTTTCGGACTCTGTGGGGGAAACTGCAGAGGCTGTGGCGGTTGCGGCTGCCAGCCAGTTCAACTCGGGGGAGTTGCACATCAAGAAGTACGGCCATGTGACAGAGCCTGGCCAGATCGATGAAATAGTGAGCAACGTGGACCCGGCGAGGTCCGTGATTGTATACACTCTGGTGGTGCCGGAGTTGCGCAACAGGATGAGTACCCTGTGTGCTTTGCACGGCATTAGGGCTGTGGACGTAATGGGGCCCCTTCTTGAGGCCCTTCAACAGATCACGGGGATTGGGCCATGGCTGGAGCCTGGGAGATCCAGGAAAATAGATCAGAATTACTTCCGGAAGATCGAGGCCATCGAGTTTGCGGTGAAGTGCGACGATGGGAAGGACGTCAGGGCCCTCAAGGAAGCAGATGTAGTGCTTCTGGGCGTTTCCAGGACATCGAAAACGCCGGTGAGCATGTACTTAGCTTACCGGGCTGTCAAAGTGGCCAACATACCCCTGATTCCAGAGGTGCCCTTGCCCCAGGAGATCTTCTCTGTGCCCCGCAACAGGATAGTGGGCCTTACTATTTCAGCAGAGAAGCTTCACTCCATAAGGCTGGAAAGGGCGAAAGCCATGGGGTTACCACCAGACTCCAAGTATTGCAGTAAGGAAAGGATTGCCCAAGAGTTGTCTTACGCAGAACAGGTGTTCAAGCAACTTGGCTGCGCGGTCATAGACGTTTCCAACAGGGCTGTGGAGGAGACAGCCTCGAGGGTATTGGCACTGATTGGGAACGAGGTGCTTGGGCGTGGCCTCGCTGGAAAGTCATGAATTCAGGCTGCGCACGGAGGAGCTGGAGGCGAAGACCCTGGCGCCTTGGGCAACGTTGAGCTGCAACAGCAAGGGAAGAGTGCGGCCGGAGCCGCCTTGTCCCGTGCGCACTGCCTTCCAGAGGGACAGGGATCGGATCATTCACTGTAAGGCGTTCCGAAGGCTAAAGCACAAGACGCAGGTGTTTCTCATCCCCGAAGGCGACCATTACAGGACGAGGCTGACCCACACCCTGGAGGTGGCGCAAATTGGGCGCACCATAGCCAGGGCGCTGAGGCTGAACGAGGACCTGGTTGAAGCAATAGCCCTTGGTCACGACTTAGGCCACACCCCGTTTGGTCATGGAGGGGAAGAAGCGTTGTCCAGCGTCCACCCTGGCGGGTTCCGCCACAACGAGCAAAGCCTCAGGGTGGTGGACGTGCTCGAGGGCAACGGTGGGCTCAACTTGAGTTGGGAGGTTCGCGACGGCATTTTGAACCATACTGGGGAGCTGGAGCCATCAACGCCAGAGGGAGTAGTCGTGAAGCTATCGGACAGGATTGCATACATAAACCACGACATAGACGACGCCCTAAGGGGCGGTGTGCTCACGGTTGAGGACATCCCCAAATGGGTGCTGACTGACGTGGGAGACACTCACTCGGCAAGGATTCACCGGATGGTTTGCGACGTGATCGTAACAAGTTCCAAAGAAGGCAAGGTGACCATGAGCCCTCAAATGGCTGAGATGGTGAACGAGCTGCGGAACTTCATGTTTCAGAAGGTTTATATTGGTTCGGAGGCTAAGAGAGAAGAGGAAAAGGCCAAGAGGATGCTAATTCAGCTTTACGAGTTCTTTGTGGAAAGGCCCCAGGAGCAGTACGATGGCAAAGGTCCTCTGCACGGCAGTGCAAGGCAGTCTGCCCTGGACTACGTGGCTGGCATGACAGATCGCTACGCGGTGCTAACTTACAACAAGTACTTCGTGCCTCAGGCATACAGGTTCTAACTTGCGAGGGGGTCGCAATTAGGTGGGCGTGGGCCTCGCTCAAGCGGTGGAGGAAATAAAGGCACGGGTAGACATTGTGAGCGTCGTAGAGGAATACGTGCGTCTGAGAAAGGCCGGCAAGAACTACGTTGGCCTGTGTCCTTTCCATTCTGAAAAGACTCCTTCGTTCACAGTTTCCCCGGACAAGCAGATATTTTACTGTTTTGGCTGCCATGAGGGCGGGGACGTGTTTACTTTCCTCATGAAGCGGGAGAACTTGAGCTTTGTTGAGGCGGTTCGCACCCTGGCCGAGAAGCTCGGGCTGAGGTTAGAGCTGTCCCAAGGGGAAGATCAAAGGTCTGCAGTGCGCGAGCAAATAATGGGACTGCTTGAGCGAGCAAGTGAATACTTCATACACAATTTTAATCGGCCGGAAGCAGGTAAAGCAGTGGAGTACGTCGAAAAGAGGGGCATAACGCCAGATATAGCGGGGAGGTTCGGGCTGGGTTATGCCCTTGCAGAATGGGACCGGCTTTGTTCTCTGGAACTGAAGCTGGGCACACCAAAGGAACTACTTGTGGCCGCTGGCCTTGCTGTGGAGAAGGATGGGGGTGGGCTTTACGATCGCTTTAGGGACAAGCTCATGTTTCCCATCCGCGACATGAGGGGCAGAACCGTTGCCTTTGGAGCAAGGGTATTGGATGACTCTCAACCCAAATATGTCAACTCGCCTGAAAACCCCGTGTTCAAGAAAGGAAACGTCCTTTATGGACTGGACCTAGCTCACAGGGCAATCAGGCAGACGGGCTGCGTGATACTCGTAGAGGGCTATATGGACGCAATTGCCTGTCACCAGTTCGGGTTCGACAATTGCGTTGCCACGCTCGGCACTGCGCTCAGCGAAGCTCAGGCCAGGACCCTGGCATCCATGGCGAGCACCGTGATAATTGCATATGACTCTGACGCCGCTGGCCAGGCTGCTACCCTGCGGGGAATTGAGCTTTTCCGAAAGCTTGGGTGTGACCTGAGGGTGGCGCAGTTGCCCGAAGGCAAAGATCCAGACGAGTTCTTGAGAAAACACGGCGCCGGGGCCTTCCAGGAAGTTCTGGATAATGCCCTTCCGTATATGGATCACAGGTTCAAGCTAGTGTGTGCGGCGCGTGACCTGAGCACCCCTGAGGGAAGGCTGGCAGCTGCAAAGGAAGCCAAGTCCATCTTGGCTGCTACAGAAGACTTGGTAGAAAGGGAAATCTACGCCAAGAAATGGTCCGAGCTGCTTGGGCTGCCCGTGGGTTTGCTGGGTTTAGAGGCTGCCAGACAGGTCAGGCATAAAAAGCCAGCCAGGAGCAATAATAGCCCTGAGCAATCTGTGACAAAAATGGATAGGGGCGCCATAGCACTGGGGCGCGCGGAATCAGCGCTGGTGGCCTTGCTGTTGAGGCATCCCGAATTGGCTGCCAGCGTTAAGGAACAGTTGGGGACCGTGCAATTCAAGGATGAAGTGCTTGGCAAGATCGCGAGGCGCGTGTTTCAACTGGTGGAGAAAGGGGAGTACAGGTCTGCGTCCCAGCTCATTCAGCATGATGACCTAGAGGTGACCAGGCGGGTATCGGAACTGGCTGTGGGCGGCATCGAAAGCGCAGATCCAGGCACAGTGGCTGCTGACTGCATTAGGACCATGAAGAAGTTCGCTGCAGCCAGGCTCCTGAGGATGATCAAGGAGACGTCAGACCCGGGAAAAAAACGGCTGCTGCTCAACGAATATTATTCTTTGGTAAAGCAGATAAAGTGCGATCCGGGGGTGCAGGGGGGAGGTGCAGAGGATGGCTCATAGGGACAGGGACCTTAACATGGACTACATCAAGGACTTGATAGAGCAAGGCAAGAAGCGAGGGTCGCTCACCTACGAAGAGATAATGGACGCGCTTCAGGGGGCGGAGCTCACCCCGGAGCAAATAGATGAAATGTATGAAGCGCTCAGCGACATGGGGATCGAAGTTGTGAATATGCCCAAGGACGGCGACGGGCTTGAACCAGGAGAAATCCCCGACCAGGAGACTCAGGGCGTCAGCTCAGAGGACGAGCTTGCCCTGTTGGAAGGGGTTGCAATAGATGACCCGGTACGCATGTACCTGAAGGAGATTGGGAAGGTTCCCCTTCTAACAGCAGAAGAAGAGGTGGAGCTTGCAAAGCGAATCGAGCAAGGGGACGAAGAGGCCAAGAAGAAGCTCATCGAGGCCAACTTGAGGTTGGTGGTAAGTATTGCAAAGAAATACGTGGGCAGGGGCATGCTTTTCTTGGACTTGATTCAAGAGGGTAACCTTGGCCTGATAAAGGCGGTAGAGAAGTTCGATTACCGCAAGGGGTACAAGTTCAGCACCTACGCCACGTGGTGGATTAGGCAAGCCATCACCAGGGCGATTGCGGACCAGGCTCGCACCATCCGCATTCCCGTGCACATGGTTGAAACCATAAACAAGCTGATAAGGATATCACGGCAGTTGCTCCAGGAGCTCGGGCGAGAACCGACTCCTGAAGAAATTGCTAAAGAAATGGGCATTTCCGAGGAGAAAGTCAGGGAAATAATGAAGATTGCCCAGGAGCCAGTTTCCCTGGAAACTCCCATCGGTGAGGAAGAGGATAGCCACTTGGGAGATTTCATCGAAGACCAGGATGCCCTTGCGCCTGCGGAGGCAGCCTCGTATAACCTTTTGAGGGAGCAGCTTGAGGGTGTGCTGGACACCCTCACCGAGAGGGAGCAAAACGTGTTGAAGCTCCGGTTTGGCCTAGAAGACGGCAAGCCAAGGACCCTTGAGGAAGTGGGTCAGGTGTTTGGCGTTACTCGGGAACGAATTAGGCAAATAGAAGCAAAGGCGTTGAGGAAGCTGCGCCATCCCTCGCGTTCCAAGAAGTTGAAGGACTTCCTTGAATAAGGGCTGGCGAAGCCGTATAATCGACCACTGGATTGAGGGGAGTAGCAACCGCAGGCTGTAAGCTTGCGGTTCAGGTGCCGTCAGCACGGCCGGCCTGTGGCGAGCCGGTCCGGTGCCTGGACTAGATGCGAGACCTTTATCCTGGCTGCCAGGGTAAAGGTCATTTGCTTTATAGATGTGGAAGGGGTGCAAGCACTTGTGAACTTGGGACAATGGGTGATGATAGGTATTGGACTATGCCTGATTTACCTTGCAGTGGAAAAGGACTACGAACCAATGTTGCTCTTGCCAATTGGCTTTGGCGCAATCATGGCGAATATCCCCTTGTCGTCTGCAGTCGGACCCGAGGGGTTCCTGACGCGCCTGTACAACGCAGGAGTGATCACTGAACTGTTCCCGTTGCTGGTGTTCATGGGGATTGGAGCAATGATTGACTTTAGCCCCCTACTACAACAGCCTGCGCTGCTGGTTTTCGGGGCAGCGGCTCAGATAGGGGTTTTCGGCACGATGGTGGCTGCAGCCGGAATGGGGTTCAGCATCAAGGAAGCCGCAGCAATTGGAGTGATTGGAGCTGCAGATGGCCCCACCGCAATATTTGTGGCCACACGGTTTGCCCGCCACTTGCTTGCCCCAATATCTGTAGCTGCTTACTCCTACATGTCCTTGGTGCCAATAATCCAACCGCCCATAATAAAGCTTCTAACCACTAAAGAGGAGCGGCTCATCAGGATGCCCAGTTACCAACCAAAAGCAGTTCCCCGAAGCGTGAGGATCGTGTTCCCCATCTTAGTGACCCTCGTGGCAGGCGTGGTTGCCCCGGTGAGCGTGGCGCTTGTGGGGGCGTTGATGTTTGGCAACCTCATGAGGGAGTCTGGGGTTGTGGAGAGGCTTGTGCGCTCTGCTTCCAACGAACTGGTGAACGTAGTGACAATGTTGTTGGGAATAACCATTGGTTCCACCATGGTGGCCGAGCAGTTCTTGAAGCCTGCCACCCTTGGCGTCATTGCCATGGGCTTGTTGGCTTTTGCTCTGGACACCGCTGGTGGGGTGCTCTTTGCCAAGGGGGTGAACCTCTTCCTTAAACAAAAGGTGAACCCCATGATCGGTGCGTGCGGCATTTCGGCGTTTCCCATGTCCGCAAGGGTGGTGCAGAGGATGGCCCAAGCGGAAGACCCGCAAAACTTCGTGTTGATGCAGGCAGTTGCGGTCAACGTGGGAGGACAGATCGCCTCTGTGGTAGCCGGGGCAATTGTGATGGCCCTGGTGAAGTAGTAATGTGTGGAGGTGAAGGGATTGGGGGAAGCATTCCGCATTGCCTCAAAGGGAATCGGGTTCGTGTTCGGGGTCATTCTCGTGCTTTACGGGGCTGTGCGCGGCTTGATGCTGCTTTCAAACTTGATGAGATCGAGGCAAGGTAAATAGCCAACATGACAAGAGAAGATATTGCCTTGGCGGTCCAAGCCAGGTTTGTGGTCCACAGGGTATATGCGCTGAAGGCCAGGAAGGCCAAGCTGGAGCCCAACCTAACCCAGTGGCCGTCCACCCTTCGGGCAAGAGCATAGCCTGCAACCAGTCCAAGGGAATCAGCTGCAAGCATGCCCACCACGGCACCTGCCCAAACGTGCAGCGGAAGGGGAAACCTGGCTGACAGGGTAAGTGCTGCCAGTTGAGTCTTGTCTCCCAGCTCAGCCAAGAAAAAGCCAAATGCAATTGCCAACAATGGATTTGGGCTTACCCTACGCACGGCCAAGCTCTCACTGCTGTCGTCCCGCAGCGACCATACGCAAAAGCCAAAGAAAGCTGCAGCCGATGCCAGGTGCAGCAAGTGGACGGGCACGACGCCTGCAAGCATGTGCCCGGCAGTGACTGCAATTGCCTGCACTGCGGCAACGGCTGCAGCAATTCCCAGGAATACGGTCTTAACTGGAAACCTGCCTGCAAGGGCTGCTACCAAGAGCTGAGTCTTGTCCCCAACCTCAGCCACGAATATTAACATTGCTGTAGTTAGCGCCGCACTCATAAGAACTTAACCAGCTCTTCTACGGGCTTGCGGGGCCTGGGCTCGGGCTGTTCCGCAGGTCGCCCAATTGGTACCAGGGCAGCAAGGGATAGGGGCTGTGTGATTCCCAGGATTTGCTCCAGCTTTGGCCTTGCCACCATTGGAGCTGTCATCCAGCAAGCACCGTAGCCTTTTTCTTCAGCTGCCAAAAGCAGCAACTGAATGCAGGCGCCTACGCTTTGGAGGTCTGGCCTACACCTGAGGTCATCAAGCTCTAGCTGGGAGTAACCTGACTGCCTCAACATCTCGTCCACCGGGGAGTTGTACCGTTGCACCGCCACCGCTATTACGCACGGCGCTTCCTGGAAGAACACGGACCATTTCTTTGCGCCAGGAGCGCGCTCGGGCCGGCCAACCCTTTGCGCAAGCTCGTCTATGGCTTCGCTCACAGCCTGGGCCATTTTTTGAAGTAGGTCCTTGGACCGTACCACGAAAAACCGCCAAGTCTGCTGGTTGCCTGCATTTGCGGCCCTGGTTGCAATTTGGAGCATTTCCATGACGTCTTGCTCATTCACTTCATCGGGCAAGTACTTACGTATACTGGCGCGTTTGGCTACCAAATCTCTGAATTCCACTGCTGATTCCTCCTTCCAGCGTTTTGGCGAACAAGCTCTTCACTACCATAGTGCCATAGCTACCCCTGGGCAGAGAGAACTCAAGGGACAGCTTGAACTTGCCAGGATGCAGGTCGTCGGGGTCGGGCCCACTTACCCGTAAATGCGAGGGCGTCACCAGGAGCGACCTTGGTGTCGCCTTGAAGAAGACCTTGCGCAGGCGGCGCACATTGAAGTCCGGTGGTGCCACACCGCAATCCGCCAGCACCTCCAGGTAGAGCTTACCTAAGAGTTCGTCTGAAAAGCTTGCCTTGGGGCCTGGCAGTGTAGCCAAGGACTCAGCTAACCTCTCAATGGCGTGACGGTGGTCGGGGGTTTGGGGGTCAAAGAACAGATATGGGCCAGCATCTCCAGGGTACGCGAGCAGGGGCACATCCAGGCTGATCATTGCCCTCCTCAGCAGCTCGTTCCAAATGTAAGCCTGGAAAGCCGCATAATGTATTGCAAGCTCGTCTTGGGGGATAAGGTGCAGAGCTCCAAGATAGTCTTGAGGGTTTTGCTGCAAATGGGTGCAAATTCTGCGTACCCAGGACTGTTTGGCTTTCTGAGAAAGCTTGTTCCAGTCTTCCCAGTTCTCCAGGCTGCCCAGGTACCCTAGCCCATCGAGAATAGACTGGAGCGCGCCCCTCCACTGGCCTCTCATGATGCGCTCGGCCGCGAAACCAGTCCTCTGGGTACTCCCCCTGAAACGCTGGTCGTCGAAGTAGTTTGGTATCCCCAATTGGAGCAGGACGCTGCTCGCCCGGGCAAGGGCTGTGTTGGCCTCGGCAAGCTCGAGTTCCCTCACAACCACATGAAAGCTATTGGCGGCAATCAGGCCTGGGCTCATGGGCTGGCCGATTGCTCCTAGCAGGCGGAATTCGTAAAAAGATTCCGCTTGGGGGCTGCTCCGGAACTCACCGCTCAGGTCAACGGGACAATTGGGGCCTACGGTTATGTACTGGGTGGTGATGGCCCATCTGTCCTTTCGGCCACCGTACTGGAGCATCCTTCGGGGGATACGATGGCCTTTGGCAACGTGGTCCAGTACGTCGGTGGTGTTCCAGCCGTACTTACGCAGCTGGTAAAGGGCAAAGGGACCAGAGCTGCCTGGGTTGATATGGCTTAGTTCCTCCACGATGAAGTCCTCTGGCTTGGTTTTTATCTTCATGGGTGCCTTTGTCCAAGGAGCGGACCTGTAAGCCGGGTTCTGTCTCGGGTGACCATCTATCTAGGGTAGCCAGTTGCCTGGTACCTCCAGCGACCTAACCCGAGGGATCGGCGGGCAGCGTCATCCCCCTCCTATTTGGTCTTGCTCCGGGTGGGGTTTGCCTGGCCAGCCAGTCGCCTGGCTGCCGGTGGTCTCTTACACCACCTTTTCACCCTTACCTCGTGTGGCTGTGACACCCACGAGGCGGTATGTCTCTGTGGCACTTTCCCTGGGGTCGCCCCCGCTGGGTGTTACCCAGCACCCTGCCCTACGGAGCCCGGACTTTCCTCGGGCCATGTCGTGACCCGCGGCCACCTGGTCCGCTCCAAATGGCCTTGTTCTGTCAGCTACACAACAGTAACTCACACGGTCCCCATTGTCAATGGCTAAGAAAGCCCTGGATGCGCTGCTTGGCGACAGCAGCAAGTTGGTACCCATTGCGAACTACGTATTTCGCCGTTAGCGATAACATACTGCAACAAAAAAACGCTGGGCCTTTGGTTCCCAGGTTAGTTTTCTCAAGACAAACTATGCCAAGTCATGCCTCTTACATTTGTGGAACAGGTGCACACCTCAATTCGTCGAACAATGTGGTAGGGATATCGTGGAGCTAGTTCGGGGGGTGGACTCATGAACTTGAATGTGGTGAAGGACTGGACGCTCAAACAAGCGTACTTGCATTTGGTGGCATTCGTGTCGTTGATGATCGTGATCATAGGTCTCATAAGCACAGTAATTGCGCTGCTGGATTTCGTGTTCCCTCCGGAGTATTACTCGCCCGGGCCTGCTGACGTTTACATGAGGTACCTGCGCCAGGATGGGAGCCAGGAATTGCCCAAGGAAATAGTGCAGGAGCAAATAGAGTTCGAAAAGGCTCAAGCCCGGAGAAATCAACTTGTCTCGATTTATCGCGGGCTCAAGAGAGGCATAGCCTATGTACTGGTAGGCCTACCAGTCTGGCTTTACCACTGGCGACGGATCAGGGTAGAGGCCTGACAACCTTCAGGAACACTTCCACCACAGCAGGGTCAAATTGAGTCCCCGTGCAGCGCCGTATTTCCCGGAGAGCAGCTGCGTGGGAAAGCTGCTTCCTGTAGGGTCGGTCGCTTGTCATGGCGTCAAACGCACATGCTACTGCCAAGATGCGGCAGGCCGAGGGTATTTCGCTTCCCTTGGGCCCTGTGGGGTAGCCTGTGCCGTCCCACCGTTCATGGTGATATGGTGATGGAGAATCAGGTCTGCAATGTGAGCCAGTTCGCCCGAAGCCTTAGCAATCTTGTACCCAATTGCGCTGATATTCAGCAGGGAGGTTAGCTACAGTTGACAGATTTTCCCTAATATCCAAGCCATGAAGCGGAAGCTGCTAACTATAAAAGAGTGCAAAGGGATTTACGGGCTCAGCCGGGGCTCCCTCCTGAACTACGAAAGGCAGGGGCTGATAACACCTGTTAGAACCCCTGGCGGCGTGCGGAGGTACAAGGTAGAAGATATCGAAGGGCTCCTCGGACTTCTGGGAGAAAGCAGTATCCGGCTGAAGACGGTTCTCTACGCGAGGGTCAGCACCAGGAAGCAGGAAGCCTACCTCAAAGACCAGATTGAAAGGCTCGAAGAGTTTGCTCAAGCCAGGGGATGGGACTACGAAGTGATCAGTGAGATCGCCAGTGGGGTGAACGAGAACAGGAGGGGGCTTGCGAAACTCCTCAACATGGTGAAGAAATGCGAAGTGGAGAGGGTGGTAGTTGAGTACGCCGACCGGCTGGCCGGTTCGGTTTTGAGTACCTGAGGAACTTCTTTGGCGCTTTCGGCGTGGAACTGGTGGTGCTCAACGGCGGAGAGGACGAGGAACAGGTGAAAGAGCTGGCGGAAGACCTTGTTGCCGTAGTGACCTCTTTCGCCGCCAGGATTTACGGCAAAATGGGCGGGAAAAAGAAGTGATAACCCTCCAGTGCCTCCTGAAATTTGAGAAAGAAGAGGGCAAGCAGAGGGTGCTCGACCTCATGGGGAGGTTTTCCTCTGCAACGAGGTACGGCTACAAGAGGCTCCTTGAGGGCTAGGAGAGGAAGGAACTCAAGAAGCACCTCGCGAAAGTTTTTCACCTCAATAGCCGCTTTGCCGATGATGCCGTGCTTCAGGCGAGCCAGGTTCTCAACTCCTGCCGGGAGAGGGGGTAGAACCCCACTAAAGTCATCTTCGGGGGAAGAAGCCTCTTCGAGAAGCTGAAGAAAAAACACCTGGACGGCCAGAAAATAGAGGAACTGAAAAGGGAATGGAGGGAAAAGAGGCAGGGGAACCTCTACTCCAGGGGAGACAAGAGCAAGCAAGGAAACCTTAACCTTCGGTTCGTGTGGCTGGAAGGAGACGTCTACCTCCGAATCTCGGTGGGAGACAAAGAGTGGGTGCGGGCTAAGGTCTTGAGGATGGGACGGGCTTCATCTGGGGTTTACACCAGGCGGAGAAAACGGGTAAGTGGTTCCCCTATTCGGTGGAGCTGAAGCTGAAAGACGGAAGAGTCTACGCCCACGTGAGCATAGAAGAAGAACTCCCTCCTGCTACCATCACCCGAGAAAACGGGGTCATAGGGATAGATGTCAACGCTTATCCCTTCCACTTGGCAGTGACGGAAGTCTATTCCCAGGGCAACCTCGCGGGTTACGAGAGGATAAGCCTCCACGATTTGATCTATGCCAGCAAAGACAAGAGGGGATACCTCTGCTGGCAGGTGGCCCACCGGGTGGTCAGCCTGGCTCTGGAGAAGGGTAAAGCCGTAGCTGTAGAAGACCTGAAAAGGCTGCCCCGGGGGAGAAGGGGAGACGGCCTGGCTAAGCGGCGTATAAAAGCATCTTGGCGAAGATAGAAATCCTGGCTAAAAGAAGCGGAGGAGAAGTGATTAAAGTAGACCCGGCCTACACTTCCGTGATAGGCAGGCTCAAATATGCGCCTCAACACCTGATGGACAAGGACGTGGCGGGGGCCTTGGTGATCGGAAGGAAGGCCCTGGGTTTTGAGGAGAGGCTGCCGGAGAACTACGAACTCCTCCTCAGGGACGAGGAGTGCCTGCTTTACTCCTTGTCTGCGCTGGAGGAGAAGGTAGAAAGGCTGAAGCGGGAGTTGAAAGAAGAAGAGAATGAGTGGAAGAGGAAGGCCGTAAACAAGAGGTTGAAAGAAGCGCGCGGGTCAAGTCTCAGATTTGCTGTAAAAACAAGTTGGGCCCAAAGGTTG
>JBNARI010000021.1:0-34738 GCA_049718765.1 Bacillota bacterium | reverse complement strand
AAACGCCTCTGGCCGGAGGGCGTGCGTATACAGCGTATCCTGCCCTCTTTCTCCCAGCGGCGCAGGGTTACAGGGTGTACGCCCAATATTTCAGCGGCTTTACGCAATGGATAGTGTTCTTCTGGTTCAGGTTTCATAAGTTAAGTGCAGCATTGATCAAGAAAAGAGGCAAATGTTGGATGGACTGAAGGGTCTTCCAGAACTCATGCGCGGGTAACGATGGGGCAGTTCTTGTCATATCGGTCGTAGTCAGACTCCGCTGAAACACCGCTGCAGTGCAGAGACCCCTCGAACCGAGGAACTAACCCGGACCACCACAGGCAGGGGTGGCGTTATCTCCGTATGCCCTGCAGGGCTGAGGCACTTGCAAAGACTTTCCGGTTTCCCGACCCGAAACAGCTTCCTTCAAGTTGCGCAGCGCCCTCTTCATGCTATTCCCTGGCAGACTGTCCCAACTTCAGGGCATTCGGCCACGTGCACGTCTCGTTCCCGGTCTGTGACTGCAGTAAGGGTCAGCTCTGTCTCCCTGGTTCACCTCGGTTTTTTCGTTGCGCGTTGAATCTGTTGTGTGAAGAGAGGCTGTCTCAAACTCTCGGATGTGGCCTAAGGGAATTACACAGTTCCAACGCCCTAGTGGAGCTTGCGGCCCGCCCTCGTAACAAGTCCAGAACCCTTTCCTCGCTCGGGACTGATGTGTAAATGCCACGGATTGCTGCTGGTTAATCACCTTAGCAATCGGCCCAGGTCAGCTATTCCCTTGTCAAGGATCGACAAACAATACTCCCCATTTACCTGGTCATTCATGTTCCACCGAAAATCCCTGCCTTGTGATCGGCGTCGCGTCCACTTGTTGGATATATTCTGTGCGGCGCAATGTCATCTGTCAAGACCGCTGTTGGGCGTTTCCTGCAAGTGGGTGCTCACTCGGCTTGTGCGGGCCTCACAGCGGAGAGCAACTGCGCAGCAGCCTCATCCACTGTCATTGGCGCAGATAGCGCCATACCATGACTCACCAGTACCTGGAAGAGTTGTACCAGAACAGGAGGCTCCAGCTTGGCCTTTCGCAGCAAATCAGGGCGCGAAAGGACTGCGCGGGGTGTGCCGTGGGTGCACGATCCATCTTGGTCAATGACGTATACTGTGTCGGCAATTGAAGGCACGCGATTGACGTCGTGGGTAGTGATGAGCATAGCCGTGCCGTAATCAGCGTGGAGGCGGGAGAGCAGTTCCACGATTTCGCCTGAAGAGGCTGAGTCCAGACCGTTGAACGGTTCGTCAAGCACTAGGAGCTGAGGTTTTGTGACCATGGCCGATGCCAGGGCTAGCTTTTTCTTTTCTCCGCCGCTTAAGTAATGGGGGATCTTGTCCTTTAAATGCGTAATTCCCATCCTTTCCATGATGTCTTCCACCATGGCGGCTATGGTGTGGCGGTCAAGCTCCTGGTTCCTGAGGCCGAGCGCAATGTCATCCCAAACAGTTGGCCCAATTATTTGGTGGTCCACATCTTGGAGCACCACTCCAATTCTGGGGCGGATCTTTGCGAAATCCCTTGCTGGGTCCAGGCCGAACACTCTCACTTGCCCCTCCACGGGGGTGAGTAAGCCCAAGACGTGAGCAAGCAGAGTGGTCTTGCCAGAGCCGTTGGGGCCAAGGAGCACGACCCTTTCTCCAGAATGCACTGTGAGGTCCAGTCCGCACAGCCCCACCACTGTGGTGTCGGGATACACGTGCTTAATGCATTTCACTCTCACAATTTCTTCCACGAGAACCACGCTCCAAGCATCACAACAAGGGTGAAAGTCCAGGGGGCCAAGTCGCAAAGTGATGGCGTTGCTTCAATGGAGGTGTAGACCGCGCCGCACTTGTACCCCCGCAGCTGCAGGGCTTGTTCCATGCGCTGGGTCTTGTCCAGGCACCTTAGCAAGAGGGTGCCAAGAACGGCTGCTAGGCTTGTAAATTCGACCCTGCCCCGCAACCTTGTGGCCTTGGCCAGGCCCCAAAGCTCGTCGAGGAGCACAAAGAACGCCCGGTAGGTTATGAACAATGCGTCGGCTAAAGCCCCTGGTAACAGTTTCCTTATTAAACCAAAGACAGCAGGGGCTGGAGTGGTGCACATAAGCAACAGAAGGGCACTGGCACTGGCAGTGGCTTTGAGCACTATTAGGGCTTGCAGTGTGCGCGGCCCCACCACGCTGAGGGCGAACAATGCGGAAAAGGAAACTGGAATTAGGAGCATATGCCCCAGTTGGCGCAGGGGAACCCTGCTGAGGCCCATTGCCAGCGCCACAAGGCCAAGATCTGCGCCCAGGGGTAGTGGTTTGTTGCATATCACTGCTGCTCCCACCACTGCAAGGGTGAAGGCCAGCTTGGACATGGGTGAAGCTCTGTGCCAGCAGCTCTTGCCAGTGTTGGCTGCCAAGTCCAGCATTGCCAAGTGCATAGGCTTCACCTCTCCTGGGCTGGTGGGATAACTAGCCCAGGGCGCACCTTGGCCAGGTAGCTTACGACCAGCGCCGTAAGGATGCTTTCGACGAGTATGCCCAGCACGAAGACTGGGGAAGCCAGTGCGAGAAACCGAAGTG
Organism: Bacillota bacterium; assembly: GCA_049718765.1. Classification (GTDB taxonomy): domain Bacteria; phylum Bacillota; class Sulfobacillia; order DUMF01; family DUMF01; genus JBNARI01. The sequence goes on along the minus strand of JBNARI010000021.1, from coordinate 32,156 downwards.
GAGAGAACGTAGTTTCGCTTTGCCCGTGAACGAGCTCTGCTGCAGCCCCAGACATTACCTCGGCGGTGAGCGCGGCAGAAAGGCTCAAGGCTATGGCGGCAGATGCGCCAGCCGCCTTTCCAGGAGCGAGCCTCCGACGGAGGGTTTGAAAAACAAGGCTGGCAACTATGACCTCGCTGCTCGTTAGCAGTGTGTTCAGCCCCAGGGCGGTAATGCCACCGTGGCCCATGAGGGCAAGCAGGAGGTTTGTCACGAAGGCGGCAATCACCCCTCGCCAAACTCCCAACAGGATGCCTGTCATGGCCATGAGGTTGAGGTGCACTGGTATTGGTGCCAATGGGATTGGCACACTCATGGCAAGCAGCATGAAGGCGCTTGCCCCGGCGATCCAGGCCATGGAGCCCCTTCCGCCTTGGACTCCCACCATCCTGAGGGCAACTGCAAGCAGCACGCCAGTGATCGCAAAGCCTCCAATTGCCCAGGCTGGCGAAAGCAAGCCATCGGGAACGTGCAGATGGCTCATTATTGGTTCACCTCCGTGGGCTGCGAAGACTTCGCTGCTTGGCAGCTAGAACAGTAGCCCTGGATTTCGAACTTATGGCTGGTGACCAAGAACCCTGGTGCAATACACCTTTCAAGCGGGCAAGAATCTAGCTCTATTATTTGCCCGCAGCTCAAACAGTACAGGTGGTGATGGTGGTCAGTGCGAGCCTCGAACCTTGCACGTCCGTCTCCCAAGTCTACCTTTCCAATTAGCCTCAGCTGGGCAAGCATGTTCAAGTTCCTGTACACGGTGGCCAAATTCAGCCTGGGTCTGTGCGCCTTTACCCTTCGGTGCACCTCCTCGGCTGTCAGGTGGTCTCCGCAGGCCAAGATCACTTGGAGAATCAGCCTGCGCTGAGGAGTTAGCTTTCGACCATGGGAATGAAGTGGGTTGCCTGGGCAATTGGTCACCATAGCCGTCTCTCCTTGCAAATCATTTGCAATTACTAACTAGCCCAAGGGGCGCTCCTTGTCAAGCATAAATGGGGACGAACCTAACAAGAATAAATGCCGGAGGTGACTCAATTGCCCAAGGACGTAAAATGCACAGTATCTTCCTGCGAGTATTGGACCTCTGGAAACGGGTGCAGCGCCAAGGAAATCCAGGTAGACAGTAGCCTGAAGGCCAGCCCTTACGTGGAAGTCGCAGAGCTTGGGGGCAATCCTGGAGCAGAGGCCAGGACTTCCTCTCACACAGAGTGTCGCACAATGAAGCCCAAGGCAAAATCCTGAGCGGTGCGGGCAGGTGGGCGTAGGTGTTCCTGCGCTCACTGGTTGCGCCCGACCCAGATTGACCCCTGGAAGTGCTTGAAAAAGCTTTCTTCTACCAGCCTGGTTACCTCCTCGCGAAACCTAGCGTACCGAGAAAGCAAATCCTCGCCTTCTGGGGTGAGGTGTGTGCCTCCGCCCAGGTGGCCACCTGCTTTGGCCTCCACAAGGCGCACCCCCATGGCTTTCTCTGCCCTGTGGATCTTTCCCCAGGCCTGCCTGTAAGACATCTTCATTTGGGCGGCAGCATGAGAGATTGAGCCACACGAGCTTACCCCCTTCAGCAATTGGAACAGGCCATCACCTAGGACGGTGTCGTTGTGGCGTATCCAAACTCGAAAGCCGAGCTCGAGCTTCACGGTTCGTTCTCACCTCGATCCAGCAGCCTGGCTCTGGCTGACGTCCTGGAAACCTTAGTGATCTCCGCTTCTACAACACAACCAGCTAGACTGCCGGCTCCTTCCACTTCCACCACAAACCCCTCCACGCGCCCAATTCCGTTGTTGGGGTGACTGGAGTGGGGGTTCTCTATGAGGAGCATGACCACCTGACCTTCCGCCACTGGCAGGGCGCGCCTTTCAACCTCATCGCGCTTGCCCATGGCCTTAATGCTCATCTCCTCCAGGTGAAGGCCTTCGGCTCCCCTCACGAATATGAACCTTCCAAGGGACCTTTCCAGCTCTTTGAGGTTGGAACCACCTGGGCCAATCAGCAGGGATGCTACGGACGGATGCACTTCCACGAGGATGGCTTCGCTTGCGGAAGTTGAGAGCACCTTGGCAACTTCCCGCCTTATCATGGAAGCGATGGCAGCTTCCGTAAGCACCTTGCCAGTGCCCTTGCAGTATGGACAAGGCTGCTGCAAAGCAGTCCATAGCTCGACGCCCGTCTTCTTCCGGGTTAGCTGAAGGAGACCCAGTTCGGTGAAACCCAGTACTGTGGTTGGTGTCCTGTCAAGGCGAAGTTTCTCCTTAAGCCTCTCCAACACTGTCTGTCTTTGTTCTTCTTTGTCCATGTCGATGAAGTCCACTATGATTATGCCGCCTATGTCCCTGAGCCTGATTTGTCGTGCAATTTCATCCGCTGCTTCTAGGTTCGTCTGAAAAACCGTTTCTGAGAGGCTCTTCTTGCCCACGTACCTCCCGGTGTTGACGTCAATGGCTGTTAGGGCTTCACAGCGGTCTATTACGATATATCCGCCGCTCTTGAGCCCAACGCGCCTGGCTAACGCTTGGGCGACCTGTTCTTCCACGCCGTACAGGTCAAACAGGGTTTCCTTCCTGTCAACGTACAGGCGCAACTTGTACTGTAGCTCTGGACAAAGCATGTTCACTATTTCCAAGAGCTTCAAGTATTCCCTTTGGGAGTCCACGAGCAGTTCCTCAGTATCTGGGCTGAGCATGTCCCTTACCACGCGGTACAACAGGCCTGGGTTGCTGTACAGGAGAGTGGGAGTTTTGGCGTTCTTGGCCCGTTTCTGGATGTTGTCCCAAAGTTTCAAAAGGAACTTTAGGTCAGAGGCAAGGTCTTCCTGGGATTTGCCCTCTGCCACAGTCCTCACGATCAAGCCGTGCCCCTTTCGCTCCAGGGATTCTGCCAGTTGGCGCAACCTCTCGCGCTCAGCTTGGTCTTCTATCCTCCTGGAAACGCCTACGTAGTCCACAGTGGGCATGAGCACCAGGTATCGCCCGGGCAGGGTGAAATGGGTGCTCACTCTGGCACCCTTGGTACCGAAAGCCTCTTTGACCACCTGTGCCACTATGCTTTGTCCTGGCTTCAACAGTTCGGATATGTTCCTAGCGCGAGGGCGTTCACTCTTGTCCAGGTCTTCGGAAACCGCAGGGGGCAACGCGTCTTCCACATAGAGGAATGCGTTCTTGTCCAGACCAATGTCTACGAACGCGGCTTCCATGCCGGGTAGGACGTTCTCAACTCGTGCTTTGTAAATGTTGCCAACCAGTCGGTGTTGGGTGGGCCTTTCCAGGTAGAACTCCACCAGAGACCCGTTTTCCAGCAGCGCTACCCTAAGCTCATCGATGGCTGTGCTCACTAGGATTTGCTTTCTCATGGGTTACCAATGCACCTCGAGCTTTTGTACCTCCAGCGTTTCCATGTCCAGACAACCTTGACACAATTGGTCCAAGGACTTCATCAGCGCTTCGGGCCTAACGCTAGTACCTGCTACGGTAACGTCCATGACAAATTTCCCCTCTTCGGGCTGATATCTGCAGTCGACGCGAAGCAGAAGACCCTTGACGTCAATAAGGTTTTCTCCCTTTTTCACGGTGATAGCATCTTGTGAGAGCCACTGCGTCACCAAGCGTGTGATACCCTGGTCGGGCATTCTGCTGAGCCTCACTTGCGCCTGGTAGCTGATAGCGCGCAACGCTACTCTGCCCCTTGATCCTTCGGGCACCTGAATCGCTTCCAGCGCCCTTATGCCAGTGGGAAGACAGGTGTTGAGTCTCGAGAGCATGTCCGACAACGATACTGGGGATGCAAGCCGGATCTGGGCCCACTCGGCCTGACTTTCCATTCCTAGGGGCACGGCGTCCAGAAAAGATACCTTCATGTGAGGGTTGAAGCCCTGGGTGAATTCCACGGGCACTCCAGCTCTGCGCAAAGCCCTTTCGATTGTCCTTGCGAAGTCAAGGTGGGAAATATAGCGCACTGGTCCCTGTTTGCTGAACCTAACCCAGACAATCATGGTTGCTCACTCCGTGGCGCAAGTCGGCATTGCACGTCGTCGGCGCACACCCCGCACCCGGAACAGGCATCCCAACGGCAGTCGGGGGTCTGTTCGCCTGCCAGCGCCTTGAGCCTTTCTGTCCACAAGAACTGCCGGGATACCCTTGGGTCAATATGGTCCCAGGGAAACACCTCATCCTTGTCCCTTTGCCGGTTTGCGTAGTGCCCAGGGTCGACGCCCACGTCCCTAAAGGCCTGATCCCACAGGTCAAAGCGGAATTGGTCGCTCCAAGCGTCGAACCGGGCTCCCAGTAGCCACGCCCTTTCTATCGCAGGGGCTAAGCGTCTATCACCCCTTGAAAGTACCGCTTCAAGAAGGGAAGTCTGGGGGTCATGTGTGGAAAGCTTGACCCCCAGGGGTTTCAACAAGCGCGACAGCAACCCCTGCTTCCTTCTGAGCTCCCCCGGCGTGTCTTGGGCTTCCCACTGGAACGGAGTGTGGGGTTTTGGCACGAAGTTGGAAACGCTCACATGCAGCGCCAAGGGGCGACGGGACGTACTTGTGGCCCCGTAAGCCCTCTTCACGTCCCGCACCAGCTGGGCTATCCCTTCAATGTCATCGTCAGTCTCAGTGGGAAGGCCAATCATGAAGTATAGCTTGAGGGAATGCCAGCCCGCCTTGAAGGCAGCAGCACACGCCTCTAATATTTGTTCGTGGGATATGCCCTTGTTGATTACTCGACGCAGGCGATCTGTGCTCGCTTCCGGGGCAAAGGTGAGGGTGCTCTTGCGCACCCTCTCCACTTGTTTGGCCAGCTCCACGGAGAAGGTGTCCACCCTCAGTGAGGGCAGAGACAAGCCAACGCCATAGGGGCTTAACTCCTGGGCAAGTCGTTCCATGGTTTGTTGAATATGGGAGTAGTCTGCAGTTGACAGGGACACCAACGAAAGCTCGTCGTAGCCAGTAGCCCCGATCAACTCCCGGGCCATGGCCCGTACCTCCTCGGGCTGCCTTTCCCGTACGGGCCTGTAAATTATGCCTGCTTGGCAAAAGCGGCAGCCCCTTGTACACCCCCGGAAAACTTCCAGGGCTGCCCTATCATGGACTACGTTCACGAAGGGTACTATGGGCCTTAGGGGATAGGGGGCGCCGTCCAGGGACGGGAGTACCCTTTTACGCACCACGCGTGGAGCCCCTTCCCAGATTGGTTCAAGCCCCAGATAGCGTCCGTCTTGGTACTTGTCGGCGTACAACGATGGTACGTAGACTCCCTGAATGCTAGCCAGCCTTTCTAACAGCTTTAGCCTGGGGATACCCCGATAAGAGAGCAAGGTTTGGCCCAGCTCCAACACCACCTCTTCGCCCTCACCGATGACGAACGCGTCAATGAACGGGGCTAGAGGCTCGGGATTGAAACAGCAAGGCCCTCCAGCGATTACCAAAGGGTGGCTGTCTTCCCGTTGGCTAGAACGCACCGGGATACCAGCGAGGTCTAACATATTGAGTACGTTGGTGTAACACAACTCGTACTGAAGAGAAAAGCCAATTACATGGAATCGGGAAACTGGCACCTGGCTTTCCAGGGCAAACAAGGGCAGCTTTTCCTGGCGCATTGCTGCCTCCATGTCAACCCAAGGAGCATATACCCGTTCGCACGCCACTTGGGACTGATCGTTGAGCACTTTGTAAAGTATTTGGCTCCCTAAGTGGGACATGCCCACTTCGTACACATCTGGGAAAGCCAGGGCAAACAAAAGGGAGACCTCCGAATGAGGTTTCCGAATGGAATTGAGTTCTCCGTCAACGTACCTCGCAGGCACGGACACTTTTTTCAACAGCTTGTTCAGCTCTACGCTGGGTCACCCCCATCAAGGCAATTATACCCTAAACCAGAGGACGGTTATGGTTTTGACCTTCCTCTTGGGTCATCCCTTCCAGGTTGTCCTGCACTCCACAGTTCCCCCAGAGTGAGAAGCTGGTAGCCGTCCTTGCGCAGCTGCTCGATTATGAGGGGCAGCGCCAGGTGGGTTTGTTTGGTGGAATCGCTGGCGTGGAACAACAGTATTGCGCCTGGAAACACCAGTTTCTTCACCCTATCCACCATGAACTGCACCCCGGGGTTCTTCCAGTCAAGGGAGTCCACAGCCCAAATGACTGTCTCATATCCCAGCTCCCTTGCGGTTGTGACGACCACGTCGTCGTAGTCCCCGTTAGGGGGCCTAAAGAACCTGGGTTTCACGGCTAGTTTGTCTTGAATCACCTTGCCCGCAGTAGAAATGTTTTCAATGACCTCCGCCTTGCTCAGAGTACTCAAGTTGACGTGTTTTTCGCCGTGGCTGGCAATTTCATGGCCCGCGGCTGCGATTTCCCGCGCTAGGTCTGGGTGCATCTCCACCCAGGGACTTGACAGGAAGAAAGTGGCCTTCTGGTTAAGGTTCTTGAGCACCTGCAACACAGAGGGTAAAGTCTTGATTCCCCAGCTGATATCGAAAGTGAGCGCCACCTTCTTTTCCTTGGTCTTGATGTAGAATACCGGCATTTCGCTGCCTCCAGGGGACACAACCATTACCTCTTGTACTGGTTTTTCCCTTGGCATCCTCCACACGTACACGGACCCCACGACTATGAGCACCAGCAACGTCCCGATGGCAGACTTGAGTTTGCGGGACACGGAAACCTCCTCCTTTTACGCAGCTCCTGCTTGATATGAATCCTACGGAGGAGCTGGCCTGCATATTCCAGATAGGCTTGTCAATATACATGGATATGAGCTTTGGAGGTGTGAGGGATGAGGCTCAGAGTGTCCCGTACGACCAGGTCTAGGCTGCGCCGGGCTTTGAAGAATGACGTGAAGCTGCTGAGAGGCGTTGCCCAAAGCAGATTGCTCCGGCAGGTATTGCTTTGCGTCCTCATATACCTTGTGGTGGCGGCCCTAAATGCAGCACCCTTTGCAGTGTGCAAGACAGCAATGCTATGGGTTAAGGCGTTTGTGACCCAGGATTACGATTTTGCCTCGGACCTGGAAAACAGCAAGGTGGTATCCGCCATTAAGCAGATTGTGGACACTGAAGCCCTTGCTCGGTTCTGGAACACACCACCAAGGATTCCCAGGGGTACGCTGGTGGAAATGGGCTGGCCCGTGGATGGAGCAGTGACCTCTGTATTCGGCTGGAGGGTTGAGCCTGCTGGTAGGGGACAGCAGCTACATCAGGGGATCGACATTTCTGCCGAGATGGGTGCTCCAATACGGTGTGCTGCTGATGGAGTGGTCATCGTGGTACGGGAGAGTCCATCTTACGGCAAGATGCTGGAAATCGACCATGGCTCTGGTTGGCAAACATTGTATGCCCACTGTTCGGAAATCATTGTCAAGCCAGGCGAAAGTGTGAAGCAGGGGCAGCTTGTGGCGCGTGTGGGGCAAACTGGGGACGCCACGGCGCCTCATCTTCACTTTGAGGTGAAGAGGAACGGCCAACAGGTAGACCCACTGGTGGTGCTGCCTGCGTCGGAAAAGGAAGGTAGCAGGACTAACCCGTGAGGCTAGGGGTACTGTGGGGCGTTGCCTTAAGTGTTAGCCCTGTCTGGATAGTGGTGGCGCTGGCGTGCGTCATTTTGGGGTGGATGTGGCAGCTTGTCATGGTGCTCCTGGTGCTGGCCGCCCACGAATTGGCACACATGGTGGTGGCGCTGGGCTATGGCCTACGAGTTGAAAGCATTGAGGTTACTCCTTTGGGCGGCGTGATGTGCATTCCCGCACCCATTGAGCTAGAGCCCATAGTGGAACTGTGCGTGGCGCTGGCAGGCCCAGTAAACAACATGGTGTTGCTTAGCATTGGGAGCCTGTTAAAGCGAATGGAGCTTGCCTCAGGTCAATCCCTCGCCTTCTTCCAGAGCCTTAATGCGTACATGGCCTTTGTGAACCTCCTTCCTGCGCTGCCCTTGGACGGCGGGAGAGCTTGTAGGGCATACCTTGCTTCCAAGTACGGTTACCGTAGGGGCACGCTGCTTATGCTCAGCATAACCAGGATTGTGGTGGTTCTTTCTGGAGTCAGCTCCGTTTTTTTGCTTTTCTGGCATGGTGGCGTGGGACTAGCACCTCTGGGGCTTTCGGCGGTGTTGCTTAGCCAATCAAGAGCACAAAGAATTTCGCTGGGGGTGGTCATCGTGGAAGCGCTCGTCGGCAAGAAGAAGCTCTTGGCCTCCAAGGGCATGCTTCCCGTGGAACAGGTGCTGGTCCTGGAAAGTGTAAGTTTGTCTACCATTGCCCAAAGGTTGCAGCCCGGGCGTTACCACATGATTGACGTGTGCGACGCCGAGATGAGACTGAAGGGCACGGTAAGCGAGCGTGAGGTAGTCAAGGCGCTTCTGTCGGGTCAAGGGAATCTCACAATTGGCGAGCTTATCCTTCCACCCACTCAAGACCCTGTTCAAACCCGCTTCGACCACAGACGGTAGGCTTCAGTGCTCAGATGTCAATTGGCCCTTGTTGCGGTTCCACGCTGTGATTGGACAAGTTGGTGTACGTGGCAGATGCCCGATACGCTAGTATGTTGCTAGCGGAGTTATGATTGCGTGCACCAAGCCTTGTGAGTACTGAACATTCTGGCGCGACAAGGGGCGGCACGAGAAGGTTATCCGGGCCACATGCAAATTGGACGAGACAGAGGTGATGGAAGTTGAACCTAGCCAAACAACTACGTATCATGTTCTTATGCACCGGTAATTCATGTAGAAGTCAAATGGCGGAAGGATTTGCACGGCACCTTCTTTCTGGGTGCGAGGTCTATAGCGCGGGTTTGGAGCCAAAAGGGGTTCATCCCTTGGCTATAAAGGTGATGGCGGAAGCGGGTATAGACATTTCTAAACAACAATCCAAGCCGCTTGACCCGGAACTCTTGAACTCCATGGATGTGGTAGTTACGTTATGTGGGGATGCTGAGGAACGTTGCGTGGCTGTGCCCGGCACCGTCAAGAAGTTTCACTGGCCTTTGCCCGATCCTGCTAGGGCTGTGGGGACGGAAGAGCAGGTTATGGAGGTATTCCGGAGCGTCCGCGATCAAATCAGGGAGCGCACGCTTGAGTTGGGGCAAACGCTTGGCTATGTAAAAGACTAGCAGGCACCTTACTGGGCGCGGTTTAGAAGTTACCTAAACACCGGCACAACGCGCGCGGAGACGACGCCTTGTGTGCATTGGGCAGCAAGCAGTCGAGCATTGGAAGGCTTTGCCACGATGTGAGCGCCGCATGCCATTCATGCCTCACAGAGCCTTGCCAACCCAACCCATTTGCCTTGACATGCATGAAGTTGGCGGTATAATTGAAACTGCAATTGCAATGAAGGAGAGGGCCCTTGCGAAGGTTCTCAGAGAGCTGGCGGATGGTGCGAGCCAGTGGGCTGAGCAGGGTTTCTCGCTCTGGAGCAGCGCGGTGAAGGAGGGTGTCCTCTGTAGCTGGCGCCGCGCGCTGCGCGTTATAGCAGCCAGAGTGCAGGAGTGGGGCTGTAGCTCAGTTGGGAGAGCGCATGAATGGCATTCATGAGGTCGTGGGTTCGAATCCCATCAGCTCCACCATTTTGTATGTCCTGAAGCTAGGGTGGTACCGCGGGAACCAATGCTCTCGCCCCTTCGTGGGCGAGGGCTTTTTATATAGCTGAGTCATGGCGGTTGGTGCAGGGAGGCGGTTGTGTGGAGAGGTACGACTTCGAGGCCATAGAGACCAAATGGCAGAGCCAATGGGAAAAGTGGCAAATCTACAAGGTGTTTGAAGACCCCAATAAGCCCAAGTACTACTGCTTGGAGATGTTCCCATACCCTTCAGGGGACCTGCACATGGGCCACGTGCGCAACTACTCTATCGGCGACGTGGTTGCACGGTTCAAGCGCATGCGGGGATTCAACGTGCTGCATCCCATGGGATGGGATGCTTTTGGAATGCCAGCAGAAAACGCTGCAATCAAGAGAGGAATTCACCCTGCTACGTGGACGTGGAACAACATAGCGAATATGAGGCGCCAGCTGAAAAGGCTCGGCATCAGCTACGACTGGGACAGGGAGGTGGCCACTTGTGATCCTAGGTATTACAGGTGGACTCAATGGTTGTTCCTCCTCATGTTCAAGCGGGGCCTTGCGTACAAGAAGCGTGCCCTGGTGAACTGGTGCCCTTCGTGCAAGACTGTGCTTGCAAACGAACAGGTTATCGACGGGGAGTGCTGGCGTTGCCATAGCCCGGTGACCAAGACAGAGCTAGAACAGTGGTTCTTGAAGATCACCGCTTATGCTGACCGGTTGCTGGAAGACCTCAAGCTACTCAAAGGCTGGCCAGAGCAGGTCAGGGTGATGCAGGAGAACTGGATTGGCCGAAGCGAAGGGGTTGAGTTCGAGTTCGGTATCAAGGGCTCTCCCAAAAAGTTCAAGGTTTTCACCACCAGGCAGGACACTATCTTTGGGGTGACGTTTGTGGTTTTCGCCCCTGAGCACCCACTGCTCAAGGAGATATTGGCTGGCACAGAGTATGAAAGGAAGGTTGCTGCCTTTGCGGAGAAGTGCCGCAACATGTCGGAGATCGTGAGGACGTCCACGGAAAGAGAGAAAGAGGGCATGTTTACCGGTGCCTACGCCATCAACCCTATGAACGGCGAAGAAGTGCCCATATGGGTGGCAGACTACGTACTGGTGGAGTACGGCACAGGGGCTGTGATGGGAGTGCCAGCTCATGATCAGAGGGACTTCGAGTTCGCCAAGAAGCACGGTCTGCCCATCAGGGTGGTTATTCAAGACCCCAGCGGTTCCCTTGACGCTGCCACCATGAGTCGGGCGTACGACGGTGACGGGTATATGGTTAACTCAGGGCAGTTCGATGGGCTCTGGGTGGCAGAAGGCAAGGAGGCAGTTGCCAAGTACGCTGAGGAGCATGGCATTGGGAAGAGGGCGGTCAACTACAGGTTGCGGGACTGGCTCATATCCAGGCAGCGGTACTGGGGTGCTCCGATCCCCATCGTTTACTGCGATCGGTGTGGCATTGTGCCTGTCCCGGAAGATCAGCTTCCTGTGTTGCTGCCTGAGAACGTGTCCTTTGAGCCAGGGCAAATATCTCCCCTTCGAACCTGCAAGGAGTTCGTGGAGACGAGTTGTCCAAAGTGTAGGGGACCGGCGACCCGCGAGACGGACACCATGGACACGTTCATCTGCTCGTCGTGGTATTACTACCGTTACTGCTCTCCCAAGGAGACCACGGGCCCCTTCGCCAAACCTGCGGTGGACTACTGGATGCCAGTGGACCAGTACATCGGTGGGATAGAACACGCAGTGCTGCATCTGCTCTACTCCCGCTTCTTCACCAAGGTGCTGCACGACGCTGGCCTGACCAAAGAAGTGGAACCATTCACCAATTTGCTCACTCAGGGCATGGTGCTTAAAGAGGGCGCCGTAATGTCCAAGTCCAAAGGTAACATTGTGGCGCCCGACGAAATTGTGGCCAAGTATGGCGCCGACACTGCCAGGTTGTTCATCTTGTTTGCGGCGCCGCCCGAAAAGGAACTTGAGTGGAGCGACACGGGCGTGGAAGGTTGCTCAAGGTTCCTGAACAGGGTATGGCGCTTGGTTGGTGCTGTGCTCGAAAGCCAGCAGGGAGGTGGGCCCAATGGGGAGCGTTCCGAGGAAGACGCTCAGCTCTACAGGGCAATTCATGCTACCCTGCGGCGTGTAACCAACGACATCGAGAACCGCTTTAGCTTCAACACGGCGATTGCGGCTCTGATGGAGCTTGTAAACAATATGTACTCCTACCTTGAAAGGGTACCGGCGGAAAAGCGCAACACCCAGTTGCTGAGGGATGGAGTTGAGAAACTGTTGCTCATGCTTGCGCCCTTTGCACCCCACATTGCAGAGGAACTCTGGAGCAAGCTTGGGCATGGGACGAGCATTCACCTTGAAAGCTGGCCCAAATACGAGGAAGAGGCCTTGCGGGCAGACACGGTCACCGTCGTGGTTCAAATCGATGGCAAGGTTCGGGACAAGATCCGAGTTAGGGCTGGACTCGAACCCAAGCAGCTGGAGCAGGTGGCCCTGAACGCCGACAAGGTGAAAAAGTGGCTCCAGGGTAGAGAGATAATGAAGGTGGTTTGCGTGCCTGACAAGCTTGTGAGCGTGGCGACCAAAGTTGACGCTGGCGAGGGCCAATGTTAGAATGAAACGTGCTTTCTTAAACCGCTCTCAGCAGGTGCAAAAGGCCCAACGCCTACCTGCGGTTGAGGCGAGGGTGTGAGGTGAATCGGATGTACGCTATAGTGGAGACCGGGGGGAAGCAATACAAAGTCTCGCCAGGTGACGTGATATGGGTTGAGAAGCTTCCTGGGGAGCCCGGCTCGGTTGTAACCTTGGACAAGGTGTTGTTTGTACAAACTGATGACGGGCGAACCGTAGTTGGAAGGCCGTACGTCGAAGGTGCCTCTGTCACGGCAGACATCATTAAGCAGGGCAAGGCTCCCAAAATCTTGGTGTTCAAGTACAGGCACAAGGTGAATTACCGCAGGCGCTATGGCCACAGGCAGCCGTTCACCAGCCTCAAGATTGGGGCAATCTCGTTAGGGCAAGGCGGCACTGAAAGCGGGGTGAACTGAATGGCTCACAAGAAAGGCGTTGGTAGTTCTCGCAACGGGCGGGACAGCCATTCCAAACGGTTGGGGGTCAAGGCCTTTGACAAGGAGTTCGTCACGGCTGGTTCGATTCTCGTGAGGCAGGTTGGCACAAAGGTCCACCCTGGCGTGAACGTGGGCGTGGGTGGGGATTACACGCTGTTTGCAAAGATAGATGGTTACGTGTGCTTTGGAACGAGGAAAGGGAAGAGGATCGTCAGCGTCCTTCCAGAGGCGCCAGCCACTACTTGAAAGAGCTCTTGATTTGAGCCTGGCCTGTTGAGGCCAGGCTCTTTGAATAGGGGGTCCAAGGGCACGTTGGTGGATCTGGACGAGAGCCAGTCCAACCTCATACTTTGGTTAGTGTCATACGTGGACCACGAGTTTTCCAATCAGCTCCAGTTAATTGACGGGTGGCTGAAGCTTGGAGATGTGGCGAAGGCCCGGGAGGCTGCACTTGAAGCATTCGCGACAGTCAGGACGCGGAGTTCCCTCAGGCATTTGCTTGCACCTAGGGACGCTGCTGTGATATTGAGGTGGCTTGGCCACGCGTCCCTCAAGGGAGTGGCCACTAACGTGCAAGTTTTGAAGCGCCTCGATCCCCTGAGCCCGGGAGCCAGACACGCTTTGATGCTAGCCTTGGAAGAACTGGTGCATGTGTGCTACAGGATGGAGCTACAACTTGGTGATGCGGTGATAATATCCGGATACTTGATGCAACAGGCAGAAGGCAACTGCGGCCTTGCTGAGAGGCTAGCAAGGGCTGGTGCGTGCCGAGATGGGGACCAGGTGACTGTTAGGATAGACTTGGTGGGATGAAGTGAGGCCCCTCTTCGTTGACAGGGTGAAGATATACGTCAAGGGTGGGGACGGCGGAAACGGCTGTGTGGCCTTCCGCAGGGAGAAGTTTGTCCCCAAGGGCGGCCCTAGTGGTGGAGACGGGGGAAACGGTGGAAGCGTGATCCTAGAGGCAGACCAGGGGATGTCCACACTCATTGACTTCCACTATAGGGCTCATTTCAAAGCGGAGAAGGGGGAGCACGGGAAAGGCTCCAATTGCCATGGGGCTGACGGCAAGGACATCGTGGTCAGAGTGCCAGTAGGCACTGTGGCGGTGGATGCGGAAACCGGCCAAGTACTGGGGGACTTGACTGCACACGGGCAAAGGCTTGTTGTGGCTAGGGGGGGCAGGGGTGGCAGAGGGAATGCCAGGTTCGCTACTGCCACAAACCAGGCGCCCAGGTATGCTGAACAAGGTTTGCCTGGTGAAGAAAGGTGGATCCTCCTTGAGCTAAAGCTCATTGCTGATGTGGGTATCATTGGCATGCCCAATGCAGGCAAGTCCACGTTACTTTCGAGGATTTCTGCTGCCCGGCCTGAGATAGCCGACTACCCATTTACCACCAAGTTCCCGGTACTGGGAGTGGTGTCTTTGCCAGACGGGCGCTCCTTCGTAGCTGCAGACATCCCTGGACTAATTGAGGGGGCTAGCGCTGGCAAAGGACTTGGCTTGGAGTTTCTCAGGCACGTGGAGAGGACCAAGTTGCTGGTTCACGTGGTGGACTTAGTGCCGCCCGAGGGTGATCCCCTTGGCAACTACGAGATCGTGAACAAGGAGCTTGAGCGGTACGGTCACGGGCTTTCCCACAAGCCTCAGGTGATTGCAGCCAACAAAATGGACTTGCCTGGTGCTCGCGAGGCGCTGGAGCGGTTGGAGGCTTTTGGCCAACAAAGGGGAATTGAGGTGTTCGGGATTTCCGCAGTCACAGGTGAGGGAGTAACCGAACTGCTGTATTGCGTTGCGGACGCGCTGAAAAGCTTAGCTAGTTGAAGGACTTTTGGACGCTGTGTTGAATACTTATTTGCCAAGGGGTCGATGCTCTGAATGGTGGGCACTGAGCGGTGTATCGGGGTTATGGGGGGTACCTTCGATCCGATACACCTCGGGCACCTGGTTGCAGCTGAACAGGTAATAGAGGGCTTTGGACTTGATCGAGTGATCTTCGTTCCCGCGGGTATTCCCCCTCATAAGCAGGGACGTCAGGTTACCGATGCCGAACACAGGTACAACATGGTGTTGTTGGCTACGCTTGACCACCCTCGGTTCGAAGCCTCACGTGCAGAGATCGATCGCAGTGGCGTGTCCTACACAGCCGAAACCATCCTTGAGTTTCGGGAGGCGCTTGGGCCGGAAGCACGGTTGTATTTCATCACCGGCGCAGACGCCATTAAGGATGTGGATTCCTGGTACCGGGTAGATGACCTGTTTCGTGCTTGCGAGTTCATTGCAGTCACCAGACCAGGTTACGATCTGGCTAGACTCCAAGAGCTGGAAGTTCGACTGGGGCCGGAAAAGTTCAGGAAGATCCATCCATACAGCGTCTCCGGTGTGGCGATATCTTCAAGCGAAATTCGGGAAAGGCTCCTACGGGGGAAATCGGTGAAGTATTTGGTTCCAGATAGGGTGCTTCAATACATTCGCAAGTACCAGCTGTACGGGTCTGTAGGGCATAAGCCTTACTAGATAAATGCCGCCTGGAGGGATGCATGAATGAAGACGCTGTATGTGGGGAACTTGCCCTGGTCGACGACGGAAGACGACCTCAGAAAGGTGTTCGGCCGCCATGTGAACGTCAAGAGCTGCCGGATCATTACCGATCGAGAGACAGGGCGGTCCCGGGGGTTTGGCTTCGTCGAGGTGGACGACGCCGACGTGCAAAAGGCCATCGAGGAGCTGAACGGCTCAACGCTGTCGGGGAGGGAAATAGTGGTTAACGAGGCCAGGCCCAGGCAAAAGTAATCTTTTGAGGGCTCGGCTCAGCGGATTGCGGAAAAAAGCAGTAGTGCACGCGCCTCCTTAGCCCGAGGGCGAGGGGGCTCGTTTTGTTGCTTGGAGGGATTTGGGTGAAACTGGAGGAGGCTACGGAGCGACTGGCGCAGTTCGTTACCAAGGAAGTATACCAGCACTCATTGCGCACAAGCGCGTTTGCTGTCACCTTGGCTGAACGCAGTGGAGCAGATCCTTGCAAAGCAGCCTGGGCCGGGTTGTTACACGATGTGGCTCGGTGCCTGGAAAACGGTGCACTATTGAGCAGAGCTCAGGAGATGGGTATTATTGTTGACAGGATTGAAAGGGAACTACCTGTGCTTCTGCACGGCCGGGTTGGTGCGGAAATAGCCAGGCGTGAGTTTGGCGTTCTCGACCCCGAGGTACTGGGGGCAATAGCAGCTCACACCACTGGTGGTCCAGACCCTGGCTTGTTGGACAAAGTGGTGTTCATAGCGGACAAGGCCGAACCTGGAAGGCACTGGAGTGGTGTGGAGACTGTGCGCCAAATGTGCCTGGAGGACATCCACCGGGCCTTCGTGTTGTGCCTGGGGTCGGCCATTCAGTGGTTGATCGAGAACGGCAAAGTGATTCACCCGGATAGCGTAGAGGCTTGGAACAAGGTTGTGGGCGCTCATGGAAAGGACAGTGGACGAGTTGGGTAACCCTAACCCGAAACAACGAAGAGGCACTGTGGTGCTTGTAGTGAGCTGTTTGGTCGTGGCTGCCCTGAGCATGGCCGCGTTCACTGGCTACTTTTGGCTGAAGGGCTTTCAAAGTTCGGAAACCGCCCAGCCCTTGGAAAGGGTGGAGGGACTGCCAGTGACTGTGCTGGTGCTGGGAATTGACAGCGGAGTGGACGGCAATGGCCACCCTATCAAGGATCCCAGGAACGGGCGGACCAGGAGCGACACCATGATAGTCGCGTCTGTCGACCCGCAGCAAAAAAGGATAGGGCTGTTGTCGGTTCCTAGGGACACCAGGGTAGCCATCCAAGGGCGGTCTGGTTTTGAGAAAATAGCTCACGCCAACGCCTACGGTGGGCCAGCCTTGGCCATCAAGACAGTGGAACAACTGCTGGGAGTTGACATTAACTTCTATGTGAGGGTGGACTTCCAGGGATTCAAGGCCATAGTGGACGCCTTGGGCGGCGTGGAGATGACCATCCCTCACCAGATGGACTATGAGGACCCCTATCAAAACTTGTACATCCATATCAAACCCGGCAAGCAGCTGCTCAATGGGGAGAAAGCGCTTCAGGTGGTGCGCTACCGGCAGTACCCCAACGGGGACATCGACAGGATCGCAATGCAGCAAAAGTTCCTGCAGGCATTGGCAGCGCGAGCCCTTCAAATGGACACGTTGAGTAAGCTCCCGCAGCTCCAGAGGGAGCTTGTGAAGTACGTGGACACCAACATGGGTCCCTCGGACATGCTGTGGTTCTTGAACATTGCACGGCAGGCAGGCGATTATAGCATTGAAATGGCCACCTTGCCTGGAGAACCTGCCACACTTTCAGACGCAAACGGGACAAGCATTTCCTATTGGGTAGTCAACCAAAGCTCTGCTCGTAAGGTAGTGGATAAGGTGTTGCGGGGCATTAACCACGATGCAAACATCAAGTACAGGGTAGCTGTGGTGGACAGTTTGGGCAGGGCAGAGCTGGTATCTAAGATTTCGCAAACCTTGCGGGACCAAGGGTATACTGTTGTTGCTGCTCCAAGCGAAGACCAGCCCAAGTCCCCGCAGGAGCAGACTGTCCTGGTGCAGCACTGCAGCTCCGACGAGCCCCTCCGCGCGGTGGAAAGGTCAATGCGTTACCTGTGCGCTGATTTGAGGACCAAGCGGAGGGTTGACTCAAGCCTAAACGTGGACGTGACGGTGGTGCTGGGTAAGGACTTTGCTGGTCAGTCTAGTGGACCGGGGGGTCGGTAATCAGTTGGATTCCCAGGAAGTGGCATCCCTCGTCTCCAGGATTGCAGTGGATAAAAAGGGAGAAGACGTCGTAGTTCTGGACGTTCGCGACATAACCACAATTACAGATTTCTTCGTCATCGTTAGCGCCTCTAATCCCAAGCATGCCAAGGCAATTGCTGACGAGATCATGGATAACCTTCCTGATGGCGTTCTCCACCACGTGGAAGGATACGAACTGAGCCGCTGGATACTCATGGACTTGGGTTCGGTAATAGTCAACGTGATGCTTCCGGAAGAACGTGCCTACTACGACCTGGAGCGCTTGTGGAGCGAGGGGGCCTTGTGACGCACGGGTTGTCCGCGAGGAAAAAGCGCCATAGGTATTCCCTTGCCTCTCCAGCGTAGTCTATGCCAACGCGGGGCGCAGCCGCTATCGCTTCTGGCCCCACGGTGGGCGCACCCAGTTCTGCGATGAACAACTTGCTGCCGCACAGGTCCACGCCGTTGTGGGAAAGGCCTATTCCCATGGCTTTGCACAGCCTAGCTGGCCCGGAGCACATGCGCCTGTGAGGGGTTACTCCAAGCCGGCGCGCCATGAGATCTAGCCCCACGATGGGGTCCAGTGCCCTGACTAGCACTGCATGGGGTATGTCTGGATAGTTGGCCACCACGTTGAAGCAGCAATGCATCCCGTAAACGAAGTAGACATACGCGTAACCCCCTGGCCCATACCACACTTGGGTCCTCGGGGTGCGTCTTCCTTTCCAAGTGTGAGCGGCCCTGTCTTCAGGGCCCATGTAGGCTTCTGTTTCCACTATGATGCCTGCCGTTTCCCCCTCGGCAGTCCTGTGCACTAGAACCTTGCCTAATAGTCTCTTGGCAAGGGTAAGGGCATCCACTAAATAGAACTCTCTGGGAAGCGGTATCACTCTGTCAACACCCGCGCCAAATAGCTGTTCATGAGCATACCCTTGGACGTGGGCTTTATCCTGGTACCTTGGATTACTAGCAAGCCTTGGCTTGCCAGGTCGTGGGCTGTTTGCCACCAATCGAGCGTCACGGGCATACCCGAGACATCGATCCCCTCAGAAGTCCTGAGCCCAAGCATGAGCTTTTCGGTGGTCTGTTCTGTGGGAGACAGGTGTTCCATACCAGCAAGTGGGGACCTTCCCTCCTCAACTCTGGTGCAATACTCCAACAGGTCGCCAGTGTTCCACCACCTCACGCCGTTGAGGTGGGAGTGGGCGCCTGCGCCCAGCCCAAGGTAGTTGCCACACTGCCAGTAGTTCATGTTGTGCTTGCACTGGTACCCCGGAAGGGCGTAGTTGGACACCTCATAATGTTGGTAGCCCTGGCTACACAGGAACTCCTCGGTGACCTGCCACAGTTCTACCACCGTTTCTTCCTGGGGCCAGTTCAGATCTCCTTCCACCAACATGCCGTGAAGAGGGGTGCCTTCTTCTGCAGAAAGCTCGTACGCTGAAATGTGTTCCGGACTCAAGGATACCGCCATGCGCAGCGTGTCCTCCCACTGCTCCAGCGTTTGACCTGGGATGCCAAAGATTAAGTCAATGCTGAGGTTTGAGAAACCAGCCGTCCGAGCAGATTCCACAGTTTGGAGGGCTTCTTGAACTGTGTGCACCCGTCCCAGGAAACGCAGGAGATCGTCGCAGAAGGACTGAATCCCCAGACTGATCCTGTTCACTCCTAGTTCCTTGAGAGCTGATAGCAGGGACAAGTCAACTGTACCAGGGTTGGCTTCAACCGTGATTTCAGCGTGCAGGTTTGGGTCCCTCAAACCACAGGCTCCCGTGATGTGCTCAACCATGGACAGCAGCTCAAGCCGGGGCATGCATGTTGGTGTGCCGCCGCCGAAGTACAGGGACGTGGGGGTTGAACTGGCGAAACCCAGCGCCAGCTCCTCTTCGAGGAGGTAGCGTTCCTTTTCCAGGTCCCTCACGTACCTGGACACCAATTGCTTTCCTACGGAACCTATGGGATAGGACACAAAGGAGCAGTAATTGCATTTCTGGAGGCAAAACGGGATATGGACGTACACTCCGTAAGTGTTCACTTTTTCCTGTCGTCCCCTTCCGTGGTGAGCACCGCCATAAAGGCCTCCTGGGGTATTTCGACCTTCCCTACCTGCTTCATTCGCTTCTTGCCCTCTTTTTGGCGTTCCAGCAACTTGCGCTTGCGGGTCACGTCTCCGCCATAACATTTGGCCAGAACGTCCTTGCGCAACGGCTTAATTGTCTCCCGAGCAATCACCTTGTGGCCAATTGCTGCTTGCACCGGAATCTCAAACAGATGCCTGGGGATCAGTTTCCTGAGCTTTTCAACCAATTGACGGCCCCTGGGATATGCAGTTTCCCTATGTACGATGCAGGATAGCGCGTCCACTGGCTCCCCTGCAACCCAAACGTCGAGCTTCACTAAGTCGCTTGCCCTGTACCCGGTAAGCTCGTAATCTAAAGAGGCAAAGCCACGGCTTCTCGATTTGAGTTCGTCGAAAAAGTCGTACATGATTTCCGCAAGAGGTAACTCATACGTGAGGATGACGCGCTTTTCAGACACGTACTCCATGTTGATGAAAGAACCCCGCCGCTGTTGGGCCAATTCCATTAGCGCTCCCACGTACTCCGAAGGCGTCAGTATGGTGGCTTTAACGTAGGGTTCCTCTATGTGGTCAATTTCTGCCTCTGGGGGCATCTTGGCTGGGTTGTCCACTTCAACCACGTCGCCCCGTTGGAGTACCGCTCTGTACACCACGTTGGGCGCAGTGGTGACTATATCAACGTTGAACTCACGTTCCAGCCTTTCCTGCACTATCTCCATATGCAACAGGCCCAGGAATCCGCACCTGAAGCCAAGCCCCAGCGCTTGGGAGTTCTCGGGCTCAAAATGCAAGGCTGCATCGTTCAGCTGTAGCTTTTCAAGGGCATCCCGCAGGGCCTCGTAATCGGAGCTCTCAGAAGGGTAGAGTCCAGCGAACACCATGGGTTTCATCTTGCGATAGCCCGGCAGGGGCTCCTTGGCCGGTCTTGATGCTTCCGATATGGTGTCGCCAACACGGCAATCCTGGGCGGACTTTATGCCTGCTGCCACGAACCCTACTTCGCCAGCGCTGAGCTTATCCACAAGGGTAAGCCTGGGCTTGAACACTCCTACCTCTGACACTTCAAAGGTCTTGCCCGAGGACATCATTACGATGCGTGTGCCAGGTTTGACCCACCCGTCTACCATCCTCACGTACGCAATGACCCCTTTGTAGCTGTCGTAGTGGGAATCGAAAATCAGCGCCCGCAGGGGTGCCTGGCTGTCTCCCTTGGGAGGGGGAATCCGATTGACAATAGCTTCCAAAATCTGATCTACCCCGGTACCGCACTTGGCTGATGCCAGAATGGCTTCCTGTGGGTCAAGACCAATTTCCGCAATTTCTCTCTTGACCCGCTCAGGGTCGGCGTTTGGCAAGTCGATCTTGTTGATCACTGGGATTATTACCAGATTGTGCTCCAGGGCCAGGTAAAGGTTGGCCAAGGTCTGAGCTTCGATTCCCTGGGAAGCGTCTATGACCAGCAGGGCGCCTTCACAAGCAGCAAGTGCCCTGGACACTTCGTAGCTGAAGTCAACGTGCCCGGGGGTGTCAATAAGGTTGAGCACGTAATCCCGGCCGTCCCGAGCCCTGTACCCAATCCTAACCGCCTTACCTTTAATGGTGATGCCCCGCTCCCGCTCTAGCTCCATTTGATCCAGCACTTGCTCCTGCATTTCCCTGGGTGGAATGGTGCCGGTGAGCTCCAATATCCGGTCTGCCAGGGTGGACTTGCCGTGGTCAATGTGGGCAATTATGCAGAAGTTGCGGATGTTATCTGCAGCCAAACGAGCAACCCTCCCTGATGCCCTTAAATTATAGCACCCTCAGCAGCAGGGTTGCAGCTGGAGAATAAGCACCATGTAGCCAGGAGAACATAAGCCTAGAAAAGGACGGAGGTGGACTTTGCCAATGGTGGGCTTTCTGGTAAGGCTGATCGTGTCTGCGGTGGTGCTACTGGTGGTGCAGTGGATCGTGCCAGGTTTCAGACTATTGGGTTTTTGGAACGCCCTGCTTGCGGCAATTGTCATTGCAGTGATTGGCTTCGTTGTAGAGAGCGTGCTTGGAAAGAAGGTGTCCCCTCAAGCGCGGGGAGTTGTTGGGTTTCTTTCTGCAGCTGTGGTGATTTACCTCACTCAGTTCCTCGTCCCCACTATGAAGGTTTCCATTTGGGGGGCCCTCATAGCCTCCCTGGTGATAGGGGTAATAGATATGTTTGTGCCGACCGAATTGCGGTGAGATACCAGTCGAATTCCAGTTGCACTTCCGTCATAGACATCTAGAAAGGGCGGGAGTGCATACGTTTTGAACCGATGGCGGTTCCGCAGGGAAGCTGCAGCCACGTTCGGGGCATACGCTGCAGTGGTTACGGTGATAGTGGCCCTTTTGGTGGGTCTGGGAGAAGAAAGAGCTATACCTGCGTTTGCCCTTCAACGGGAAGCAGCCAAGCCAGGGAATGGGCGCGGAGCTGCTGTGCTCGCAAGGGTTATCCCGGACCTTGGGAAGTCGTGCTTGAGGCAAACCATTCCCATGATTGGAATGGAGGAAAGCGAACCTGACGAAGCCCTATCCGGTCAGTGGCTGTTGCGGATGCTCGTGGGTGTGGGTAGCTTGGACCCGGTGGAACTGTTGTTCTCAGTTGTGCCAGGCAAATCGCCCAAGCTGGACATGTACGCACCCCTGAGCGTTGGCCTGGCTGGTCAAGCGTCTTCTCCTGACGTCCTGTTCTCTCTGGGCGTGGATGGGCAAACCTACGTGAAGCCAGTGTCGTCGGTGCCCTTGGTGGCAATTTATCACAGCCACGCCAAGGAATCGTTTTTGCCAGAGGCAAAACCATCAAGTGGCGACCCCGAGGATGCCTATTCAAACGACATGTCTATCACGGTGATGCGCGTGGGCAGGGAAATTGCGAAAGAGCTGCAAAGGCGCTACGGCGTGGCCTCGGTCCATTCACCTGAGGTCCATGACTCTGACGGTAAGCTGGTGGCATACGCACGCTCTGAATATACTGTGAGAAAGATCGTAAAGGAATACCCTCAAGTGAAGCTGATCCTGGACGTACACAGGGACTCGCAACCCAGGAGCCACACTTCCGTTGAAGTGCAGGGCAAAACCATGGCCAGGGTGATGGTGGTATTGGGCACTGACAATCCGCGCTGGAAGGAGAACTTGCGCCTCGCCCAGCAGTTCCTGGATCTCCTGGAGCAACGATATCCCGGCATATCCTTGGGCGTCTACCCAAAGCCCGGGCGCTTCAACCAGCATTATTCCCCAGGTTGCCTGCTGTTAGAAGTGGGTGGAGTGGACAACACCCTCGAAGAGGAGTTGGCTACGGCGCGCGCAATTGCCGAGGTTAGCTATCTTCTGGTAAAATGAAACAAACAGGGCATTTGGTTCGTCTGGAAAAGTGAAAACAGAACGCTGAATTCCCCGAGAAGGGGAAGCGGGGGAACCAAGTTCAAAGGGGTGAATCTCGTCGCTTACAGACGAGTAGGGTTAACTCCTTCTGCCCGAACCCGACAGCTAACCTCGTAAGCGTTGAAGGAGGGTTAACGCAATGTCCCATACTGTCCCTTTGGTGCAGCTTGAACCCCAATTCAAGCTTTCCCACCTCAAAGTCAGGAAGGCCCTGCCAGAAGACCTCGAAGGCGTAGTGCGAGTAGCAGCAAGCGTGGGCAATAACCAAAAGGACCCAGAAACTGGCTTCTTGATGGGCAACTACGCCGTAAACAAGCAGGCATTCCTCCAACACTTGAAGCACAGGTTCAAGTGGATCGATTACTTCTACGTGGCGGAGGCCATGGGAGAAGTGATTGGCTTCCTTCAGGCCTTCTCCAGGGAGCGCTGGCTGGAGGAGAACCCTTTTTGGCTGTCCGAAGTCTACTGGAAGCCAGGATTTGGGCACTTAAGCAAATGTGACTTCGTGCTCATTGAAAAGACAGCAGTGCTGGCCCCAATGACCGGCATGGGCATTGGCAGTAAGCTATACGAGGCCTTGTTTGCGGACATGCGAGCTCGTGGGGTTTGCGACGTCATGGCAGAGACAGTGGTTAGCCCGGTACCAAACCTGGCCTCGCTCAGGTTCAGGATAAAGCAGAACTACATGCTGGTTGGAATTAGGTACGAGCGCTGGGGGAATGAGACTATTACAGACCTTGTTTACCACAAGAAAATCTGACCCGGTATGTGGAAGGACCAGCACACTGTCATAGCTGCCCTTTGCATATGCGTGTGCCTTTCTGGGGTTTGGACTTTGGTCCAAAACTGGCCGGCGCCAGCTGGTCCTGTGCCGGCCAGCTGGGACCCGACACGCTCCGTTCCAACCCCGCTAGACCTGAACGCCGCTTCAGTTGCACAGCTTGAAACCCTACCGGGTATTGGCCCTAAGCTTGCCCAGAGGATTGTGGAATTTAGGGAACGCCTGGGCAAGTTCCACAGCGTTGAACAGCTGAAGGAAGTCCCAGGCGTTGGAGAAAAGCTCCTCTCGAAGCTCAGGCCTTTCCTGGTGGTGCACTGAAAGCTTAGCCCAATGCCATCTCCAGGTCAGCAATGATGTCCCTGGCGTCCTCGATGCCCACAGACAACCTGAGCAGGTCCGGGGAGACTCCTGCTGCTTCTTGTTCCTCGGGCGTGAGCTGCTGATGGGTGGTGCTGGCCGGATGGATTATGAGGGTACGCACGTCTCCAACGTTGGCCACGTGCTTGATTAGCTTGAGCTTGTCCACCAGTTGAGCGCCCGCTTCCTTGCCGCCCTTCACTCCGAAGGTGAGGATTGCGCCTCCTTTCCCTGCCAAGTATTTTTGTGCCAGTTGGAAGTATGGGTTGGAGCTCAAACCAGGGTAATTGACCCAGCTAACTTTGGGATGAGATACAAGGAACTGGGCTACTGCCTGCGCATTGGCACAATGGCGTTCCATCCTCAAGTGGAGCGTCTCCGTCCCCACCATGAGCAAGAAGGCATTGAATGGGGACAGGCATGCGCCTAAATCCCGCAGCAAGATGCTCCTAAGCCTTGCTGCAAAAGGCGCTTCGAATCGCTCTGCAAACACCACGTTGTGGTAGGCCGGTTCGGGCTGACAGAACTGCTTGAAGCCTCCAGAGCACCAGTCAAACCTGCCGGAGTCCACCACTATGCCGCCAATTACCAGCCCGTGCCCACCGATGAACTTGGTGGTGGAATGGATAACAATATCTGCGCCGTGTTCTATGGGCCTGCACAGGCAAGGCGTTGCGAAGGTGCTGTCCACGACCAACGGGATACCGTGGGAATGGGCAAGGTAGGCCCATGCCTTGATGTCTAGCACGTCCAACCTTGGGTTGCCGATGACCTCAGCGTAAAGCGCCCTGGTCTTGGGGGTTATGAGCTTCTCCACGTCTTCGATTTTGGTGGAAGGGGCGAAGAGCACCTTGATGCCTAGTCTGGCCAAATCAGTTGTAAACAGGGTGTAGGTTCCACCGTAAAGGTTGGGGGAACTCACGATCTCTTCGCCTGGCGCAGCCAGGTTGAGCGCGGCAGCAAATATCGCTGCCATGCCCGAGGCGAAGGCCACTGCAGCTTTGCCGCCCTCGAGTTGGGCTACTTTCATCTCGAAAGCTTCCACAGTGGGGTTGCTAATCCTCGAGTATATGTGACCTTCCGCTTCCAGGTTGAACAGCGCGGCCGCGTGGGCGCTGTCTTGGAAGACATACCCAGTAGTTTGATAAACGGGTACCATAGTGGCGCCAGCTGAATTGCTTCGTGGGTCGCAGCCGCTGTGAACACACTTGGTACCCAAACCCAGATAGTTATCAGTCAAATCAGTTCACCCTTTCTCAGCAAGTTTGACATGACCCTCTCAGTCGCTTCGATGTCTACCAGGAACGCGTCATGACCGTGGGGCGATTCTATCACTTCGTAGTGGGCGTCCACGCCAGCAGCTAGCGCCTCTCTGTACAGGCTTTCCACGAGCGCCAGGGGATACAAAATGTCAGTGGAAATTCCCACCACCAATAGCCTTGCCTTCACTGCCCTGAGTGCTTCGCGAATGCCCCCGCGGTCCTCTCCAATGTCGTGCATATCCATGGCTCTCGTGAGGTATATGTAACTGTTGGCGTCAAACCGCCTGTTTATCTTTTCCGCTTGATGCTGCAGGTAGCTTTCGACCTGAAACACTGTCTTGCCTTTCAAGCCCGCCCAAGCCAAGCCGTCAGGACCTCCCGGCACTCTTTGCCTGCCGAACCTCATGTCCATGGATAAGTGACTGTGGTACGTGATCATTCCTACCATCCGCGCTAGCCCCAAACCCAGTCGCGGGCCTTCACCGAGGCTGTACTTTCCCTCTTTCCATGCGGGGTCCATCATGATGGCACGCCTCATCACTTCATTGAACGCTATTGCCTGAGACTGTTGGGCGGCCGGACAGGCAATCACCATGGCGTTTTCCACCATGTCCGGATACATGATTGCCCATTCCAGCGCCTGCATGCCACCCATTGAGCCACCAACCACAAGCCTGAGGCTTTTGATTCCCAGGCTGTCCAGCAGGGCCTTTTGGACCCTCACCATGTCCCGAATGGTCACCGGAGGGAACCTCATGCCATAGGGCTTGTTGTCCTGGGGGTGGGGAGAACAGGGCCCCGTGGTACCACTGCACCCCCCAAGCACGTTGGAACACACCACAAAGTACTTGCGGGTATCTATGACCTTTCCTGGGCCAACAATTCCCTCCCACCAGCCTGCCCTAAGTGAGTTACCTCGGCTGACGTGAGAGTCAGCCGTAAGGGAATGAGTTACCAGCACTGCATTGCTGCCATCTGGGGCAAGCTGGCCAAACGTCTCGTAAGCCACAGTTATCTTGCCCAAAACCTTGCCACAGTCCAGCCTGAGCGCTGGTTTTGGCAGGAGCTCGATTTGTTGGAATTCGGGCTGTAGCGGGTGGTCCCAGGGGAGCAGCTCTCTTGATTCTACCGCCATTGCTGGACCTCCGTGGTAAGTAAACTAAAATCCCCTTCCTGAAAGAAGGGGGTTACACTCAAACGCCCTCTTATCTCTCAGGAATGATCCTGCAGGATTTGGCACCCTTCCAGCATAGCCGGTGGTTGCCGGGCTTCATTGGGCCAGTCCCTCCGCCTCTCTCGATAAGAGACGTACTATTCGGTTGCCCGTAGTATACCGTGCAATGCAAGCAAGTGTCAAGCAGCTTTTGGCCGGACCCCCGGACTGGGGGCTCATAAGCAGGAACCCTCACAACCCTCGAGAAAACCTACTTAGTAACCATAAGGGGGTGATGTGCGTGTGGTTTGTGTCCTGGAGCGGTGGCAAGGACTCCTGCCTTGCCCTGTGGAAGGCAAGACAAGAGGGGCTTCCAGTGAGGTTTGCCCTTACCACCCATGAGGGAGGCTACACTGCTGCTCACGGTTTGCCACTGGGCCTTGTGCGCAAGCAAGTGGAATCCCTCGGCCTCGAACTGGTGGCGGTGGAGACGTCTTGGGAGCGTTACGAGGAGCAGTTCAAGGGGGCATTGGACGAGCTGGCTTCCAAAGGCGTGGTGGGTGGAGTGTTTGGGGACATAGACCTTGTGGATCACAGGGACTGGGTGGAGCGGGTGTGTGCCGCTGTGAAAATGAAGGCAAGGCTGCCCCTTTGGGGTTGCGTACAGGAGGAGATATTGAACGAGTTCGTGGACTTGGGGTTCCGCGGGATAGTGATTTCGGTTGACTGCAAATCCCTCGACCTTGGCTGGCTGGGAAGGCCAGTGGACAGCAGCACGGTACCCCGGCTGATCCGTGAAGCCCAGCGAAAGGGCTTTTCGCCTTGCGGAGAGGCCGGTGAATACCATACCTTGGTCTTGGCAGGCCCTGGTTTCAGCCAAGAGCTAACAGTGAAGAGAGCTGTACCCGTATACTTCCAAGGTCACTTTAGACTGGAAATCCTGGAGTGGTGAGCGACCATGTCTTTCAGGTTTGTGCATGTGGCTGACGTCCACCTGGACAGCCCCTTTTGTGCCAGGGGGAACAGGATGCGCCAGGCGCTGAGGGATGCAGTGCGCTCCGCTTTCCAGTGCTGCGTTGAGACTGCCATCAAAGAGCGGGCTCATGCCTTGCTGATTGCGGGCGACCTCTTCGACAGCCAGTCCCTAAGCTTTGCTACGGAAAGGCTACTCATTCAGGAACTGGCTCGTTTGAAGGAGCACGGCGTTCGGGTGTTCTACGCCCCTGGAAACCACGACCCTTACGGCAGCGGGTACAGGTTAAGCTCCATCCGCTGGCCGGAGAACGTTGTAGTGTTCAATAGTTGGATGCCCTCTTCCTGGGAAGTGGCGCTCGATGGCCGTTGTGTCGCGGTTGTGACAGGGGCGGGTCACGAGAACGCCGCAGAGGCCAGAAACCTAGTAGAGATGTTCCCTGCTCCGAGGCAGGGCGTTCCTAACATCGGTGTGGTGCACGCCTTGGTGGAGGGCGTTTCAGGTTGCCAGGACCACGAAAGATACGCGCCCTGCTCCAGGCAGGATTTAGAGACCAGAGGCTACGCTTACTGGGCCCTGGGGCACGTCCACACCCGTTCAGAAAACTGGTCAGACACGGTATGGATATACCCGGGAAGCTTGGTAGGCAAGAACAGAAGGGAGACAGGCATGCGGGGCGCCTACCTGGTTGAAATAGATGACTTGGGCGGGGTGCATGTCACGTTCAGGGGTATGTCTCCTCTTGTGTGGTGCACTGTTGTGGTGAGTGGGCTCGAGAAGGTGCGCGACCTTGATAGCCTTTTGAATGCCATCACACGTGAAGCCGAGCGGCAGCTTGCTGCAAACGGAACACCCGTGTCCGCAATCGTCACGGTGCAGCTCGAAGGAGCTTGTCCACTGTACCGTGAACTGCAAGAGGAAGACAATTTGACACAACTGGCTGAAGATCTGGCCAGCCAATTGCGCATGGAATTCGTCGAGGTGCGTGCGGATTCGGTGCATGCCCCGGTCAAGCTCGAACCCTACTTGAATGCGCCTAGCTTGGCAGGGGAGTTCCTGAGGCTGGTTGAGCGTGCCCGGGGAGACGATAACCTTTTGCTCCAACTTGCCCCTGAACCCTTAGCTGGCCTCAAGTCCCACGACCCCGGGGACAAGCTTGCGTACCTTAAACTGCTCTTGGATGGCATTGAGACAGAAGGCCTTGCCAGGTTGCTGGGGGGAATAGAAGGGTGCGCTTCACCAGATTAAGCGCGTTTCACTTCAGGTGCTTGGGCAGGTGGGAAAGCCCGGACCTGGTTTCAAATCTAGTGGTGGTGTTGGGCAGGAACGAAAGCGGCAAGTCCACCATTTTCGATCTGGTGCAACTCATCCTGTATGGATGCGGCCAAAGCGACGAGGCTAGGCGACTTTTCGTCGCCTGGGACTCTGGAGAGGCGCGCTGCCTGGCCGAGCTGGTTTTGGACTCGGGCGCGCCCATATCTGTGGAAAGGCGGATTGGCACTCGGGTGACAGGGACCATTGTGCAAGGGGGGAGAGCGCTCCCCATTGGCAACACGGCGTTGCCGTGGGTTTCCTTCATGCCCAGAGAGGTTTTTGCAGAGCTCTACACACTGAACTTGGACCGTCTGCGTATGCCGGACAAAGCCACCTGGGAAGGTATCCAGGACCAGCTGCTTGGGGGAAGGTACGGTGGCACAATGAGGCCCCTATCCCAGGTGATATTAGAGCTTGAGTCGGACGCAAACAAGCTATGGCGACCTGACAACCGAGGTAACCCCTTGTGTAAGCAAATCAGGGAACAGCTGCGGCGCCTTAACGCCCAGAGGCATGATGCGCTGCAAAACCAGAAGCGCATTCAGGAACTCCAGGGTGAGCTTTCTGCACTGACAGCAAGGGCTGAAGAATTATCCCAACGCCAAAGGCAAATCAAGGCCGCAATTGAGGACGTGGAGCGGCTGGCTCAGGTTCACCTGGGACTTGAACGAGTGGATTCCCTGCTTCAGGAGGCAGGAGATGTGGAGTCATTTGCAGACTTGCCCCGAGACCTTCTGGGATCCTGGCACAGTCTCAATGGCGACATTGAGAGACTTGTGGCCAGGCGCCGGGAGATCGAAGGGGCGATTGGGCGGAACCAGGAAGTTGTTGAGGCGTATTCCCCATCAGACGCGCTGGTAATCCAGCACGAGGCGGAGATTTCCGAGCTGGGGGGTTTCAAGGAATACCTGATTAAGGTGGGGCGCGAGTTGGTGGATAAGCGGGAGACAATCAGTCGTATGGTGGCCGAGCTCGAGGCACAAACGCGTAGGGCGTTTGGGGCAGCGTGGGACAGGGAGATCGCACGACGGGTTTGGGACATAGACGAGAGGGAACTCCGACGGAGGATTGAAGCCGTCAAGCAAGGGGACCAACACTGCCGGAACGTCGGGGCTGAGGTAAGGCGGTCCGCGTTGTATTGCGCTGGTGCTTTCGCAGTTGTCCTGGTGGCAGCCTTGGGGGTTCCAGGCGCATTGGGCTTGGCTGGGGGTGCAGCTCTCCTTCTGCTGCTGGCTTTGGCCCACCACGTGGTACTGCGCAGGCGGTTGGCGCAGGCTACGGCAAGCTTGCAGTCCGCAAGGGAATGCCTGGCCTCCTACCTGCGGGACTTGCCCATCTCCCGCCAGAGGATCCTTCAGCCAGACGAAGGCCTGATTCTGGACATCACCAGGGTGAGGGACTTGTGGGAGAGGCTGGCTGAAGCTGAGAGGTCTTACAACTCTGTGACCCAAACGGTCCAGGATTTAAAGTCGCGGGTCCAACACTTAGCAGCGGTTCTGGGGGTATCGGGCACTGGGGCCGCTGAAGGTGACCCAGTGGCGACGATTGGGTTCCTGACCCAGCGCTTGTCCCGGGCGAGAGACCGCGAAAGGTTGGCTGTGTCAGCAAGGCAGGCGGTAGAGGGCCTCACGCGGGAACTGGCCAAAGTGGACGAAGCAATACAGCGTCTGCAGACCGAAAGGCAACGCCTTCTGGACAGATTCGCAGGTTTGCCAGGCGACAGTGTGGAAGACAAACTCCGCAGTCTTGAGCGCCGGAGGGGCCTGTACCTGCAGGCTCAGGCTCTCCTGGAGGAAATCCGCCGGACCATGGGAGACCCGGAGGCGCTCCGCCAGAAGGCTTCCATGGCTGCGGAAGAACGGGACAAGCTGAAGGTTGAACTGGCTCAAATTGACACGGACCTTAGCCAAACTCAACAGCGTGTGGCAGATATAAGGGCGGAATTGGTCCAACGTCACAAATTCCCTGGGATCGACGAGATTGAAGGGGAAACCCAGTACCTCGAAGAACAGCGACAGGCGGCTACGATCCGCCGGGACAGGCTACTGCTGCTGAAACGCCTGCTGGAACTAGCTGACAAGCAGTTCAGGGAGGAGCACCAGCCTGACGTGTTGCAGAGGGCCAGCGCGTACGTGGAAAGGATCACTCAGGGGAAGTACACCAAAGTGTTTGCTCGAGAAGACGGCAAGCCAGGTATCTTGCTTAAGGAAGCGCTCACCCAACGCCTCATTGAGGCTTGCCCGCCCCTCAGCAGGGGTACTCTTGAGCAGACGTTCCTGTCCCTGAGACTAGCCATGCTTGACCACTTGGACGCTGGATGGGAAAGGCTGCCCTTGCTGCTAGACGAGGCTTTCGTAAACTGGGATGAAATGAGGACTGTCCAGGGTTTGAACCTCCTCGTTGAAGTGAGCAAGATACGCCAGGTTTTCTTCTTCACTTGCCACAGGTGGCTGGCCGAGCAACTTTGCAGGTGGTCGCACGCACAGCTGATCGAGCTTGGTTAAGCTTCCGGAACAGAGAGGTAATCCAGTATGGTAAGGGTCTGGCTGGCATTGGTGCTTGCTGTGGTGGTTGCGTCTTGCGCGCCCCAGCGAGCAGCTGCTCCAGAAAGGGAAGCCCAGAAAGCTTGGCTTAACCTCGCTGGTGGCACCATAGGGGAGAGGTTCCAAGTGCCCCAGGGATTTGAAAGAGTGGAGGTGTCTGAGGGGTCGTTTGCGCACTACTTGAGGAACTTGCCCCTCAAGCCCCATGGCTCGGAGGTGAGGTATTACGATGGCCGCGTCAAGCCCAATGCTGGAGCTTATGAGGC
Source organism: Bacillota bacterium (assembly GCA_049718765.1). GTDB lineage: Bacteria > Bacillota > Sulfobacillia > DUMF01 > DUMF01 > JBNARI01. The sequence goes on along the minus strand of JBNARI010000021.1, from coordinate 619 downwards.
TGTGGTCCAGATGGACATTGGCACAAGGGACCTTCAACAATGTGCCGACGCTGTGATGCGCTTGAGGGCAGAGTACCTGTACGGTCAAGGTAGGTTCAACGAGATTTGGTTTGAGTTTGCCAACGGCTTCAGGGCAGAATACGCAAAATGGATGGAAGGGTATCGCATTTGGGTGGAAGGCAACACCTGTCGCTGGGTCAAGAGGTCGTGGAAATCCAACAACTACACAAGTTTCCGGGAGTATCTGGATATGGTGTTCGCCTACGCCAACACGGTATCCCTGAGGAGGCAGCTTGTCCCGGTTGCGGTGAACGAGGTGTGGATTGGAGACGTGTTTGTTGATCAGGGACACGCGGTAATTGTGGTTGACCTTGCTCGGGACAGAGTTACCGGGAAGAAACTCATAATCCTTGCCCAGAGCTACATGCCTGCACAGGAGATCCACGTGCTTGCAAATCAGGTGAACCAGGGACTCAGCCCGTGGTTTGAAGCGGATTTCGGAGACGCACTGGTTACTCCCGAATGGACCTTCAGGCGTGCAGACTTGAGACGTTTCCCCTCAGGCTGGCCACTACAGGGGGGCTGTTGCCAAACTCGATTGGACGAGAGGTGTTTGCGG
>JBNARI010000020.1:0-37193 GCA_049718765.1 Bacillota bacterium | reverse complement strand
AATTACGCCATAGTGCTCGTAAATCCTGCTTGGTACGGAGAAATACAAGGGGACTTTTTCAGAGATCTTATTGACACATTTGTAAAGTAGAAGTACAATTCCTGTTGAGATACCCACCGGGGTATAGTCGATACTGTATAGGGTATGGTCCGGGCGGGCAAACTCTTATGGGAGGAGATAAACATGGCAGAGGTAAAGCATGTAACAGATGCCACTTTTGAGGCTGAGGTGCTACAGGCAGAAGGGCCTGTGCTGGTGGATTTCTGGGCGTCCTGGTGCGGTCCGTGCAGGATGATGGCTCCAGTGCTCGATCAAGTGGCAGAAGAGCTGGACGGCAGACTCACAGTGGCTAAGCTGAACGTGGATGAAAACCCCGCCACTGCAGCCAGGTATGGGATTATGAGCATCCCCACCTTGATCTTGTTCGAGAACGGACAAGCGAAAAGCAAGTTCGTCGGGTACATGCCAAAAAACGAGCTCACGAGGCGGTTGGAGCCAATCCTGTGACAGAAAGGCTAGGGACCATGGGCCGCATAATGGATCCAGAAAAGCTAATTGCCAGGATGAAACGCATAGAAGGTCAGGCCCGAGGCATCCAGCGGATGATCAGCAAAGGCGAAGAGTGTGAAAAGATAGTCATCCAGCTTGCAGCGATGAAAGCTGCAATTAACAAGGTTGCGGTCAACCTGGTAGGCTGCTTCATGGCGGACGCCATCGTAGAGCAGCTCCAAAATAGCGGTGACGTGACCGAAGCGCTGAGAAAGGCAAGTAAGGTAATGTCTAAACTCTCGTAGCTACGGCTTTTCCCGGCGGGCAAAGGTGGTCTAACCTTCCCGCCGGGAAGAATTCACATGCCAAGTTTTTTCCTAAGGGCAGCGAGCGTTTCCTGTGGAGTTCCACACTGCTGTGCGATCTGCTCCATGGGGCATGGGTCAACCCCATTGGCTGCCTTAATGGCAGGCACCAGTGTGCCCCATCGAGCGGCAACCTTGGCAGCTCTGAGCTCGTTCAGGGCTTGCTGGCTCATCACCTCGCCGTACACCGCTCGCACCTTCCTCGCAATTGCCACCTTAGCAGCTGCCAGACCCACCACTTTGTCTGCCACCACAGCGCCTTCCAGTTGCTCCCCAAGTTTCCCTTCGAGAACAAGCAGCGGAGCCAACCTTCTGCCCGCTTCCTTGCCCAGCACCCTGCCTGACTTCACTGCAGCGACCGCGATAACCGGATCCGCGCGAAGTTGTTCTTTAGCCAGCTCAAGGTCATCAATCCAACCGCAGGAGGAGCAGTTTGAAGCCCGTGAGACTTCTACGCACCTGAAGTCCATGCTAAGAAGGTCCACAAGCAGCAACCGACCAGCCAGGGGTTTACCTAAACCCGTCAAGAGCTTGATCGCCTCTGCAGCCTGGATAGTGCCTAGCACACCAGGGGTAACCCCCAGCACTCCCGCCTGAGAGGGCGACAAGTAGCTGCCTTCCCTGGGCTCTACTGGGAAGACACACCTGTAACAGGGGCTCACCCCAGGCAATATGGTGGTGGCCATTCCCTCGTACCTCATTACCCCCGCTTCTACCAGAGGTTTGCCCAGCTCTACGCACACATCGTTCAACTGATAGCGGGTGCTTAGGTTATCCACGCAGTTGACCACAACGTCGTAGTTGGACACCAGCTGAAACGCGGTCTCCCTGGTCAGAGCGCCCCGATAGCTTTCGACTCTCACATGGGGGTTCAAGGCAGCCACCCGGTTGGCCGCGGAGTGTACCTTTGGGTAGCCAAGGGAAGCAGTGTCGTGGATGACCTGACGCTGCAGGTTGGACAAATCCACGCTGTCTGGGTCCACCACGCCTATCCGGCCTACCCCTGCTGCAGCCAAGTAAAGCAACACCGGCGACCCCAGACCGCCCGCGCCAACTACCAGTACTTTACCCTTGGCTAGTTTTTCCTGGGCCTCTTCACCAAAGTTGGGCATCACAAGTTGTCGTGCGTACCTGGCCCGTTCTTCTTCACTCAACATTTGGACAACCTCTCGTGGATTATCCTCAGCCCCTCCAGGGTGAGGAACGGCTCTATTTTCTGGACCGACTTGCACTCTGGCGCAACCAACCCCGCAAGCCCGCCAGTGGCCACGACGAACGCCTTCTCGCCAAGCTCAGCCTCGGTGCGCTCAATGAGCTTATCCACTTGGCCCACGAAACCCCAGAATATCCCGGACTGGAGCGCCTCGCTTGTGGTCCTACCTATGGCTCTACCAGGTTTCCTGATTTCCACCTTGTAGAGCCTTGCAGCCCTTTGGAACAAGGCCTCGGTGGATACCGCAATGCCAGGCGCGATGGAACCACCAAGGTACTCTCCTTCACGGGAGACCACATCCAGGGTGGTGGCAGTCCCGAAATCCACCACGATGCATGGTGTGCCAAACAGCTCTTTTGCAGCAACTGCGTTCACTATCCTGTCCGCACCCAGCTCCCAAGGGTTGTCGTACCTGATTCGGATGCCCAGGTTCAACTCCGCGCTCACCAGAATAGGCCTCACATGCCAGAACTTGTAGGACATGGCTTCTATGGTGTGGTTCAACGGGGGCACCACCGACGATATCACTATCGAATCCACCATCGCTGGGTCAATGCCAGCATGTTTGAAGAGCTGAACGATAAGTATGCCAAGCTCGTCCGAGGTTTTCTGTTTGTTGGTAGCAATTCTCCAGTGTGTGAGCATGGTCTTCCCGTCGTATGCGCCCACAACAATGTTGGTGTTGCCTACGTCTATTGCCATCAGCATGTTAAGGCCCCCTAACAATCACGTCTCATCAGAACAGCCCCACGACTCTCCCTCGTTCGTCGAAATCTATGTGGGCACCGGCCGGATCCGAGGGCAAACCAGGCATTGTCCGCATGTCTCCAAGTATTGGATACAGGAACCCAGCTCCCATCGAGGCTCTTACCTCTCGAACAGTTACGGTGAAACCTGTGGGCCGTCCCTTAATCTCCGGGTCAGTAGTAAAGGACAAATGAGTCTTCGCCATGCAAATGGGCAAATTGGAGTAACCAAGCTTAGTGTACAGCTCAATTTGCCTTTCCGCGAGAGGTAAATACTCCACTTTGCCCGCCCCGTACATGGTCCCGGCAATAATCTCTATCTTTTCTTTTATGGGAATGTCAAGTGGGTATAGGTACCTGAAGTTGGCCTTGCCCTGAGACGCCCTCACAACTGCCCTGGCCAGCTCAAGACCACCTTGTCCTCCCTTTTCCCAGACTTCACTGAGCACGGCGTCCTCAGCACCTGCAGCAATTGCCCTTTCCCTTATGATTTCCCATTCCTTTTGCCGGTCCGTGTCGAACCTGTTTATCGCAACAACCACTGGGATACCGTGCGTTTTTACGTTCTCAATTTGTTTCTCCATATTGGCGCAACCCTTGATCAGAGCGTCGTAGTTCTCTTTGGTCATTTGCTCCTTGTCCAAGGGCTTGCCAGGCGAGGCCCGGAAAGCCCCCCCGTGCATTTTAAGCGCCCTCACGGTGGTGACCAACACCGCAGCGTCTGGCTTTAGTCCACTGTAGCGACACTTAATGTTGAAGAACTTTTCTGCGCCAATGTCCGCACCAAAGCCAGCTTCAGTTACCACGAACTCACAGCAATGCAAGGCAATTTGGTCTGCAAGAATTGAGCTGTTGCCGTGGGCAATATTGGCAAAGGGCCCCGTGTGCACTAGCACTGGTGTGTTCTCGAGGGTTTGAATCAAATTGGGCTTCACCGCATCCTTGAGCAGCACAGCCATGGAACCTGCGCATTTGAGATCCTCGGCTGTAACGGGCTTGCCAGACTTTGTATACCCAATCACAATCCGCCCAAGTCGCTGCCTGAGGTCCTTTAGCCCCGTCGTGAGGGCCAGGATTGCCATCACCTCTGAGGCCACTGCAATATCGAAACTGCTCTCCCTGGGGTACCCGTTCTCCCTACCGCCGAGTCCGATTATTACCTTCCTCAGCGCTCTGTCGGAAACGTCCACTACCCGAGGCCACGTTATAGTAAAAGGATCGATATCCAAGGGATTGCCGTGGTAGATGCTATTGTCTATGAAAGCCGCAAGCAGGTTGTGAGCCAGGGCAACCGCGTGAGTGTCCCCGGTGAAATGCAGGTTGAAATCTTCCATGGGCACGCATTGGGAATATCCTCCGCCAGCCGCGCCACCCTTTATGCCAAACACCGGCCCTAAAGAGGGCTGCCTAATGCAGTTAGCAGCAGAGTACCCTAGCCTGTTCAAAGCTTGTCCCAGACCAATAGTGGTGGTAGTTTTGCCCTCCCCCAGGGGCGTGGGGGTTATGGCAGTCACCACAATATACTTGCCCAGTGGCCTGTCCTTCAGCTTTTCCAGTACCTCCAGGTTAATCTTGGCCTTGTACCGCCCGTATTGCTCGATATCGTCCTCTTCCAGTCCCAATTTCCTCGCCACTTCCACGATTGGGAGCATCTTCGCTTCGCGCGCAATTTCTATGTCGCTCTTCATAATCAGCTCCCTGGCCCGAGCGCTCAACCCAAGCGCTTCCAAGACCAGGCCTTCGCCTCCTTTCCCATTTCCGTATGACCCATTACCAAGCCCGCACTGTGGCAGCTATTTCTTGCCAGGGAACGCCCCTCACCGACTAATCGTAATTCTCATCCGACTTGAAGGCTTAAACCAAACCAGGTACAACCCCTGCTGGCGGGGTTGCACCAAGTATATCGCCCCCGCGGGGTCCACCCTGCAAACCAAGGGTCTTAACCCAGAGGGCGGGTTTGACACTGACAACCTGTTCAGCACAAGACCCGATTTATCCACCCTCAGAACACGTACGCAATCTACTTGTGTATCAATCAGGTAGCAGTATCCATCCGAGTCAGCCCCGACTAGCTTGACATAGGCTCCATCGGGTGTACCTACACCCCTCTGCCATTTGAGCGTGCCGCTTACGTCAAAAGCGCAAATCTTTTGAGCAGCGCTTTCGGGTCCCCCCAGTTGAACCACAAGCGAGCCGGTACCCGGCTCTGAGACTGCCGATACCAGCGCTTCCTGTCCTGGGCCATACCGAGCCACCAGCCGCCTCTTACCAGAGGCAGGTTCCAAGAGCCAAATCAGTCTCTCCAGAGTGCGTTCGCTCCAAAGGGATTCTACAACCCACAGCCTGCCTTTTCCCGCGTCGCCAAGGAACTCCACCGAATGAAGGCAGTCCCTGTTGCCAGCGTCCAGCACCACGTTCTCATGGAGCCCAGATCCCCGGTAAAACCACACCTTGTCCCCCAAGGGCTCAGAATAGCAAAGAGATCCGTCATCAAGCATTTCTAGGCAACTAACCTGCTTAACAGCAGCTATAGGCGTATAGGTGTAATCGGAAATCTCCTCTGGAGAAAAGCGGACGATCACGAACCTCTTGTTTGGAACATCGGGTATGACCAACTCACGGCTAGGACCCACAGCAAAGCACAACGGGCCATATTGGAAACCGTCCCTACCCTTCAACAGTCCAAACTCTCGGTCACCAGACCCCCATGTGCCAAGGCAATACTCCTTGGCCTGGTATGTTACAGAAGTGTCCACTTCAAGCACGATTGCTAGCAGCAGTACCAAGCATCCCAGGACCCACACTAACCTTTTCCTACCTGGGCCACACCACGGAGACCACATAGTTCTCCTCCGTGAAGTGCTGCTTGGCACGGTCTACCACATCCTCAACCCGCACAGATCGGATCTTGTCAACGTAGTCGAAAAGGTCTATTCCCTTGAAGTAAAGGGAGTTGTAAGTTTGGGCCAGCGCTTCGGGGGAATTTAACAGGAACACTGCTTGACCCAGCATTCTCTTCTTTGCCCTCTCTACCCGAGTTTCTGCCAACAGGTCGCTCCTCAGGTTGGTCAACTCATCCACCAACCGACGAGCAAGCTTCTCAGGATCCCTTGAACGTCCGCTCAAGTACGTGAAACCGTAATCTGCTTCCCCTTCATAACCAGCGTCGAAGGTGTCATCAATTAACCCTGAATCGTAAAGTTCCTGATACAATGGGCTGCTCTTACCCAGCATGGCTTCGAGCGCAAGTTTTGTGCATATCTCCTGCACTGTGAGGGCCTCAGGAGTGCCAGGTAGCCGCAAGTCCTTAAACCCCACAGCCACCATGGGCACCCCCACTGACATATATGCTTCCGCAGAACGCTTGAATACCGTTCTAGGCTCATCCACTCTTACCCTGGTCACTGCCAGCCCTTCCCCAACAGCCCATCCCTCGGCAACGTGCCGCTTTACTTCCTCCACTTCCAGGTCACCCACAACCAAAAGCATCCCGTTGGAAGGATGGTAAAAAGCCCCATGGCACATAAGCAGTGTCTGGTGGTCTATTTCCTTGATGGACTCCACAGTGCCGCCTATGTCGATTCGCACCGGGTGCCTCCAGAACATGCACTCAAGCATCTGGCGTGCCAGTATTACTTCTGGCATATCGTTATACATGCGTAGCTCTTGCTCTATGATGCCCTTTTCCTTCTCCACGCTTTCGGGCGTTATGTAAGGGTGCTGCACGAACTCTAGGAGCACTTTCAGACAGTCATGGAAGCGATCAGCGGTCACAAACAGATAGCTCGTTATGGTGTGGTCAGTGTAAGCGTTGGCATTTGCACCTAGGCTCGCAAACCGGAGTAACGCGTTGCCCTCTTCTTCTTCGAACAGCTTGTGTTCCAAGAAGTGCGCCGTACCCGGCGGCAGTTCAAACTCCCTACCATCTAGCCTGAACTTAAGGTCGTTAGATCCAAAGCCAAAGGTGACGCTAGCAAACGCCTTGTTAAATCCCGGTAAGGGAATGAACCGTACCGGGATCCCAGAAGGCGCTTGCCAGGAAACTACTTCCCCTTTCAGCCACTGGTAACCCATTCCATCCCTTTCCCTTCCTGGAGTTTCTTGTGACTGGTCCCACAGTCCCTGAGACTATGGCTTGCAGGTTAGGAGGTACACCGTGTCGGGATGCACCCTACGCGCCACCTCAACAACCTGGTCTAGAGTTACAGCCTGAAGCATGCGGAGACGCCTTTCCAGTGTCCAGCCCATGGAGGCACTGCGCAGCTCAGCCTCGGTAAAGACCTGGCCCTTAGGGCTGTCGGCACTTGCTTTCAGACGGTTGCCAATGCTCGCTCGAGTCCACTCAAGCTCTTCAGGGGTTATGTTTCCCTTGCGCATTTGCTCCAACTGGTCGAAGATAATGTCCACCACGCGATGGTAATTGGAAGGGTCAATGCCGCTCTGAATTACCATGATCCCTTTGGATGGTTTCAAAGTTGAACTCGCGTAATATGCCAGGCTGGCCTTCTCGCGCACCGTCATGAAAAGCTTGGAGTGGGCAAACCCTCCCAGTATGCCATCGTACACCGTCAATGCAGGGTACAGAGGATCAGACGGCAAGACGTTCGTTCTGAGTCCCACACACACTTTGGCTTGCTGCACCAAATCGTATTCCAGGACTTCCCTGACGCTTTCGTTGTTCACAAGCTGCACCTCAGCAGGTAGCTTAGTGCCCCTATCAGGCAACGCTTGAAAGTGTTTGTCAAATGCTTGCTGCACAGCCTCTGGCTCCACTGGACCAACCACGTACAACTCTACTCTCGAGTTCTCTATGAGCCGGGAAAGCTCACCTTCCACATCTGACAAGCAAGCACCCTGAAGGTCTTGTTCTTCTCCAATTTCTATCACCCCGAAGGGTTCGTTGCGACACATTTCCTGAACGCACCTAATGGTGGCGTACCTGCTTTTGTCCGACTTGAGGTCTTCAAGCTCTTTGTGGAGGTTCGCCTTCTCCTGGCAAAAGTGCTCTTCACTGAGCACGGGTTCGCCAAGCAACTCCCACAACAGTTCCATGCCTTCATCCAGAGGACATGTCCCCACAATGGGCAACTCCAGCAGCAGGTAAAGTGCCTGCTCTTCGCCTATTTTTGTGACCCCCGTGGTAAGTTCAGCCCCATACAGATCGTCCAAATAGGCTTGCAGCTCCCTACTTGTGGGAAAGCGCCTGCAGCCGCGTTTGAGCAATTTGCTCAAAAGGGATACGTGGGTAGCTGCAGGTCGTGAAAGCGGTCGGTATAGGAAAACAGCTAAGAAGAGGGTGGAGAATTTGTGAGTGGGCCAAAGTACCAGGCGCCCTTTGTGGTTTCCAAGAACCTCGGTTAAACTACTCAAACTCATTCCTGGTTCAAGAAACTTGAGCCGGCCCACAGACCAGGTTTTCGCCTCCTTTCTGGATACTAATTTGCCCCACAAGGGCAGAACGACACGGGGCCTCGGCCCGGGAGTCCCACCCGGACGGGAGTGCTGCACCGCAAGGCCACAACCGGCACGGACCGCTCACGCGGGGAAGCTCGGGCTTCCACCAAAATTGTGCTGACCTACCGGTGGGGAGCTAATCCCGCCTCCCGCGTCCTGTTAGGACGCCTACCGGTTTGTCTGACACCGGCTAAACAGGGTCATCGTGAGGACAGGGCCAATTGTTTGAGCTCGTGCCAGACTGAGTAATACGCTTCCTGCTGCCATCTAGTTCCTTGAAGCTACTCCGAACCTCCTAGACCCTGCCCTTATGCAATGTTTTATAGTTCTTCTATAAATCTGCGCGAATTTCCTGCCAACACTATTTTGCCCAGCTTTTCACATAAGGGCCACTCCGTAGAGAAGCGCTGCCCCAAGATACACCCCAAGGCAGAGCCTGAAGAGCATGCCATAACCGGAGCTCACCGCAATGTAGCCCCCACAAGCTGAGCCCAAAGACCATCCAACATTCCAAGCAAGCCAATCCAGTGAAGAAGCCCATTCCCGTCCCTTGGGCGGAGCCATCTGCAGGTGGAGGCCTACTCTCATTGGAGTAGTAGCGTTAGCAAGGAATGTCCTCAAGGCGAACAGACAAACGCTCACCCCCATACCTCGCTTTAGCGAGAAAAACGCCCAAAGAGGCGGTAGCGACGCCAACAACAGCAACGGTATTGCAATCCGTTCCCCAAGCAGCTGTGCCAGTGGGTAGGCCACACTGGCTCCTAAAGCTACTGCAAGGCCAGTGAGGGCAGTCACGGCGCCCACTTGCACGGCACTTGCACCGTATGTCTTCTTCCAGTAGGCGCTCATGAAAGGCATGACCATGCCTGCCCCAAATCCGAGTACAACTGAGGCTATCAAAGTCCACTGGAACGAGGTTCCCAGCCTCGTCTCCTTGTGGCCACGCACCCGCTTTGACCTCTGCTCTTGCACTAGTATGGCAGGATATATGGCCGCTCCCACCAATGCACCACTGCCAAGGAGGCAAGCCCTATAGGCAGCAATGCTTTCCGCTCTCAAGTTTGGCACTAGCTTTCCCATGAGTTGTGGCAAACGCCCTCCTATCAAGCTACCCAGGGTAGACACCGCAGTGGTGCTTGCGGCGCTCACGCTCAAGAGTTTCTGGCTGACGTGACTATTACCCCAACTTGACAAATATGGTCCGTGGCCCACCGCAACCAAAGCGCCAAACAAGGATGAGGCCACATTGCCGACGACGAGGCACAGCTTAGTGGCCAATAGGGCTTGAACAACGGTGACTAGGCAGTGAGTCACCACGGCAGCTGCTAGGGTGATCTTGAATCCAAGGCGTCTTAACAGCAGTGGGGCAATCAAGCCTGCGCCGCCGGTAACCACAGCTCCAATACTTGCTAGGAACCCCAAGAATGACTCGTCATAACCTGCCTCGAGCAGGAACAGGGGAAACACCACGCTGTGTATACCTGCGCCAGCCGCGCACAACAGCTGAACAGCAAGGTAGGGGGTGACGAGGCGGAATTTTTCCATCCCTAAAATGCTATGGGGCAGGTAGATGCTTCATTCCCAATCCCAGTATATGAGGGTGCTCCTGCGGGTAACTGGGAACACGTAAGATAAACCGTTCCTGATGAGTCGCGTTTCAACGCACTTCCAGATCTCCCTTTCAGGCAGGTCCACGTAAGTGCTTAAGAACTCAAACGCTTCTTGAGGCGAGTCAAAGGGCTGGCTGAAATCGTACTCGTAGTCCCGGGCGTGCCACCGAATTCCCAAGGAAGACAGCAGCTCTAGCACATCTTGCGCAATAACGCGTTGCTTGGGCTCACTTCCTGAACGCAGGCCGAACATAAAGTCTTGAGTTCCGGTGGGGACTATGAGTGCCACAGACTTGCGGGCAACCTCCTTCAACCTCTGGATTGCTTCTACAGAGCCCGTCACGCAGCTTGCCGGGTGGGCTGCAACCAGCACGTCCGCCGGCTCAACTAGGCAATCTTCCCATCTAGCAACAACTGGCACTACGTTCGTTAGCCCGAGCTGCCGAGCCTTCCTTTCCAAATGTGCCAGAGCTTCCCCAGAGCAGTCAACGGCAATCACTTTGCTTACCTCTGGAGCCAGGCCCAGTGCCAGGGCGCCTGTTCCCGAACAGGCATCAATGAGCGTAGAAGCTCCACGTACCACCTGCCGCAGCTGCGGCAGGAACACAGCAGGGTATTCGGAAAAGGTCATAGCGCGCTCATACCACTCAATTGTCTTTGAGTCCCACTTGAACATTCCTTGCAAGCCATCCTTTCACGTCTTCAAGCAACAAGTCCCTGTTGGAAACGGTCACCGCCACCACCTCAACGTCGCACCTTGACCGTACGCTGTTCAGGAACGGATTTGAGTCTGGCTTGATCACTCCAAGCACAGGAACCTTACTGTCCAAGGCCCAATGTACTGCTTTCTGAAACATGTGCGCACCCACCTCGAAGTTGCCAAGTTCATCCATGATTATCAAACGGGCTGATGACAGCCCGCTGGTCAACGCTGAAACGCCCACACCTTCAAACCCATCCACCACCGCCTGCCAACCCAGAGGCGTTTCCCTGGCAACGATGGCTTCCTGGCCAGTGAGCAGGTCCCGCAACCGGAACGCACGTTCACCTGAAGGCCCCACACAGCGCTCAACCACAAAGCCTCCAGGGACCACCTTGCTGTGTCCCACTGCCCGCCACAGCAACGTTGTCTTACCAACATGGCGTATCCCCGTGAAAAACAGGTTCTTGGTGAGGCCCCGCACCGCTTTCACCTGTGCTGCTCGCGAACCTGATGCCTTATTGTCAGCACTACTCTCTGAGCAACTAAGTAAGCCGCCAGCCCGCCCACCGCCCCAGTAATTGCGGAGGGAATTGCCCAAATCGCAAGCACCCTGCCACGGAGCTGGAAGAACAAGACTGAGTTGACTACGGCCCCAGTTAGGTTTGCAGCCGCACCAGCAAGTCCGTAAACCCAAAGAGATCTACTCGCAACAGGTACTAGCGCATACAGCAACTCAATGGCGACACCTGGCGCTATGTAGGAAAGTGGCACAAACGCCCCAAGGGCTCCACCCATGCCCAGGAGTACGGCTAGCCCACCCTGAATCGCGCAGAACAACACCGTGGCACCTCTCGAAGGCACGATAATGCCTGCCATCACAACCCAAGCCATGTACACGCTCCCCGCGAGTACCCCCACGGGTACGTTGAAGCTGCGCACGAATGGCGCGAACGCAGCGTGAACGTATGGTTTGGTGATCATGCTCAAAGCAGCAAGAATCGAAAGAAGTATCACTTCTTTTAGTTGCAACCGCTTCCCGTCCTTCACTGGATTCTCCCCTTTCCGCCTTTCCCTATTGTGTGGAGCACTCCATCAGATGGAACCTCCAAATCCTCTACGAGCTGGGGGAACCTGCGCAACAGCGCAGCTGGCCCGCGCTTCCTGTCAGAGACAGAATACGGAGCGAACTCCTTTCCAAACACCAGGGGATGACCTCGCTGCCCTCTGAACACAGGCGCAACGATCCTGCGTCCGCTCCTGAAACAGGAAACCAGCGAGCGCATAACCTCGGCCCCAACCTGAGGCTGATCCCCAAATGCCATCACAACGCCGTCTGCGCTCTGAGGGGTCAACGGAAGAGCTGCGCTCAGCGACGACCGTAGGCCAGCGCTGAACCGCTTGTTTCTCACCAAGACTAGCCAGCCCCGGTCTTGCTGCAACCAGTTGCCCACACAGTCACGGATTGCCTCCTCGACCAGGTCCGCCCGGTAACCAGTCACCACCACAGCCCGCGCCACTCCCGCCTCGCGCAGCTGCCTCAGCACTGCTACCACCGCTGGTTCTCCCTTGAACTCCGCCAGGACCGAAGGAACCCCATGAATGGTCCTAGTCCCTGCAGCAAGTACTACTCCAGCAAGCATGGGCTGATCTCTTCGCTTGGGTACAGGTTCCTGTTCCGTGTGCACCCGCAGGACAGTTACTCCAGAACTATCCCACTTGTATGTAATCCAGTTGTGTTGCCCCCAAGTGAAGCAATACACCCCTTGCAGAGGCCCGGTCAGCGCAACACCGTGCTCGGGATGCTCCATGACGTGGCGCAGTATCTCCTCAGTGGCCTCCCCTTGTGGCATCATGAGACGCAGACCTCAGCACCTCCGCGGTAGTTATCAGCTGCTCATACTGGTCGTAGCTCAAGATAACCGCCACAGGCCTCCCGTGCTTAGTGATTACCACTCTGTCCTTGGCCTGGTTAACCCAGTCGAGCAGTTGCAGGAAAAGTTGCCTAGCTTCCGTGGCAGGGATTGTCCTGGTAATGGCCCTCGGCCTCCATCCTTCTGTACAGAATTCTGTACAGTTTTCTGCTCCAACCAAATGATACGACAATGACTCCCAACAGTCAAAGGTTGCCTAACACACTCCATTTGCTGTAGAATCAAACGCGTTGCAGATGTCTCAGCAGAGGGAAAGGTGAAGCAGGTTATATGCTGGAGTACATAGCAGTCCTCGCAGCAGGAACCATCTGGGCAGCAGGAGGTTTGCTCGTCAGGTACTTGCAGCTGCATGGGTTGAAGGCCATGACCATAGCCTTGCTGCGACTGTGCTCCGCCTGGCTCATTTACACAGCCTGGATCCTTTCCACGGACCGCAAGCTGTTTCGGGTAGAAAGGAAGCACTTGCCGTTCTTGCTCTTGTTAGGCGCAGTGGGCCCAGCAGGCTCCCAACCCCTTTTTATCACGGCGGTGACTCTCACCACCGTAGCAGTAGCCACCATCCTAAACTACACAGCTCCACTGTTCGTTATCATCCTTGCCCGACTGTTTCTCGGGGAAACCATTACAGGTCGCAAGGTGGTTGCCCTGGCTTTCACCATTGGAGGCCTTGTCCTGGTGACGGGAGTATACCGCACAGGTGGAACAGTGTCGCTCCCTGCCTTTGCATCTGGACTCGCATCAGGGTTCCTATACGCCACATACACCATGTTGCTCAAAAGGGTTGTAGTCCAATACAACCCTATCACCCTACAATGGTGGTCCAGCCTGTTTGGCATACCAATCCTTGCAGTGTACTCCTTACCTTCCCTGGCTGGTCAGAACTTCAACCTGCCCCCTCTGGGATGGGCAGCGGTTGCTGCTCTGGCCATTGGTCCAGGTTTCACCGCCTTCGTGCTATTCACTTGGGCACTCAGCAGGACTCAAGCAAGTCGTGTGGCCATTGCGGCAAACATAGAACCCGTGGCAGCAGCCCTGTTAGGAGTCATAGTGCTCGGGGAACGCCTCGGCTTTGGCGAAATACTAGGGGTGTGCATGGTGCTTGCAGGCATTGCCATAGCGAGTGTCCCCAATCACGAAAGGGTGCGCCCAGACAGACCAGCGTCCTCCCAACCTTCCTGCACGATGTGACCCGTAGCGACAACCCGTGCTTCCCCTTCCAAGGTCACGTTGGCCACCCAACTCCCCGTGATATCAAAGTTCACCCGTAGTACGCCTCCTCTGGTGCGCACAGCTACTGGTGCCTCAGCCAAGCCAAGAAGCGCGGCTACAATGGCTGCAGCCGTGGATCCAGTGCCGCAAGCTAAGGTTTCGTCCTCCACCCCTCTCTCGTAGGTCCGAACGATCAAGTTGTGTCTGTCGCGAACCTCCACGAAGTTGACATTTGTGCCCTGGGGGAACATCTCCCGTCTTGAGGCAATGGCCCTAGCCTCTTGGCGCACCCTGTCGGGCGCCTTTGCCATGACATTGGTCTCCAAAACCACCGCGTGGGGAACTCCCACCACACTGCAGTGCACTTTTCTGGATTGCCCACACACCACGCAATCACAACCTAGGGCGAACTGGCTTAGGGAAACATTGGGCAATTCCAGCCTCACCTGGGATCCCTGAACCCTAGCGTGGTGGACCCCAGCTGCGGTCTCAAAGCTCATTTGCTCCGGCGCGGCGCCGATCAGGTAGGCAAACCTGCACAGGCACCTGGCACCGTTGCCACACATTTCCCCTTCGCTCCCGTCAGAATTGAAGTACCGCATCTTGAAGTGAGCAATGCTAGAATTCTCGAGAAGCAGCAAGCCGTCTGCCCCAACACAAACGCGCCTCTGGCACACCCTTTTCACGAACTCAGGCAAGTTGAACCCCTCGAGCTTGTTGTCTCGGTTGTCTATGACTATGAAGTCGTTGCCGCAGCCATTCATCTTCCAAAATGGAACTGTTTGCCCAAGCAACCAACATGCCCCCTTGACATGCAATGGAATCAATTAGTACTCACACCAAGATACGCCTGCTGCACTGAAGGATCCTCAAGCAGCTCCCGCCCAGGTCCAGATTTCACTACCCTGCCTGTCTCTAGCACGTACGCCTTGTTAGCCATCTCCAAAGCCTTATACGCGTTCTGTTCTGCCAAGAGTATGGTAGTGCCAGTTTGCCTTATCTCCTCAATTGCCCTGAACACCTCGCTGGCAAGCGCAGGTGCAAGCCCAAGGGATGGCTCGTCCAGCAACATCAGTTTTGGCTTTGCCATGAGCGCTCGACTGATTGCCAACATTTGCTGCTCCCCACCGGACAAGGTACCCGCGTACTGACCCATCCTTTCCTTGAGCACAGGGAACAGTTGAAAGATCCTGTCAAGATCCTCACCGATTTGGCTGTGATTCCTCAAGTAGGCACCCATCAGCAGGTTCTCCCTGACGGTGAGGTTAGCGAACAACCGCCGCCTTTCCGGCACCAAGGCAACTCCTGCCCGGAACACTTTATCAGGGCTGTCGGGAAGTGGGCTCCCCATGAATCTTATCCTACCGCTGCGAGGCTTGAGTACTCCCATCACCGTCCACATCAGGGTAGACTTTCCTGCCCCGTTTGCCCCGATGAGGGAGACTATTTGTCCCTGCTCAACGCGAAGCGAAACACCGTATAGCGCCTGAATGCGTCCGTAAAACACACAAACGTTATCTACCTCCAGCACGTGCAAATTCCTCCCCCAAGTAAGCCTTGATCACGCGCGGATCTGCCTGAATCTCCCCAGGAGTTCCTTGTGCCAGGGGTTCTCCGAAGTTCAACACCAGGATCCTCTTGCACAGGTTCATCACCACGTCCATATGGTGCTCAATGAGGATAACCGTGAGACCAGACTCCTCGTGGATCCGCCGGATCAAGTCCACCAGCTCGAGAGACTCGTCGGGGTTCATGCCAGCTGCAGGCTCATCCAAGAGCAACAAATCTGGTTCAAGCGCCAGCGCCCTTGCTATTTCCAGTTTGCGCTGCAGGCCATAGGGTAAGCTGGAAGCTCTGTCCGCCCATCTTCCTTGCAGACCCACCCTTTCCAACTGCCGCATGGCGAACTCAGTTATTTCCCTTTCGTTGGACACCACTCGTGGCAGCCTGAGGAGTGCAGCACCCAGTCCGTATTTGGTCTTCATATGGCACGCAGCCTTGACGTTCTCCAACACGCTGAGGTTCGAGAACAACCTGATGTTTTGAAAGGTGCGGGCAACCCCCAACCGCACAATGTCCGCAGCGTTCACCTTGGTCAGCTCGTGCCCCTTCAACAGTATTGACCCTGAGCTGGCCCTGTAGAATCCAGTGATCAGGTTGAACACCGTGGTCTTTCCAGCGCCGTTTGGGCCTATCAGGCCAAATATTTCACCCTGCTCAACACCGAACGTTACCGATTTGAGCGCAACCACCCCACCGAAATTCTTGCTCAGTCCTTTGACCTCAAGGTATGCCACCGGTGCACCTGGTTCCTCCAGCCTGACCATGCACTGGTCAAGCCGATCCCCAGACCAGGTTTTCCCTCCTTCCCAGTGCCTCACTTCGCCCCTGGGGAGAGCTGTAGCGGCTTCGTGCGGTCCAAACACAGCGGCAAGTGCCCCAAGTCGCCAACCTGTAGCTACTTTCTCTGGCGCAGGGCACCGGCTTGCGTGAACCTTGGCAACCTTATTTCCCTGTATCCCATAATCCCTTCGGGTCGGAATATCATGATTAAAACCAGCAAAGCGCCATAAAGCACCAGACGCCACATTTGTGCTGCTCTAAGCAGCTCTGGCACAACCACGAACAGCACCGCAGCAATTGCTGGGCCACTGATGCTACCTGTGCCACCACAAACAACAGCTGCGGTGAGCTGGGTAGATTGCACCATGGTAAACATGACTGGCTGGATAAACGACAGGTAGTGGGCATACAAGCCCCCAGCCAATCCTGCGCACGCTGCGCTGAACCCAAGCGAGATGAGTTTGGTCTCCAAGAGCCTTATACCCAGCATCTCACCGGCAATCGCGTCCTCCCGTATTGCAACGGCGTTCCGACCGTATGTAGAGTTGACAAAGTTGCGCGCCAACCAAAGTACCGCCGCCGCAATCACCAGGGTATTCCACAACCCGGTGTACTTGGCAATCCCGGGGAGTCCCCTGGCCCCTTGTGTGATCTTGAGGTTTTCCAGGATGACCCTCACTGCTTCGCCAAAGCCAAGCGTGGCTATGGCGAAATAATCCCCACGCAACTTGGTCCTGAGCGTGGGGTACCCAATGGCCAGACTCACAAGAGCGGCGGCAGCAGCGCCTGCAAGCAGAGCAACGTAGTAGTTCACACCGTAAAAGTAGGTCAGGATTGCGGAAGTGTAGGCGCCTATCGCCATGAAAGCGGCGTGGCCCAGGGAAAACAAGCCTGTGAAGCCAGTGAATATGTTCAAGCCAGTAGTGGCGATCACGTTTATCAAGGATACGGTAAGTACTCCTAGGTAATACTCCATTCTCCCGCGATCACCTCGTCAGTTCAGATCTTCTCTTCCACGTAGCGCCCCAAGAGGCCAGAGGGCATTATGAGCAAAAATATTACCAGTATGGAAAAGCTGAACACGTCCCGAATTATGGACGAAAGGTATGTGGAAACCATGGTCTCAAGCAGTCCAAGGAGCACACCTCCAATGACTGCCCCTGGGAGGCTCCCAAGACCCCCTATCACTGCGGCAATGTAGGCCTTGTTTGTAATCCATCCCATGGTGGGATATGCCATATATTTCATTCCCAGGTATACTCCGGAAAGACCAGCCAATGCCCCTGCAAGCAAGAATACCAAGGAAATTAGCCTGTTTATGTTGACGCCGAAGACCGAAGCTACGGTCATGTCGTAGGAAGCAGCCCTGATTGCCATGCCAGCCTTAGTCTTCTTTATAAACTGGTCCAGCAAGGTTATGGCTGTTGCAGAAAACCCAATCGCAAAGAGATCAAGCCATCCAATGGAGGCTCCAAAAAGGTCCACCGTCTCTTGTTCGAGGATTTGGGGATAAGCGTAAAAGTGCGCGCCCAAAGTGGCGTAAACTAGGTTTTCCAGGAGTATGGACACTCCCATTGCGGAAATCATAAAATAGAGCGGCCGCGCTCCCCTCAGTCTCAACTGTCTGTAAGCGGTCATCTCGTTAATCATGGCAATGAGAGCAGCAAATACCATGGAGCCCAAGACTGCCAGCCAAAAGGGCGCCTTTGCGAGGGTCAACATGAAGTACCCAGCATATGCCCCAAGCATAATGACCGATCCATGAGCGAAATTGGAGAAGTTCAAGATGCTGAACACGAGGGAGTAGCCCACAGCCATCAGTGCATATATGCCACCCACAGCAAGACCCGTCACTAGGCTTTGAAGGAACAACCCGAACCCCCCATGATCGGCAGGCGGGAGGCCATATGCCGTCCCGCCCCGCGCCGTGTGGTAGTTACTTGGTAACGTACTTCTCCACGAATACGAACTTACCTTCTTTGATTTGCTGGATGACCGCTGGCTTGTTCAACGGGTTGTGAGTGGCAGGGTCAATGGTGAGCTTCCCTGTGAGCACCTGCAAGTCTTTGGTGGATTCCAGCGCCTTTGCCAGCTTCTCGCCCTCAAGGCTTCCAGCCCTCTTGATGGCGTCAACTAGCATGTACACTGCGTCCACTGCCATCACAGGGTTGGGAAGCACTGGGTCAGACCCAAACTTCTCCTTGTATTCCTTGATGAACCCCTGAATGTCGGGATCCTCCAAGGCGGCCATGTTGACAAAGTACGAGCCCTCAATTGCCTTGCCACCAAGTTGGATTATGTCAGGACTACCCCAGTTGTCCCCTCCGAGCAGTTTTGACTTGATACCCAGATCCCGAGCTTGCTTGGCCGCAAGGGCCGCTTCCTTTTGGGCCGTGGGGATGAATATCACGTCGGGGTTTGCCTGTTTGATCTTGCCCAGCATAGCCCTGTAATCAAGCTCGCCGCTACGGAAAGCTTCCTTGCCCACTATCTTGCCGCCAACTTTCTCAAACGCCTCGATGAAGTACTGTGCCAACCACGAAGAATAGTCAGAGCCTACGTCGTACAGCACTGCGGCAGTCTTAGCACCCAGCTTGTCTTTAGCAAACTGCGCAGCCACTGTGCCCTGGAACGGATCGATGAAGCAAACCCTGAACGCATACTGCCGCACCTTGTTGGTGTTCTTGTCGATAGTCACGTACGGGTTACTTGCAGTAGTGGCAATGAAAGGAACCTTTGCAGGCTCAGCGACAGAAGCCAAGGCAATGCTTACCCCGCTCTGAGCAGGCCCGATTATTGCTACAACCTTGTCCTGTTCGATGAGCCTCTTGGCAACATTGACAGCCTCAACGGAGTCTGCCCTGGTGTCATAGGCAATCACTTGGAGCTTCTTGCCCATTACCCCGCCCTGTGCGTTGATCTTGTCCACTGTCATTTTTAGGGCGTTGGCTTCAGATTGGCCCCACATGGATGCATCGCCAGTGAGCGCCACAGCATGACCGATCTTGATGGTTTCCGGCTCTTTGGCCTCTTCCTTCTTTTCTGGAGCTTTCTCCGCTGGCTTTTGCGCAGGTTGAGAAGCACACCCTGCAACCAGTACTACTGCCAGCACCAGCACAAGCAAAGCGCCTAGAACTTTCCTCCAGTACATGTGATAGCCCCCTCCTCATATGGTCCGGTTTGAACTGATATGCGCCTCAATCAGCTTCTATACTGTGATTACCACCTCCTCCATTTAGACTAGCCTTCGTAGCAGCTCTTCCCTTTCTCCGTGAATGAAATCGATTACAGGAACCTCGAGCATCGTGTAACACCCGGGTTGTTGCTTCAAGCTGGCTCTTGCAGCGCATACCATGACTTGAGCAGTAACAGCAGGGTTGGTTACCCACATTTTAAACTGCATTCGCTGGTTGTGAGCACCTGCTGCCACACCCTTGCGTTGAATCTTCACTCCATGCCCAGTGTCAATTAAGGAGTCCACATCCTCAACCACGCAGACTCTTGTATCATCATGGGCAAAGTAAGGGTCGCGCAATATTGCCCGTTCCACTTCCTCTGGCCGCGTCTCGGGTTTGAGCTTGACGTAAACCAACCGTCTGTGAAGCCCCATGCCCTGGGGTATGGTGATAGACAGCGCGTCTACCACCCCATCCACTGCTTTTGCTGCAACTGTATGGCCCATGCTCATGCCCGGGCCAAAGTCGGTGTAGGTGATGCCGCGGGGCGCCAGTACCTCCATTATAGCTCGCACAACAGAGTCAGTGCCTGGGTCCCACCCAGCAGAAATTATTGCCACGGCGCCTGCGGCCCTGGCTATAGCATTGAGCTCAGCTCTGAGATCAAGGAGCGACTGTCCGTGCACGTCGAAACTGTCCACCGTGTTGATCCCGAGCTTCAAATACAAAGGCGCCACTTCGCGGATTGCACGGCTCGCCACACACAACATGGCCACTTTCACATCGCCAAGTTGACACACGTCCGTGGTTACTGGAACATCCCCGACTTCCTTCACAACCTCAGCTAGTTTCCCGGGGTTGCGGATCACAATTCCCGCAAGCTCCATGTCTGGCGAATCCTTCACAGCGGCCAGTGCTGCTCTTCCAACATTCCCAAAGCCAACTACTGCCACCCTGACCTTTGCCAATTTGGCCCCTCCTCGCTGCCCCTCGCTCCAAGGGCACACAGCTTTCGAAAGCTGTACCACGCAAGACCTGTGCCACTTGGAGCAGTAGCCAAGCTGCGCAAACTCAGGTGCAAACCAGCGTTAGAGGGGTTCACAGTCGCGAACTCGTGGTTCACAGGTGCGAACTCATTGACCGCTTGAGCTTCTTATAAAAGTTGGTCTTGCCCAAGCCCAGCAACTCCATGGCCTTCTTTCTAGAGCCGCCACATACCTCCAAAGCCCGCTGGATTGCTTTGGCCTGGGCTTCTTCGACGATTAGCTTCATAGATGCTATTCCGTTCAGTCTCACGAGGTCTGTGTCTCCCGAGCTGCCTCTTGTCCACTGGAGTATGTACTCAGGAAGATGTTCAGGTAGGATCACATGGTCGTCGCACATTACCACAGCGCTCTCCAGAATGTTTTCAAGTTCTCTCACATTCCCAGGCCAGTGATACTGGAGCAAGAGCTTCATGACATCGTCGGAAACGTGCTTGATTTCCCTGCCCGCTTTCTGGCACACTTTGGGCATCAAGTATCCCACAAGGGGGTATATGTCTTCCTTCCGTTCTCTAAGCGGCGGGATCACTATGCAAATCACGTTCAGTCGGTAGAACAAATCTTCTCTAAATCTGCCCTTAGTTACCGCCTCCCTTAAGTCCGAATTCGACGCTGCAATAATCCTTATGTCCACGCGAACAGGCCTAGTACCGCCCACCCTGGTGAACGTCATGCTGCAGCACGTTTAACAGCTTAGCCTGAAGAGGAAGCGGAAGCTCGCTGATCTCGTCCAGGAACACTGTGCCACCGTCGGCCACCTCGAACTTGCCCTGCTTTTGGCTAATGGCGCCAGTAAAGGCCCCTCTCTCGTGACCAAAAAGCTCACTCTCCAGCAGGGTTTCTGGGATGCATGCACAGTTTATGTGCACAAAGGGGCGCTCGCGTCTGGGGCTTGCCCTGTGAATGGCTTCTGCGAGTAATCCCTTGCCCGTCCCACTTTCGCCAATAAGCAGGATTGTAGAATTGGTTTCTGCTGCCCTGCGGCCTATCTCCACCACTGCCTTTATCCTGGCGCTGATGCCGATCACACGCTGGAAAGCTTCTCGTTGCGCCATTTCCCAAGGCTCTTCTTTTCAAGGTGAAGCGCTTTCAGCTCCGATACGTCCACTACCTTCAAGAGAGCCCCACCAGTCCCCGAATCTCCTGGAAGCGGCTCAATGGAGCAGCGCACAGGAATGCCGTTTATGAGAGTTTCCATATTCCTCACTGCGCCAACACTGCCCGAAGCCACCCGAATCAATTGGTCAATTATGGGGGAGTCGGGATGAAGCTCACTTACGTGTCTTCCAACTATAGAAATCGTACTGGCGTACCTTCCCTTGCCCTTGAAGGGCGCTCCTAATAGCACAGTCTTCAGCTCTTCTCTCCTCGCCGTGTACCCCCTGGTCTGATGGAACTTGATCTCCCCGGACTTGGCATCCACGACCACCATGTGACCAGCAGCCCACCTGTATACGTAATCCAAGGGCCGCCCATTCACGCTTATTCTCAAGCGCTCAAGCTCAAAGCTGATCTTGGACTCCAGCTCCAAACCCCGCAAGCAGGTTTTTACCCACAGTTCCCGTGGCGCCCCATCCTTCTTACCCACTCGCAACAAACCAGTTCCTTTGGGGGCACCCTTGATCCCAATGACCACAACAGCATCGCCTTGTTCTACTCCGCATGGATCCACACCAATGAGACCCAGGTCTTCCGGAAGCATACCTCCGTCGTCAGCGCCAAGCATGTTGTCAGCAACACATACGATATCGCCGTCGGCAACTCTTCCTTCCCTGTGGCCTATGCCTTCATGGTGGTCGATGCCGAACATCTCCCGGGCAAGCTTGTTGTACACCCGAATCAGGCCCTGGGAATCCACAACGATAATACCCTCATCGATGAGCTCCACAACCGTTTCAAGGTAGTTCACTTGGCTGACACCCCGCTGGCCAGCATTGGCTACACAGTAGGTATTCGACGCACACTTCGCAATTCATGCCGCTCAGTGCATGCTCGTGTTGAGTTGGGCAAGACTAATTAGGGGGATGATGCGGTGAGTGAACGAAGAATAATCCGGTCAGAGAATCTGAGCACGTATGAGCATAGGCCCGTTGGCAAGCCTATGCCTCAGGAAGCAAGGTCCCAAAAAGCACAGCTTCGAAGCTGTCATCGTCATTCCACGTCAAAAGACCTTAAGGTGCCCATGCACAAAAAGGACGGTCGGGCAGATAGCTAACCGAATATGCATTAACTCCACTTCCTGTACTTTGATCAGCGCAGCAACTCTGCCATGCCCGTCAAAGGGGCCCCTGGTCCCGAATACCTTCTACCTCACCACCGGCAAAGTGCCTGCATATGCATGCTTGATCCTCATGTGGTCTTCCTTGCGTGCTATAATCAAATTACCACCAGCTTACAGTGCGGTGAACAGCATGTGGCAGGTGGGAATCCTCGATACTGATGGCAGCTACGAATGGCAGCCCAGGCTTGTGAGCCTTGTGGAGTGCCGCCTTGAACTCGACGTTACAGGCATGCGCTATTTGAGCACCTGCGAGGCTCTCCTCAGCTTGGCCGAACGGCTCAAGGCTGTGTCTGCTGGCCTTGTGTTCCTTGGCAGGGGCGACCTTCACCACCTAGCCCTACCACTCATACAACGCCACGCGCAAGAAGGTCCTTTGAGTGTGGTTGTGTTGGACAGCCATGCGGACGTTTTTCGAACCACCCAGGGATTAGTAAGCTGCGGCTCGTGGATAAGAGAAGTGGTGAAACTGCCTGGGGTCAGGCACGTGCTGGTACTGGGAGCATCGGTGAGACCCGATTCCCTTCCGCCCAAAGTCACGGTATTATCACCAGATGTGTGGCAACAGCGTTTCCGCCACTCTGCGGGGGACCTGGCAGCGCTGTTGCCTGGAGACGCCCTGTACCTGAGCATTGACAAAGACGTTTTTCTGGAATCGATGACAAGTTGGGGACATGGCCAAGTGACAGCCTCGTTCGTATTCTCATTTATGCGCTGGCTTCTGTCGAGAAGGAGGCTGGTAGGTGCCGACGTGTGCGGTGAGGTTAAACCCAATGGGCCTTGGCCAACACTTGAAGAGCTAAAGGCAATTAAGGCTTGTGAACGTCTCAACCTTGCCATTTGCCGTCTGTTGGCACAGTACTGTCGAAGTCGTTCGGGCCCTTCGCCGCAAATAGCAAGCTATGACACGAACGCCTGTTGACAACACACCTCCGCTCCCTGCCAATGTCTAGGAACGGGCAACAGCTGCGGCTAGGCGGACAGAGTCACGCACGACAACCCTCAACCCACCAGCCTGCTCAGTCCTTGCAGTACGTTGGTGAGGTGTCTCTCCATGGCTTGCCCAGCTGCGGCCGAGTCCTGTCTTCTGATGCATTCGAATATATGGACGTGGTCAGCTATGGCTCCACGGATAATGGTCAGTACGTCCTCCACTCGACCCCGGGAGTAAGCGTCGTATAAGTGCTGTGATGTGAACAGAAGAGACTTGACCGCAGCGTATAGCTCGTACAACACTTCGTTTTGCGTAGCGTACGCCACTGCGGTGTGGAACTTCACGTCCGTGTCAATGAACTCCACAACGTCCGGAGTCGTGGGCGATTTGAAGCTGTATACGTACTCTTCCAGCTCATCAATGTCCTCCTCTGTCGCCCGCTCAGCCGCTAACTGCGCTGCCTTTACTTCGAACATGATCCTGGTCTCAAACAGGTCGCGCAGAGATGCCCTCCTCGCGATCACTTCCCACCTTGGGTTAAGCGTGTTGGTCTCAGTGGACCCTTGGGATTTTATGACCACGCCGCTCCTGGTCCTCTCCACGAGCCCCATGGCCTCCAGTGCCCTGAGCGCCTCCCGCACGGAGGTCCTGCCAACTTTGAACATGGATGCCAGTTCCCGCTCACACGGAAGCCTGTGCCCGACTGGAAGTCGTCCCGCCAGAATCTCTCGCCTGAGTTGGCGCACTATCTCGTCCACAATTGACACTCTGGTAACCGGCTCCAGCTGCAAGTTCATTCTCCCTGAATTTGCACCCCCATCAATATCCTGTCAAGGGAACACCTTGTAGTCATACTATCACAATCCTCAGTCGGGGGCCAGACCGCCTGTCAGTTATAATGGCCTGCTCGGCAGCGCTAGCCATAGCCGAGCAGGCCAACAGCCCTCACTTCTTTTGCGCGCTCAGAACATCGGACCAATACTTGAAGCCCTCGTCCCAGGCCCGCTGGAAATCAGGTCCATCAAGGTAGTCGAGGCGCTCACCAAGTTTCTCCAGTTCCTGGACATAGCGCTTGTCGTTAAGGAGTTTCCCAAACCTGTCCCTCAGAATCTTGACAATGTTGTCCGGAGTACCAGCCTTAACAAAGATGCCTCGCCAAGGTTCAACGCTCACTTTAGCTCCTAGTTCCTTAATAGTTGGCACATCAGGCAACTCAGGCATCCTCTTCTCGGAAGTCACTGCCAGCGGTTTCAAGTCCCCGCTTTTCAGTAAAGCCTGAGCGACAGACAGGTTTGGAGCACCCAAATGGCAGTCACCTGAAGCGACTGCTACGTTTGCAGCACCGCCGCCATCGAAAGGTACATGCTTAAATGAAAGCCCAAATTCATTCTCCAATGCAAGCATGGCCATGTGAGGAGTCGAATAAAGGCCTGCAGTGGCAAACGCGTACTTTCCAGGCTCCTTTCTTATAGCTTCTACTGCTTCGTTGAACGTCTTCCATGGGCTGCTCTTACCTGTAACGATCACCATTCCGCTGGTGTTGAGTCGGCAAATTGGAGTGAAATCTGAACGCTTGTACGGGACCTGTTGGACAATGGGCAAAACCGTCATTGGCCCTTCCGTCACAAATAACACCGTGTAGCCGTCAGCAGGCTTTTGGAGCACCGCAGCAGTCCCAGTAACCCCTGAAGCCCCTGGCATCAATGTAACGTTCAAAGGTTGCCCCAGTATTTCCTTGGCCAGGGGCACCATGGGCCTGGACATCATATCGTTGGCACCGCCAGCAGAAAACGGGATTATCATCGTGATTGGTTTGTCCGGGAAGGTTTCCGACTTGCACCCCAAGGCTAAGACCGCGACAGCCAGAAAGACACAAACGCCCGCGGAAATCGCCGTTAGACGGGAGCGCGTGATAAGTTTTTTCACCATGGCTAATGAATCACTCTCCTCCCCATGTCGTGCCTCTAACTCACGGTCCTCAAGCCCACCGTTGCCTCACATGCAACCCCCTTCTACTTTGACAGGTTATAACCTATCACCCCCAGGCCAGCAAGACGCCATCATGACGCTGTTCTCTGACCCACCCTAAACCTGCCTCTTGGTACAACCGCCCAGCCCCACACGATGAGCGTGGTGAGTAACAGCCACAAGGCTATTGGTCGAGCCCGCAGGATTGACAACGAGCCGTTCCCCAACAGCAAGGTTTGGGAGAGATACATCTCCAGCCTGTAACCTAGGAGGAAGGTAATCAGTAGTGGCGGTATTGGAAATCCGTACCTCTTCAAAAAGCACCCTAGGAAGCCACAGGCTATCATTGTCCAAACGTCAAAGAGGCTATTATTTGCGGAGAAAGCGCCAAGTACTACCAGTACACTTATGGCTGGCACCAAGTACTCGGCTGGTATCTTTATTGCACTTATGAATATGCCCATACATATCTTGCCAACGACTAACATCACGAAGTTCCCGAGAACCATGAGGAGTAGCAGACCGTACATTATACGAGGGTTGTCCCTGATCAGAGTTGGCCCAGGCTTTAAGTTATTTGCCATGAATGCACCTATCAACACCGCCGTGACCAAATCTCCTGGGATTCCAAAGGTAAGCATAGGCACCATGGCGCCGCTGTTCACAGCGTTGTTTGCCGCCTCCGGTGCCGCAATGCCCTCAAGCGCACCCTGCCCGAATTTCTCTGGTTTCGGGGAAAGTCTTTTCTCCAATCCGTACGCCAGCAAGGCCGCTATCACCTGACTTAGAGCTGGTATTATGCCGATCACCAGTCCAAGCAAGGCACTCCTCACCATGGTCGGGACGCACCGCAAGTATTCTCCCAGGGTCAATCCTTCTCGCCCAACCTCCAGCAATGTTCGGCCCTCGGCGGACACACTACGCCTGAGGACACGTTGACTAAAAATCGATAGCAGTTCCGGGAGACATAGCATCCCAATCATGGCAGGAATAAATGAGATTCCCGACCTGAGCTCCACAATGCCCAGAGTGTAACGCAAAGCTCCACCCAGGGGGTCTATCCCAATAGTTGCCAATACAAGCCCGATAAGCGCAGAAACCAAGGCCTTGAGCGGGTCGTCTCCCGAAATGCCGATCAAAGCAATAGCGAACACAATTAGCGCAAACAGCTCTGGCGGTCCGAACTTAAGGGCAATTGCACTCAGGGGGCCCATGATAAGCAGTAGTATGCTTGAAGAGATAAGTTCTCCTGTCACAGAGGCGTACAGCGACATGTCCAACGCCTTTCTGGCGTATCCCTTCTTTGCCAGAGGATAGCCGTCAAACGTGGTTGCAATCGAAGCGTTTGTTCCAGGCAGATTCAGTAGGATGGCAGTTATAGCTCCTCCCCAAACGCCCCCCTTGTACAAGCCAAGCAGGAACGGAATGCCAAGGCGTACCGGCAAATAGAAGGTAACCGGGGCTAGCATTGCCATGGCAGTTGTGGTTGTGATTCCCGGTAGCGCACCTGCAATGGCCCCGATGAAAACGCCCGCAGCTAGAGCACCCCAGACCGCAGGATCCACAAGGAAGGAAAACCCCTGTGCAATTGTCCCAACCAAGGCTCCAGCCCTCCTACTTCGCGGATTAGATCAGGCCGAGCGGGCTCGTGGGTAGGGGCAACCCTATTAGGCGTCCAAAGACGAAAAACACTACGAGAGTGTAGCAAATTGCGAAGAACGTTTGCTTGGTACCAAGTCTGCCCACGAGCAGCTTTAACTGGAACAACACTAGTGAGCAAGTGGGGATGAAGAATCCCAAGTACTTGAGAAGCACGCCGTACAGCAAGAAGGTACCAAGAATACCGATGCTCATTGACCACGGTAATTGGAAACCTGCTTGAGCCCTTGGAGCAAAGCCTTCCCTCCACGCCAACAACAAACTAGCTATGATAAGTAACGCGCCAGCAAGCCTCGGAACCACATAAGGGCTGAGCGTACCGAAATACAATCGAAGGTCTGTCGGTGGCGTAATCGCCACCGAGGATGCTCCCAAGTATGCCAATCCGACTATGGAAATTGCCAGCGCCGGGAGCCAAGGTCGCTTCATCAACCTGTTCCCCCCAATCTGCTCAGAGGGACTTCCAATTCGGGGGTGGATAAGTGCCATCGGTTTCCTTGATGAACACAGTACCCGCAGCTTCCTTGCTGGGCACGCCTCCATACGAGAACACCAGTTCTACCTCTTCTGTGTCGCTTGGGTTTCCTATCCCGTGAATGACTCCTTCAGGGGTGTATACGAAACACCCTGGCCTCAACTTGTAAGGCTTAGCCTCTGGGCCAATGAACACGATGGGGTTGCCTTTGATTATGTACATAACAGCCTCAGCATTCAAATGCACGTGCCTCTCGTTAATTGAACCAGGTGGTATAACGGTGTGCCCTGTCGTAATCCTCTTTGCTCCACAAGTCTCGCTGTTCACTCCAAACTCAATCAACAAACCCCTCTCGTACTCGGTGTCTGTGACATATTCCGTGTAGTGGGCAATTTTGGGTTTCGGCTTCGGTAGCTCATCGATGGTCATGTACTTGGGCATTCCTGAAACCTCCCCGCCAATAATTCTTAGTGTGCAGGTCGTGAACAACAACGCCAGCGGAACTGTTACAATTACCAGTACACTGACAGTTGGGTCTGACAGTTTGACTGTTGATCTGACCAGCCGTTAGAATTGTATCACCTTTCGCTTGTGTTCGACAAGTCCTTTTTTTCAGTGTCGTATGCAATCTTTGATATGGTTGAAATGGGCTTCGTCAGGCACTTTAGCAGTACGCTGCGCTGCCGCCGGGATGAGCATCCCAATGATTCGGCTTGCGGGACCGCACAGGACCGAGCCCCTAGCCGGTGTACAACCTAATCTCCGGGCCGCACAGAGCAGCAACCAGTGCCGCAAATCGTGAATCTCTCACATGGGCTCATAGCTTATGGCAGTCGATCCTTCTCCCATTAGAAGGATGCACCGAACTGCAGTGAGGGCAGTGCCAGCCCGCGAGCCTGAAAAAGTGGCAAGGTTTGCTTAGAAGAATCAGACTGGTCAGCCACCAGCCAGCAACAATCTCTCAGGCTTCTATAAACCGAGTAACGTTCCTCCCTACACCGTCTGGGATAGCCAAATTCCAAGTCACTGTCAGAACCCATAAACAATTGCTAATTGTGTTATACTCATGCTAGAAGTTGGGTACAAGCATAGTTCCCTCATTCTTGTCGTGGGCCCGTACAACACAAGTAATTGGCTGACCCAGGGTCGTGAGGCCACAGCGAAGGTGGCCCACTTCCTTTCTCCTTGACGCAATGGCTTCGAGCAAGCGTTTCCTCTCGTTAATACCGTGGGTAGGTCAACCGAAGAAAGTGAGGGGGAACGTCATGGCCGAGTTTTCTGGTGTCCACAAACAAGTATGGAAGGCGTGGAAGAGTTTCATTGCTTCTCAAGGTAATTGTTCCCACATTCTCCGGCCAGAGATACTCACTTCATGGGAAAGATGCAGGGAAAGAGGAATCGACCCGTACCAGGATAAAGGTCGAGACCTTCTGGAAGGACGAGCGTTCCAAGAAGCCCGGCAAAGGCACGAAGAACTCCTCAGGGCAGCACGACCTGTGATGGAAAAGCTGTTGACATATTGTGCTGACTTAGGCTTTTTGGCCGTCCTCGTGGATGAGGACGGATACATTCTCGAGTCTCTAGGCACATCCCCCGAGACAATTGAAATGGCTAAGAAAGTAAACTTCGTCCCTGGAGCGTGCTGGCGTGAAGACAAGGTAGGTACGAATGGGATAGGCACTGCGTGGGTTCTTGGAAAGGCCCTAGAAGTGACAGGAGCTGAGCATTTCTGCAGTGAACTTCACTGGTGGACTTGTTCTGGATCTCCCATTTTTGGGTCGGACGGCAGGCCCGTGGGGGTTATTGACCTGTCCGGTCCGTGGTATGTCGCCGACAGGAAAGCTCTGGCAACCACAGTAGTTGCTGCAACGGCCATTGAAAACAGCCTCAAACGAGGCAGAAGCGAAGTTGAGACCATCAGGTACAGGGATTTGGCTCGATCTCTGCTGCACAGGAGCAACGAGCCCCAGGTGGTAGTTGACCTCACCGGGAAGGTCCTAGTAGCAAACTGTGCCTGCGAGAAAATACTCGGCTGGACCCCAAAGGCTCTGGCAGGTCTTGTCGTGACAGACTTACTCGAAGACAACCACAGTCTATTGTCAGTTGCAGCTTCTCGCAAGAGCGAAAGGCAGGATGAGGTCAACGTTCAGGCCAGGAACGGTCTAATCAGGTGTAGCGCAGAGTTTTCACCTGTCACGGGGGACAGCAACGAGTGCATAGGAGTGCTGGTTACGCTGAAACTTCCCGCGCGCCGGCAATTTCAATTGACCGGGACTCCAACAGCCTTCAGAGGGTTTGAGCCAATCCTGGGGACGCACCCGCGGTTGCGTGAAAGCGTTCGTTTGGCCCAAATAGCCGCAACCAGCGATGCTCCAGTGCTGCTTTCGGGTGAGACAGGTACTGGAAAGGAACTCTTCGCCAGAGCCATTCATGAGGCTAGCGGCCGAAAGGGACCCTTCATTGCTGTAAACTGCGGTGCCCTGCCCCGGGAGCTGGTAGGAAGCGAACTCTTTGGTTACACTGGTGGTGCTTTTACAGGAGCCCGCCCTGATGGCAGAGCCGGCAAGTTTGAACAGGCTAATGGCGGCACGCTGTTTCTGGATGAAATCTCCGAAATGCCTTTGGACATGCAGGTTTATCTTCTGCGCGCTTTGGAAGAGAAGAAAATAGTTCGCTTGGGCGGAGCAAAAGAGGTTCCCGTAGATACTCGGGTGATCGCGGCAACCAACTGTGACCTTGAGAAGCTGGTGTCCGAAAAGAAGTTTCGGCAGGACCTCTACTACAGGCTAGCCGTGCTCACGATTCATCTCTGCCCATTGCGGGAACGCAAGTCGGACATTCCCTTGCTGTTCCAAACTTTTCTCACGGAGGCCGCAAGCAAACTGGGTAAGGACTCACCAGTTATTGATTCAGCTGTCTGGCCTTTGCTAGAAGCTCATGACTGGCCTGGCAATGTAAGAGAATTGCGCAACGTAGCAGAATGGGCAGCTCACATGCTGGAGGGTACCACCCTCTTACCCGTGCACCTTCCTTCTTACCTCGTCCAAAAGACGATTACAGCCAGGGATTTAGCCAGCACTGAGCGCGAAATGAACTTGCGTGAGCTGGAAAGGCACGAAATTCAGCGCCTCCTGGCAGCTTATGGTGGCAACGTTACAAAGGCGGCAAGAGCTCTCGGTATAGCAAGAAACACCCTGTATCGGAAATTGTACAAGTACGGTTTGAGGGTTCGACACTGTTCAAAAATATAACGTTCCCCAACGACACAGTACTGAACAGAATTCTGGCCCCGACTTGCAAGACAGTCTCTCGAAGTCCAGCCAGTTCCCCCGTTGTGGCCCTCTGGCTGCCTTTCTCTATGAGTGGCACGTCCCTTGCTCGAACTAGACACTAGGCAAAGTCCGAACCGGAGGTGATTCCCAGTGACCATTTCAAAGGAAACGCTATTGCGAATGTACCGTGAGATGGTGACGATCCGCGTGTACGAGGAAAAGATGGCTGAGGCCTATCAAGAGGGCAAGTATCCGGTTTTCAACATTGCTTCCGGGCCGGTTCCCGGGGAGATGCACCTTGCAGCTGGTCAGGAACCTGTGGCCGTAGGTGTGTGTATACACCTACGCAAAGACGACGCAGTGGTTGGCACTCACAGACCCCACCACTTCGCTATTGCAAAGGGTGTAGACTTGCGGCGTATGACTGCAGAGATATTTGGTAAGGTAACCGGCCTGGGCAGGGGTAAAGGAGGCCACATGCACCTGTTTGACCCGGATGTCCACTTTGGATGCAGTGGCATCATTGGAGCCAGTATTCCCCAGGCTGTGGGAGCAGCTTTGGCTTTTAAGGCACGGCGCACAGATCAGGTGGCGGTGGCTTTCTTCGGTGAAGGCGCTGCAAACCAAGGAGCTTTCCACGAGGGACTCAACCTGGCAGGCCTGTGGAAGCTACCGGTCGTATTCGTGTGCGAAGACAATAGTTGGGCGATTTCCGTGCCAAAGGAGAAGTCTACCGCTATAAGGCGAAACAGCGAAAGGGCGGCAGCATATGGCATGCCTGGAGTCTACGTTGGCGAAAACGATGTATTGGCGGTATACGAAGCCGCAGGCGAGGCAATAGCTCGGGCCAGGCGTAGCGAGGGACCGACCTTGATTGAAGTCAAGACTGACCGCTTCTTCGGCCACTTCCAGGGAGACCCCGAAGTGTACCGTCCAAAAGACGAGGTGCCACGTTTGCGCCAGAACGATCCAATCAGGCGTTTGCGAACTCATCTTGTCCAAAGTGGCATGGCAACCGAAGCAGAATTGAATCAATTAGACGCGGAAGCCCAATTGGCTGTCAATGACGCTTTTGCATTCGCTAGAGAGTCTCCCTATCCAGCGCCAGAGGAGGCGCTGCTGCATGTATTTGGAGACTGAGCCTGGCAGCAAACAAGAAAGGGGGAAACACCGATGACTACATTGACGGCCAGGAAACTCACAATGGCCAAGGCAATTGCTGAGGCCATCGCTCAGGAAATGGAGCGGGATCCCGCAGTTTTTGTGATGGGAGAAGACGTGGGTGTATACGGCGGCATATTCAGTGCAACAGCAGGGCTTTATGAGAGGTTCGGACCTGATCGAATTATCGACACCCCGATTTCCGAGACTGGGTTCATCGGAGCAGCTCTCGGAGCTGCCATGGAGGGTATGCGCCCCATAGTGGAGCTCATGTTTGTGGACTTCTTTGGTGTTTGCATGGACCAGATTTACAACCATATCGCGAAGAACCGCTACTTTTCCGGAGGCAGGGTGAAGGTGCCCCTTGTACTTATGACTGCAGTGGGAGGAGGCTACAGTGATGCCGGACAGCACTCCCAATGTTTATGGGGTACGTTTGCACACATGCCCGGCTTGAAGGTGGTTATTCCCTCCAATCCGTACGACGCCAAAGGCCTTATGATTTCGGCTATTCGCGACAACAATCCCGTAGTCTACATGTTCCACAAGGGGCTCATGGGTCTGGGCTGGATGACGCTCATAAGGGACAGCACGGGTCCCGTTCCTGAGGAAAGCTACACTGTACCTATTGGAAAGGCTGATATCAAACGAGAAGGCAAGCACGCTACTGTAGTGACAGTATCAATGGGAGTATACCAAGCACTCGAAGCAGCCAAGGAATTGGAGCAAGAAGGCATAAGCATTGAGGTGCTCGACTTGCGCAGCCTGGTACCACTGGACCGGGAAGCCATTGTAAGCTCCGTAAAAAAGACCAGACATTTGTTGGTTGTGGACGAAGATTACCTGAGCTACGGCATGAGTGGTGAGGTTGCAGCCACCGTTGCCGAACATGCTTTTGACTACCTTGATGCGCCTGTAAAGAGGCTGGCCGTGCCCGACGTTCCAATTCCATATTCAAGACCGCTGGAGCAGTTTGTGCTACCCTCTTCCTCAAAGATAGCTGATGCGGTTAGGGAACTGCTCCGCTCGTGAAACGAGGTGATTGGCATGGCCTATGAGTTCCGTCTGCCCCAAGAGTCAGGACTTCCAGATAAGGAAGGTGTAGTTGTCAATTGGTTCAAGGAAGAGGGCCACCCCGTAGCGGCAGGGGAATTGCTCCTGGAAGTGCAATTCGAGAAAATTACGTTTGAAGTACACGCTCCAGTTAGCGGCGTGCTTAGCAAGATCCTTTGCGCTCGAGGCGACGTGGTGCGGGTCGGGCAGCCACTTTGCCTGATCGAAGAAGCTCAAATTTCAGGAGCGCCAGGCTCGGTGGCCGAGATCCGTGCTACTCCCGCCGCACGTCGACTGGCTAGAGAGCTGAGTGTTGACATTTCTAAGGTGCCCGGAACCGGCCCAGGTGGACGTATCACAGAGGATGACGTAAAGGCCTTTGCCAACGCAGCCGATGTCACCGGGCCAGGAGGGGACGCTGTAAAGCGGGTACCTCTGACTCCCATTCAGAAGACCGTGGGTAGGCGAATGCTGGAAAGCTTGCGGGAAGCCGCTCAGTTCACAGTAGGGCGCGAGGTAAACGTCACACCACTCACCGAGTTTCGGGCCCAGCTTAAACAAACTGGCTCTGCTGTTACCTTGACCGATTTGGTGCATCGCGCAGTCGTGCTTGCGCTTGCCGATTACCCGGAGCTCCAGGCAGTCCTCGACGGTGACCATATGGTGATACCGTCTGCTGTGCATCTGGGCTTTGCAGTAGCAAGGGGCAACGACCTGCTGGTACCCGTTATCCGCAATGCTCAAAAACTATCACTTGATCAACTGGCCAGTGAGCGCAGGCGCCTTACCCGCGCAGTGTTAAACGAGGAAGCAGCACCCAGTGATCTCCAGCCTGGCACGTTCACTGTGAGTAATCTTGGAACACTGGGAGTGGACTTCTTCACCCCAGTACTGTACCTTCCTCAAGTGGCAATTCTTGGAGTTGGGCGCATCCTAGATCGGGCGACCATCGAAGGCACCGAAGTTCGACTGACCCGTTCTCTCACCTTGAGCCTAACAGTAGATCACAGACTGATCAACGGCGCACTTGCAGCGCGCTTTCTGGCACGGCTATCTGAACTGCTGGCGGAGCCATGGAAGCTGTAGCGTGTAATGAAATGTAAAATTCGCGAGTTGCATATATGCCCGAAATAACACATCATGGATATGATCAGCCCGCATCTACAAGAGAATACTGGCCAAGATGTTGCCCAGCAAGCGAAAGTGAAGAACAGCTCCAAGTGCACATGAGGCATCAGTGCCAAGGCAGTACAGGCAGGACCTCTCGTGGAGAAGCGCTGGAGAAAATAAAGCTCTCTGTGCCCTGATGAGTCCCACAGCCGCCAAGCCCGGGCAGTCGCCAGATTTATCAACGACTGCCCGGGTTATGCTTGTCGCAGGTTGTGGAGTTTACACCGCGACAACCCATCCTCTCGAAAGTGCTGACTATTGCCATAGCCGGCTGAACTGAATGGAATACGCACCTAATACTTGCCGTCCAATTCGGGTTCGGTTAGAATGGGCGCGGTAAGCAGTACTGGGGTGCGTGACAGGTGATCTACATTCCAAACAGTTCTCTAGATCCTCACTTTAACCTGGCCCTCGAGGAGTACGTGCTCAAATACTTGGAGGCTGGCCAGTACATATTGCTTTGGCAAAACAACCCTTCGGTGATAGTGGGCAGATTCCAAAACACTCTTGGAGAGGTGAACATGGAATACGTGCGTCGGCACAATGTGCACGTGGTGCGTCGGATCACTGGAGGGGGTGCAGTATACCATGATCTGGGCAACCTGAATTTCTCATTCATTGAGAGAAAACCCAAAGGTGCCATAGATCTGGGTGCGTACTCCCGCAGAGTGGCTGAAGCTTTACGGAAAATGGGACTCCGCGTAGAGCTGACCGCACGCAATGACCTCACCATTGACGGTAAGAAATTCTCGGGCAATGCCCAATGCATCTTTAAAGATAGAATACTCCACCATGGCACGATCTTATTCGACTCAAACCTTAGTAGCCTCGAGGCTGCACTAAGCGCAAGGCCAGAAAAGGTAGCCGTGAAGGGAGTCAAGTCATTGAGGCAAAGCGTTACAAATTTGATAGACTACATGCCAAATAAGATGTCCATAGTTGACTTTAGGAATTGTTTGCTTGAACACCTGTGCGAGAAGGACCCTGTACAAGTATTGGAACTGGACGAAAGCCACCTGTCAGCAGTAAAGGAACTTGTGGCTCAAAAATATGGCACCTGGGAATGGAACTATAACGAATCACCCGATTACAACCTGAGGGCTTCCCGCAAGTTCGACTGGGGTGAGGTAGAGTTCTACTTGAAGGTAGCCAATGGGGTCATCGAGTGGTGCAGAATCTACGGCGACTTCTCAACGTATGCGGAAACATCTGACTTGGAGAAGGCTTTGTGCGGCGTCAGTTATAGCGAAGCAGAGCTCAAAGCCGCGTATTACCGTCTTGATGTGCCACGGTACTTAAACAATATGGGCTTGGAGGATTTTATGCAACTACTTTTTGGGGATCATGGCTGTGCATCCAGTAGGAGCGCCCCTGCTCGCAACTGCCCCGGCTGCCAAGGTTAACTCTCCCGCGATCCGACAACCTCCCGTAGTCACACAGGGGAAGTGTGTCAAACGGTTAAATGAAATGACAACGGAAAAACCGTACACCTGATTCAGCCATGTCAGGGGGGCCGTCTGTGCGTGTTTTCGCAGCAGGGCCGCGGTACAGTGGTATGCCACCGACATGGCCGTAACAGAGCCACCTGTCACACAGGTACTTCGAATCAGATTCGTAGGTACCGTCTCTTGGCTTTATATCCAGAAAAGCGGGTACAAGTCTGATCACGCTCTTTCCAGCTTGTCCCAGTGATCCGCTTCACCTGGCAGGGCCCATTGTTGACCACGTCCGCCTCACAGCTCTTCCGGAGCCGTACATACCAATGCCTGGGCGCTTCTCACTGGTTTTCAGCAACGCTACAATCCAGCACCACTAAGTTAAGTACGGGTTTCTCACCCCAGACTGAGCACTAACTCTTTGAGATAATTGCGTAGGGGCTCTGCCAGCTCTGGGCGACGAAGTGCCAGTTCAACCGTGGCCTTTATGAGCCCCAGCTTGTCGCCAACGTCGAAGCGCTCCGCATCCAGTTCGCACGCAACTATCGTACCTACCTTGAGGTATTCCCGCAGCGCGTCAGTCAACTGAATCTCCCCGTTATGACCGGGAGGCGTATGTTCAAGTATCTTGAATATCTCCGGTGTGAGCACGTACCTCCCCATTACTGCCAGCCTGGATGGCGCGGCGCTCGGGGAAGGTTTCTCCACCAGGTCGGTCACTTTCCAGGCCCTTCCGCGCGCCGCCTGAGCCGCCGGTTCTCGTTCCGAAACCCTTACAACGCCGTATTTAGAAACGTCCTCAAGTGGCACCTCTCCTACCGCCAGGACTGCACAGCCCGTGCTCTCGAAAAACTGCATCAGCTGCCACAGCGCTGGAAGACGTCCCATGAACACCTCGTCCCCAAGCATAACAGCGAACGGCTCATTGCCTACGTGCCATCGGGCCTGATATACTGCATGCCCCAATCCCAGAGGTTGTTTCTGCCTGATGAAGTGGATGTCGATCTCAGCTATCCGGCGTATCTCGTCCAAAAGCCCTTCCTTGCCCGCTCGCTCCAAGCTGCTTTCCAGTTCAATGGCACGGTCGAAATGATCCTCGATTGCACGCTTGCCCCGTCCTGTCACGATCAGGATGTCTTCAATGCCGGATTCAATCGCCTCTTCCACCACGTACTGAATCACCGGCTTATCCACGAGCGGCAGCATCTCTTTGGGCTGTGCTTTAGTTGCGGGAAGGAACCTGGTACCCAGTCCGGCCGCAGGAATTACCGCCTTCCTGACTCGAGCCCCCATACGCATCCGCCCCCCCTTTGCCAACCCAAAGTATCAGCTTCCACCACACACAAGCAGTCTGAGTTGGCAATTGACTCCGTGGCCCATTCACGTACGAAAGGTCCGTCCTTGCTAGCAGGCCAGTTCATGGGAACACGCACCCCAGTACTTAATCCACTAGAGCTACTACCCCGTTTCCTCATGCCCCCTTGGTCGAGTATACCTTCATACAG
>JBNARI010000019.1:0-41148 GCA_049718765.1 Bacillota bacterium | reverse complement strand
CGTAACTCTGCCGCAAACACCTCTCGTCCAATCGAGTTTGGCAACAGCCCCGCTGTAAAATGAAGCTGGGTCCAAAGGTTGTTGCCACAATCTGTCTGATTTTGAAGGGCTGTTTGGGGACACACGTACAGTTGAGACTCTGGCAATCTACCAGCAACATCTCCGCACCTCCAACGAGCACAATTAGCCACTCTTGCAGTGTAAACCGACGGCACATACGGCAATACATATCCCATTGGCTCCAACTGCCAACCTGACACAGATAATCACGCTCACCGCTCGCCACCGCACAATGATCGATTTGCCTTGAAGTGCCTACTCAGCTGCTACCCAACACTGCTTTCCTCTGGCCGGTCTATCCCAAGAGCTACCCTCAACTTGCAGATCTGGGCTTGCTCGTGCTCGCTAAACCTTATCCTCCTCCGCCTCTGGCTTGCTTGCATCAAAGTCACAAACACCAGCTTCAAACAGACTCCGTGACACGGCTCACTCCACTGCGGGATATCAGGCACTCGCCAGTTATGTCCCTGAACGCATCCTCAGTGTCCCCCGGGTGGATAGGCCCCTGGCCCACATCTGCAATGCCAGGGCAGTCAGCATCTTGCTCCTCTGCCTCAGCAATTCCATCAGCCTCGAACGGTAAGGTTCACTTGTATCCCTCAGCTCAGGAACATACACCGGCACTACTCCTTCGGCCGTCTTGAGCTTGTGCTCCGCATATCCATTCCTGTACCCGCGGTGCCCTTGATCTGGCCTTGCGCCTCTCGTAGTGGCCACGACCAAGATAGTCCTCTACTTCCTCTTCCAGCAGCATTTGTACGAACTGCTGTGTAGCTAGCCTGACAAGAGTACTCAACACATCCTCGCCTTCGCAGTTCCCTGATTCCAAAAACTCCGCGACCCTCTGTGCAATCTTGCGACTTGGTGGTATTCTCTTCATTGGGTCTGGGCTCTCCTTTCTGTTTGTTTTGTCAACGAAAACATTCTAGCCCGGACCCACTCGTTTTTTTACAGCTAATCTAAGACATCACGAGGCGCATCGGAGCCAGAACGGTCGAGATTCGTAATTCCCAGCTTTGGATTTTGACTCTCTAACCTAACAAGTCCTGTAGGTCTGTTCCATGAGGTGCTCTTACCTTGATGACAGGTGCCTGTACTGGGGACAGAGAGATAGACTTTTAGCACAGCACTCTTAACAGTTGACAAGACACCTGCATTAGTCGTATCGTTTGGAAGTGGAGGTGCAAGAGCCATGAACAAATCTGGTTTGAGCGCAGTGCTCGCAGGGGCGGTATTAACTGCAATGTCCCTCATAATACCCCTGGCCTTTGGCGGAGTGTTGGGTATCGTGATCCCTCCTTTCTCGGCGACTCTGGCTTCCCACGTCCCAGTGATGCTGGCCATGCTTTTCAGCCCCTGGGTGGCAGCCTTCGTTGGAATTGGCTCTGCAATTGGATTCCTGATTAGATTTGGTCCAGTGATTGCCGCGAGAGCAGCTATGCATGCAATCTTTGGCTTCATTGGCGCGACCCTAATACAAGGGGGGAAGAGCTTTAGCTTTGCCCTTGCAGCAACAGCCCCAATCCACGCCCTACTGGAAGCGTTAGTTGTCATTCCCTTTGGCTTCACCCTTTTCCAGTTCCTCGTAGTGGTGGGGGTTGGGACTCTAATCCACCACTCGGTAGACTCAGTCATAACCCTCGCACTGGTAACTTCCCTCCAACACACGCCCCTCAGGAAGCTGTTCGGACGCAGCCGCCCTGCCACCTGATGAATGCTCACGACCAACTGCACTGGGCTGGCCTTGGCACTTTGGCGCCACAACCATCCTGACGGGCCTCCGCCCCGATTTGGTACTCGTCAACTACCGGTAGTACCGTACACTTGGCCAAATGGCTCAGCACAACTTGGATTCCTGGAGGAAATAAACAGGGCCGCACCGAACTATTTACAAGCAGCGCTGTCCAAAGGAGTACATGGTCGTGGACACCCTTTCTTACGTGCTCATTCTCGTCTACTTCCTGGCGCTTAACGCCGTTTATACTGGGTTTTGAGCGATGAAGCGGGAAGAGCCGTCTTGAGGGGCGCTCAGCCGGACTTGGCCTGATGATCTGCAAGAGGATCGTTGAGGGCACAGCGCTGCGGGGCAAGGGCAAGGAGCCATCTTTGGGTTCAGCCTACCCCTCAGTGTATAATCTGGTTAGGCCGAATAGTACAGGCCTTTTTGTCTAAACATGGAAAAACAGAGAAGCGGGGTGGGAGGGTGGAAGATCCAAAGCTCAGCAAGAATGCCCTGGTAGTGCTGGAAAAGCGGTACTTGAAAAAGGACGAAAAGGGCAATCCAGTGGAAACCCCTCGCGAGATGTTCTGGCGCGTGGCCAGAAATATCGCGCTTATGGATATCCTTTACGATCCTCAGGTGTA
Source organism: Bacillota bacterium (assembly GCA_049718765.1). Lineage (GTDB taxonomy): Bacteria > Bacillota > Sulfobacillia > DUMF01 > DUMF01 > JBNARI01. The sequence continues at coordinate 38,724 of JBNARI010000019.1, read as the reverse complement.
CGACCCAGATTGCAAGAGCAAGGTTTCCCGGGAATTCCTTGAGGAAGCTCAGGCTCCAGGGGACGAACTCCAGGTAGAAGGATTTTCCAAGAATGACATCAACACCTTGAGGATGGCCTACGCCAATAAGGCCCGTCAAGGCCACATGAAAGTGGCGTTTCCTCAGCTGATTGCTCGCCTGAGGGAGCGCTCCTCTGACATACTAGCCCTTGCTGAGGAATTCTACGGACTCATGGCTAGCCTCGATTTCTTACCCAACTCCCCAGCTCTAATGAACGCAGGGAGGGAACTGCAGCAGCTTTCCGCGTGCTTCGTGCTGCCCATTGAGGACTCAATGGTGAGCATTTTCGACACTCTGAAGCATGCGGCGCTAATCCATCAGTCGGGGGGCGGCACAGGCTTCTCATTCAGCAGGCTCAGGCCAAAGAACGACGTGGTCCGTTCCACTGGCGGGATCGCCTCTGGACCCGTCTCGTTCATGAAGGTGTACAACGCTGCCACTGAAGCGGTGAAGCAGGGAGGCACCCGCAGGGGCGCCAACATGGGCATCCTTCGCGTTGATCATCCGGACATCCTGGAGTTCATCAAGTGTAAGGAGGATAACAGGGAGATAACCAATTTCAACATATCCGTGGCGGTCACTGACTCCTTCATGAAGGCGGTGGCCGAAGAAGCAGAGTACGAGCTTGTCAACCCCAGGAACGGTGAGGTCACTGGCAAGTTGAACGCTAAGGCAGTGTTCGACCTCATAGTAGAGTGTGCGTGGCGCAACGGCGAGCCTGGCGTGATTTTCATCGATAGGATCAACCAGTACAACCCTACGCCAAACGCTGGCCAGATTGAAAGCACAAACCCCTGCGTCACGGGGGACACATGGGTGGCTACCGCTGAAGGCCCCCGTCAAGTTCGGGAACTGGTTGGCCGACCCTTCCACGCAGTAGTGAATGGGCAACTTTACGCCACAGGTCAAGAGGGGTTCTTCAAGACTGGCACAAAGCCGGTGGTGAGACTGAGCACCCTGGAAGGCTACTCCCTACGTCTCACAGCAGATCACCTGGTGCTCCGTGGAGGCAAATCCCCTCAGTGGGTGCCGGCCGCGCAGCTTAAGCCAGGGGACAAGATAGTCCTGCACAACCATCGGCTGCTGCACAGCTGGCCAGGGGAACTCAGTGAAAGCCAAGGCTACTCCCTGGGCGTGCTGGTGGGACAAGCGCTAGGAGGCTCCACCGCCCTGGGTGAAGTACAGCGGCAATTGCACGCAGTCCCAGACGAATTGGTTCCAACCACAAAAGGGATCCACTATCACGGCCTTGCAGTGCAAATCCCGTTTGAAGAACCCGGAGTGGTTCGCTTCTCAAGGGCCACAGTGGAACGACTGGAGCGCGCTTCCTCCGACGCCTACCGAGGTTTCCTACGGGGGCTCTTCGACTCTACCGGTCAGGTGCACAGGCACCCTGCAACAGGCGTCAGGGTTTGCATCGCTCAAAGGGACTTGAACCTGTTGAGGACAGTGCAGCGAATGCTCCTTCGCCTGGGCATTTGCAGCACAATAACTCAAGACTCCCGGATGACCACCGGAGGTGGGACGAATGCCGGGTACGAACTCGCTATCACCTGTGATAACCTGGGAGTTTTTGCGGAGAGAGTTGGCTTCTCCCACGCCCAGAAGGCGCGAAGCCTCCGCTTGGCCATAATGGCGCACGGCCCAGAGCTTGCTCCCGAGGGCTTCCTGGCAACAGTGGCGTCTGTGGAACCCGACGGCACAGAGGACGTTTACGATGTGCGGGTGCCCGGGGTCAACGCCTTTGACGCCAACGGTTTTTGGGTTCACAACTGCGGCGAGCAACCCCTGTTGCCGTACGAGGCCTGCTGCCTTGCTTCGGTAAACCTAAGCAACATGGTGGTGGGAAACGATCGGCCAGGGATTAACTGGGAGTACCTTGAGAAGGTGGTACGCTCCGCCATACACTTCCTGGATAACCTCATCGACGCCAACAAGTATCCGCTTCCTGAAATCCAGTCTATGGTCAACAAGACCCGCAAAGTAGGGCTGGGGGTAATGGGCTGGGCAGACATGCTCATCAAGCTTGGGGTACCCTACAATTCAGAGGAAGCTGTAAGCCTCGCAGAGAGAACCATGAGTTTCATCCAGGAGAAGTCCATGGAAGCATCCCAGGAGCTAGCCGAGCAAAGGGGTGTGTTTCCCCTGTTTCCGGGCAGCGTGTACGACGTGCCTGGTGGTCGCAAGATGCGCAACGCCACTACCACCACCATTGCGCCCACAGGCACCATCAGCATAATTGCAGGCACATCCAGCGGGATTGAGCCCATATTCAGCATCGCTTTCACTAGGAACGTGCTGGATAAGAAAACCCTGGTGGAAATCAACCCCCTTTTCGAAAAGGTGGCCCGGGAACGCGGTTTCTATTCGGACGAACTCATGGAAAGGATCGCCCAAACGGGCTCCCTGGAAGGCCTGGAGGAAGTGCCAGAAGACGTGCGCAGGGTGTTTGTCACCGCTCACGACATATCTCCCGAGTGGCACGTGAGGATGCAAGCAGCTTTCCAAAAGTATACCCACAACGCGGTGTCAAAGACAGTCAATTTCCCCAACCACGCCACAAAGCAGGATGTGGCTACGGTGTACAAACTCGCCTATGAACTGGGCTGCAAAGGCGTCACTGTGTACAGGGACGGCAGCCGTGAAGAACAGGTACTCAAGAAAGGGGCACAGCCCCCCAAGGCAGGCGGTCAGGCCGCCGAGGGAAAGCCTGTTAATGGCCAGTGGGGCAAGATCAAGCCCATCGCCAGGCCAAAGCGCCTCCAGGGCTTCACAGACGTGAAGGAAACACCCCTGGGCAAGCTTTTCTTGACCCTGAACCTGCTTGACGGTCACCCAATAGAGATGTTCGCCCAAATTGGCAAGGCTGGCAGCGACGTGGCGGCCTTCACTGAAGGCATAGCCAGGCTGATTTCCCTTGCGCTAAGGTCAGGGATCGACCCAGCAGAAGTTGCCGACCAGCTGGTGGGCATTGGCGGATCCCGCTCAGTTGGGTATGGGCCCAACAGAGTGCGCTCAGTGCCAGACGCAATAGGCCAGTTCCTCCAGGAATGCTTGAGCAACCAAGGGGCAGCAGCCAAGTCCCAACAGCCGCCGCTGATGCCCGCCAACATAAAGATGTTCAGTATTTGCCCAGCGTGTGGCGTATATGCCATGGCCCATGTGGAGGGTTGCTTGAAGTGCTACGCTTGCGGCTACAGCGAATGCTAGGCAGTTTCTAGCCAGATTGGGGTTTGAGACGCTGATAGTCCCCGGGAGTATCCAGGTCCAAGGTTACCCCCTCGCACTCCAGGTCCAGTGTCTGGAGGAGCGAGGGGTGTCTTGTTCCCAGCAGTTTCAAACCGTACGGTGTTGAAGGCAGCCCCATGATCTCCCCATAAAGCTCCATGGGGAACAAAGCTGGATGCCCTTTCTTGCCAGCGTAGGTGGGAACTATGATCTTGCCTGGGGACTCCAAGTGAGCTTGAAGCAATGCCCTGACCACCGCGGGACTCACCATGGGCATATCCGCAGGGCACAAAAGGAAGGCCGAGTGCTCCCGAGGGTTTAGAGCAAGCAATCCAGCTTTTACAGATGAAAGCATTTCCCCTGTAGCAAAAGCGGGATTGAACTGGAAGACCACTCCCGGCGAAGCAGCAAGGGCCGCGTGCTGCTCAAGCACCCACTGCCACTGGTAGCCCAGCACCACCACGATTGGGTTTGCCCCGCCCTCGCGAAGCGCTCCCACCACATGGGACAGTACAGTGCTGCTCCCCCAAGGAAGGCAAGGCTTTGGATAACCCATCCTCGTGGAAAGCCCAGCAGCCGGCACCACAGCCCCAACTGAAACATCAGCCAAAACTACATCACCAGCAAAATGTTATCATTTTCTGAGACGTTGGATGGAGAGTGATGACGTTGAGGTTCCTGGTGGACCAAAAGGTTTTCGAGATTGCGCCCTCCTACTGTGTGGGAATAGTGGTAGCCCGGGGAGTGAAGAACGGCCCAAGCAGCGAGCGAATTGGCGCTATGCTGGCGGAAGCAGTCGCAGAGCGAAGGAGTCAACTGCCGCCATCGCCCGCGCAAGTCAAGGCCCTTCCGCAAATTGCCTGCTGGCGCACGGCGTTCCAGAAGGCGGGGATCAACCCTAACAAGTTTCCTCCCTCTATCGAAGCAATACTCCTGAGGTTAGCCAAAGGGGGAGAGCTTCCTAGCATAAACTCTGTAGTGGACCTATGCAACCTCATCTCGGTGAAATACGTCCTCCCGGTCGGTGCCCACGACATTGGAAAGATGTCAGGGGACTTTGCAGTGCGCCCGAGCAAAGAGGGAGAGCCTTTCAGCCCAATGGGAACTTCCCAGAGGGAACTGGTGCCAGCAGGCGAAGTAGTGTATGCCGACGCACTGGAAGTGCGCACTAGGCGCTGGACCTGGAGGCAAGGGGAGAACGCGAAGATAACCGATTCGAGCACCTGGGTGTTTTGCCCAATTGATGGCTTCACCGACGTCAACCGTTCTGAGGTGTTGAGGGCAAGGGATGAGCTCGCATCCATGTTTGCAGAGGTGCTTGGAGTTAAGCCCAGCGTGTACTGGGTGGATGCTGCACAGCCCTTGGTCGAGCTGGGATAAAGCTTCACAGGGCCTGGCTCTGGTACAGCGCCCGGTAGACGCCATCTTTGGCAATGAGCTGGTCGTGGGTCCCCATCTCCACGACCTTGCCCTCTTGGATCACGTAAATCCTTGCGGCTTGGCGCACAGTGGAAAGCCTATGAGCAATCACTATCAGGGTGCGGTCCCTCATCAGCCGCGACAGCGCCTGCTGGATCAGGAACTCAGTGTAAGGGTCCACGTTGGACGTTGCCTCGTCAAGCACCAGGATGGGCGGATCCACGAGCAGGGCACGTGCCAGCGCAATGAGCTGCTTTTGTCCCACAGAAATCCCTGAGCCCCGTTCCCCAATCAAAGTGTAGTATCCGTCCTTGAGCTTCACGATGAAGTCGTGGGCCCCAGCCGCCTTGGCTGCCACCTCTACCTGATCAAGGGTGGCATCGGGCTTGCCGTAGCGAATGTTGTCTAAGATGGTGCCGGCGAAAACGAAGTTGTCCTGCAGCACTACCCCAACGTTCCGCCGCAAGCTCGCCAAATCTACCTTGCTTATGTCAACCCCATCGATGGATATGCACCCTGAAACGGGCTGGTACATCCCAGTTAACAGGTTAATGATTGACGTCTTCCCCGCGCCAGTTGGGCCCACAATTGCAGTCATCTGACCAGGCAGCGCCTCCAAGGTCACACCTTCAAGCACAGGCGTGCCACGGTCGTACCAGAACACAACATCCTCAAACTTAACCTGCCCCCGCACCCGTTTCAGCTTAAGGCCGCCCAGGGGTTCCACGGGCTCATCCATCAGTTCGAATATCCTCTGAGCCGAAGCCAGCGCTGCCACCACCATGTTGTATATCTGGCTGATTTCCCTAATGGGCATGAAGAACCTGGTCACGTAGCTCAAGAATGCTGCCAAGGCACCCACCTGCAGCTCGCCCTGGATGATCATGCGACCGCCGGCAAAAAGGATTGCAGCAGTGCCCAGGGCACCTATCACGTCCACGATCGGGAAGAACAGCGCAAATGTCCTTGCTGCTTCCAGGTTTGCCTCCATGGTTGAGGCGTTCACTTCGGAGAACCTGTGCATGTTAACGTCTTCTCTCCCGAAGGATTGGATCACCCTGATCCCCGACAGGCTCTCCTCCAGATTGGCGTTTACCTCCGCCACGCTGCGCCGCACCTTGGTGAAAGCCCGCTGCATGTTCCCTTGAAAGAGGTAGGTAACTGACACGAGAGCGGGTATGGTGAGGGCCGAAATCAGCGCAAGCCTGAGGTTCATCGCGAACAAGATCACCACTATGCCCGTGAGCATCAACAAATCAGAGAGGAGCGACGCCAACCCCGTTGACAGCAGCTGGCTTATGGAGTCTATGTCGCTCGTTATCCTGGACATTAGCCTGCCAGTCTCTTCACGGTCGATGTAGCTCATCCTGAGCCTTTCCACGTGCTCGAAAAGCTGCTGGCGGAGTTCGGCAATCAACCCGTGGCCGACCTGCGACGTGATGTAGGTTTGCAGGTACGAAAATGCCCAGTTGGCAAGGGATACTCCAAGGTAAAGCATCCCCGCAAACCCCAGACCCCTGGTGTCCCCTGCACGGATGAACCTGTCTATTGCCATGCCAAGGATAAAGGGCCCAGCCACACCAGCAAGGGAGCTTCCAACCATAAAGCACGCAGACAGCGCCAGCTTGCCCGAGTACGGCTTCAAGTAGCCAGCCAGCCTCCAAGCGTAAGAGAGAGTCTTCCTTTCCAGCCTGACTGGCTCTCCAGGCACAAAAGGCCCTCTGTGCCTTCCCGGACCCCCAAACATCATGACTGCTCACTCCAGCCGTTGAGCTGCGCAGCGTAAATCCTGGCGTACTCGCCTCCAGCCGCCATAAGTTGCTCGTGGGTACCCCGCTCCACGATTTCGCCGTCCTCCAACAAGATCACTAAGTCAGCGTTCTTCACAGTTGAAAGCCTCTGGGCAATCACAAAGCTAGTAGCCCCTTTTAACAGGCCCTGAATGGCCTCCTGTATTTCCGCTTCAGTCCTCGCGTCCACGTGGGACGTGAACTCGTCAAGTATCACTATGGGGGCCTTGAGCAGCAATGCCCTGGCAATTGCCACCCTCTGCCTCTGGCCTCCAGAGAGGCCCACTCCCCTTTCGCCCACAACCGTGTCGTATCCCTGGGGCAGGTTCATGATGAAGTCATGAATTCGAGCTGCCCTGGCAGCTTCAACTATTTCCTCAAAGGTTGCGTTTTGCTTTCCATAGGCAATGTTCTCCCGTATGGTGGTGGAAAAAAGGAATGTTTCCTGACTCACCACGGCAATCTGGCGACGAAGGGAGTCAAGCTTCACACGCCTTACATCAAACCCATCAATGAGGATGCGCCCCTCGGTAACATCGTAAAACCTAGGGATCAGTTGCACCAACGTGGACTTTCCCGAACCTGTAGCCCCAAGGATGGCCACAGTTTGGCCAGGCAATACCTCCAGGTTCACATTGCGGAGGACTGGCTTTTCCGGGTCATACCCGAAACTCACGTTTTCAAACACAACGTGTCCCTTGACGGGTGGTAACTCCACAGCCCCAGACAAATCCCTTACTTCCGGTTCAACAGCCAAGAGCTCCCTGATACGCCGCGATGCCACTTGAGCTCGTTGCGCCATATTAAGCAGGAAGCCCAGCATCCTGACGGGCATCATCAGCTGCATCACATATCCGTTGAACGCGATCAGGGAGCCCAAGCTGAGTTTGCCCCCTATCACCCTCAACCCACCGTGCCACAGCACCACCACTGCACCCACGGAGGCTATGAAAGTCACGCTGCCCTGGTACAACGCCACTGCACGCATGGCTGCAACGTTCTTGTCCCTGTAGTCGTAATTCTGGCCCCTGAACTTGCGGATCTCAGCTTCCTCTTGAGCGAATGCCCTCACGACCCTTATCCCCGACAGGTTTTCCTGGAGCTGGGCGGTGAGCCTTGCCATACCCTGCTGTACCGCCATGAAGGCCGGGCCCAACTTGCGCCCCAAGCGACCAGTAGTAAACACCAATACGGGGAAGACACACAGCGAAGTCAGGGTGAGCACAGGGTCTAGCCTCACCATCATTGCCAGCGTGCCAAAGAAAAGCGCTATGCCTCCTGCAACCTGTATTAGCGCAAAGCCCACAAACCGGTTGATAACATCAACGTCAGAGGTGAGACGGGACATGAGCTCTCCCACTCTGGACTTGTCAAAAAAGCCGAAGGAAAGCTTTTGAAGGTGCCTGTACAACTTGTTCCTGAGCTCAAAGCTCACTTTTTGGGCAATGAACTCCATCAAGTAGAACTGATAGTAAGTGAACGAGCCCCGGATGGCAGACACCAATACTATGGCAGCTGCGATCATGAGGATCAGGAAATAGTCCTTACCTGGAATGGCCACATCAATGGCCCAACGTATTAGCATGGGCTGAACCAAGGCAAGCCCAGTTGCGGACAGCGCCACACCCGTGGCCAAGATAGCTTCCTTCCAATGGGGTTTCAGGAATTCCAGCATCTATGATGCCTCCACCCCGACCAGATGGCCAAGACCAACACTCCATGGGCCTTTGGTGTTCCCGACCAAACCCACAGCACACAAAACCCCTACTTGCCTTTGAGGTAGGCAATTGCCTCTACATGGATCGTCTGGGGGAACATGTCCACAGGCTGCACCCCCTCTAGCTCATACCCACCCTCAAGCAACACCTTTAGGTCCCTTGCGAGGGTGGGCGGGTAGCATGACATGTAGCACAAACGCCTTGGCCTGGCGTTGATTACCGCTTTCAACACTTGCTCAGCCACACCTGCTCTGGGCGGATCAAGCACTATGGCATCTGGGCGAATCCCTTGACCGAGCAACTTGGGCAACTCTCGCTCTACCATGCCGCAAACGAAGTGTACGTTGTCCAAACGGTTGAGCAGAGCGTTGCGCTTTGCATCCCGCACTGCCTGGGGTACTTCTTCTATGCCCACAACAAGCTCTGCCTGCTTCGCCAGGAATAGGGTTATGGTGCCAATGCCACAGTATGTGTCCAAGACCGCGCTACAGCCCTTCACGAAGTCCAGGATATAGCCGTAGCAGACGGCGGCTTGATCGGGATTGACCTGGTAGAACGAGGTGGCCGATATCCTGAACTGCAGGCCGGGCCATCCCGGAGGCTTGAGCTCGTCCTCAATGTACCCGTTCCCAAGGATCGTCTTGGTCTCTTCGCCGAGCACGATGTTCCCTGGCTCCTGGTTGATGTTTTGGACTACCGTGGTAACCCTTGGCAAGGCCTCAACAATCCGTGAGGCAAAGACAGAGGCTTTAGGGAGCTTCTTGACCGCAGTCACAACTCCCGCCATGATTTGTCCAGTGGATACAGCGCACCTGCCCAGGGCGTACCGCATAATGCCCTTGCCGGTGCCCTCATTGTATGTGGTGTAGTCCATTTCGTGGATGATCCCAACCAGGACGTGCAATAGCTGGTTGAGCTCTGGCCTGTGCAACAGGCAGTCTTCGGATCCAACCACCTCGTGACTTTTCCTGGCATAAGCCCCAATGTGCACCCTGTTCCCTCTCCTGACTACCGGAAGCACCACCTTGTTGCGGTAGTTCAAAACCTTGGGAGCAGGCACCACGTCCGCCACAGGTGGCTGTCTGATGCCGCCTATGCGCTCGAGGGCATCGATCACCAACTGCTTCTTCCACTTGAGCTGCGCTGAATAGCGCATCTGCAGCAACGCGCAGCCGCCACAGGAGCTAAAGCTAGGGCATGGGCTTTCCACCCGATCAGGGGACGGGTCCAAGAGCTTCACAAGCCTGGCAATCACGTAATTCTTGCGCCGGTCCCACACCTCCGCCAGCACTCTGTCGCCGGGTATCGCCCCAGGGACAAACACTGCAAGCCCTTCGTGACGACCAACTCCGTCACCCTGATGGGTTAAGCCTTCAATCCTGAGCTCTAAGGCAGACGCCCCCTCCCTGCGGGTCCTCGCCAACGATCTTTATTTCAGGTTCTAGCAACACTCCGGTTGATTCGTACACGCTCTTTTGGATTTCTCCTATTAGCCTAATCACGTCCGAAGCAGTAGCTCCCCCAAGATTTACTATGAAACCTGCGTGCTTCTCGGACACCTGGGCGCCGCCAATCCGTCTGCCCTTGAAGCCCGCTTGCTCAATTAGTCTCCCCGCAAAATGGCCAGGAGGCCTCTTGAACACACTGCCCGCACTGGGCAGTTCCAACGGCTGCTTCTCGGCCCTGGCCTTCGCTAGCTGCCCCATTTGAACCGAAATCAGCTCAGGGTCCGCCTTGTGCAGCTTTAACAACGCCTTGATCACCACGAACCTTCCGTCCTGTAACGCGCTGCCCCGGTACCGGAACTGGAGCTTTTCTCCTTCAAGGAAAACCTCATTGGCGTCGTAATCCAGCGCCCACACTCCCTCCACCACGTCCGACATTTGGCCACCGTACGCGCCGGCGTTCATCACCACTGCTCCGCCCAAGCTACCTGGAATGCCACAGGCAAACTCAAGCCCAGAAAGGCCCAGCGCGGCACATTTGGCACACAGTTGGGACAAAGGCCAGCCCGCCCCCGCGGTGAGCTTAGCTTCTTCCTGAAGTTCGAAATCCATGAATGCGCTGCCTACGTGCACGACTACTCCCCGGACTCCTCCGTCCCGGACCAATAAATTCGACCCTCTACCTAAAACCAGGACTGGTATGCCCTTCTCACGACACCACTTGAGCACGCCCTTCAGGTCTTCCCCACTGGCGGGAACAAAAAACGCGTCTGCCGGACCCCCAATGCGGAAGGAGGTATGGAGCTTCATGGGTTCGTTGAATCGCACTTCGCTTCGGGGAAACAGTTTCAACAGCTCATGGTAGGTGCTCTGGCACAGCACGATGGATCACTCCCAACAAAGTATACTACTGGCGGCAGCAAGGTTCCACGCAGCCAGCAATCTCCCCGGGAGTCTTCCTGGCTTCCCGACAACACTGGTTTGGTATGGTGCACTTAGCACCCTCACGACGTTCCGTGCCAGTCAGGCAGGAGGTATTGGCCCAAGGCGCCCATGGCCCGGACGAACCCGAGCCAACACGCTTGCTTACATGTGCGTCTAGCATCAAGCGCCTGCAGGACTTATGATGTTAGATGAATGGTTAACATGTTAACTAAATGGGGGTGCATAAACCATGGTGGTTGTGACTGGAGCGGCAGGGCACTTTGGGGAACAACCTTGTGCGCCAGCTAGTGCCCCACGGTTTCAAGGTGAGGTGTATGGTGCTTCCAGGGGAGAACGTGTCGCCACTAGAGTCCCTTGAGGTGCAAGTGGTGAAAGGAGACGTGAGGGATCTCCATTTCCTGGAGCGGGCTTTCCAGGGCGCCGAGATTGTCTACCATTTGGCTTCAGTCATTAGCCTTTTGCCCCAAGGCAGGCGGCTAATGGAGGAAGTGAACGTGAACGGAACGCGCAACGTGGCGGAAGCATGCCTCCAAACAGAGATGAAGAGGCTCCTTTCCACCAGCTCAGTGCATGCGCTGGTGGAGCCTGGGCCACGGCAAAACCAGGACGAAAGCATGCCCACAGACCCTCCCAGAATATCCATGGCGTATGGCCAATCCAAAGCCCGCGCCACCCTTGAGGTGATGGCCGCAGTGAAAAAGGGGCTGGATGCGGTGGTGATCCTTCCCACAGGCATGGTAGGCCCATACGGTTACAGGCCCTCTGAAATGGGACAGTTCATCCTGGCGTTAGCCCGGGGCAAACTGCCCGCACAGGTGTGCGGCGGCTACGATTTCGTGGACGTGCGGGACGTGGCCCAAGCTCACATCCTTGCAGCCCACAAGGGTAGCAGGGGGCAATGTTCCTCCTTTCAGGTGAATGGCTGTCAATCCAGCACCTTATGGGCCAACCGGCAAGCATTACCGGCAAGCGCCCGTCCCGAATGGTGCTCGGACCAACCACCGCCAAAGCGGTTGGGGCGAGTCCTCACAGCATACTCAATGGCCTCAGGATGCAAGCCCTTGATCACGACGGACGCGGTGAACACCTTGCTCAGTAATTGCTCCGCGAGTTCCTCAAAGGCCCGCAGAGAGTTGGGTTACTCCCCAAGGCCCATGAGCCAAACCTTGCAGGACACGGTACAATGGTTTAGGGATCAAGGCTGGCTCTAAGGAAGTGACACCCAGTTTTCGAACAGTTCAGAGTGCTCCTAGCCCTGGCAACCCGGGTCATTTCTTCGGGTCAGACATGCCTCAATCGGGCCTTGCGGTGCAAGAACCTCTCAGCCGCGGAAGCCAACGTGCTGCTGTACCTGTACCTCAACGGTGATGGAGCCAAGCAAGACAGCGTGCCATTGCAACCCAGGTGAGCAAGGCGGCAATCTCACGCACCGTGACCTCCCTGGAGTCAAAGGGCCTGGTGACAAGGCGCAAGGACACCTCCGACCAGCGGTCATACCGCCTCTTCCTGACAGAAAGGGCTCGGCAGGAGGAAGCTTTCATCCAGGAACAGTACGCCAAGATCGTAGCCGCAGCCACGGCTGGCGTGCCCCAGCAAAAGGTGACCGAGTTCACCGCCCTGTTGGCCAGGGTCGCAGACAACCTGGAAAACTACACCAAGTCAAGGCAAGCTGCAAACCACAATGTTCACTAATCCTTGGGCTTGACCAGGGGCTGCCCCATCTTGCACATGGGACACTCTTCGGGCTGAAACGAGCGCAGCTGCACTGTGGTGAGGGCCACCTTGGGCACTGGGGGCTCGCTCCTGAGCCACTCCCCTTCTGAGCGGTCCACTATGGCCCCTATGGCCACTACCCTGCCTCCCAAAGCCTCCACAGCTTCTGCCGTTCTGCGCACCGAACCGCCAGTGGTCACCACGTCCTCCACCACAATAACCCTTGAGCCTGGGGCAAGGGCAAATCCCCTCCTGAACTTCATTCCCTCGGACGTCTTTTCGGTGAACATGGCCCTTATGCCCAAAGCCCTCGCCACCTCATGGGCCAGGATTACTCCTCCCATGGCTGGTCCCACCACCAGGTCTGCCTCAAAACCTATGCGGCGTGCAAGCTCTCTGCCAAGCACTTCCGCATAGTGTGGGTACTGCATGACCTGGGAACACTGCACGAAACCGTCACCGTGCCGGCCAGAAGTGAGCAGGAAATGGCCCCTCAGCACAGCACCACAATCAACCAGCAGCTGCAACACCTCATCAGGCCCCATGGCCCGTTTCATCCCCCTTCAATTCCTCGAGCAGAAGTCTTAAGGCCCTGCGCCTGTCAGGAGCCTTTAGCACCGGCCTGCCTACCACCACGAGGTCCGCTCCCATTGCTGCCGCTTCACCAGGGGTGGCAACTCGTACCTGATCGTTGGGCGCAGCCGCCCATGCAGGCCGAACCCCTGGCACCATCACCTGGATTCTTTCCCCGAATCTGGATTTGACCCCAGGTGCATCCACAGCAGCGCACACGATGCCGTCGACGCCCACCTCCGCAGCGAGAGTTGCAAGACGCGCCACTTCCTCAGCAACAGTGCTCGGCACGCCGAGCTCGCTGTTGAGTTCATGCTGGCCCAGGCTTGTTAGCACGGTGACAGCCATGAGCCTGCAGCCCCATTCCCCAACAGCATCAACACATGCGGCAAGGCCCTTCTTGCCTGCCATGGCGTGAACGGTAACATAGGAAGCGCCAAGCCGGGCAAGGGCTTTGGCCGCCTGAGCCATGGTGTTGGGTATGTCGTGAAGCTTGAGGTCGAGCACCACGTCTACTCCCTGGTCCCGGAGCATGGCAACCACGCCGGGGCCCGCGCTGTAGAACAGCTGCATACCCACTTTGACGTACTTCACTCTCTCTGAGCTGCAAAGCGCGGCCAGCTCCCGCGCCTGGGCCGCGTCGTCAAGGTCAAGAGCTACCACCAGTTGAGCCATGAGCATACCCCACAATCTCCCTTGCGTTTTGGAAACCCCTTCTCTCCAGAGATTCCCATAATTCTCTGGCAATCTTCCTCGGGGAAAAGGGGTCTATAAGCAGCTGAAGGCCAAGCCCTACAGCAGTGGCCCCTGCTGCCATGAACTCCAACACGTCCTGAGCTTCCCTGACCCCGCCCATGCCAACGATGGGAAGCCCGGTGGCCTCATAAGCTTTCCACACGGCAAGCAGGGAAATTGGCTTGATAGCCGGTCCAGAAAGCCCACCTGACACATTGCCCAGCGCCGGCTTCAAGCTCACCGGGTCCAGGGCCATTGCAGGCACGGTGTTGATCAGGGAAAGCCCGTCAGCCCCCGCTTCCTTGGCCGCCAGTGCCACTTCTGCAATATCGGCGCAGGCTATGCTCAACTTGACCAACACTGGCTTGGAGGTGGCAAGGCGCACTGCCCTCGTGGCCCTGTAAACCCACTCGGGACTCGCTCCAAACACCTTCCCTCCCTGCTCAATATTAGGGCAGGACACGTTGACTTCGATTCCGTCAGCGCTGGTGCGTTGGAAGGCAGCCGCGAGTTCAGAAAACTCGTCCACAGTGTAACCCGAAATGTTGCAGAACACTGGAATGCCCAGATCGAGTTGGGGCAAGACCTCCAGCACTACCTTCTCAAGCCCTGGGTTCTCAAGGCCAATGCTGTTGATCACGCCGCACGCCGTCTCCCACAGTCGGGGCGGAGGGTTGCCATGACGCGGCTTCACCGTCACCCCCTTGAGGAACAGGGCTCCCAGCCCCTCCAGCGCACCCATGCGCTTCAGCTCAATCCCAAACCCGCAGCACCCCGAACACCCAACCAGTGGGCTCCTGAGGGCGACCCCTGCCAGCTCAACCCACAGCCGGCTCACAGCACCACCTCCTCCCCAGGGAATATGGGGCCGTCAGTGCAGACGTGAGCGTAACCGCCCTTGGCCATGGGCACCGCGCATCCCAGACAGGTGCCAAACCCACAACCCATGCGCTCCTCCATGCCAAGGTAGCACTTGACTTGGGCCCCCGCGCAAGCTGCTTTGAGCGCAGCCAGCATCCCCCTGGGGCCGCAGCCCAGTACTGGCTGTCTGGGTAAATCGCCCGTCGCCCACAGCTCCTCCAAAAGCCCCACCGCAGTCCCCTTGAAGTGAGCGCTTCCGTCGTCGGTAGCCTGCAGCTGCCTTATTCGCTCCGCAGCCACTCCCGCCACGTCGCACACCGCTTCCACCGCTGCCCTTGCGTCCATGAACTGGCTGTCCCGCTGGCCGTGAACGATCATCACGTCACCGCCCCTGCTAGCCTGAGCCAAAGCGGGCCACAGGACTCCTCCAAGTCCCGCCCCCCCAGATACGAACACCAGACCTTCTGGACAGTTGGGCGCAAAGGGTTTGCCCAAGGGCCCCAGCACCTCAATCGTCTGGCCTTTCCTCTTGGAGCGCAGCACCCTGGTACCTTCTCCCACCACCTGGTACACCACGCAAAGCTGGTCAGCGTTGGCCCCGGCTATGCTGAAAGGGCGCCTGAGCAGCCAAGTCAATCGTAAGTGCACGAACTGTCCTGGCCTGGACAGCCGTGCCACGGAAGGAGCCCTCACGCAGACCATGCCGGTAGTGGGACCCAGGGGCACGTTCCACAACACTTCACCTATTTCAACCACAGGTCCCAATTCTAGCTGCCTCCCAAAGCTCGTTTATGGATACTGGCTCCACCTGCTCACCCTGGGTTGAAGCGAGCGCAGTCACAAGCGCCCCCAAGGTGTCCACAGATGATATGCACGGTACGCCGAACTCCACGGCTGCCCGCCTGATCTTGAAGCCGTCCCTCTGGGGCTCCCTTCCCCTCGTAGTGGTGCTCACCACCAGGCTTACCCCACCCCCCTGGATCATGTCCAAAATGTCGGGTCTGCCTTCGGACACCTTGTTCAGGGTGATGATCGGTACTCCCGCTTCCCTGAGCGCCCTAGCTGTGCCACGGGTAGCAGCCAGTTCGAATCCCAACTCGCTCAGGGTCTTGAGCCAGGGAATCACCGTGGCCTTGTCCCTGTCCGCAATGGTCGCGATTACTCTACCTGGTGGTCTGAGGTCAAAGCCAGCAGCACGCAAAGCTTTGAGTAGGGCTATGTGGAACTCCCAATGACAGCCCATGACTTCCCCCGTGGATTTCATTTCAGGCCCTAGAACCGTATCCACTCCACGAAGCTTCGCCCAGGAAAACACAGGCGCCTTGACTCCGAAATATGGTAAGTTTCGCCATAGCCCCGACCCGTATCCCATGTCCCTAAGCTTTTGACCGCAAGCTGCCCTGACTGCGAGCTCGACCATGGGGACCATGGTGAGCTTGCTCACGAACGGCACCGTGCGGGATGAACGAGGGTTCACCTCCAGCACATACACTTCGTCCTGGAATACCACAAACTGGATGTTCATGAGCCCCTTCACCCCAAGGGCCCTGCCGAGCTTTACAGTGTAGTCAACTATCTTGTCAACCACTTTCTTGGACAGGCTTCGCGCAGGCAGGCAGGCAATGCTGTCGCCCGAGTGCACGCCAGCCCTCTCCACGTGCTCCATGACCGCTGGGATGAGCACGTCCTCACCGTCAGACACTGCGTCCACTTCCACTTCCTTGCCCTCTATATACTGGTCAATAAGCACTGGGTGGCTGCCAGACACCACCACGGCCTCGTCTATCACTGCGCAGAGTTCCGACTCGTCCCGAACAATCTCCATGGCCCTACCACCCAGAACGTAACTGGGCCGTACCAGCACTGGATAGCCAATGAGCCTTGCGACTTCCTGGGCCTCTTTTGCAGACCTTGCAACCCCACACCTGGGCAACTTAATTCCAAGTCTGGAACCTAGCTCTTCGAACCTTTCCCGGTCCTCGGTTATATCAATGGCGTCCTCGGACGTGCCAGCAGGGTATACGCCCCGCAGAGCCATTGGAGCCACCAGGTTTATTGCGGTCTGGCCTCCGAACTGGAAGAACACATAGCGCGGCTTCTCCTGGTTAACCACGTGGCACAGGTCCTCCGCAGTCAAAGGCTCGAAGTAAAGCTTGTCTGAGGTGCTAAAGTCTGTGCTCACTGTCTCGGGGTTGTTGTTGATAACCACTGCCCCCTCGCCCATCCTCCTGAGCGACAGAGCAGCATGCACCGAACAGTAGTCGAACTCAATACCCTGCCCAATCCGGATGGGGCCAGACCCAACCACCACCGCCTTGCCCGACGCCCCACCAGATTCGTTTTCCACTTCGTAGTCTGAGTAATAGTACGGGGTGGCTGCCTCGAATTCCGCCGCGCAAGTGTCCACACATTTGTATACTGGCCTTACGCCCCACTTCTCCCTCAGGTGCTGCACCGAAAGCTCATCCACGCCCCAGGCGAGCGTCAGGTCTCTGTCGCTGAGGCCCAGCTTCTTGCAGGCCTGGAGCACCTCCTTGGAAGGACCTGTCTCTTTAGCACGCTGGAACGCAGTGACAATACGGTTCATCCCCGACACAAAGAACATGTCGATCCCTGTAAGTTCACAGATCCTCGAGGCTGGCCAACCACGCATGAGCGCCTCGAACACCGCCAGCAACCTGGTGTCGTCGGGGTTTGCCAGCAGTATCTCAAGCTGGTAATCGGGGACCTCGCTGAACTTCCTGGAAAACAGCCCGTCCCGACCGTCCAGGGACCTGAAGGCCTTGGCCAAGGCAGACTCGAAGGTCCGTCCAAGGCCCATCGCTTCGCCAGTGGACTTCATTTGACTTCCCAAGCGCCGGTTGCCACCTGGGAACTTGTCGAAAGGCCAGCGGGGGATCTTCACCACCACGTAATCTATTGCAGGCTCAAACGCAGCCCACGTCTTTCCAGTTATGGGGTTTGGTATCTCTGAAAGCTTCTTGCCAAGGGCTATTTTGGCAGCGAGCCTTGCAATGGGATAGCCTGTTGCCTTGGAAGCCAAAGCGCTCGACCTGCTCACCCTGGGGTTGACTTCAATCACGTAGTACCTCTTGGAGCGAGGGTCCAGCGCAAACTGGATGTTACATCCGCCCTCCACTCCCAACGCCCGAATAATCTTGATGGACGCAGCCCTGAGCATTTGGTACTCGTCATCGGTTAGGGTCTGACTTGGCGCCACCACAATGCTGTCCCCGGTGTGAATCCCAACGGGGTCGATGTTCTCCATGTTGCATACGGTGATGCAGTTGTCAGCGCAGTCCCGCATCACCTCGTACTCAATTTCCTTGAAACCAAGCAGGCTCTCCTCTATCAGCACCTGATGCACCGGAGAAACGCTCAGTCCCCTGCTGGCGACGTCCAAAAGCTCCTCTGGGCCGTGGACTACCCCTCCGCCAGTACCACCAAGGGTGTAGGCAGGCCTTACGATCAACGGGAAGCCAAGCTCCGAGGCGATCTCCCTGGCTTCCTCTGGCGAACGGGCCACCGCGCTGCGCGGCACTCGCTCGCCAATTTCCTCCATTAGGCGCTTGAACTCCTCCCGGTCCTCTGCCTTGTTGATCGCCTCAGCTGGCGTGCCCAACAACCTGACTCCTTCCTGGTCGAGCACCCCGCGCTTCCACAGCTCCACCCCGAGGTTCAACCCGATCTGACCGCCGAGGGTGGCAAGCAACCCATCAGGCCGCTCCTTCTTGATGATCTGGGTTAGGTTGTCTGGAGTGAGCGGTTCGAAGTAAATCCTGTCTGCCATTTCCCTGTCAGTCATGATGGTGGCAGGGTTTGGGTTGACCAGCACTACTTCTATGCCCTCTTCCTTGAGAGCACGGCATGCCTGCGACCCTGCGTAATCGAACTCCGCAGCCTGCCCTATTACGATGGGTCCCGAACCTATAATCAACACCTTTGAAATAGACATCAGCTGCCAGCCTCCGCCATCATTTGAATGAACCTGTCGAACAAATACCCTGTGTCCCTCGGGCCTGGCCGCCCCTCGGGGTGGAATTGCACGCACATGAGTTTGAGCTTCTTGGACCTCACGCCTTCCACTGTGCCATCGTTCAGGTTTTTGAACCACACTTCCAGGCCCACCTGGCGTACCATGTGCTCCACCAGCGCGTAGCCGTGATTCTGCGAAGTGATGTGCACCCTGCCCGTGTCCCCATCCACTACCGGGTGGTTAACACCCCGGTGACCGTACTTCAGCTTGAACACGTCGGCTCCAAGCGCTAGGCCTGCCAGCTGGTTTCCAAGGCATATGCCAAAGATAGGCAACTTGCCAACCAGCTGCCGCACTAGCTCGATGCCCTCTGGGCAGTCCCTGGGGTCGCCAGGACCGTTGGATAAGCACAACCCATCGGGCCGCCAATCCAGAATTTGGTCCGCGCTCACCCCGGCTGGGAACACCCTGACGGCTGCGCCCCTGGCTTCAAGCTCTCGCAAGATGCCTCCCTTCACTCCACAGTCCAGCACCGCCACCCTTGGCCCAGAGCCCGGAATGTCGAAGCAACCTGGAGACGCCACCTTGAAGACTGGCCTCCTCATTTGGAAGCTCCGGGCACACTCCAATAAGTCTTCAACGCTCTTTTGGGAGTCGGTGGTGATGACCCCTCTCATTGTCCCCCTTTCCCTGAGGTGCCTTGTGAGTTGCCTGGTGTCCACTCCCCAAAGCCCAACCACCCCGTGGGTTTTCAGATACTCGGGCAAGGTGCCTGCGCTTGCCCAGTGGCTTGGCTCAAAGCACATTGTGCTGACGATGAACCCCTTCAGCCACGGCTGACTGCTTTCAAAGCAACTAGGCTGCACGCCGTAGTTCCCTATAAGCGGGTAAGTCATAGTGACGATTTGGTCGCAATACGACGGATCAGTGAGCACTTCCTGGTACCCCGTCATGCCCGTGTTGAACACCACTTCCCCAACAGCGGTGCCCTCAGCTCCACAACTAGAGCCCGCCCAGATTGTGCCGTCCTCTAAGACCAGCCTGCATTCGTTCACCTCAACAGCCTCCGCTCACCCATTACCATGTTGCCATTGTAGAAAGTGTACACCGGCCAGCCCCTGAGTTTCCATCCAGCAAACGGGCTATTCTGACCCTTGGACTGGAACTGGCTGGGGTCCACCTGCCTTTCGGTGTTGGGATCCAAGACCACGATGTTGGCCCTGGCTCCAGGAGTGAGGGACCCTGCACCCATAGGGGCAAGCCCCACGATTTCCGCGGGTTTCAGGCTCATGCGTCGGATGAGTTCACCAAGTCCCATGCCCATCCCTTCAACCAGGACTGTGTAGCAAACGGGCAACGCGGTCTCCAGCCCGGATATTCCAAACGCGGCAAGGTCAAACTCCACGTCCTTGTGATCCTGATGATGGGGCGCGTGGTCCGTGGCGATCACTTCAATGGTGCCATTTGCAACCGCCTTGCACAGCTCTGCCCGGTCCTCTGGCGTCCTCAGGGGCGGGTTTACCTTGGCGTTGGTGTCATAAGGATGCTCCAACAGGTATGTGTGGTCCAGAGCCAAGTGATGGGGCGTGGCCTCTGAGGTGAAACTCACGCCGTTTGCTTTTGCCCAGCCGAGGAACACAACGCTCCAGCGGGTGCTCACGTGTGCCAAGTGAAGCCTCCCTCCCACTTCCTTGCAAAGCATCACGTCCCTCATCACGATGCTCTCCTCACCTGCGGCGGGCACCCCCCTCAAGCCCAGGCGGGCGGAGACAGAGCCGTAATGCATGCTAGTGCCCTGCGAAAGCGTGGGGTCCTCGGCATGGGAAATGATGGGTTTGCCGGTAATCTTGGAGTACTGGAGCGCCTTCATCATTAGGGAAGCGCTGGCAATGGGCTTTCCGTCGTCAGAGAAGGCCACTGCGCCCGCTCGAGCCATGTCTACCATTTCAGCGATCTCCTCACCCTTGAGCCCCTTGGTGACTGCTCCTACCGGGAACACATCGCAAAGCCCCACCTCCCTGCCCCTCTCCAGCACGTACCGTACCACCGAAGCGTTGTCACAAACAGGGTCAGTGTTGGCCATGCACAGCACAGAGGTAAAGCCCCCCATGACCGCAGCCCGGCTTCCCGACTCAATGTCCTCCTTCTCCTCGTGGCCAGGTTCCCTAAAGTGTGCGTGCATGTCCACAAGGCCAGGGGCAACAACAAGTCCTTCAGCGTCAATCAATCTCTCCCCAACTTCCCTCTGTAGACCTGGGGCAACCTCAACCACCCTGTTGTCCCTGATCCGCACGTCCGCCACGCAGTCCAGCCCGTTGGCCGGATCTACCACTCTGCCGCCCTTTATGAGCCAGCCCATTTGCTGCCACCTCCCAGCGCCTTGAACAATACCGCCATCCTTACCAGCACTCCCGCAGTGACTTGTTCCAGGATAACCGATTGGGCGCCGTCTGCCACATCGGACTCTATTTCCACGCCGCGGTTCATTGGTCCAGGATGCATCACCAGCGCCCCTGGCTTGGCCAAGGCCAACCGCCGCCTGTTAAGTCCGTACAGCTCCCTGTATTCCCTCACTGAAGGAAACAGGCCGCCCGCTTGCCTTTCCAGCTGCAACCTGAGCATGTACACCACGTCGGCGTCACGCACCGCTTCGTCCGAGTCGTAGGTCACTTCAACCCCAAACTGAGCAGCGTCTGGAGGCATTAGCGTGGGAGGGCCACAGAACACCACCTTGGCACCGAGCTTGGTGAGCCCCCAGGCGTTGGACCTTGCCACTCTGCTGTGTGCGATGTCCCCAATGATTGCCACCTTTGCCCGGGAGAAGTCCACTCCATGCTCCCTCATGGTGTACAGGTCCAGCAAGGCCTGGGTCGGGTGCTCGTGCATCCCGTCGCCAGCGTTGATCACCGAGCACTTCAGTTTCTTTGCCAGGTAATGGGGGGCGCCAGAGCTCTGGTGCCTTATCACCACCGCGTCCACCCCCATTGCCTCAATGTTGAGGGCAGTGTCCGCAAGGGTTTCCCCTTTTCGCACGCTCGAAATGGCCGCGGCGAAACTCAGCGTGTCGGCGCTCAAGTACTTGCACGCCAGCTCAAACGAACTCCTGGTTCGTGTGCTTGGCTCAAAGAACAGGGTGCAAACGCACTTTCCCCGCAGCGTTGGCACCTTCTTGATGTCTCTGGTAATGATGTCGCTCATGGACTTGGCAGTGTCCAGAATCCACCAGATATCGTCTGCGCTCACCGTCTCGAGGCCCAAGAGGTCCCACTTGTGCATTGTCAGTGCTCACCTCCGTCGTTTGAGGGTTCCACGATCACCACTTCGTCCACACCGTCTATCTCCTGAACCCTCACTTCAACTATCTCCTTACGGGACGTGGGCACGTTCTTGCCCACGTAGTCCGGCCTTATCGGTAGCTCCCTGTGTCCCCTGTCGATCAACACCGCCAGCTGGACGGATTTGGGCCTACCTAGGTCAATCACCGCATCCAGCGCCGCCCTTACGGTCCTTCCGGTGTAAATCACGTCGTCGACCAGCACCACATGCTTGCCTGTGAGGGAGAACGGCACCTCAGTCTTTTGAACCACAGGTTGCTCCGCTTTGAGCGCCAGGTCGTCCCTGTAAAGCGTTATGTCCAGGATCCCCACGGGCACTTGCTGCCCCTCAATTTGTCCGATCTTCTGGCTCAGCCTGCTGGCCAGAGGAGCTCCTCGCCTCCTGATGCCTACGAGCACCACCCCTTCCACGCCCTTGTTCCTCTCCACGATCTCGTGGGCAATCCTGCTGAGGGCCCTGTCCATGGCCTGAAGATCCATTATCCTGGCCTTTTCCCTCAACGCCACTGGTGAACCCACCTCCCCGGGTTATACTTCTCCATTTGAGCCGCCTATGCCAAAAAAGAAAACTCTCATCCGTCCTTGGATGAGAGTTGGATTCGATTGTAGCTCACTTCAGTCACTTCCTTTTTGGCCTCACTGGACCAAATTAAAGGACTCAGTCCTAAGTCACTTTACCAATCCCCTTATTGGATGTCAAGGGCAATTTGCCCCAAACCTTCAGCCACATCCTGGAATTGGAGGCCTTCGTGGCCTCAGTCAAAGCTGGGAAGACGGAGTACGCCCTTCAAGGCGCCGTGGAGGAATTCTGCTCGTAAGCAGGGGAATTACGACCAACTGCACCGCTATGCCCGGCAGCCCCGAGATCAGGCCAGCGGTGAGAGGGTATAACAGCGAGATGCCCTTCAAGCCGAACAGGGGCAGTACCAGGGCACCCACCAGTCCGTACACCAACCTGCCAGCAAGCATCGCCGCAAGCAAGGAAGGTAGCACTCCTGTGCCTTTACGCCAATACAGCGCCCCAGCCACGCAGCCGTAGGTCCCTAGCTCGAAAGCCATAGGCTGCGCCACGGGGGGCATTAGCGTAGGCATCCCAGTGAGCACGCCGCTGAGGATCGGAGTGATCGCACCCGTGATTGCCCCCACCAGTGGCCCACTGTAAAACCCTGCCAAGAACACTGGAATGTGCATTGGCAGGAAAACCCTGCCCAAACCGGCAGCGTGGAAAATCACTGGCAGCAAAAGCCCGAGGGCAACGAACAGTGCAACCTGGGTGAGAAGCCGTACTCTTTTGATTCGCAACCTGTCAACCCCTTTCCTGAAAGAAATAGAAAAGCCACGCAGCCCTCCAGTGGGCCCGCGTGGGACCTTCGTGGTTCCCCATTTGCGCTCAGTCCTGTGCCTGTTTGGCTATGCTGACGACGCGCTCAACCAAAGTGTCGATCAGCTGGAGCAGGTGCTCGTCACTTACTCCCACAACCTCGATCCCGCACTTTGGCACCGGCAGGAGCAGCTTGTGAGCTCTGCTTGTGGCGATGGCTTCAGCCATCTTTGGAGTTAGCTCCCCCATCATTGAATTGGCTACCACAATGCCTATGCAGCCCACGATAAGGTCGACTTCGTTCGCGTTCCTCCAAATCGCGTTTTCACCGGTGGCACCCCTGTGAGCTCCTGCCTTGAGCATGCTGGATGTGGCAATGGCATTGGTGCCCAAGGCGATTATTTCAACTTCTGGCAGGTTGTGCTTGACCAGCTTTTCGATTATTGTCCTGCCTATTCCTCCACCTTGTCCATCTACTACCGCAACTTTCAAGCTGCCTGCCCCCGAATCATATATTACCAGACTCCAGGAGCAGAGGAAAACACCGAGGGGGCATTAGCCCCCCTCACTTTCTCTGGCCAGCACCTTGCTGCCCTCCACCCTGGAACACTCGGTAAGCAGGCTCCTCGCTCTCCGCCGCGCTCACCCGGGCCCTCAAGGGCTTCACCACATGGGTCTCCATGGCATCTGCCATCTGGGCGAAAGCCTGCTTTGCGGCCTGGTCCTGGGTGTCAAGGGCAAAGCTCTTCAACTGGGCGTGCACCGATTCAGACTGAGCCAAACACTGGTGCAGCTTTTCACCCACCGTCACTGCGCGTTCCCCCTTTTGCTAGCGTCCAGGTGTAGTTTGTGTCGGGCAACAAAGCACAATGCAAATGGGGACTCAACTTCGTTGCCTCTTGAACACAACCCGACCCCTCTTGATCACCGCGCTCACTAGGTTGGTGCCGTAGTGGTAGCACAGGAAATCCAGGTCAGGGGCGTCCCAAATCACCATGTCTGCCCACTTCCCGGGCTCCAAGGTACCAAGGGTGTGCGCCCTGTCTATGGCTGCAGCCGCGTTCAGAGTAACAGCAGTCAGCACCTCTTCGGGAGTCATCCCCAACTTGAGGCAAGCCAAATTCATCACTGGCTGCAGGGACTCGTTGGGAGAAGAACCCGGGTTGAAGTCTGTGGCAAGGGCCACGGGCAGGCCTGCCTCTATCATTTGTCTGGCCCGCGCGAAAGGCTCGTCCAAGTAATAGGAGGTACCCGGTAGAAGCACTGCGACCACGCCCGACCGTGCCATGGCGTGGATACCATCTTCGGTGGTGTGAACCAAGTGGTCAGCGGAAACAGCCCCTACTTCCGCCGCAAGCTGTGCTCCGCCCATGGCGCTCATTTCGTCCGCGTGCAGCTTGGGCTTTAAGCCGTACGCCTTCCCACGCTGCAGTATGTACCTGGATTCCTCGATCCCGAACACCCCCTCCTCGCAGAAAACGTCGCAGAACTCCGCAAGCCCTAGCTCGGCCACCCTGGGGATCATTGCATGTGCAACCAGCTTCACGTAGTCTTCCTTGCGTTCCCGGTACTCTTCAGGAACTGCGTGGGCTCCCATGAAAGTGGGCACCACTTCTACAGGGTGGATCGAACGGAGCTCGACTATAGCCCCCAGGCACTTCAGTTCGCCTTCCAGGCTTAGCCCATAGCCGCTCTTGGCCTCACATGTGGTGGTCCCGTGCTCGAGCATCCTGTTGAGGATCTGAACGCCGTGGGCAACTAGCTGTTCCAACGGGGCGTTCCTGGTCTCCCTGACGGTCCACAGAATTCCCCCGCCCATTTTGAGGATGTCCAGGTACTTGGCCCCCTTGAGCTTGAGGGAAAGCTCTTTCTGGCGCCATCCAGAAAAAATCAGGTGAGTGTGGGGGTCCACAAGCCCGGGCGTGACCAACCTCCCACCCGCATCCACGACTACCATGCCGTTTCCCACCTGAACCCGCGACAGGTCCCCACTGCGCCCCACTGCAGCAACCTTGCCGTGCTTCACTGCCAGGAAGGCGTTCTCTAGCAGCTCCACCCGTCTTTGCCTTTCCCCACCGCCAGCGCAGCTTCCGGTGGGAGTGGCCAGCAACCCAATGTTGAGCACGATCAGGTCCATGGGCCCGCTACCTCATCATGGGAATCCTGATTCCCTTTTCCCTGGCTGTCCTGACTGCAATCTCGTAGCCGGCGTCCGCGTGGCGCATCACGCCTGTGCCCGGGTCGTTAGTGAGAACCCTGGAAATCCTGAAAGCCCCGTCTTCGGTGCCGTCTGCCACAACCACCATGCCAGCGTGAATCGAGTAGCCTATGCCCACGCCCCCTCCATGGTGAACGGACACCCAGGTAGCGCCCGAAGCCACGTTCAACAGGGCGTTCAATATGGGCCAGTCAGCGATGGCATCGCTTCCGTCCCTCATTGCTTCAGTTTCCCTGTACGGGGAAGCCACAGATCCTGTGTCGTGGTGGTCCCTTCCAATCACAACTGGGGCTGAAAGCTCGCCCGTGCGCACCATGTCGTTGAAGGCCAGCCCCGCTTGGGCTCGTTCGCCGAAACGAAGCCAGCAAATGCGGGCGGGCAGGCCCTGAAATTCCACTCTCTCCTGGGCTAGCTTGATCCACCTGGCCAGATGTTTGTCATGGGGGAATAGCTCCAACACTTTTTGGTCGGTCTTGTAAATGTCCTCAGGGTCTCCGGACAGCGCTGCCCACCTGAAAGGTCCGCTTCCCTCGCAGAAAAGGTCACGGATGAACTCGGGCACGTAGCCCTGAATCTCAAAGGCGTCCTTCACTCCCTCATCGTAGGCCTGTCGCCTTATGTTATTACCGTACTCGAACACCACAGCGCCCCTTCTCTTCATTTCAAGCATTGCCCGCACATGGGCCGCAATGCTTTGCTTGGCACGCGCCACGTACTGCTTGGGGTCCTTCTTGCGCAGTTCAAGGGCTTCTTCCAGTGACATTCCAGCTGGAACATATCCGTTGAGCACGTCATGGGCCGATGTCTGATCGGTAACCACGTCCGGTATGACCCCGCGGCGCAGCAGCTCAGGATGGACTTCTGCTGCGTTCCCAAGCAGCGCTATGGACAGCGCCCTTCCCTCTTTCCTGGCCTTGAACGCCGCCTCCAACGCGTCATCCAGATTGTGGAACATGATGTCGCAGTAACGAGTGTTTATCCTGCGTTCAATCCTGTTTTTGTCAACTTCGACCACAAGGGCAACCCCGTCGTTCATGGTGATGGCCAGTGGCTGGGCGCCACCCATGCCCCCAAGTCCTGCAGTTAGAACCAACTTGCCCTTGAGGGATCCACCGAAGTACTTGCTAGCACAGGCTGCAAAGGTCTCGAAGGTGCCCTGGAGGATCCCCTGGGTGCCAATGTATATCCAGCTGCCGGCAGTCATCTGCCCGTACATCGTGAGCCCCTTCGCCTCCAATTCCCAGAAATTCTCCCAGGTAGCCCACGCTGGCACCAGCATGGCGTTTGAGATGAGCACCCTCGGCGCCATAGGGTGGGTCTTGAACACCCCCACAGGCTTACCCGACTGGATCAACAACGTCTCGTCGTTCTCGAGTTCCCTCAATGTGCTGACGATGCTGTCAAAGCACTCCCAGTTACGGGCAGCCTTTCCTGCTCCTCCGTACACTATGAGCTCGTCTGGTTTTTCCGCTACCTCCGGGTCCAGGTTATTCATGAGCATCCTGAGGGCTGCTTCCTGATGCCAGCCCTTGCAGCTGATTTGATTTCCCCGGGGTGCACGAATCACTCTATTCACGACGTTCACCTCCGTAATTACCCTTGCAAAATCACACAATCCTGAACTTCGCGCTGGCACGCCTGGCAGCTGCCAAAGCGCGCTGGTGTTCTTGGGAGGTTATCTTCCTGTTGAGCTCCGGATAGCGGCAGGCCATGTAGGTGGGGTAATACTGGTCCATGATATTGATCCAGCAGCTGGCGGACACTTCCGAGGCGATGAACCTCATTACTTCCTCAGTTCCTGCCAGGTTACCGGGGAGCACCAGGTGCCGAACAAGTAATCCCCTCTTTGCTACGCCCTGCTCGTCCACTGCCAGGTCTCCCACCTGCCGGTACATTTCCTTGAGTGCCGCCTTGGCCACAGATGGGTAGTTTTGCACTCTTGAGAAAGCCATGGCCACTCCCTCATCAGCGTATTTCACGTCTGGCAGGTATATGTCAACAACCCCGTCCAGGAGTCTCAAAGTGCTCAGAGCCTCGTAACCGCTGCTGTTGTACACGATTGGCACAGTCAGTCCCAGAGAAGCCGCCTTGTCCAGTGCCCTCACGATTTGGGGCACGAAATGAGTGGGGGTCACCAGGTTGATGTTCTCACAGCCCCTGCGCTGGAGCTCAACCATTATTGCAGCAAGCTCGTCGCAGCTGATCTGGTAGCAGTCCAGCCCCCGGCTGGTCTCGTAGTTCTGGCAGTACACACAATACAAGCTGCAGAAGGCGAAGAAGATGGTGCCAGAACCTCCACGTCCAACGAGCGGAGGCTCTTCGCCAAAGTGAGGACCGTACCCAGAGATTTCAATTCTGCTCCCGGCACCGCACTGGCCTCTTTCTCCAGAAAGGCGCCGGGCCATGCACGCCCTAGGGCAAACCCTGCAGGGCTCCAGCAACGCTTCGAGAGCGTCCGCACGCCTGGAGAGCTCGCCACTGCGATGCAGGTCAACGTAGCCCATGCTCACCTACCGAACCTTTCGCTTGGGCACACTTGAAACCCATGCTTACACAGCAGCGCAGCACACACGCCCTTGCCAGCCACCTTGCGGCCAGAAAAGGTGCCGTCGGCGATCCTGGTACTGCCACACGAAGGGCTGCCATCGCACAACACGATAAGCTCTGGGTTCACCTGCCTGGCCAGGTAGAGGCATTCCATTGCGCCCCGAATAAACTGGCAAGTAACATCGGTACCCGTTTCAGTCAAAACACGTGCCTTGCCCTCAAGCACGTCTTCACCAGTGCCGCCCACAATCTCGCTTCGGGCCCTGGGAGTGGAAAGCCCACCAAGTTGCTCTGGGCAAACAGGCATCACCTGCCCCAGCTTCAGCAGCTCCACCAGCTGGGGCAAAGGCTTGCTCCTGCCGTCGTACCGACACCCCAAGCCCAATAGGCAGGCGCTTGCAAGGAGCATACATAGGTCCCTCCACTAGCTCACACTTGAATCGCGCTCAATATCCTTTGCACCTCGTCCAAGTGGGCGAACATCTTGGACCTGGCCTGCTCAGGGTTTTTCTCTTTGACAGCATCGAAGATCTCCCAGTGAAACTGCCTGGCCTTGTCCATAACCCCGGGCACTCTGGCTACACGGCTTTGAGCGTCCCAAAGCAAGTCCTTGATTGAGCTGAATACCTGCACCAGTACCCTATTGTGGGAGGCCCTGGCAATGCCCAGGTGGAAAGTCATGTCGTAAAACACGAACTTCTCGGGGGGCATTGGCGCCCGGTCTGCCTCAGACAGCACCCGTTCAAGTTCCTGGACCTCACCTGCAAGGGCCCGCTCTGCAGCCATACCAACCATTTCTACCTCAATCACTTTCCTGGCCTCAAACAGCTCGAAAACGCTCACGTGCTTGCTTAACAAGCGGGGATCGGTGAAGAACGCCGAGCTCTTGATGTCCACTACCAATCCGTCTTTGGTCCGGGTGATAAGGCCCATAGAATGAAGCGCTTTCAGCGCCTCCCGCACGGAGCTCCGTCCCACCCTGAGCATTTCCGCGAGCTCACGCTCAGAGGGCATCTTGTCCCCAGCTTTCAGTCGCCCTTCGATTATCATGTTCTTTATTTCCTCTACAATGCAGTCGCAAAGGGTAATACGCCTTATGGTCCTTACTTCCATGACTACACTCTACTCCTGCTTCAGGCTTCACGTATCCGTCCCCTATTTTGCAGGCGTCGTCTGCCCCGGAGTTCTGGCAGAGTCTAGGCGCCCCAAAGTTCCCACTCTGACGTCGATGGCTCCATCTAGCAACAGGCCTATTCTACTTAGATCGCCGTCTAAAACTTGTTGTAGAAGCGCAACTTGTATCCAGGGAATAAACTGGTCATCACGGCATTCTACTGGAAGGTTCTCTTGCCTTCCCACCAGCCGTTGACATCCTCGCGTCAACGCAGGGTCGAGTTTCCTCCCAGCTTTCCTGGGGATTGTACATTAGGATGCTGGCAACTGGTTGTTTCTGTTGCTTGGTCTACCCCCCCTGTTTGGTCCCGCGCAGACTGCTCCAATATTTAGCTTATCATTTATAAATGACGTTGCACACACGACCATACTTTGCTAGGCACACTGTCACAAGTTGGGCAGCGGGGCAGCTGGGCGTTATCCAGGGAAGACAAACTCCACTGGTTCCCGTGGTATGAGGCGTCAAGAATGGACCAAGGACCGGTAGAGACTTCATCCAAGCCCAGCTACATAAAGGAACACACACTCGGCTAAGATCTTACTCATGTATCACTTCATCGTCTCTTGCTGGAGCTCACTGCTGAGAAAAGCTCTGCAATCCAACAGGTCTTGCTGATGGAGCCATGGCTGTCCATGGGGAAACCAGCAGGCTGGCCGGCTTGTTCCCTGCATTCCTTGCGCGCCCGAACCCCAAGCAGCAGCCTTGTTTGTGGGTCAAGCCTCAGCCCGGGACTCGAACCAACGTGGCCCCAAACGCTGAGGAAGGGAATGTTGATAACTCGTTTAATTGGAAAACATTAAGGAATCCAGGGGCGCAGCGCCGTGGGCATGCGGGCTGTCACCACGAGAAGCGTGATGCAACGCTACCACTCTGAGCTTCCTGCGTACTGCGTCATTCTTTCCCTGATTGCCTTAGCTATGACCGAGCTCACGGGGGCTAACCCTGTTCCTCAGGTACGCCGTGCTCATTGCTTCGTCGATGGTCATTTCTTCCCTTCTGCAAGCTCTAGTTCCTAGGGAGGTCGTGGCTAAGTACCCTGGAAGCGTTTCAGGCTGGCGCGAGTTGATCCTAGGCACCTTGGCAGGTGGTCTCCAACCGTGTCTGCAAGTCGCAACCTGTAAAATATGCAAGATGTGCAGAGGTGGAGCGTTAATATAAGCTGAGTAGCAAACCCGGGGACCAATAACTCCTATGCAGAAAGGATAGCTCTTGACCAGCCTTGGTTGAGCCTTGAGCAATCATGCTATCTGAACGAAGAAACATTGGACATAGTCACAGGTCAAAACCACAGGGTGCCCTGCTCCCGGTGCTCTGGGGACAGGGAACTCAAGAGCCTGGCAAAGAACACGCAATTTGAGAGACCTAGAACAAGCACGTTACTCAGCTGCCTCTGGAAGACATGAATGGGCGTGTTTCGCTGCGCAGCAGGGTGCTGAAAATGCAGTCAGAGCTCTCCATCTGCATTTAGGTCAGGACATTTCGGGACATGTGGTCGCAAAGCTGCTTACAGAGCTCCATCGTAAGGTTATCGTGCCATCTGACCTGGTAGACAAAGCGCGTGTGTTGGACAATTATTACATCCCTGCCAGTTACCCGAACAGTCATGCAGCCGGAGGCCCTTTCGAGCGCTATGGACCTTTGCAAAGTGAAGGTGCGATTCAATATACCGCTGAGATCATTGAATTCGAACGTTCTAACATGACCTGACGCAACCCAGGTGCTGACCTCAGTGAGGCACTGGGCTCACAAGGTTATGTCCAGCCACGAGGAAGTCATATCCATTGGATGCTTTGGCTCACTAGCCCGTGGCGACTGGAGTGTGGGTAGCGACGCCCACCTTATTGTGGTCGTTGGACACTTCATCTCCAAATAGTTCAGCTCGCGGCCTTTTTCATCAAGCACAGCTACGTCATGGTGCAGATCAGACCAGCCAATCCCTACGAAGTACATGTCGAGACCTCCGGTATGTAGTGGATTGGCTGTAGACTGGCAGAGGGCTTTATCTAACACGGTGCTCGAAGCACAACCCTTCTATCAACCGCAGTCTGCAAATTTGACCCGGGAAAGGGAGCTCTTCTTGAAGCAGTCAAGCCGCAGGTGAAATCCTTTTCCCGGAAACCTTGAATGTACTTTGCCAACTTGGTTGAGCATTCCTGCTCCCAAGTTGAGTCTAACAGATAAGGCAGGTGATACGATGCCCCAGTTCTGAGTGATTAACATTTCCAGACTCGAAAGCATCGTACCAGCTTGGAGCTTGCGCCCGCACAGACACAAGCTCCAAGCTGAGTGCATCCATCTCAGCCTCTACTGAGGGCGTCTGGAATGCCTCCAGGTAGTCGCTGATAGCTTTGTGTACAGCGCCTTCAGAGAAGCCGAAAGACTTCATCATTCGAACACGACGTGCTCCACCTGCGTTTCGGGGCAGAAGTGCAAGCTACATACCTTACCAGTGCGTTTTTGGCCGTGCAGCACGGCAGAGCATACGTGGTAAGGACTGCGTCTTCTATGCAGGACTCTATGCACAATGGTGCTGCCACAAACGGCGCAGCGCAGCAGCCCCGACAGCAGGCTGGAGGGTTTTGGTACGTACCGGGCCGCTTTCGAGGCCACACTGCTTACCACTGCTGTGAGTCTCAGAGTCCTGCCAGCTCCTTGTACAACTCCGGTCTTCTGTCCAGCACCACATTGGTGCCAGGCACGATAGTTTTGGACTTTGACAGGGCAGCCACAACGAGCGTTGAAGCTGCTTGATCTGTGCCCTGAAAAGTGGACGCCACAATCGTACCCATGGGGCTGGCGATCACGCTGTGGTCAGCCTGCTCTGCGTTACCGCTCCGTGCCACATAAATCTTGTTTTCTGCAGCCCTAGTCTGGACAACTAAGTCGTTGCTCCCGTCGCATCTACGGTCCGACCACAACACCAGTTCCGCGCCCATCAGCATGAGGCTTCGTGGGACTTCCGGAAGCAGTCCTTCCTGGTCATGCATAATCCCCAGTTTGCAGATGGGCGTCTCCACCACAGCCTTTGCAATAGATCCTTGGGCTAATCCCTCATCACGGTCATCTTCTACATGAACCTTGTCGTACCTGCCGTAGTCCCGATGCTTCGAAAACACGAGGGTTGTTTTGTACACCTTGTCCGCTTCTCTGATGTAGCCAGTTACAGCCACCATGGTTGACACCTCAGAAAGCGCTCTCTTGATATTTGCCACACAGGTTTCCAGGTTTTCTCCTTTCCGGAGCTGAGGCAGGAATATGAGTTGGGAATCCTGCTTTTCAAGTACCTTGACGAACTTGAGCGCCTTAGTAAGGTATTCATCGCCATCTCGATGACGGAACTGCACAACCGAGAGCTGCAACTCCGTTTGCCCCACTATTGTAGGATGACTTATCTCTTCGAAGACGGGAAGGGTCTCCGTGGGCTTTACCAGGATCTCGTACGCTTCAGGCTTTCTCTTGGGCAAGCTTCTCCCTGACCGTGTTTCGTCAATTTCCGCGTACAAGATCTCGGGCTTGTCCGGGGATGCTGCCGCTACGACTTCGCCGTGAGGGTTTATTACGCAACTCCGCCCTGCATACACAATTGTGTCGGCTTCCACACCAACCTTGTCCGCCATGATGAGCCAGACTCCGTTCTCCAACGCTCTGACCCTCAGCATGTAATCGAACTGGGGGTTGGACAGCCTTCCTGGATCCTTGCCCGAAGCGGTCAGATTGGCCATGTCGATGATGATCTTGGCTCCCTTAAGTGCAAGAATCCTAGGTATTTCTGGCGCCCTACCATCGGCGCAAATAATAAGTCCAACCTTGCCGAAGGGCGTGTCTGCCACATCAAAAGAGGTTCCGCAGTGGAACCACTTGTGGTCAAAATGCCATAGGTTACACTTTGCAGTATTGCACACCACTTCACCATCGGGGGAGAACAGTAACCCTGCGTTTAGCATCTTCCCGTCTTCCATTACGGCAAGTCCTGCGGCAATGTACACCTGATAGCGCTTCGCCTTTTGAGCAATGTCCAGCTTTATGCGTTCTATCTGAGCCACGGCTTCCGTGGCCTTCTCCAAATCCAATCCCAGGAAGTATGCTGGATACACGCTTTCGGGAAGCACGATAAGTTGGGCCCTGTTCAATGCTGCCTCGTCAATCACCCTAAGGACGTGGTTCCAGTTCTGCTGGTAGTCTGTAACGTCATTTGCAGTTGTTTGAACACAAGCTACTCTCAAGAACAACACCTCCTGTTTCGTTCTCTATTCGGCCAAACCTCCCTGGTTTCCTTTGTTCCTGTCACTTCAGATACTCACAACCAAACGACACTCCCAAAGGCACACAAGTTGAGGTCTTAGGATAGCTGCAAAAACGAATGGTTTAGGCATCAATTTGTAATTTCCCACTATCGTAAGATGGAACTATTAGCCAATCTATTTAAGATCTCCGCCCCGGTACTATTGTTGTTGCTTGTGGTCACCTCTCACTAGGATGTGGCTTGCCACGACATAGCTGACCGAAGTTTGCCCTTGAATCGATAACTCTGTCCTCAGATTTCGGTGGCTCTTGAGTGGTGTAAAGACGATCAAGCATCGCCCTGGCAAGGATAGGGTTACCAAGCAGCTATCCCCAGTTGTCAAAGCTCACGTTGGAAGTCATGACAATGGACCCTTCAGCCTAGGCTCAAACAGATTGAGCGTATGAGCACTGAAGCTTGGAGACAGGATGGCCTGCTGACCAATTCTGATGTGGAATGTCAAGGTACAGTGATTTTGTCACCCCTTTTGAGTGTTTATGAGACAGTGAAAATGTCTCCTCTCTCCATGGTGACATTTTCTCTTATGGTGACAATATGATTGTCCTGTAACAACCAATTCTGACGTGGAATTGCTAACCGTTTTGATCCCAGCCACCATAAGAGAACTTCTCGGGATTATTTTGCCTACCGCAGGTACCATCTTGGACATGGGTGCCGTGCTGAGCCACAAAACCATCGTGGGGATTTCATCATTGCCGCTAACAGTGGTCAGATTCCCCGTGGCCTGTCGGAAAGCTGGCCGAAAAACCCGCCTTAGGGGTTTTGATTCCATCCAGCTTGCCGCCGCAAGAACCCCGAGGACGCGGGTAAAAGGCCGTGTAGTGGCGGCCTGTTTCCACGACCGGTTGTGGGAAGCGTTACATGCCGTGGAGCTCGAGGTGGCACCGGAGACAAAACCTTCTCTGGTTTAAACATGCCTATCCCATAGTAACCAGCCGAGAAGGCACGGTAGCCCGCGTACTCTACACTACTTGTCTCCGGGCCAGTTGCTCAATCCCAACTTTGAAAGCACACCCCCGGTTTTGAGTGCCACAAAGCCCGCAAATCCTTGAAAATACTGGGTCGACCACTTGAAAAGTCAAAAGTGTGTAGTGTCACGTATGTGGTCTGTATGCCTTGCTCAGGCTAGCTTCCGGCCAGAGCCGCCTGCACCTAACTCCAGTGACCTCGTCCAGTCGAAGATGTCTATCGGGCTCCTCCACGGATGGTAGCCAAGGTTAAACACCTGCACATCTTATCAGCGCCCGATTCAACTGCGTTGCGGCTTCCCTGTCAACTCTTGGGGCTTGCAGACCGAGCACGGAGTGTACCCTTCTGCCTTAGCCTCGCTTAGCCTGATCGGGATCTTGCTGGCGCCCAGGTAACGACACCCATCACGGTGGTACCTGGTCCCGGATTTCGTAACGTATACAATCGGATCCTCCTGCGTTGACCCAGAGTGACTCGAGCCGAGAGTAGTGGATGACAGCTCTGACTCTTTCCTGTTGCCATCTCTACGGTTCGCATCCGACGCAGGTAGACCCCAGAGCCCCTTGCCTGCATTCCTTGCTTCCCGCTGGAACCTCACGAACAAGTCAGCGTATTTCACGTTGGGCGGCACGGTCATCACCTGCGCGTATCCTTCCAGGAGTAGCTCCGCGTTGAACATCTTCGCACGGACCTCAGACTCAAACGCGTCAGCAGGCTTAGCAAGCCAGACGTACGCAAGCAGGCGGCCGTACTTGTCCCGGTCCTGCACGTCCTTTTCAAGGTACACTGTGGCACCTGTCAGCCGCCGCGCAGTGTACGCCGACGCCTCTTTCCCGTAAGTGTCCACATCCCCACTGCTCTCGGGTGCGTCGACACCTGTGAGGCGAACCTTCTCCTCGGACCCATCCGGAAGCTCGGCGTAGAATGTGTCCCCGTCCACCACACGCGTCACCCTTGCCTCCACAAGCGGCAGCGACTGAGTGCTGCTTTGAAGCACGGCTTGCGGCTTGGTGGTAATCTCTACGGTCCATGTGGCAGCATTCCATCTGATATCGACGCCAAGGGCTTCCGCAACTACGCGAATCGGGACCAGAGTCCGGCCGTCCATGATGATCGCCGGCACGTCTGTGGTAAGTTCACGCCCATCAACTGCGATCCTAGCGACTGGGTAGCCCTTGTAGGTTCCAACGGACGCAAGGGCAACGGAAAGCATCAGAGAAAGGCCAGTTACCAACGCAAGCAACAGCCTCAATAGGGTCGTGTTACGCTTCACACTGGACACCTTCCCTCACCTTGTCTCCCTTGTCTTGTATTCGCCGCCCACTGATATTTTGGGGCATTCTTACGGTGAGACAAGAGTGCTCCTGCGGTAAGTATCAGCCCTTCGCTTGCACCATGCACACCATGAGCCCCGAAACCTGAACCCAGCCTCACATGATGGCATCCCTTTGCCATTGACGCCCCTTGCTAACACATCAAGCGCCTTCATGGAGAGGGCATGAACATTTGGCACTCCACAATGTGGACATACAGGCCTTCAAACGAGCCGGAAGGCTTCTCTTGCCGTCAGCTCAATCACGCTCCTCACCACCCGCCTCACCACTTTCTCAGGGAGCCTCGAAAACCTGGAAAGCTCACAATCTTCCACGTACATTTGGGGCTGTCTTGCTAGCCAATTCTCATTTCCACAGAGTTCTTCATGTGTGTATAGCGTGCATATTCACGGGAACAGACTTGCCAATTGATGCGTAACAGTGCCTTATGTCAGCAGGTCGTTACCAAACAGGTCGGCGTCCTGAATAGTCTGCATTCTTCCAGACCCGTGTTTGCCGATGTGTTGAACGTGAAAACGCCGGGCTCACCTCAGACCTGGCTTCTCTGTATGAACCATCATTTCTGACGACCCGAGCAACCTCGTGTGAATGGGCATGACGTTCCAATCGTACCCTGGCAGCCTTAGCCAAAGAACCAATGGGTGAGCAGGATTGCGCAGGCAAAACCCACCACGTCCCCGATCAGGCATATCCACAAAGCGTGCCTTGTCTTTGTAACGTTCACCGACCCGAAGTAAAGGCTTAACACATAAAAGGTCGTGTCGGAACTCCCTTGCATCACCGAAGCCATGCGGCCTACCAGGGAGTCTGGCCCCTTCTCACGAAGGACGTTTAGCACTATGGCCGAGGCAGCTCCTCCCGAAATGGGGCGAATGATCATTAGAGGAAGGATCTCCGGAGGTACTCCAAGCTTGTTGAGCGCAGGGAATAGCATTTGTCCTACGGCCTCAAGGGCACCAGAACGTTTGAACATTTCAACCGAGCTCAGCATTGCCACAAGGTAGGGCAGGAGCTTGTAAGTGAGCTTCAGACCTTCCCTGGCACCTTCCACAAACTCATCAAACACCCTCACGCCCCGCGCCTTGCCGAATACCAAGACTGTCACCAGCACGGCAGGAACCAGCCACTCAGTCATGGCAGAATCACAAGGTTTGGAGCCTCCCCCACACCCTGTCTATGAGGATTACTGCAATCATTGGGATGGCAGTAGCCAGCACGGCCGGCACCACCACGTCGGTGGGGTCAACTGCCCCCGTCGCAGCCCGGAACGCAATGGTCCCCGAAGGCATGAAACATACAATGACGCTGTTCAAGGCCAGGAACGTGATCATTGGGCGGGTAGCTTCCCCAGGGTGAGGGTTTGTCTTCTCCAGCTCCCTCATGGCCATCAGACCGAAAGGAGTAGCAGCGTTGCCTAACCCGAGCATGTTTGCAGCGAGGTTCATGGCAATTGGCACGATGGCAGGATGATCGGGGGGCAGGTCGGGAAACAATGGCCTGAGTACCGGAGCCAAACACGACGCCACCATGTTGAGCAACCCACTCTTTTCCGCCACTCTGGAAATGCCCATCCAAATCGCAACAATTCCTGCCAACCGCAGTGCTGAGTCTATCGCCTGGGCCGCGCCCTGGAACAACGCGCTGGTAAGCTCCACCCCCATGGAGTGGTTTCCAGAGCCCAGCACCAGCCCAAACACTAAGGAAGAAACCATCAAGAACAGCCACACAGTGTCCACGTCATAAAATCTATGACGCCAAGTCGCCTTTATGAACCACAAGCGCAAGGCTGAATGGGTAACCCCTCAGGCGCCCGCGACGCGTGAACGTTCCAAGCGCTATAAATCGCCGCAGTTCAACCACTATTTGTTGGGTTCCATGAGTGAGAGGCGGCTACTTCAGAGCATGGCAATCCCGGTCTTTCCGGCACCTCTGACCAACATACTGAGACCTAGAATCCCTGTCAGGCCGCTGGGCCAGGCCATGTGCGTGCGCCACTGCCCCTTTGCTGCCTGCCTCGGGTTGCTCTCGCAATGCTAAGCATGTGTTCCAGAATAGAGCAATGGATCAAATCCAAGTGTATTTCAGTCTAGACATTTTGGAGCATGCCATTGTATAATCTCACCTAACAAAAAACTGAATATCCACCCGATCTCCAACGCAGCATTGGAAGGATGCCTAGGGTTCCGGCGATTGCGTCTGGACCAAGCGGCATCGGCCGGCAGTGTCGGTTACACCGTAAGGATAAAAGCCTTTCGGAAAGTTCCAATCAAAATGGATTTTCCGAAAGGCTTTTAATTATGAATCAGTGGCAGCAAGGAGGAGGAAAAATGGCTCAATGGTCCAAGGACATTTCCGGTTGTGCCATCGTGGGAATGATCAGCGAAAAGGGCAAACCAATCCGGGGTGACGTAATTACAAAGGCCATTGCCGTGATGCGGGAAAGGTCCAACGGCCTTGGTGGAGGCTTTGCCGGCTACGGAATTTACCCCGAGTTCAAGGACTACTACGCTTTTCACCTGAGCTACGAAGACGAAGCAGTAAGGGAGTCAGTGGAGGCGTTCCTCAGGGAAAAGATGGTAGTTGTCAAGGGTGAAGCCATCCCTGTGAGGAAAAAGGTCAACCTTCCCAACACTCCGCTGCTGTGGCGCTACTTCCTGGAAGTGCCAAAGAGCAAGCTCCTTTCGGGCATGTCTGAAGAGGACTACGTGGTGTCGGTGGTGATGAGAATAAACACAAGGTTCGACGGAGCCTTCGTTTTTTCCAGCGGAAAGAATATGGGAGTGTTCAAAGGAATGGGATACCCAGAGGAAGTAAGCAGGTTCTACAGGCTCGAAGAGTACGAAGGCTACCTGTGGACGGCCCATGGCAGGTTTCCCACCAACACCCCTGGCTGGTGGGGCGGCGCTCATCCCTTTGCACTGCTGGACTGGGCAGTTGCCCACAACGGTGAAATTTCATCATATGGCACCAATAAACGTTACCTTGAGATGTTTGGTTACGAATGCACTCTTAGGTCAAGTCTCAGATTTGCTGTAAAAACAAGTTGGGCCCAAAGGTTG
>JBNARI010000018.1:0-47234 GCA_049718765.1 Bacillota bacterium | reverse complement strand
GTTGGAGTCTGCACAATGAGTACCTAACTATGAATTGTTTAGCTTTGTAATAGGGAAAATTGACCTCGGCCAAACGCGTCACTGGGAGGGAGACACGTGAGCCTTGGTTTTGCCGGTGCCCTACAACGCTTGGCGGAATTCGGTCGCGAATCCCTATCCGAGAAGGACATTCCTGAACTCCGGCAGCTCCTCCTTGAAGCGTTGAGCTGCAGCGACGAGGAAAGCCATGCGCTGTTTGGCCTCGCGGACCTTACTAGGAAGGAGCACGTGGGGGACTCGGTACACGTACGGGGAGTAATCGAGTTCTCCAATTACTGCAGGAACGACTGCCTTTACTGCGGGCTCCGGAGGTCCAACACCACCTTGCGCCGCTACCGCATGCCCCCAGAGGAAATTGTGGCGGTAGCTACCAGCGCGATTGAGACGGGCTTTCGCACCATCGTGCTACAGTCGGGTGAGGACCCTTGGTACACGGCCCAAACTCTGGCCCAAATCGTCTCCAACATCAAAGAGGAGGCCGTAAAACGCGGAGTAGAGGTCGCAATAACCCTGAGCCTGGGGGAGCGGGAGTTCCAGGAGCTTGCGCTCTTGAAACAAGCTGGCGCAGACAGGTACCTCCTCAAGCACGAGACGTCCGACGAGAAGCTCCACGCCCAGCTGCGCCCCGGGCGTACCCTTGGCCAGAGGCTAGAATGCCTCAAAGCCCTGAGGAACCTGGGCTACCAGGTGGGCTCAGGAAACATGGTGGGCCTCCCACGACAAACCCTGGAGTCAATAGCGGACGACCTAGTGCTGCTCAAGCAACTGGATGTGGAAATGGCAGGCATTGGGCCTTTCGTACCCCACCCAGGCACTCCCTTGGGGCGCCACACTGGGGGCAGCTTGGGCCTGGTGCTTCGCACCCTCGCTGCTGCCCGCATCCTCATGCCCTGGGCACATCTGCCGGCTACCTCTGCCCTCTCCGTGCTGGCCCCTGGCGCCCGCCAAATGGGACTGCGCTGCGGAGCCAACGTGATCATGCCAGCCCTCACTCCGTCCAAGTACGCCGAGCACTACCAGATCTACCCTGGGAAGGAGCGCAACGCCATGGAAACACGCAAGGCATGGGATTCAGTGAAAGAGCTCGTGAGCAGTTTGGGTCGCACGGTGAACAGCTCACCTGGTCACTCGCCCAAACCAGGTCCCTGGAAGGTGGATCAGGCCCCCGGCGTGGCCTCACTGAGCGCCACACCCCGAGGGGAACGGCTCCACATTGCCGTGTTTGGCCGCCGCAACGCTGGAAAGTCTAGCCTTATCAACGCCCTCGCCAGCCAGCCAGTAGCACTTGTGTCCGAAGTACCTG
Organism: Bacillota bacterium; assembly: GCA_049718765.1. Lineage (GTDB taxonomy): Bacteria > Bacillota > Sulfobacillia > DUMF01 > DUMF01 > JBNARI01. The sequence continues at coordinate 45,892 of JBNARI010000018.1, read as the reverse complement.
GCACCACCACAGATCCCGTTTACAAGACCATGGAAATTCTTCCCATAGGTCCAACAGTGCTCATCGACACAGCCGGGATCGACGATTGGGGCGAGCTTGGGGAACTCAGGGTTAAGCGAACCATGGACGTGCTCCAGTCTGTGGACCTGCCAATCCTAGCGGTGGACCCCACTGTGGGTCTTGGCAGTTACGAGCTTGGAATCTCCCAGGCTGTGAAGGCTAAAGGGCTCCCCCTCCTGGTGGTGGTCACGAAGGCAGACTTGAAGCGCCTGCCCCAACAGGCCCTGGAGGAGATCAGCGCCAAGACCGGAGCGCCCGTGGTTGAGGTAAGCAGCGCCACGGGCTTGGGAATAGAGGAGCTCAAGCAAAAGCTGGTGGAACTATGTCCCGACGGATTCGAAGGTCCTCCCCTCGTACGTGACTTGCTGCAACCGGGAGACACAGCTGTCATGGTGGTGCCCATCGACCTTGAAGCGCCCAAAGGCAGACTCATCCTTCCCCAGGTCCAGGTGCTCAGGGACATCCTCGATGCCAACGCAGTGGCAGCAGTCACCAAGGAAGATAGGCTGGCCCAAGTGCTGCGCTCCCTAGAAGATGGGGGAGTGACTCCTCGCCTGGTAATTACCGATTCCCAGGCCTTCCACTTCGTTTCCAGGACGGTGCCAGATGCCATCTGGTTGACGTCATTCTCAATCCTGTTCGCGCGCCACAAAGGCGACCTTCGCACCCTGGTGGAAGGGGCTAAAGCAGTGGACCGACTTAAGCCCGGGGACAGGGTGCTTGTAGCGGAAGCGTGTACCCATCACCCAATTGGGGACGACATTGGGAGGAAAAAGATCCCTAGGTGGCTCCAGCAGAAAGTCGGCGGCGAACTGCTCTTCTCCTGGTGCGCCGGAAAGAGCTTCCCGGCTGACCTGGCAGAGTACAAGATAGTGATCCACTGCGGCGGGTGCATGCTCAACAGAAAGGAAATGCTGCACCGTATGGCGGCAGTGAGGGAAGCTGGCGTACCCATAGTGAACTACGGAGTATTGATCGCCCATGTGCACGGCATCTTGGACAGGGCAATTCGCCCGTTTGGGCTCAGCACTGGCCAGCCGCAACGCGCCTGACTGGGTGCGGCTGGCCACGAGGTGGTAAGAAGGGTACACTTCAGGGCATCACTCCCCAAAGGGAGCACAAGGCCGTGGGCTCGGTGAGTTGCGCTGTAACGGCTGAAGGGCCTGGGGAGCTTGGAGGCCCCCCAGGCCACACGGCACCTAAGCGATGAGGGGTGTCAGCAACATGGCCATGAGTATGGCGGTAATCACCCTCAAGATTATCCCAAGTACCGCCGCGCCCATGGCCTCTGGTCCAGTCAAGTCTGACGCCTGGGACCACACCGCGGGTATCTGGGCGAGAGGCACCTGTAGCGGAAGGCCCGAAGCTGCAAGGATGAAGGACCCAACCACCAGCCTGGGGTCTCCCAGCTTGGCAGCCATATCCTTCAAAGTGTTCATGGCCAGAGTGGGAGATGCAAGCACGGACAGGATCCCGGTCTTGGGTTCGATGGCCACAGCTGCCAGGAACGCGCTGAGGGCGTTCTCGATGGGCTTCCAAATCCCTATGAACTCCAAGGCACCGATGAACGCGAACACCACTGTGGCGGCAGGAATCAGCAGCAGGAACATAAGCTCCGCGCCTTCTCTTGCACCACCGAAGATGGTGTTCATTGCAGAGGTAGCGGGAGTGAACCTGGGCATGTCGGTGTAGGCTACACGCTTGACGTTCCTGTATATGGTCTCGGAAAGCACCCAGGGAATCACCACAAGAGGCGCGAAGATGCCCAGGATCACCACTGGGAACGCCCACACACCGGCGTTAGCCATTGCAATAAGGCCCAGCATGAATGTGGAGAAGGACTGCTGCGACTGAACCATGGTCACCACTGCAATCTTCTGCTCGTCCTTCGTTGCGCCAGCTTTCTTCAGCACTGGGCCTGCAATGCGCCCTGCAGCGTTGATGTCGCCCAGGATGTTATACACACCGGGTACTATCACCGTGGGGTTGAGCCCAAGCCAGTAGGCGATTGGGGCGAAGACCCTCACCATGGCATCAGTCAGGCCCAACCGTTCCAGTATCCTGCCCACCATGACGCTGCAAATGATTGTGGCGCCAAGGCTACCCGCCAGGTACACGTCTGCAACGATTGACTTGGCCTTGTTGAACATGGCGTTGAACAGTCCACCGATCCAAGCCGGGCCAATGAAAAGGCCAATAATGGACAGCACCAGAACGACCATACCAACCGCAATCATGTTATCCGAGTTAATCTTCTTGTTCTCGTTCATGCTAACCTTTGACCCCCCTGAAGTAAGTCTTTGGGAACCAGGAACGTAGTCGCTATCCTGTCGGCATACTCCCTAATTGCGGGAGTGCCAGCACACCCAACGGGCATTGCGGTCACCCGTTCCCTCAGGAGCAGCACTTCCACAGAGGGAAGCAGCTTCTGGAGGGCAAACGCCAGGGGAAGCCCGTTTTCGAAGATCTCCATGGCATGGGTGTTGCCGAGGATGAAGGTAAGCCCCGCCTTCTTGGCCTCCTGAACCAGCGGGTTGTCCGGTCTCACCCTGCTTATGGAGGCAATGACGGTGTCAATGTCCGGGTGTTCCCGCAAGGCCTGTCTGAGGTGCTCAACGCAAAAGCCTGTGTGCGGGTAGATGTGCAAGATCACGCTTACTGGGCTGTTTTCGTCGCCATTGAGTATTTGGGCGCAGGTGCTCACGTTGGTCTCGCAAATGTGGCTGGAGCCCCGGAGCCTTCGCTCGAACGCGAGCATCTCCCGCTCCTGGGCAAACCCACCGAAAGCTTCTAGCCTGCGCACTATGTCACCTGCAGTCTTCACGTCCTCAAGGGCACGCCCCACGTTGATGATGTTGCCAGGAATCCCGCCGTAGGCAATGTCCACACGAAAGGCCCTGTGCCCGTGGATGAACGCGATACCTGGATGCAGTCCATGGAATGCCTCGTGCAGTTCGAACAGGGCAATGTTGTACAGGCTCAGATAGTTCCTGAGCGTGACGCCACCCGAATTTGCCGCATCCGCTACAGGGTGGTGGGCTACAATTGCGTCTATGCCCAGCGCCCCTGCAAGCTCGATCTGGGATTCGGTGAGCGTCATGGTTACGGCAAGTTTCCTGACCGTGCCATCTGGGTCGCCGAACACCAGGCCTGGCGTTTCGGTGACCGCTTTCCCCGGAATGTTGGACGACTTGGTCACCACGAACCTGTTCTTGCAGGTGACAACCCCTTCCAGCCCCTTTATCACCCTCCCTCCTGTAATGATGTCCAAGGCCGCCACTACGTCCCTAACCGTGGGACTCTGGCCTGGCCGTGGCTCCTCAAGCGCCTCCGTCAACGCTCCTTTGTCACTGACCAATTTGGGCTTGTCCCTCCTCTCGCCAAACTAATAGCCGCCGGCCTACGACCGATCAAAGCAACAGAGTTTGATCGCGCGTAGGCCGGCGGCTTTCTGGGCTATCTTCCGATCTCCCGCAACCGGCAGCCATCCCCCGCCCAGCTCGCTCCCAGGGCATCTCACCCCGGAACATGCTGGTACAGGGCCAACGCCGTCCGTGTGCTACAAAAAGCTATTCTTTGAAGAGTTCCTCGAAGGACTTATCCCCAACCACTATTGTGCCCGACAGCTCAGTCACAGGGTCGTAATCCTTGAGTATGGTCCTGATTTGTACCTCAGGGAACTCTTTCTCAAGCTCTTGTTTGAGCAGCTTCTTGTTCTCGTCTATTAGCGCCACGTCTATAATCCTGGTGAGTTCCCGCCGGGTGGCATCGAGCTTCGCCAACCCTCTTATGCGCCTGTGCTTGGCTATTATCAATATCCTGTTGCCAATTACGTCGATCCTGATCCAGTCGACTCCCTGTGCAAAGAACTCCTGGTTCACCGCGTTGTAGATCCGCGTCACCTGCTGCTTCAGGTACCCCAGGGTGTGCCTGCCGGGCGCCTCTCTGTCTCTCTCAGGGGCGTCAGCCATCAGAAGAACTCATTTCCCCCTCAACCTCTCTTTTCAGTCCTGGGGTTGTTCTTTCGACGGAGATGCCCAAAATCCTTCTGAAAAGTCGTGCGCACCTGGGATATGTATCAAATAAGTCCCTCTTGAAGGCCAGTCAATCTTCACCAGGGGGCAACGGAGGGGAACTTCCCTCACGTCAATGTTCTTGCCATCCAACTTGGTGACCCTCACGGAGAACCACTGGCGGAACTCCCCGGGATCAAGCACAACGTTTGTTTCCACGCGGATTTGGGGAACTGAGTCAAAGTCCCCCACCTCCACCACCCTGGCCTTTGCGGCATTCACCTGGCCCAAACCGTTGCCCGCAAGGTAATCGCCATGCCTGATCACGCTGTGTCGTCCAGTGCCGGCGAACCTCCCTCCCGGAAGCACTGCGCCCTCGCAAGCGAACTGGTCCTGTCCCAGGGACTCCCTCACTTCCCTCTCCCCCACAACCAGGGCCATTTTCACGTAGTGCGTGGTATCAAAGAAAACTGTTTGCTCGCACAGAAGCTCGGCAGCGACCTTGGCCACAAGACCCACCTCCGCTCCATGGTATGCTGAGGCGCGAAAGCGGGTTCCCCATGCGTTATGCTTGCCAAAACATGAAGGTATTTCTAGGGCGGTTAGAGAATTACAAGTATGTACGGGCGAATCTGGGTAAGGGGGGAATGGCGGATGGAAAAGCTGCTTGTGGTCAATCCGGAAAAGTGTACGGCTTGCAGAAGGTGCGAACTGGTTTGTTCGGCGAAGAAAACAGGAGAGTTCAACCCGTCCCGGTCGAGAGTTACTGCCGCGCTATTCCTCGAAGACCATTTCTACATGCCCTTGGTGTGTCAGCACTGCGATGAGCCGGTATGCATGGAGGTGTGCCCTGCAGGAGCAATCGTCAAGAACCCAGAGACAGGCGCAGTCACAATCGAAGAGGCCAAGTGCGTTGGATGCAGAATGTGCATGATGGCTTGCCCGTTTGGCGCAATCTTCTATTCTCCTGAGGAGCAAAAGATGGTCAAGTGCGACCTGTGCGACGGCGAACCCGAATGTGCCCTTTTCTGCCCCTGGGGAGCAATCGAGTACGTGGAAGCAGATAAAGCTGCAGTTGCCAAGAAGAAAGAGGTAGCCAACAAGCTCAAGAACGCCCTGAAGGAGGTGCGCCTGTAATGTTCGGCTGGGTAGGTCAGGTGCTGCGCGTCAACTTGACCAACGGGTCCATCAAAGTGGAGAAGCTCAACGAGCAGCTGGCGGAAAAGTTCTTGGGAGCGCGTGGGCTTGCCTCAAAGATACTCTCGGACGAAGTGCCTCCAACCGTTGACCCCCTTAGTCCCGACAATAAGCTACTGCTGTTCACTGGGCCCCTTACAGGCACCGGTGCCATAAGCACCGGCCGGTATAATGCCGTAACCAAGGCGCCCCTCACAGGCGCAATTGCCGGATCCAACTCCGGTGGCTATTGGGGCCCGGAGCTCAAGTTCGCCGGATTTGACGGGATAATAATTGAAGGGGCTTCGGCCGAGCCAGTATACTTGTGGATCGAGGACGGCCAAGCTGAAATCAGAAAGGCCAACCATCTGTGGGGCAAGACAACTCATGAGACAGAGGACATCATCCGTTCTGAGACAGACCCCGACGCCAAGGTGGCGTGCATTGGTCCTGCCGGAGAAAACCTGGTCAGGTTCGCAGGCATCGTGAACGACAAGCACCGCGCTGCTGGTCGCTCCGGCGTGGGCGCCGTTATGGGCTCCAAGAAGCTCAAGGCGGTGGCAGTGCGCGGCACCGGCTCCGTGAAGGTTGCAGACATGAAAGCCTTCAGGGATGCGGTGCTGGACATGTTCAAGAACAAGGTGAAGACCCATCCGGTCACGTCTGGAGGTCTGCCCTCCTACGGCACAGCGGTTCTGGTTAACGTGATTAACGCCCATGGCATTTTCCCCACAAGGAATTTCAGCACGGGCATATTCGAAGGGGCAAACAACATCAGCGGGGAGCGCTTGGCTGAGACGTTCCTGGTGCGGAAGAAGGCATGCTTTGGCTGCCCAATTGCCTGCGGCAGGCCTACAGTGATACCATCTGGCAAGTACCGGAGCAGCGGCGAGGGGCCAGAGTACGAGGCGGCATGGGCCCTGGGTGCAGATTGCGGAATTGACGATTTGGCGGCGGTGACCAGGGCCAACCACCTCTGCAACGAGCTGGGCCTCGACCCAATATCCATGGGCACCACCCTTGCATGTGCAATGGAGCTCTATCAGAAGGGGTACTTGTCCAAGGAGCAAGCAGGCATGGAGCTCAGGTTCGGTGACGCCGACCTCCTGGTGAAGGCGGTGGAAATGACCGCTTACAGGAAGGGCCTGGGCAACCTCCTGGCCGAAGGCTCGTACAGGCTGGCCTCAGAAGTGGGTCACCCCGAGCTGTCCATGTCCAGCAAGGGTCAGGAATATCCAGCTTACGATCCCCGTGGTGCCCAGGGCATCGGCCTCAACTATGCAACCTCCAACCGAGGCGGTTGCCACGTGAGGGGCTACATGATCTCTCCCGAGATCTTGGGGGTACCTCAGAAGCTCGATCCCCTCACCACGGTCGACAAGGCCAGCTGGACCAAGACCTTCCAGGACCTCACTGCGGCTTGGGACTCCGCGGGAGTGTGCCTGTTCACCACGTTTGCCATTGGCGCACCCGAACTGGCAGACATGCTGAAGTACGCCACTGGCATCGAGTACACCGTGGAAAAGGTGATGGAGGCTGGCGAGAGGATCTGGAACCTAGAGAGGATGTTCAACCTGAAGGCTGGCATCACTCCCGACAAGGACACCCTGGCGCCCAGGCTCTTGAAGGAGCCCATGCCAGAAGGTCCAGCCAAGGGCCTGGTGGTTGGACTAGACAAGATGCTGCCTGAGTACTACAAGCTCCGCGGCTGGAGCTCAGATGGGATTCCCCTCAAGGAAACCCTGGAGCGTCTCGGATTGAGCTAAGGGGTCAGCCAGAAACGCCGCCTGCCAGGTGCACTGTGCAGGCGGCGTTTCTGTGTTGTGCGTGATCAGTTTGGCACGTCTTGGCTTTCGTGCCTGGAACGTCCTCATATTGGTGCTTGCCGAAGCGTGCTTTAGCTTTTCCGCCTGGGCAGAGGCGCAATTTTTGATGTCTTGGCTTCTTGACTTAACCTTACCTAGTGTGTTGATATATTATTAGTACATGCAACTGTTAGCCTATCAAAGTTTGCCGTGGAGGGGCAAGGGATTCCAGTGGCTTCCGCCGAGTCCTGTGCAAGGGAAATCATGGATTTCGTGCTCCAAACCATGCGCCTTGTGCGGACAGAAATTAGGGCTTTCTGCAGGGACCAACTGTCCGTTCCCCAGTTCCGCACTCTTTCCTACATTTACAGGACGCCGGGCACCTCCCTTTCCGACATCGCAGCTCACCTCGGGGTTACGTTGCCCACCATGTCCAGGATAGCCGACAGGCTTGTGGAGAGAGGGCTGGTGCAAAGGGAGGGCGACCCAAGCAACAGGAGGCGCCTGGTGCTCAACCTGACGCCCAAGGGAAGGGAGCTTTTCGAGTCGGCACGTCAGCACACCCTCAAGCAGCTTGCGCGCCGGCTAGAGCACCTGAGCGACGGCCAGCTCCGTCTGGCAGAAAGCACCCTTGCACAGCTTGGCGGGGCGCTCAAGAGCCACTGATGCGAGTACCGTAGAACCGTCTGGGAGAGGGCGAAAGCAACATGCAAGACATTATTGTAACCGAAAGCCTAACGCGCAAGTTCGGCTCGTTCACAGCCGTCAAAGAGCTGTCCATCAGAGTTAGAGCAGGTGAGATATTTGGTCTGGTGGGCCCAAACGGGGCAGGGAAAACTACAACAATCAAAATGCTGATCACCTTACTCCCACCCACATCTGGTAGGTCGACCCTTGCAGGGTTCGACGTGGTCAAACAGGCAGCGGAGGTGAGGCATGTCATCGGCTACGTGCCCCAGGTCATTTCAGCGGACGGCTCTCTTACTGGCTATGAGAACCTGCTGGTGTTCTCTAAGCTGTATGACATACCTCGCGTCCAAAGGCAGCAAAGGATAAGGGATGCCCTGGAGTTCATGGGCCTTCAAGAGGCGGCCAACACCCTAGTGCGGAACTACTCAGGAGGCATGATCCGCCGGTTGGAAATAGCCCAGTCCATGCTGCACAGGCCCCAGGTACTTTTCATGGACGAACCCACAGTTGGCTTGGACCCTGTGGCTCGCAGAGTGGTGTGGAGTCATATAGATAGGCTGCGCAAGGAACTTGGCACTACTATCTTCCTCACTACCCACTATATGGAAGAGGCAGAAACCATGTGTGACCGTGTCGCCATCATGAACCACGGGGAAGTGGTGGTCGTGGGGTCGCCAGCTGAGCTCAAGTCCAGAATTGGCAAACCCACCGCAACCCTGGACGACGTGTTCACTTACTTCACTGGAGACACTCTTGAGACAGGAGGAACCTACCGCGATGTTCTCAGAGTTCGGAGGACAGCCCGTCGCCTCGGCTGATCAGCTTCAGACATGTGAGCGGAGCCGTACCACCCCTCTGCTTTCACTTGCTGCATTCGTGGGCAAGACCCTTGCAATTGCCGAAATCGAGATGCGCAAGTTGCGCCACGACCCATGGGAACTGTTCACCCGCGCGGTGCAGCCCACTTTGTGGCTACTGGTGTTTGGGCAGGTGTTCAACAACACCAGGGCCATACCAACGGGGTCCTTGAGTTACTTGCAGTTCATGGCTCCCGGGATACTGGCTCAAAGCGTGCTGTTTGTTGCCATATTCTACGGCATCGTGGTCATATGGGAGCGCGACCTTGGCATACTGCAGAAGCTGCTGGTAAGCCCGGCCCCCCGTGGGGCATTGGTGTTGGGAAAGGCGCTTTCCGCCGGGGTACGGGGCACTGTGCAGGCCGCCATAGTGTACTTCCTGGCAACCCTGCTTGGCGTGAGGATGAACCACAGCGCCCTAGCTCTCTTGGGCGTGGCTGTCACCGTGATCTTGGGCTCCGCGGTGTTTTCCACGTTTTCGCTGGTGGTGGCCTGCCTGGTCAAGACCAGGGAGAGGTTCATGGGGATCGGCCAAGTGCTCACGATGCCGCTGTTCTTTGCGAGCAACGCCATCTATCCCATTTCAATCATGCCCGCCTGGCTCCAAGCGATTTCGCGAGTGAACCCGCTGACGTACCAAGTGGACGCCCTGCGGATCCTCATGCTTTCACCAGCTGCAGGCACCTTCAGCCTGGCGCTGGACTTCGGAGTCATGAGCCTCTACGCGCTGGTTCTGCTCACCATTGCTGCCCGGCTGTATCCAACGATCGTGAGGTGAGCGGTCTCAATAACTAACAGTTGGGGAACCGTGGTTGGCGCCGCTCGAGGAAGGCAGCCATGCCTTCCTTTTGGTCTTGGGTCGCAAAGCACTGGCTCCAGATTTCGGACTCCAGGGCACATCCCGTGGCAAGGTCAGTGTCTAACCCCTTGCTCAAAGCTTGCTTCCCAAGGGCAATCGCCACGGTGGACTTACTGGCAATCTTGCGGGCCAGTTCCATGACCCTTTCCATCAGCTCAGCCGCTGGCACGACCATGTTGACCAGGCCAATCTCAAGCGCCCTCTGGGCCGAAATCCTGTCCCCCGTGAAAATGAGCTCCTTTGCCCTTGCCTTCCCTACCAGCCTGGGCAAGCGCTGGGTAGCACCAAAACCAGGGAATATTCCAAGGCCAACTTCGGGCAATCCAAACTGGGCTGTGTCTGCGGCCACCCTCAGGTCACAAGCCAGCGCAAGCTCCAACCCACCACCTAGGGCGTAGCCGTTTACTGCAGCAATGGAGGGCTTGGGCATGTTCTCGATGCGCATCATCAGCTCGTTACCCCTGCGGGAGAACGCCCTGGCTTGCATCACATCCATGCTGCGCATCTCCCGCACGTCGGCGCCAGCCACGAAAGCCTTGGATCCAGCACCGGTTATCACCACAACTTTGCTGGTGCGGTCCGTTTCCAGCTGCTCCACCACCCTCAGGAGCTCTTCTATGACTTGCTTGTTCAAGGCGTTCAGAGCTTCAGGACGGTCAATGGTCACCAGGGCCACGTCCTCCCCTGTCTCCACCTTCACGAACGCCACAAGTGACTACCTCCCCCGGGTTCCTTCAGTCAGCACAGTCTACTGCAACTTCCAGCAAAGTGGCAGCGTCGGCCACCACGTTGTCTATCACTGCGCACTCATTGGGTTGATGGGCTTTGCCTTCCAGCGTGCCCCACACCACCGCGGCCATTCCGATGCGCCGCAGGAAGTCAGCGCAGGTGCTCCCGCCAATCCCCCCGACGGTGGGCCTGGTGCCGCGCTTTTCTATGGCTCGAGCCAGCTTACGCACTATTGGTGCATCAGAAGGCGTTGGTTGGCTGGCTTCGGAAATCTGCAATATCTTGTATTCGATCTTCACGCCAGTGCGGAACTCGTACTCCGAAATCAGCCGTTCGATATCCCCAAGCACTTCTTTGAGACTGTACTGAGGTAATACCCTGTTGTCCATTACGAAGCTGTCTGTACCAGGAAGTATGTTGGGACTTGTGACGTTGTCGAACTTTTGGGTTATCTCGAACGTAGAGTAGGGCGGTTCAAACCTGTAGTCCCTCAGGCTGTACTTGGCCTTTAAGAAGTCGTCCAAGTCAGCACCGAAATGGGTGGCAATTGCGCTTGCGTTTATGCCCAAGTGAGGAGCAGAGGCGTGAGCTTGCTTGCCGTAAAAATAGAACCTGATCCAAAGCACCGACTTCTCCGCAACCTCTATGAAGCTGCCGTCTGGACGACCAGCGTCAGTCACGATGGCTTCATCCTCGGGCCTGAAAACCCCTCGTTCGATTAGCTTGAGCAGGCCGTGCTCGCTACCAGCCTCCTCATCAGCAGCAAACACCAGTCCCAAGTTGCATCCAGGCTGCAGCCCAGCTTCCTTCAGAGCCCTCACTGCAAACAAGCTGGCAACAATGCCCTGAATGTTGTCTTCTGCACCACGCCCAAACACTTTACCGTCCTGCACCACTGCCTTGAACGGAGGAGTGTGCCACAGGCTGGGGTCACCCTCCCCAACGGTATCTAGGTGGGACACAAGCCAGAGGGTCGGCCCATCCTGGCGAGCACCATGGAGCCTTGCCACGATGTTTACCCTCTTCCGGTTGGGTTCGGCCTTGTCTGGCAAGATCACCATTTCCGGTTCAAGCCCAATTGTTTTCATATACTCTGCCAGCCACATGCCTCGCTTGTATTCCCCTTCGCCTCCGTAAGTAGGGTTTACAGCAGGCGTCTCCACCAGCTTGCACATAACTTGCACCATTTCGTTCCTGTACCTGTCAACCTCGGTCAAGTTCACCACTCCTTGTCACATGCCTGGGCCCAGTCATTAGGGTCACCTGTGGGCCAGCCCCAAAACCATGACCATCGCGCTTGTGGCCAGCCCAATGTAGAGTGGATCCAAACCCTGGGGATTCAGCACGCCCCACACGATGGAAGCCAAGGGCGCAGCCACTATCGCAGCTGCACCAGCCGAGGGGCTAACGCGTTTCCGAGCGAAAACCCCAAAAACCAGTGGAAAGAACACGGTCGCTCCCCGCAAGCCCAGGGAAAGGAAACCCCACTTGAGGATGGTAGCATCCGTGCCGCGGATCATCACAGCCGCAGCAAGTAGCGCGGTGCCGACAATGCCAGCCCTGGACACTGCAAGTAGCTGACTTTCCGGAGCAGAAGGTCGAAAAAGCTTCCTGTACAGGTCACTGGAGAGTATTGTACCTATTCCCAAGCTTAGCCCAGCAGCTGTCCCCAGCGTGGATATGAACACTGTGGCCAGGGTTAGACCAGCAAGCCACGATGGCATGAACTCCAGCACGAACCTTGGCAAAGCGTCTTGTGAAAGCATCCCTGGGCACCTGAGCCTCATTAGCATCCCAACGATCACTGGCGGAATACCAGCTAGAGTAGCAATGGCCCCCGCAATAACTGCGCCAGCCCTAGCAGCTGCCACGTTCCGGGCGGAACACATGGCTTGAATGTACGTCTGGGAGGAGTTGATTCCAACCACCATTGAGAAAGCAGCAGCAAGGTCTGCCCAAAGCCCCCTGCCAAACAAGCTGAAATAGGGATACCTGGGCAAGGAAGCCATGAGAGCGCTGGGAGTGGCACCAAGCGAGTAAGCCAATATGCCCACCACCGTCATGGAGCCAACTACAAGCATTGCCTTAGCTATGCCCACGAGGCTTGCGCCCCAAACTCCGCTCACCGCCACGTAGGCCACAATGCACACCGCAGTGATCAGCGACGAAGCTACGGTCCCTAGCCCAAAACACGAGCTCAGGATTGCACCTGCTGCAATGACTTGCGAGAGCACATTGAGGAACATGCCCACGCACGTGAACACACTTGCCCACACTGCTGCGTTCCTGCCGTAGACGTCCTCTATGAACTGGGGCACCGTTGTGATCCCCTGCCGCCGAAGGGGCGCAGCCAGGAACAAGGCGAGCACCAGCAACGCAATGCCCGAGCCCAGCGTAAACCACCAGGCGCTGAACCCATACCTGAAAGCAAGCTGCGCGGTGCCGACTGTAGCAGAACCTCCGTAGACAGTGCCAATGATAACCCCGGCAACCATTGGCGAGCTAAAGCTTCGGCCCCCTATGCTGAAATCGCTGTACGACCTGCTCCTCTTTGCAGCAACCACGCCCGCAACGGTTATAACTCCAAAGGCAGCCGCAGCGCCAACTGTGTACCCTGCCTCCACAGGCACGACCCTCCTATCCTGCACGTGCCAACAGCCAGGTATTCTACACAGTCAAAACGAAATCCTGTCAGGCTTTTTGAGACCACCTATACAACGAACTTGCCGGCCCTCCCCACTTGAAAGTTGGGGAGGGCCGGCCAAGACTGATAACTGGGAAAGTTACTCGTATCTGAGGGCCTGGATTGGGTCCTGGGAAGCCGCCCGGCTCGCAGGGTATATCCCAAAGAACACGCCCACTGCAACCGAAAACCCAAAGGCAAGCAGCACTGAACCTAGCGTCACCACTGACGGCCAGCCCGCAACCTTGGCCAGTACCCGCGACATGCCAAGGCCAAGCACAATCCCAAGCAAGCCACCACCAGCACTCAGTATCACCGACTCTATGAGGAACTGGGTCATAATGTCCCCTTCCGTGGCTCCTACTGCCTTCCGAATCCCAATCTCCCGCGTGCGCTCAGTCACCGAAACCAGCATTATGTTCATGATCCCAATCCCGCCAACTAGCAGCGATATTCCCGCAATCGACCCCAGCATGATGCTCATCGTCTGGGTCACCTGGTTCACAGTCTGCAACAACTCCTCTTGGCTGAAAACCCTAACCTGGTCGCTGCGCCGGAACTTCTGCTCGAATATGGCCAAAAGATGATCGGTAGTAGCCTTGGCATCGTACCCTTCCTTGATCTGCGCAGTAATGTTCTGTATGTACTTGGACTTGGCTACCTGCAGCGCTGTGGTCACCGGTATGAACACCGCATCGTCAGGGTTCGAACCTAAACTCGTGCCTTTTTGCTGCATCACCCCAATTACCGTGAAGGATTGGCCCAGTATCGAAATCTCCTTGCCTACTGGGTTGCCTTGCCCAAACAAATCCTCCGCCACCGTCTTCCCAAGCACCGCTACACGCCTGCGACCCTTTACATCATCAGCCGTGAAAAAACTGCCCCTCTCGGGTTGGTGGTTCCTTAGCTCCGGGAAATCTTCGGTCACTCCTTGAACGCTTGTGTCCCGCGACTCCGTGCCGTACTTGACCTGGCTGCTGAACTGGTACGTCGCCATTATCTTCCCAAGCTCCGGCGCCCTCTCCGCAAGTTCCTCTACGTCGCTCAGTTGCAGCCTCGCACCCCTCATGGGCGTGATCATCACTAGGTTCGATCCAAGACCCTGTATCTGCGCAGATACCTGTGCCCTCGTCCCCTCACCCACAGACACAAGCCCTATCACACACCCAACCCCTATTATCACGCCAAGCATGGTCAGAAATGCCCTCATCTTGTTGCCAGTAAGCGCCCTCCACGCTAGCGCCAGATAGTCCCTCACCTTCATGACGCTATAGCACCTCCGGCAACATCCAAATCCTCAGGCACCCTACGGTCCTTCACTACCTCATCCCCAACAATCATCCCGTCCCTTATCCGTACTATCCTCTTCCCGTACCGCGCTACCTCGGGATCGTGAGTTACCATCACAATCGTCATCCCAGCATCGTTCAGCTTCACCAGTATCGACATGATGTTGGCACCTGACCTCGAATCCAAATTCCCTGTGGGCTCATCCGCAACCAGAATCTCTGGCTCTCCTACCAACGCCCTGGCAATCGCTACCCTCTGCTGCTCCCCACCTGACAACTCCGTCGGCTGGTGCCTCTCCCTGCCAGCAAGGCCCATCTTCTCAAGCAGCTCCATCGCCTTGCGCCTCCTTATCCCAGGCGCAATACCCCTGTACACCAAAGGCACCTCTACGTTCTCGACCGCAGTCAACCTCGCAAGCAGGTTGTAGTTTTGAAACACAAACCCTATCTTCCTGTTGCGTATCGCCGCTAGCTCCACCGACCCCTTCCCCGATACGTCTTCTCCCGCCAGAAAGTACCGCCCCGAAGTGGGCCGATCAAGACACCCAATTATGTTCATCAAAGTGGATTTCCCAGATCCCGAAGGGCCCATCACCACCAGAAACTCCCCTCTGGCTACCTCCAGGTCTATCCCGTGCAGTACCTCCAACCACGTCTTGCCCAGCTTGTACGCCTTCTTCACCCCTTCAAGCTTTATAATGGGCCCCCCATTTGCTCCATTCACACCACTCAACGGTTGGTCCCTCCCTGTCGCGACGTGCTCTGCGACTGCGGCCTTGCACCTCCAGGCACGCCGGGCATGAACGGGCCAACGTTCCTGCTGGATTGCTCAGGATTGGACAGAATCACCTTGTCTCCTTCCTGCAAGCCAGAAGTTATCTCGACCTGTGAGTCACTGCTCATACCAACGGTCACGTCCACAGCCTGGGGCTGCCCGTCTTTGAGCACATACACGTACTTCCGCTGCGCCCTCGACCTAACTGCCTCAGCGGGAATCGCAATCACGTTCTCCTTCGAGGCAGTTATAATCTTGGCATCAGCGCTCATGCCAGGCACAAGACCACCCTTCAGTGCCCCCTCCTCCAGCTCCAGGGTAACATCGTAGCTTGCCACCCCGTCCTTGACGGTGCCCTCAAGCGCAATCTCCGTCACAGTCGCCTTGAACGTCTTGTTGGGCAAAGCCTGAGTGGTCACCTCTGCAGCCATCCCCACCTTCAACTTGCCTACGTCCAGTTCGTCCACAGCCACAACCAAGCTCAACCTGGACAGGTTGGAAATTGCGCACATCTCCGCGTTGGCGCTCACTTGGTCCCCCTTCTTCACCGCTACGTACGTCACTGTCCCCGAACACGGAGCCTTCACCACAAGCTCGTCTACGTCACGCTGCTTGAGATTGTAGTTCAATACTGCTTGATCCAATTGGGTCCTCTGAACCGCAATCTCTGACTCCGTACCCACAGTCTTCCTGCTCAACAGGTCCCGCAAGTTCTCTTCAGCCGTCGCCAGGGCCGCTTCCGCGTCCTTTACCGCAGCCTCCACAGACCCGTTCTCAAGCACCGCCAATACCTGTCCAGCCGATACAAGCTGCCCTTCATTTGCCAGTACTTGCTTCACTTTCCCTCCAGTTTTCGAAATGACCACCTTCCGCTCCTTCGCCGAAGTGCTCCCCGTAATCGTGGGCCACAACACTGTCTCGTCGCCCATCTCTATCGACTGCAAATACCCTGTCATCCCTGCCCTTAGTTGCCCATCAACATTCGCTATCTCTATCGTCACGTTGAACGTTGCGTTCTTCCCGGTACCCGAACCTTCCCTCGCTACGTTCGTTATAATCCCCTCGTACGCCTTCGTGCTCGACCACGCAAGGTCCGAACCTATCACCACAGTAGCCTTCCGGCCAACCTCAATCTTGCTCACGTCCGCTTGGTACACGGCAGCGTTGAACTTGATCACCGACTCGTCAACCACTACCGCCACCTGCTGCCCCGCTGTCACCTCGTCCCCTACATCCAAACTGAACTGGGACAAAGCTCCCGCTATGGGCGCCTTCACCTGCAAGTCCTCAAGTTCTTCCTTCCTCTGCCTCAGGTTCTCCCTCGCCTGGGCAACCTTAGCCTCCGCTGCCTTTATGTCCCCCTCCGTGGGCGCCTTGGTCAGGTCGTTGTACTTGACCCTGGTCGCCTCCAAACTCAACCTCGCCTGCTCAAACGCGTTCACCACATCCTGGTTCTCTAAAACCACCAACGGCTGCCCTTCCGTCACCTGGTCCCCTATCTTCACCAGCACTTCCTTCACCGTACCAGCAACTTTTGCCCGGGCCGTTACCCTCTCGCTCGCAGATACGTTGCCACTACCCGTCACCGCCAGCTCCAGCTTACCCTTCTTAACCTCGTACAACGGGTACGTGGTGGATGCGGGCTTTGCAGTGTTGCGAGACCTTATCACCCAAAAAGCCACAACCACTGCCACAACCAGAACCGCCACCAATAACTTGCTCCTGAACAGCTTCTTCACCATCTCTTCTCACACCCTCTTTAACCTCACAGAACTTATTCCGGCCTGAATCTCAATATCTACTGTAGTATTTGCCCGATCCCAGCCAGGGCTCACCCAGTAACCGTCGGTGGGAAACAAGCCCTGATCGCTGAAATCCTCGTTCCCAACAGCACTGGCAGTCTTTATCCTCACCCCCACTGACTCTGGAGCTATAAGATCAACACGGGAAGCGCCAGCCTTAATCCGGGCCCTGGTGCTTACCCCGGTGTTGCCAAAGCTTATGGAAAGCCTGGAAGCGCCAATGTCCACAGCAAGATCGGTTACTTTAAGCCTGCTAAGGTCCAGCTCAGCATCGCAGGCCCCAGCGTCAATGCCTATTGCCACAGGCATCTGTTCGCACAAGTTCAGGTCCGCCCTGCTTCCCGGCACGGTCTCTTGGTGCTCCAGCGTAACCACAGCTTCTCTGCCCACCACCCTGCAGGTCACTTGGGGCCTTTGTGCCCAGTACTCCACTTTCCCGTTTACCAGGAAATCCCTAACGCCCCCAATCCTGAGCTTGCCACCCTTCACCTTCAGCTCATACCTAGCGCTCTCCACACCAGGCAACACTGGCTCAACCACAGCCATGGTGCGAGGAGTGTCAGGCACTTCGTCCTCAGTCTGCTGAAAGAAGAATGGCCTTTGCCTCATTGGGGGATGCATCCAAAACCATTTGCTTCCTCTGAGTAGGTCCTGCCCAGGAACGTACTTAGCAAGTGGCGTTCTGAGCACTATTCCCCCTACCACCACCATGATCAGCGCTATCACCACTAGCCCCTTTACGCTTACTCTGCGCCAAACTAGAAGCTGCACTCCTGCAACTATCAGCAACACCGGCCAGTACAATCCCAGAAATGCCCAACACGCCCAGGGCAACAGCCCAAGGGTGTTGCACAGCAATACCAGCCCCACCACAAGCAGCACAAATCCTGCCCATCTCATGGCAAGCACCTCATTTCCCGCTCCTCAACAGCAGGCCGATCCCAGCGGCAATGATGAGCAGAGGCCACCATTTGCCCCATGACAACCACATCAACCACCTGTGAGGCATGAACTGTCTGAGCAGGAAGTAGCCGCCAAAGCAGATTAGCAGTATTGCGACTACCACTTCTCCCGTGCGGCTGCTCTTAGACCCGGTTCTAGGCTCCACCGCCTCAGTCGAAGCTGCAGTTTCCTCCGGAGGCTGCTCAGCTCCTGCCGTGCCCTCTGCACTCTGTGCTTTTTCCGTGGGTTCCGGCGGAATCACTATCCAGGCAACGATATATGCTATTATGCCTGGCCCGCCCATTAGCACAAGCAAGAGCCATATGAGTCTGACCACTATCACGTCCACATTGAAGTACTCTGCAATCCCGCCGCACACTCCGGCGATCATGCGGTTCTTGCTTGATCTGTACAATCTCTTCACTTCACCCACACCCCTTTTCTCAGCCCAACCATTAACTGAACCCCAATTATGGCAACCGCCAGCTGCCCCAAGGTCCCAGTGCCTACCAACCACTGCCCCGCTAGGACCTCTGCCACAATGCCAATTGCATCTGTTGCCGAAATAGAAAGCGCCTCTGCCACCTTGGGCAGCAAGATCCCAATCGCTCCCCACACTTCCGTCAAGCGACCAGCCATCTCCCATACCCTGAAGGCAACCGCAGCCCCCAGCCATGCAACCAGCACTGGCCGAAGGGGCAAGAGGTTTGTGCGGGGTACAAGCTTCCCTCTTAGCTCCCTCAGAAAGCCGGCAGGTGCTGGACGTCGTCCCCACATTTTCACCAGCTCCACGCACGCCAACATTTCTCTGGCCTGGGCAGCACATTGCCTGCAATCCGCTAAGTGTGCTTCTATGTGGGCCTTATCCTCAGACTCCAGCTCTCCAAAGAGATAATCGTGGAGCGTCATCTCGTCCGGGTGTAGCCCGCTCATAGCTCAATCCCTTCTTCCAAGAGCACGTTCCTCATTTTCTTCCTAGCTCGAAACAACCTGTTTTTCACGAGGCTTATTGACCAACCTGTCATCTCAGAAATCTCCCGAAGGCTGAACCCCTCGATGTGGAACAACACCACCAATAGTCTGCTCTCCCTGTCCAGCGCTGAAAGGGCCTTCTCTACCGCAATTCCGGCGATGGCATCGTCAGGCACAGTGCACCCTGTCAAGCTTGCTGTGCCACTGCCTCCTGCCAGGTGCCCTATAGCCTCTCTTCTTGCCTTTTTTCTTAACCAGTCCCTGCACAGATTGATGGTAACTGTACAAAGCCAAGCCCTCGGTGGCCCTCCCGAAAACTCCTGAAAGTGCTGGTAAGCGCGGATGAAGCTTTCCTGGGCAATGTCCTTGGCTTCGTCGGGGTTACCTGTCATGTGCCAGGCAATGTTGAACACCATATCCTGGTTCTTGAGGACGTACTCCTCGAATTCCCTCTGCATGACAGCCCCATTATATAAGACGATGTGCAGGTCAAAAAGTCTGAATCATAAAAATGTCTTGGTCCGACTCTTGTGGCAGAATCATGACAAACAGGAGTGATGAGAAGTGGCTCATGAGCTACCTCAGTTACCTTACCCGTACGACGCCCTCGAACCGTACATCAGCGAGCAAACCCTCCACCTTCACCACGACAAGCATCACCAGGCGTACGTAAACGGTTTGAACCAGGCCGAGAAAATGCTTGGTGAGGCACGAGCACGCAGGGACTTTTCCCTAATAACTCACCTGGAGCGACAGCTTTCCTTCAACGGTTCAGCACACGTGCTCCACTCCATTTACTGGACCAGCATGACTCCTGGCGGGCCATTTATTCCAGGCCCTCTGACCCAAAGCTGCATCTGCGAGGCCTTTGGCTCCTATGAGGCCTTCCGCCAGCAGTACTCCGCAGTGGCAAACTCTGTGCCCGGTCCAGGCTGGGCTTTGCTTGTATGGAACCCGTCGTGGTATCGGCTGGAGGTGTTGATGGCAGAAAGGCATGAAAACTCGACAGTGTGGGGAGTAATCCCAATCCTCGTGCTGGACGTGTGGGAGCACGCCTATTATGTGGATTACCGAAACCGCAGGGACGATTACGTCAAGGCGTGGTGGAACCTGGTGAATTGGCCTGACGTAGAAAGGCGGCTCGTGCTTGCCCAAGCCGCCTCTGCACCGCTGACGTGACCCGCTCCCCAAAGTATGGAACTGAAGTAAGTTGTTCGTCGTCAATTAGCGCTACTAGATTGGTTCACGAAATTCAGTTGCAGATCCTGTACCAGGGCCCTGTATTGACGGAGCTCACCCGCGCTCAATATGGGTTCAAGAACCTTGACTAGCGCCGATACTGCGTCAATGGCTAGCCTACTTTCCTCCAGTTTCTTGTCGCTCTTGCCGGTAAGAGGATTTATCACCAGGCCCATGTGCTGCCACGCTTTGGCAGAGAGCACAGCTATGAAGTTCTGGATGGTGTCCTTTACGCTCATGGCTGCAGCAATCTGGGCTGCTTCCTGAAGCAGGCTCTTTTCCTCTTCGCCCATGGACTCATCCTCCCCGAGTCCATTATACATGCCCCGAGCTTCACTTGGCCCTCCCGGTAGAGCCTTTACCCCTGTACTGTAGCACCAAGCCCACCACCATTGCAGCCAGAATGACAACCGCAATTGGTCGGCTGAAGAAGTAGCTCAGGAAAGCCCCCTTTGAAAGGGCAATTGCGCGTCTGAACTCCGCATCTGCCATCGGGCCTAGTATCAGAGCCAGTACCATTGGACCTACAGGCATGCCGACTTTATCTAACAAGTACCCCAGGAACCCGAATGCCACCATGATCCATATGTCCACAATGTGGTTTTGAACCACGTAGGCGCCAACAACGCACAGCATTGACACTACCGGTATCATCAACCACCTGGGTACGTTCAGCACTGCACTGATCAACCTTGCAAACAGCAACCCCTGTATCAGCAGGAAAATCTGGGCAATGCCAACGAAGGCCACGATGACGGGGAACACAGTTGGGTCGGTCACCATTAGGAGGGGGCCCGGGCGCAGTCCATGAATGAAGAATGCTCCCATGATTACCGCAGTAACTGAATCGCCTGGGATTCCTAGCGTCAGCATGGGAATGAGTGCACCACCAACCGCAGCGTTGTTGGCGCATTCAGGCGCAGCCACTCCTTCCCAAGCACCTGTGCCAAATGGCCTCGAGGGATTCCTTACGGTGCGCTTTGCGTCGCTGTAAGCCAGGAGGGCTGCAACGTCCCCGCCCGTTCCAGGGAGAGCCCCAATAAAGGTGCCAAGCAGTGACCACCTCAGGGTAGACCACCATATTTTGCGTATCAGCTTTAAGTTGGGGATCACGGAATATACCTTTTGCTGCTCAGGAAGGGCACCGGACCTGACCCGGATCACTTCCTTAATGACTTCCCTGAGACCGAACAACCCGATCACGGGAGGAATGTAGTGGATCCCTGCCTTGAGTGCCTGCACACCAAAGGTGAACCGCGGGGTGCCGAGTATTGGATCCATGCCAATCATTGCAATGAAGAAACCAATCAGCCCGCTTAGCCAGCCCTTAATTGCCGATTCGGTCCCAAGGCTGCCAGCAAGGGTTAACCCCCAAAGCACCAGCAGGAAGTACTCAAGAGGGCCCACTTTTAAGGCAATCTGGCTCAACAGAGGAGCGCCGACTGCCAGGGCAACCAACCCAATGCAACCCCCAATGAATGACTGTACCATGCCAATGCCAATGGCCAGCCCCGCCTCCCCGCGCCTGCTCATGGGGTATCCGTCAAAGGTTGTAGCTATTGCAGCCGCTGTACCCGGAATATTCAGGGTAATGGCAGATATGAGGCCCCCCGAAACCGCCCCCACGAAACAGCCCATCAACATGGCCAGGGCCCGTATCATCGGCCAACCGAACGTCAGCGACACGAGCAACACTGCAGCTACAGTTACAGTGATCCCTGGTAAGGAACCCATAATCAGCCCAACGAACACCCCTAAGGCGACGAGAGCCATATTTGCGGGATAGAAAGCTTCAAGTACACCATGAGCTGCAACCATTATGATCGATCACCCCTTGGAAACCTCGATGGTCCCCCCTCACGGAAGCACCAGCCTAAAGACCCTTGTAAACACCTGGGCCACAGTGACGATCGTCACCGCTGCAACTGCGAAAGCAGTGACGGGCCTACGGTAGCCCCCTAATGCGAGCATGAACGAGAGCAAGAAAACAAACCCAGCCCCTTTGAAATGGAACGTGGGCAGCAGTAAGGCAAACCCACCAAGCAATACCAGCACAATGAAAAGGGAGCTAGCTTCCACTTTAGATGATCCAGGATTGGCCTTGGGCACCTCCAGGGGCCTGGTCCTCAGTCTCCGCCATGCCAAAACCCACTGGGCAATAAGCACACCCCCCAGGACAACTGTGGCCAACCCTGCAGCGAACGGAAACGTCCCCGCAGATTCCGGGTTGCCGAATTCCTCCATCTGCATCCCGCTGACTGCCTCAAAAAGCCCGAGACCCACTGCTACCAAGCCAACGAACAGGTCCCCAAATGGCCTCATCATGGTGACCACTCCTCAGGCATCGTCAGGCAACTCTTCGATGGCTTCCTGGGGACATGTGGCCTGACATTGCCCACAGCCTATGCACAGGTCCGCATCAATCTGGCACACGCCATCAGTAAGCGCAGCAGCCCCTTGGGGGCATGCGCTTGCACAAAGGCCGCATCCAATACACTTGTCTGGGTCCACTTTGAACAAATAGATCTCCTCCTGTCACGCCTATTCCTATTCACTAGGCCGGGGCATGGTAACCCCCTAGCCCCGGCCTGCTGATCCCGTTCTATTTGGCTTGAGGCTTGGGTATGCCGAACTGCTCAGGAGATTTCTTTGCAACACCCGTCTCCCACATGAGCCACACCGTCTGAGAAGTCCAGTCGCCGAGGTATTTGGTCGCGTCTTGTTCAAATAGGGGCAAAGCTTCGCAATACAGTTTCTCGCAATAAGCCTTCCAATCGGCACTTGTGACGATTTCCTTCACCGTGGTCTTGAGGATCTGTACCACTTCTGATGGAGTACCCTTGCGAGCAAACACGCCAAAGTATGGTCCGTAAGGAAGCATGGGCTTCATTGCCTGGTACACAGTCCCAATGGGTGTCACCTTCTCAAAACCAGGGAAGGTCTCATTGGTGAACACAGCGAGCATCTTTAGCCTGCCTGCTTTCACGTGGTCCGCAAGGCTTTGAATCATTTCAATGGTACAATCAGCCTGCCCGCCCAGCACTGCGGAAATGGCACCCGCACCGCCCTGCATCGGAACGAACTTGAACTTTGCTCCCGCATGCTTCTGGAGCATGCTGCCGCACACGTGAGGCACCGTGCCAGGACCAGCCGTGGACATAACGATTTTCTCAGGGTTGGCTTGGGTTGCCTTTACAAGGTCCTGTACCGTGTTATACTTTGAGTTTGCTGGCACTACCAACGCAGGCGTTGCCCGGGCTGCAAGGCCAATGACCTCAAAGGAATCCCAGTTAATGTCAGCCACGTCCATGACCTTCAGCACGGACAGCGCCTCCGACCCAAAGAACAACGTGTACCCATCAGCTGCCTGCCCAAGCACGTGGTTGGCCCCCACAGATCCAGAGGCGCCAGCCATGTTGGTCACGGTGACTGGCTGCCCCAAACGCTTCTGCATTGCGTCGGCCATTCCCCTGGCCAGAAGGTCGGTGGGACCGCCCGCCGGGAACCCAACGATCATGTTGATGGGCCTTTCTGGATACTTGGGCTTTGGAGGCTCAGCTGGCTTCTGCTGTTGCTGTTGGGCTGGTTGCTGCGCCTGTTGGGCTCCAGCGCATCCAGCAACCATGGTACCCACCAAGCACATACCCAAAGCCGCAACCAAGAACACCCATGTTACCTTGCGCCTCACCATGTTTTCCCCTCCTTGCATTCTCAAGCTGTGTAAAGACCGTCAGGATCAATCACTTCCCTGATGAGCCTTAGCTCCTCCGCACTCCCTACGGAAGTAACCGGCACCCTTTCAGGCATTTTGGGAGTAAACTGCATTTCCGCCAGGACATCCTCCACCGTTACGCCAGGATGCACCGACAGCAATTCCATTTGGCCGTCACTGAAACCGAACACCGCCATGTCTGTAATGACCCTCCACGGCCCACCCCCTTTCAGACCCCACCGCTTGCCCGAGCCTCCCTCGTAACCGGGACAAGTTACGAAGGTGACCCTTTCTGGGAACTTCCTCTTTTGCTGGGGCATCATGATTATGGTCCTGTTTGCCATGGAAGCAATGTCGTTTGCGCCGCCGCTGCCAGTGAAATGTCTACTTTTACCTGGTGCCTCAAGGGTGAGGCTTGAGTTGATGTTGCCGTACTTGTCCACCTCGAGGCCCCCAAGGAACCCCACATCTACGGCGCCCTTGGGCAACAGGGTCCCAAGGGTATCCACGAACCCGCAGAAGCTAGACGCGCGATACCAAATCCTGGGGTCCGCGATACCAACAGCGGGATCAACTGGCTGAGGGTCTATCACCCCAATTTCCAGCACCATGTGGAGGTTGGGAGCGTGGGTTCGCTGCGCCAGCATTGCCGCCACTTGTGGCAAACCCAATCCAACCACCACCACATCCCCGTCCCTCAGCTCTCTGGACGCCACGATCACCATGATCTCCTTGCGGCTTGGCGGACCCGTTCTTTCCCTGATCGACCTTTGGCCCATCCTATCACCCCACCTGAAATGCAACCTTCATGAATAGCCCCGGACCACATCTGCCCTGAGCTCAACCATCTTCTGAAGCCCGCCGCACTTCTCCAGGTATTCCATGTGGTCCTTGCAGCTCAGAACGTAGTTGTTGAGGTATTCGTCGAACTTCTCCTTTTTGCCCGAGTATTCGGCGTACAATTTGAGGTGCACTGGATCGTAGTCGTATACCCCGTACATCGATGTTGGATAAGCACAGAACGGAACGTGGACTACAGCTTCCACGCACACCCCAGCAATGGCTACGCTTTGGGCCATCCGCTTTGCCGCTTCTGGCTCGGTCACTTGCTCAGCGAGCACAATCAGGTGCTTGGCCGCCTTGGCCGCCTCTACGTCCCAGCGAGGACCGTTGATCCACACGTTGCCCTCGCAGTCAGCAATGGGTACAGCAATGACCGTGTAGTCGGGCACCAGTGGCTTAGCCACTAGTACCTTGGAAGAAGGATCAAACGGGTTATCCAGCTCGGCAAGTTCACCACGTTGGATCAGGTCATAGTACATATCAGACCCGCGCATGCTGGTGAGAGGTATGAAGGGCAGACCAAGTTGACCTGCCAAGTACCTGAAGGTCATCGAAAGGGCGCTGTATTCGTGCGCCCTGATGGAACCAGTGCAAATTGCATTGTTGATGTTGTCGATCCTACCAAACCTGTCTAGCGAGCCTCCCCCATATATCAACTCGTCCACGCAGCCAGCCCCGACGAGCAGGTCTGAGTCCATGCCCCCAATGATTTGAGAGACCGTAAGATGTCTCTTGTTCTGCCGTATGAGTTCGTGGACAAAAGCGATGGGGTTTCGCGCAATGGCAAACCCGCCCATTGCCACGTGGGACCCGTCCGCTATAGAAGCAACCACTTCTTTCAGTGATCTGACCTTTCCAGTTGACCCGCGGTACTCCCCAGGGCTCACGCCACGACCCCACCTTCCCCCGTGTCAGGCAAGCTTGCGCCAAACACCAGGATCGTAGCTTCGCAACTGCCAGGCTCACAGCTCTCCAGCACTTTCGCTTCAGCCAGTTCGCTCGTGGTGCCTAACGCTCGGTCAATGCAAGCCATGACGAAATTGGCACATGGGCAAGCGAATACCCTGCCCGCGTCTTGTGTCATCCTGCGATCCACACCAAGGTGGGCACAGTCCTTGAACCCCACCTTCAACACGTTTTCCGCAGTAGCAACGCATGATCCGGAACCAATGATGCCTTCGCTCTTCAGCGCTTCAAGGGCTACTTTCAGGTTTTCCTTCCACGATGGCCCAAGCCTATGGCCCACCTGGCGCATGAGGTAGTCGCTGCCAACCGTCGTGAGCCTGTAACGACCACCCATGCCCCTTTCGTCCCAGAACGCCTTTTGAAGCTCATAAATGATGTCGTAAAGGTACTGCTGAGACACCTGGGATCTCAAAGCTTGCACCCCCTACTCCTTGATGTACGGCTCGCCGAACCTGTCCAAGAAGCTGATCTGGGAAAGCGGTAACCGAGGTCGAGGCTTGGGTAGCTTTTCGAAGTAGCCTATAGGTATGAGACTTACAACTTTGTATTCCTCTGGAACATTGAGTAGCTCTTTTACCTTCAGCTCATCTCTGACGTCGATGCACGGCGCAATTACCCAGCACGCACCAAGCCCCAGGGCAGTCACCATAAGCAGGATGTTCTCAATGGCGGCCGAAGTGTCAAATGGCATGTCCCACACGTCTTTTTTGCCGCACACAGCCAGCACTACTGGAGCTTCGCCAACAAAGGAGCTCACTGCACCGGAGGTAAGTTTTTGAAACACCGCCTTCCTCTTCTCTGGGTCAGTGAGGTCTTTGAACCGCTCTTGCATCCTCTGGGTAACGTACTCGCCTGAAAACCTCCTGCCGCTTGCCCTGCCGCAAATGACGCCCAGTTCGGCAATGATCGATTTGTCCTTGATCACGATGAACCTCCAGGGCTGAGCGTCTTCCCCAGAGGGGGCCTGCCGCCCCGCTTCAAGGACCTTGAGAAGTAGCTCATCTTCAACGTCTTTAGGCAAGAACTTCCTGATGCTTCGCCTGTCATGAATGAGTTTGTCAGCAGCTGCGACCAGGTCAAACTCCTGTTCCACACCGTTCCCCTCCCTTGCCAAATCCTGTTGTCGACCTTATCCCTGACGAGCCAAGACTCGTTTGAACACCATAGCCCGCACGGCCGTTGGGGTCACCTACACCGCACACCCGTGGGCCCGCCCAGACCACAGATTTTTGCTCTTTCCTTCATTCTAAATATTCGCCATGGTCTGTCGCTTTTCCTGGTCTCACTGGAACATGAGCACACGTCAGGCAGAACCAGGCAAGCAACTTTGCGAGAACTTGAGAGGCGCCCGTTATGGGCCGTCCTGGTACCCTCTTGACGGGGCACCAGGACACTGGGAACAGGGTTAGGGCTTAGGTATGTTGAACTCGGCTGGAGACTTCTTTGCGGCACCAGCTTCCTGGAGCATCCAGCAAGCTACAGACTGCCAGCGCTTTATGAATTTAGTAGCATCATCGCCCACTAGCTGCAGGGGAATGGCTGCCATGTCTTCCAGCAGTTTCTTCCATTCTGGAGTGCTCGCAGCTTGCTTGAAAGCTGTAGTGAGCTTGTCCTTGACTTCCTGCGGGGTGCCCTTCTTCACGAATATACCGTACCAGGCACCAAAGGGGAGGTATTTGCGCATTTCGGGAAACTCGTCTTGAAGCAAGGGAACGTTCTCAAGCCCCTTTATCCGCTCACCAGCAAAGGTAGCAAGGGCCTTCACCTTACCTGCCCGCACGTGTTCGATGCAAGCCGTTGCTCCAGTCACCGTGAAGTCAACCTGTTTGCCCATGACAGCAGTTATTGCAGGTCCCTCGCCATCGTATGGTACCAAGGTGAAGTCCACACCCAAAGACATTTTCATTATGGTGCCAGTAACGTGGGGCTGACCTCCGGGGCCCGTGTATCCCATCTTGATATCCTTGCCTTTAGCCTTTAAGTCCGCCACGAATTCCTTGATATCTTTCCAAGGAGCGTCAGGGCGTACGACGATAGTAGGAACTGCGCTGGCGAGCAGGATGATCGGATCAAAATCGTCGTAGCTCCGTTGGGACAGATCAAGTACCTGGAAGAGTGCCGGGTTTTCTGCACCGCCAAGGATCGTGTAACCGTCAGCCGGTTGCGAGAATACGTGCTGCACCGAGATTGCGCTGGTGGCTCCAGGCATATTTGTGACCACGATTGGTTGGCCCAGGTTCTTTTCGGCCAGGGGAGCTATTCCTCTCATTATCCTGTCTGTCATGCCGCCCGCAGCCCAGCCAACTATTATATGTACCGCCTTTGTGGGGTACTGGGCTTGGCTAGTACACCCAGCAATGCTAGCGGCTAGAACTGTCCCACATAACATCCAGGCAACCGCCTGATGACTCAGCCTGAGTTTCATTCTCTGACAACCCCCTTGTGCGCTTTGGCTTAACCCGCCCTACTATCGTGATACAAGCCCCACCGCCGCAAGGAGACAACCTCAGGTTACAGCAGCTGGGATATGGCTATGAGAACCTAGCACCCCCTTTCCTCTTGCAGCTCATCCGCAACCTGACGTGCGCATCATGCAAGCGGCAGGGAAAAGTCCAGTCACCCCTTAGCACAACCAACTGTGATCAGTTGTGCGGGTCATTGGCGGCTCGTATTGCCTTGAGCTTGCGCCAAAGGGTAGTAGTGCTGATTCCGAGTCTCTTGGCCGCTTCCTTCTTGTTGCCTGCCTCCCTTAAGACCCTAAGGATTGTATCCGCCTCAACCTTCTCCAGCACGCTGTCGGAGTTGCAGGGTATGTACGAAACGGGACTCTGTATCCCTAAGACCCGCTGCACATCTTCCCTACAAATCTGACCTCCCTGGGCAAGCACGCAAAGGTTTTCCAGCACGTTCTTGAGCTCCCTCACGTTGCCTGGCCAGCTATGTCCCATCAAGACGTCAAGGGCACCAGGGCTTAGTTCAGGCACGGGGGTCCCAGCACTCTGGCTCACCTCGCCCAGCAGCCTTCTTGCCAGCTCTGGTATGTCCTCAAGCCGCTGCCTCAACGGCGGAATGCGAAGGTTCAAGACGCTCAGTCTGTAGTACAGGTCGTCCCTGAAACGACGCGCCCTTACCAGTTCCATTAAGTCTTTGTTGGTGGCCGCAATTATACGCACATCCACAGGGATGATCTTGTCATCCCCAATCCTCATCACTTCCTTCTCCTGCAGCACCCTGAGGAGGCGCGCCTGAAGCCTCTCTGACATTTCCCCCACCTCGTCCAGGAAGAGCGTGCCCCCGTGGGCGATCTCGAAAAGCCCTTCCTTACCACCCCTCCTTGCATCAGTGAAGGCGCCCTCCGCGTACCCAAAAAGCTCGCTTTCGAGCAAAGTCTCGGGCAAGGCAGCACAGTTGATGGCCACGAAGGCCTGGTCCCGCCTCCTGCTCGCCGAATGGATGGCGTGGGCAAACAGCTCCTTGCCAGTGCCTGTCTCGCCTGTGATCAGCACTGTGCTGTCTGTGCTCGCAAAGCGCTTGGCCTGCTCTACCGTTTGCTTCATTGCCGGGCTCACTGCAACAATGTCGTCGAAACTATACTTGGCCACGTGGCCCTTGTTGACTAGCTCACGCCTTATTTTCCTTTCCGCGTACTGGATTTTGCCCACGTCCTGGAAGGTGGCCACAACCCCCACCACCTCAGAGCCCACAATTATGGGCACCCGGTTGGTGAGTATCTGGGTTTTGCCAAGCTGCTGTATTTGGTTGAGCTCGGCTTCGCCCGACTTGAGCACCTCCAGCATCCTGGTGTTTGGGATTGCGCTTTTTATGTTGCGGCCCAGCACCTGCTCTGCCTTGAGCCCGGTGATCCTCTCGGCCACCGGGTTGAACACAGTGATGTTGCCTTCTCTGTCTATGGCAATGATCCCGTCGTAAGTGAAGTCAAGGATGGCCTTAAGCTCGTTTGCCCTCTGCTCCGCAGCCCTGGCGGCCCTGGCCACCCTCTTGGCCTCCTCAAGAGCAGATAAAACCGCAGTCTCACCCGAACGCAACAGCACGCCGCTTATGCCCTGTCTGTTGGCTGCGTCCACAGCAAGGATGCCCCCGACCACTACCCCTACTCCTAGCGCCTTGAGGGACCTTATCTTGGGTTCAAAGTCTTCGCCCCTCACCATTTGAACACAGTGCAGTTGAATTCCCATGAGGTTCTCGAGGAGAGGGGAAACGCTTTGGGCGCGCGCGATGATGTTCTCGAACCCCAGCACCGCAACGTTTGTGCTGATTGTCCTGGCCTCGTACAGCGCCCTGATGATGTCGTCCAAAGTCACGGGGATTTCCACAACCGGGAGTCCTGGGCCCAACTCCTGGATCAGGATGGCAGTGCCACCCCGGCTCACAATCACGTCATAGCCAGCTCTTTTGCCTTCCCAAGCGGCTTCCACGCCCTTTTCGAGCACGCCTGTGACGAGCTTTGCCTCTAGCTTGAGCTCATTGACTGTTTTTTCCACCACTTCCTTCAAGTCGTCGTCAGGGAGGATAACCAGGATTTTGGGCGAACGCAAGCTATTACCCCCAAGTTTGAGATGGCTTGATTCACTTAACCCTCTAAATTATAACCGAATTCGAGCATTTCAAAGGTAAGTTGCCTGCTTCCATAACCTGTGGTATCTTCACAGCAGACATTGGCCAGTCGCAATCTGGCTACTTCTGACTGGGTGGGATGAATCCAATGGGGCTAGCCGCTCTTCCTGATGGGATGGGCCTCCTGCGACTTTCGTTAATCGCCTTCGCCGTAGGGCTTTCAGGGGCAATCACGCCAGGCCCGCTGCTTTCAGTTGTGATCTCAAGCGCCATAACCGGTGGCCTCCTAGCCGGCATGGCGCCGGTGCTCGCCCATGGTACCCTGGAGCTGGGTATGGTGACCGCCCTCAAGGCAGGCCTGGCTGCAGTGCTGGCTGTACCTTTCCTCAAGCGTGCCATTGCCCTGGTTGGCGGTTTGATGCTTGGTTACATGGGCTACACCATGGTAGTGTCGGCGCGGCACCTCACCGCGCCTCGCGCCGCGGAAGGCTGCGCCGAATCCCAGGGCGCATGCGGACCCAGGCGCCGCAGCCTTGGAACTGTCAACGAAGCCACCAGAAGGGCTTTCACTGCAGGCATGGTGGCCACAGGTTCCAGCCCGTTCTGGTTCCTGTGGTGGACAACCGTTGGCGCCTCAAGCATAACAATGGCAGGCGGGGGTCTCGCTGCCGCCTCAGCCTTCTTCGTGGGACACTTCCTGGCAGACCTTGTGTGGTATGGCCTTGTGACTGTGGCTGTAGTGCTCGGACGCAGGGCGCTTTCTGATTCGATCTACAGGGGGCTCATCCAGGGATGCGGGGTGTTCCTTATACTGATGGGCGCGTACTATGTGTTCTCTATCGTGGGGTGAATCCGAGCTCAAGGTGTTGGGGGTGGCAACAGTGATCCGGGACGCTGCAACCTGCGTTCATCAAACCCAAGACCGTCCTGCAGGCGGCGACCCTGCCGTAGAACGGGTGAGGCAACACCTGGCCCGCTACGGCCTTGCTGATAGGATAATCCTCCTCCCCAAGGACACCAGCACCGCCCCCAAGGCAGCTGCTGCCCTTGGCGTGACTGTGGGAGAAATCGCCAAGACCCTTTGCTTTGTGGGCAACGGAGGTGCGGTGATCGTGGTGGCCGCTGGAGACGCCCACGTGTCCCAAAGCAAGCTCAAGTCGGCAATGGGCTGGACTGGCAAGCTCAGGCTGGCCACTCCTGAGGAAACTCAGCAACTCACGAGCTTTCAAATTGGAGGGGTTTGTCCGTTTGGACTGCCCCAGCCTTTGCCAGTGCTCTTGGACACCAGCTTGCTCTCGTACAGGGTGATCTACCCAGCAGCTGGCTCAAGCAACTCGGCGGTGCGCCTCACCCCCGAGGAACTTGCCCGTGCAACCGGAGGGCGATGGTGTGACCTCACTTCCTGAGCGCGTCGTACTGGCCTTAGGACCAGGTACGCGCCGCTTCTGACTCGGCCGCGGCAATCTGTCTCAGCACTTCGGCTATTTCCGCTGCGCCCATCGATGGATCTAGGGACTCGTAAAGCTCCGCTGCCCTCTTTAGCCTGGCTGCAGCCCTGGTAAGCCCGTTTTGCTGCAGGAAGTCCGCAGCAAGGTACCTGGTCCAGAAGCCCAGGTTCTTCACAGCTTCAAGGTTGCCGGCGTGGAGGGCAACCGCCCCCTGACCGCCCGCCTCTAACGTAGCAGCGTATTCCCTCAGGGCAGACGCGGAATCGTTCAGTCTGGAGCGAGCGGACTTGAGCATTTCTCCCACGGTTTGGGGTCTAGAGCTCCTGCGCAACCAGAAGAAGAAGTTGGGCCCCGGGAGCTGACTTTCTTCTTGGCTCCACGCCCGAAGGAACGACTCAGAACTCACCCACTGCCCACCGTAAGCGGCCGCAGGTATTTCCAGGATCAGGCCCTGGCTGTCGTAACCCGAGACAACCACGATTTGGGGGCCCACCGCCCCTTCGACAAGCCCAAGCTGGGGCACGTCCAGGGCCGCACCAACGGGCACGCCAGAGTCCAGCGCTTGCTTGAGCTTGTCCAGTGCCTCCCCAGGGGACTTGCACACCATTCCGTCGCTCAGGGGCACGGCCTTCAGCAGGTCGAGCAGGGCTTCGTTGGGCAGGCCAACGCACGCCAGTTTGGGGGAGTACCCCAGGGTGTCCAGGGCTTCAAGCACTATCTCCCGTTCAATGGCTTGCTCTACCGCCTGGGCGCCCTGAATCCCGAAGCCAACCGGGGTCACAGGCCCAAGTCCTCCCCCGAAAACCACCACCTTACCAGGGGTTACCGAGGAGTCCTGGTAGTTGATCATCATTGCCACGGATGCAAGCAAGCTCAACTTGGTTGAGTGGAAGTGGACCACGCCCAGCCTCGTGCCCCCTCCCGGCCCAGGCAGGAAGGAGCGACGCCTGAAGGTGATCACTGCGCTGGCAGTCTTGTCATCCCAGTGCACGGTGGCCCCCATGCCTTCAGCCACGAAGCGCAGGGGCACAAAGGTGCGCCCCTTCACTATCTCTGGAGGCACGTCCAGCTGCACTGTGGAGTCGTTCACTCTGGCCTCCCGGCTACCGATCCTCAGCTCAATCCTTCTGCCTGGCAGTTCGAACACAGCAGTAGAGGACTCGGCGATCCAGTCCACCCGCGCACCCAGGCTTTCTCCAATGAACCTGAAGGGCACCATCATCCTCTGGTTCTTTATGTACGGCGCCACGTCAAGGAGCAATAGCCTTCCGTCCAGCCTTACCTCGGGACTGCCCGGCTGCAGTACCATTTCGGCCATTGCTTCCTGGAGGTCCTCTAGCAGCTGCGCCTCCCTGAACAGAGGGTCAAAGGGCTCGGCCATGGCAGGCCTTGCCGGAGTACCCAAAATCGCCAGGCAAGCCACAGCCACCACCAACGCTGCCGCCGGCAGCAGCTTGCCCAACACGCCGCCAAATACAAAAAAAGCCCGGGTACCGGGACTCATCCGCCCTGCCAAAGACGGTTTACCCAAACGTTTCGGCGTTTGTGATGTGAGCGTTTCCCCTTGCATCCAGTTCCTTCTCCTACTTGAATTATCCCTTCCCGGAGCTTTTCTCGTCTCCCTTTTGACCGTAACATCTTAGTAACGAATGCACAACACTGCCCATTTGGAGTGCATCCATCAAGCTCAAGGCCGGGAATGCAAGGCCGTGCGGGCACTTCTCCAGGGCTGCCCAGCACGGCCAATTGTGCAAGGCCCAAGGGCCCCGGACCTTAGCTGCGGCTGTAGATGTGGCACGCCACCAGGTGCCCCGCGCCCACGTCCACCAGTTGAGGCTCCGCCTCAGCGCACTGCTGGGTGGCATAGCGGCACCGGGTGCGGAACCGGCAGCCGCTGGGAGGGTTCACTGGGCTGGGCACGTCCCCTTCCAGCACGATTCGCTTCCTCTCCGCCTCAACCTTGGGGTCAGGGATGGGTATGGCCGAAAGCAGCGCTTGGGTGTACGGGTGCAGGGGCTTGTCGTAGAGCTCGGCAGAGGACGCCAGCTCCACGATCTTGCCCAGGTACATCACTGCCACACGCCTGGAGATGTGCTTCACCATGGACAGGTCGTGGGCAATGAACAGGTAGGTGAGCCCCAGTTGCTCCTGGAGGTCCTCGAACATGTTCACGATCTGGGCCTGTATGGACACGTCAAGGGCGGAAATGGGCTCGTCGCAAACAATGAACTCAGGCTCAACAGCAAGGGCTCTGGCAAGCCCAATCCTCTGGCGCTGCCCGCCGCTGAACTCGTGAGGGAACCTGTTGGCGTGTTCCCGGTTGAGGCGCACCAGCTCGAGGAGCTGGAAAACTCTCTCCTGGCGCTCCCGTCGGCTCAAGCTGGTGTGCACTTCCAGAGGTTCCCCAATGATTTCTCCAACGGTCATGCGGGGGTTAAGGGACGCGTACGGGTCCTGAAACACCATTTGCATGCGCCTGCGGAAAGGACGCAGCTGCTCCTCGCTGAGATTGGATATGTCCTTGCCGTCGAACGACACCGAGCCCGCCGTGGGCTGGTACAGCCTCACCACTGTCCTACCCACAGTTGTCTTGCCGCAGCCAGTTTCCCCCACCAGCCCGAGGGTCTCCCCTTTGCGCACCCAAAAGGACACCCCATCCACCGCCTTGACCACGCTTCGGCCAGAGCCCAGCAATCCGGCGCCCAGGCTGAAGTACTTCTTGAGGTTGCGCACTTCCAGAAGCATCTCCTCAGCCATTTGCGGCCACCTCCCTTCCCTGGTGGCCTGACCCCTCACCGGAGGGCTGGTCACCCAAAGCGCTGGCCAGGCCTCGCACCGCAGGCAGAAGCGCGCGTACCTGACGGTGCTGGAGCCAGCACCGCACCACGTGTCCTGGCCCCACCTCCACCTCTGGGGGCATCTCCGCCACGCACAGCTTCATCGCGTGCTCACACCTGGGCCAGAAGGCGCAGCCCTCGGGTGGCGCAATTAGGTCCGGGGGCTGTCCAACGATGGGAACCAGCCGCCGCTTTTCCCTGGAGTCCAGGCGGGGCACCGAGCGCAGCAACCCCAAGGTGTAAGGGTGCTTGGCCTCATAGTAGATGTGGTTTACGGCGCCAGATTCCACGATCATCCCGGCGTACATGACTATAACCCGCTGGGCCAGCCTGGCGACCACGCCCAGGTCGTGGGTGATCATGATGACAGATGTGCCGGTGCGCTCCTTGAGGTCGTGGATGAGGTCCAGGATCTGAGCCTGGATGGTCACGTCAAGGGCGGTTGTAGGCTCGTCCGCAATAAGAAGGTCGGGGTTGCACGCCAGGGCCATGGCGATCATCACACGCTGCCTCATGCCACCGCTGAACTGGTGGGGGTACTGGCCAAGGCGGTCCTTGGCGCCAGGAATGCCCACCATGTTGAGGAGTTCCACTGACCTTTCCCTGGCCTGGACCGCGGACACCTTCCTGTGGCGCCGTATGGCCTCCACCAACTGGGTGCCAATGGTGAGCACCGGGTTGAGGGAAGTCATTGGGTCCTGAAAGACCATGGCCACCCTGTCACCGCGCACTTGCTCCATCTGGCGTTCCGAAAGCCCAAGGAGCTCAATACCACACAGCTCCAGGGATGAGGCGCGCACCTTGCCCGGGGGCTCAGGAATGAGCCTCATCACAGACAGGGCAGTGACGCTTTTGCCGCAACCAGATTCGCCCACGATGGCCACCGCCTCGCCCCGTTCCACCCCGAAGGACACGCCCCTTACAGCTTTGACTTCTCCCCCGTACGTGGAGAAGATCACGTGCAGGTTCTTTATTCTAAGCACTCGGTTTGACTTGTCAGTTTGTCCCATTTCAGACTCCTCCAGTGCCCCTCACTTCCTCAAGCGTGGATCCAGGGCATCGCGTAGGCCGTCCCCAAGGAAGTTGAACCCCAGCAGGCATATGCTGATGGCAGCGGCCGGGAAGAACAGCTGCCAGGGGTAGGACTTCATGCTCTGGATGCCCTCGGAGGCCAGGGTACCCCAGCTGGCCATTGGCGCAGCCACGCCCAGGCCTATGAAGCTCAGGAAGGCCTCGAGGAAGATGGCGTTGGGTATGCTCAGGGTGCTGTACACGATTATGGGGCCCATGGCGTTGGGTATGAGGTGCCTGAGGAGTATGCGCCAGTAGGGCACGCCGATTAGCCTTGCAGCCAGCACGAACTCCTGCTCCTTAATGCTGAGGATTTGACCCCGCACTATGCGCGCCATGGTGAGCCAGTAGCTCACGCCCAGCGCAATGTAAATGTTGGTGAGCCCCGACCCAAGCACCACCATGAGCATGATTACGATCAGCAACGTTGGGATCGCGTAAAGTATGTCCACCACCCTCATCATTGCCTCGTCCAGGCGCCCGCCTGCAAAGCCAGATATTGCGCCGTACGCAACGCCAATGGTGAGGTTGATGAGGCTGGACACAAGCCCAATGGATAGCGAAATCCTGGCGCCGTACAGCACTCGCACCAGCAGGTCCCTGCCCAGGCGGTCTGTGCCAAAAGGATGAGCCCAGGAGGGGCCCTCGTCGGAGTGGGCGTAGTCCTGGTCGTCGTATCCGTAGGGCGAAACCATTGGGCCGAAGATCGCCACAACTGCCAGGAATATCACCATGAAAAGCCCAAGCATGGCCAGGCGGTTCTTCTTCAAGCGCCTCCAGGCGTCCTGCCAGTAGCTCACGCTGGGCCTCACGATTTGCTCAAGTTCTCCTTGCCTCTTTGGAGCAGGCTCCAGCAGTTCGGGAGCTATGTCTCCAACAATCGGTGTCACAGGTCAGGCCCCCTTCCTGTACTGGATCCTGGGGTCAAGCAGCGCGTAGGCCACGTCCACCAGGAAATTCATGAAGAGCAACAGCATGGCGTAAAATACTGTCACGCCCATGATTGTGGTGTAGTCCCGGTTGTAGATGCTGTACACGTACTCCCTGCCCAGGCCCGGGATGGCGAAAATCCTCTCCACCACGAAGCTGCCAGTGAATACCGCCGCAATTAGGGGGCCAAGGTATGAAACCACAGGTATGATTGCGTTCTTGAGCACATGCCGGTATAGCACTGCGGCGGAGGACAGCCCTTTTGCTCTGGCAGTCTTCACGTAGTCCTGGGAGAGCGCCTCAAGGGTGCTGGAGCGCATTAGCCTGGCGATTGTTGCGGTGGGAGCAGCCGCAAGGGTGATTGCGGGCAGGATAACGTGCCTTGGTGTGCCCCACATGGCCACTGGCAGCCAGCCCAGCTTGTACCCAATCACGTACATGAGCACCGCAGCCACCACGTAGTTGGGCACTGCAATGCCCATGACAGAGAAGAACATGATCACGTTGTCCTGCCACCTGTTTTGCTTCAACGCCGATACCATGCCCGCGGGTACAGCCACAAGCAAAGCAATTAGAATGGAGACTGCGCCCAGTGCAGCGGATACCGGGAACCCCTCACGGATAATCTGGTTTACGGTGCGGCCCTCGTACTTGAAGGATGGCCCCAGGTCCCAGGTGACTACCTGCTTGAGGTAGTCCAAATACTGCACCCACACGGGCTGATCAAGCCTGTACCTGGCCTCTATGTTCTTGAGGATGGCCTCGGGTATCTTCTTCTCCCGGGCAAAAGGCCCCCCGGGAATTGCGTGCATAAGGAAGAAGGTCACCGTGATTACTATCCACAACGCCACAAGGGATGAGACGAACCTCCTAGCAATGAACTGGAACATTCACAACACCATCTCCTCACTTGAGTCCATCGGTGGAACGCCATGGCTCCATGAGTTACAGGTGCGGGGCGGACAGGGTCCACCCCGCAACGCCAGCCCCGCACCTTGCCGAGCTACTTCTGGATGTCCACGCCCTTAAAGTCCGGGATGTTGAGAGGCGTGGGCACATAGCCCTTCACGTAATCCTTGATGCAGCGGTTCTGGACGTAGAAGTAGATGGGGATGATGGGCATCTCGTCCATCAGCAGCTTCTCCGCCTCGTGGAGGGTCTTGATGCGCTCAGCGTTGTCCGCAGTCTTGCGCGCCTTGGTGATCAGGTCATCGTACTTCTTGTTCTTCCAGCCAGTGTCGTTGTTGCCGCTGTTTGACGTCCACATGTCCAGGAAGTTCATGGCATCGGCATAGTCAGCCACCCAGCCTGCCCTGGCAACCTGGTAGTTGAGCTTGCTCCTGGTGTCCAGGTACACCTGCCATTCCTCGGCGCGCAGCGTTGCCTCAACGCCTAGCTTGGTCTTCCACATGTTGGCGATAGCCTCGGCAATGAGCTTGTGCCCCTCAAGGTTGTTGTACAGGATTTCCACCTTGAGCCCTTTGCCGTCAGGATAGCCAGCTTCGGCCAGGAGCTTCTTGGCTTCCTGCAAGTCTTCCTTGAAGAAATCTCCACCAACCTTTCGGAAGTCGCTGCCTGGAGCCGCATCGGGCATCCCGAAGGGGACGAAGGCGTACGCTGGCACCTGTCCGGCGTTCTTGAGCACCGTCTCAATGATGGCGTTGCGGTCTATGGCTAGCGCCAAAGCCCTACGCACCTTGGGGTTGTTAAACGGCTTCTTGGTAGTGTTGAACAGGTAGTAATAGGTGCCAAGGATGGGCTCTGTCTTGAGCTTGCCTTCCTTGCGCAGCCTGGGTACCTCAGAGGTGGGCACTGCCTGGGTCATGTCCAGCTGGTCGGCCTCGAACATGGTGAGCTCTGTGGTCTCGTCCTCGACCAGGGTGAACACTAGCCTGTCCAGCTTGACGTTGGCTCTATCCCAGTAGTGCTCGTTGGGCACGAACTCCATCTTGGACTTGTGCTCCCACTTCACCATCTTGAAGGGGCCGTTGCCAATGTACGTCTCGGGCTTGGTAGCCCAGCCCTCTGGGTCGGCCTTCACGGTCTTCTGGTGGACTGGGAAGTAAGTGGGGAATGCAGTTAAGAATGTAAAGTACGGGCAGGGCGCCTCCAGTGTAGCCTCAAGGGTGTAGTCGTCCAGGGCCTTCACGCCAACCTGGGCGGGGTCCTTGATCTTACCCGTGTTGAACTCCTCCGCGTTCTTCAGGTAGTAGAGCTGGTAGGCGTACTCCGACTTGGTGGCCGGGTCAAGCGCCCGCTGCCACGCAAACACGAAGTCGTGGGCAGTTACAGGGTCGCCGTTGGACCACTTGGCGTTCTTCCTCAGGTAGAACACCCACTTGGTGCCGTTGTCTTTCACTTCCCAGCGCTCTGCCACTCCGGGCACCGTCTCGGTCCCCTTCACCCTGGTCAGGCCCTCGAACACTGCAGTGGTGACGGTGTTCTCGGGCACCCCAGTCGCCTTGGCCGGGTCCAGGAACTGGGGCTCAGCGCCATCGTTATAGCGAAGCACCTTCTCCTGCTTCTCGGCAGGCTTCTCCGCGGCTTTCTCGGCAGGCTTCTGCGAGGTCTGGGATGCCCGCGAGCAGCCTGCAACGAGCGAGCCCACCAGCACAAGCACAAGCACTACGGTTAGCAGCTTTCTGATCATTTGTGTACCCCCTCGGTCAGGAAATCTGTAGGTCCTTAACCTTGAGTCAGTTCGCCACAAGGGGCCAAAATCCTGCTAAGGTGAGGTTCCACTTTGTGGAATAGGCCACAGCCGCTTGGACACCGAGCCCGGTCAACACGTCTAACACCGCCAGGAAGCGTGCAGCAGCAGACGGGCTTTCACGTCGGCTGTGGAGCAGACAGGCAGTCCTCTCGAGTGTGCAGCAGCGAGCACGTGCTTCCCGGGTTCGTATGCCTGCGAGCAGATCGGACATGTCCCTGCGTTCCAGCGAGACGACACGTCTGAACGGTGTGCGTAAACGAACACATGGAAGTTCGTAGCGTGCGCGGGTAATCAGTGGGAGGCTTGCGGTGCGCAGCCAAACAGGTGACTCTCCCGAATGTGCATGCAAGAGCGGCTCGACGGCCTAGGTATGCACGGGCAAGCATGAGAACCGCCGCCCGTGCACTTCCTATCAGGTGGCAAGCCGCGTTGCGCGTGCACGAACAGGTCGATCCAAGAGATGGTGGCACGCGAGCAGGGACTCAACGACACTGTGCAAGGGACAACAACCTATCTCTAGGAGTGTGCGCAGGCGATCAGGTTATGAGGCAAGTCATGCTCCGGAGAGCAGAGCACGGGCAGGAGCGCGCAGAGACGCGCAGAGCAGGTGCGGATTGTGTGCAGGAACGGTCGGCACACGCCTGGGATTGTGCAGCATTCCTGTGCGTAATTCAGCTCCCACATCGGAATCTCCGCCGAGAAACCGGGTCATCGACCCAAGAAGAGGGCATCAAGCAAGGTCTCCTTCACTGCTGCCTCTAGGTAGCCCAAGATGGCCTCCCGCGTCCGTTACAATTGCTTCTTTCCACGTCTGGCCGTACGAGTAGCCAGGTTGACAAGCGATCGTCTACTTGAATCGCCGACACCCGCACCATTACACTTTAAAGCAACCGTTCAAGCTGCTCTGGAGTCAGTCCACTTGCCTCAGGATGGACCAGAGGGTCCCAAGAGGCAGGTCGCGATTGCCGTGCACCGGCAGCACGATCAACCCAATGTTGCCTGGGCCACGCAAGTAATAGTGGCTTCCCAGTACGTGTCACAACAAACCCAGCACGTTCGAAAGCACGCATAACCTCTCGGCCACTTGTCCTGGGCAGCCTAGTCAACTCACTGCCACTTCCAGTTCGACCACTTCCGGGCTCCTACGTGGTATTGGTCTCTGCAGACCCTCCTTTGCTGCTGCCTCCAGGTAACCCAAGACGGCCTCCTCTGTTCGTTCCAATGCTTCTTCTCTCGTCTCGCCGTACGTGGAAAGCCAGTCAAGGTCAGGTACATAGGTGACCCACACCCGATCCTCAGGCTCCCATTCTAGCAATACCTTATAGCGCTCAAGCTTCACCGTCAAATGCCTCCGTCTGCGAATGAAACACCTAAAGAACCCTCCAGCCGGAGTCTAATCCCTATTACCTCTGCACACAACCACCGTGGAGTCTCACTCTTTCTCAGCTTCCAGCAGGGCCAGTGCTTCTGACGTGGTGTGTACACGGATCAAAGCTAACACCTGCGGTGTGTGGAGATCCTTGTCCCCGCTCACGAAAACATCGGGGCGCGCAAGCAGTACCGACGCCACAACAGCTGCATCATCGGGATCGCGCAGGTGCGGGCGAGCTTCCCCGACCTTCTCGCCGGGGGGAATGGGCAACTTTTCCACCCTGAAGGTCCGAAGCAGAGCGTCGAGTATGCGTGCTTTACCAGGAAACTTCCGGGCCAGGACCTCCCTCACTTCCTCCAGCAGGTAGTCGTTAATCAAGAGAGTATGGTGCTTGCGCACAGCTTCCAGCAGCTGGCGCTCAGGGCCGGGGAAGGCCAGGGCTGAGACTAGTACATTGGTATCGAGCATAACCCGCATGGTCTATTCCCCGTAGAGCTGCTTGATGAGCCGTTCGCGCACCGCGGCGACTTCTCGCTCGAGGTCTTCTCGGGTATAGCGCTTTTCGCGGGCCTCGGCTTCTAGCGCCTCCAGGAG
Organism: Bacillota bacterium; assembly: GCA_049718765.1. Lineage (GTDB taxonomy): Bacteria > Bacillota > Sulfobacillia > DUMF01 > DUMF01 > JBNARI01. The sequence goes on along the minus strand of JBNARI010000018.1, from coordinate 4,940 downwards.
GCTGTCGAACGGAGAAACTGGCTCGAAGACCACCCTGCCCCCGTCCAAGTACACCCGTAGCTTTGTCTTGGGAGTGAGGCCGAGCATATCGCGGATGCGCTTTGGGATCGTCACCTGACCACGGGAGGTCGGAGAAACCAATTCCACCAATAACCCCCCTCATTCTTCTTATTTCTTACGAGAGTATAGCATGCATTCTTATTGTATACAAGTTAAAACGGAGAACTTGCAGCGGGGACATTGTCCAGTAAGACGGCGCCTCCCTGCCGGAGACCACCTAGCGGTGGGCAAGCTCCTCCGCCTGGGAAAGCACCTTGCGCAGTACGTAAGGGGAGCCAGAGAAGCCACGCGGCAGGGGGACAAGGCCCCAGTCGGGCTTCACGGCGTACAGCTTGATGGAGAATGGCATCCGCCCCGCCTCGCACTCCAGGTATCCTTCCAGGATCTCTTCTTCCGATCGGGGCACAACTTCAAGGGTGAGAGTACCATCCAGGACGGGGTAATACAGGCTGCCGAGTACCACTCCGCACCTGAGAGGCGTCATCTTCTGCCTGTCCCAGAGCCTCAGCACCACATGGCCTCTTTGCCCGATGAGCAACGGGGTTGAGCTCACGCTCCAGGCCACCGCCTCTGCCCCCGCTGCGCCCGAAACGGGCAGCACCGCAATTACCTCGTGCGGCACGTCCTTCTCCACTACCAGCAGGTAGGCCCCCTGCGCGCTTCCCGCCACGTCCACGACTGCTTCCTGACCGAGCTTCCAGTCGGAAAGCGCGGCGCCGTAAACTCCAGCCAGTTCCAGCGCCTCATCACTGTCTATCCTCTGGGTAACCAGCTTGAACTGTACCGTGCGGGAGGCTGAGAAGCCGTTCACGTACTCCACGTAGGCCACGTACTCGCCCGGCTCCGGGTAGGCAATCCTCACCAGTTCCGCGCTGGTGCCCTTGCGGGCGGACTGGCCCACCTCGGTCCACTCACGGCTCACCGGGTCGTACCTGAACACGTACAGGTTGAGGTCTGCTGACAGGACTGCCCCATCCCCAACCGGCACGGTCTCAACCATCAGCGCCACGGTGCCCGGCTTGACCTCGGGGAGCGAGTACATCAGCGACTCGCCGCGGCCTATCTCCCGGACCAGTTCCTCGCCGCGGTAGCCATCGGGCCGCCGAACGCCAACAACTGCCTGCGCCCGCAGGTCGCCGATGGAGTTCTGGATCACCAGCCGACTGAGCCCCTCGGACGTGCGAACTACGGGAGACGCAAGGAGGCCCATGCACACCGCGTCAAGCTTGTACCTCACGATGGAGGGTGCTGCGGTGCCAGGCCCGGGAATCGGGCAGTATACAACTATCTCCCACACCCCGGGTTTCGGGGAATCGCTCTGCAACTGGGCCACGGTGACGAGATTGCCCTCTGTGCGTGACAGCCCGGTCACGTTCACCTGGCCGTCCGGGGATATCACATAGGCCATTGCCGAGGCACCGGGTTCGTCCTGCTGCAGCACACTCAGGGCAAGCTTCAAGCTCGTCGCCCCCTCGGGCACCCGCACGTAGTGCCGCCTCCACCGCCCGGGTTCCACCTCGCCCAGTCGCTCCACACTGTTCGCCCTGGGCGTGAAGCCTGCAGCCCTCACGTAGGTCACAGGTATCTCTGTGACGGGGGTGCCAGCCTGGTCCCGGCCAACCACCATGGCCGAGTACAGCCCTTCTGAAACAGGCGCATCGTACTTCAGGCGCACCTCCCGTTCCCGCACGGCCTGGATGCTCACCGCGTCCTGCTCGGGCCTCACCCAGCCCTGCGTGGATTCCAGCTTCAGGGTAAGGTTGTGCGCTCCAAAGTTGTCTATCGCGTGGATCGAAAGGCCCGGCGTCACGTCCACGGCGAAGAGCCCGCCGTAGCTGTACGAAGGAGGATTGCCGCTCACCGTGAGCACCCTGATCTCTTCCGCCTGACCGGCTGTAGCCTTCGCGGCTTCCACTGCGCCGCTCGCATCGGCAAAGCCGTAGCCCTGCTCAACCGGAAGGTATCCCTCGAGGGGGCGTGCCCCCCTGAGCAGGGCGCCCCTCAGGTCCACGGGGGACAATTGCTTCCCGCGGGACCGGGCGTAACCGCTCACCACCAGCGCAAGCCCGGAGACGTGCGCAGCAGCTATGCTGGTGCCCTGCGCGACAGCATAGCCGCTTGGCGACAGCCACAGCGGCGCGGGTGCCGCAGCGATGCCCGGGGCCACGAGGGAAGGTATCTGGCCGTTTTCAACCGACGGCCCCACCGCGCTGAAGCTGAATATCCCGGCTTTCTCCACTGACCCGACGCCGTAGGCTTGCAGCAGGTCAGGCGTGTAGCCCGCCGCCACAAACACGCCCCTGTTGTCCATCTCCGGCAACCTGGCCGATCCAATCCCCGGCCCGCCGTTGCCCACCGCGGCCACCACCAGCGTTTCCAGTTCCTCTCCCGCCTCAGCCAGCTGGGGCAGGCTTTCCTCCCCGGGTTCGGGCCCAAACACCACTTCTCCGGTTTCCGCCACGCTGAGGTTAACCACACCTGCGCCCTTTGCAGCAGCAATCCTTACCGCCTTCATCACGCGCTCTGTGGAGCCGTTTCCGGCAGAATCCATCACCTTGATCACGATGATCCCCGCAGCTGGCGCCACGCCTTCATACCCGGCCCGTGAGCCAGCGATTATGCCGGCCACCATTGTGCCGTGGCCATTGGCGTCAAAACCGAGCCACACCTTGCTGCCGTCAGCCGCAATATCCGACACAACGAAGGCCAGCCTGGCAGCACCAACCCTGGTGCCGGGCTTTGAGAAGGAGGCAAACCCTCCGCCATCCGCAAACTTCCTGAGGGGCACATCGTCCGAAAGGTCCATGTTACCGTTGGAGTCCACCACCACGGTGTCGTAGACCCCGGCTTTGCGCGAGTCCACCACCACTACCAGGAACCAGCCGTCTCCCCCACCCGCGGCGAATCTGGTCATAAGCGGGGAGGATCTGGCGATCTGGTTCTCCCTGAAGACGCCATAACGATACCGCCCGCTCACCGAGCGCACGCTGCCCAGTTTCACCTGGCCGTACTCGGTGGCAAGAGCTCCCTTCTTCTCCTGGGCCACAGCCCTGGTGTCCACAAGGCCTTCTCCGCTGAGGTCAATCCAGTCTATGATCTTGGCAGCGCGCGACGGTCCCGCAGCAAGCGCCGGGTGCGAAGGATCCACACCAGTGTCTACCACCGCAACCACTGCGCCCTGACCCCTAGCGCCTGCAGCAACGTCCAGCACGTGCACACCAAGTGCCCGCATGTTCTCCGCAAACAAGGACGCCGCCTTTTCCTCCGACACATTAGCAGCGGCCATTACCTGCGCCAGGCGCCCGGGGAGGCCCAACGTCACCCCGCCTGCATTCACGCTTCCCGCGGGCAGCCCCACGCACACAAATGGCACGAGGAGCAGCCCCACAAGCAAAGCTCCAAGGTACCGCCGCAACGCCCTCATCTCACATCCCCGCCTCAAAACGGAAGGCTTCAACGTACTCAGCCTTTCCTCCCTGCTCCCAAACAAGCACCCTGTCCCCCGCCTTGAGATCGCCCACCGACGCCCTGCTGCCGTCAACCAGCACCACGCACCCGTCGGGCACCAGTACCTTCACCGGCTGGCCTCCGTCCAGAGGCTGCAAGATCACGGTCTGTCCTTCGATCCCGGCAACTACCCCAGCAAGATTGCCGCGCTTTGCGTCAACCGCCCTTGCCCTGCGGGTGGCCCGCTCGAACACCACAGACACAGTATCCCCTTCGCGCAGGCTGCTCAGACTATCCAGCCTGCCCTGCCGGAACACTTTCGCACCCTCGGCCAGGCGCACCGTCCTCACCATACCATCCCGCCTGCTCACAAAGGCCAGCTTCCCGGCACCGGCGTCCACCCACGCCACCACCCCGCTGGCTGCAGAGGTCACCACCGCAGCGTGTAGCACCCTGCCGCCGCTTGCCATGATCAATCCCACCTCATCGAGCTCCAGCACATCGCCACCTTTCACGCCGTCCCGCCATACATCGTCAACGTCCACGCTCACCATGCCCAGCGTGCCCAGATCAACGACGGCCCTGCGCCCCGTAGCGTCTACAGCCACCACAGTGCCAGTGGCGTCGTAAAGGGTGCCCATCAGGTCCATGCACCTGAACACCATGGCAGCCGCTTCGGCCCTGCTCACCTGAGCCAGCGGCCTGAACGCCCCGTCCTCATAACCCTCTATGATTCCCACCTGCAAGCACATGCCAACGCCCTCTCGTGCCCATTCGGGTATATCCCTCGCGTCAGCAAACCGCTCCCGGCCAGTAGCAGCTCCACGCGTCCCCGAAACTCCAGCACCCGCCAGGACCCGCGCTGCCACGGTGGCAGCCTCAGCCCTGGTCAACGGCTCGCCCGGCCGGAACTGCCCGGCCCAGCCCAGCATGAGCCCGCGCTCCGCTGCACACACCACGTAAGGCGTGTACCACTCGCTCTCCCGCACGTCGGAGAACAGTTCTTCCACCGATCCCGGCGATCCCTCCCGGGCGCCCACAGCCGCACACACCATTTTCGCAAACTCCGCACGGGACACACCCCTCCCGGGCTCAAACGTCCAAGGCCTCACACCCGCAACAACACCCCTGGCCGCCAGCCCATACACGTACTCAGCAGCCCAGTGCCACGCAGGAACGTCAGAAAACCCCGCTCCGCCCCTATCAGCCGCCGCACTTCCGCCCCCAAACCAGCCACGCGCTCCCGCCCACACCACACCGGCAGTCAGCGCAGCCGCTAGCACACGCCTTCTACATCGAACCCAACCCATAACCATCAAACCTCACCCTCTGCAATCACACCTAGTGTAGACGTTCGCCAAAACTGCCGGGTTCCCTTCTCACACCGTAATCTAACCATAACACGCCCTGGTTACCGCCCATTCCTAAGCGCG